>NZ_FODD01000022.1 GCF_900110255.1 Actinacidiphila rubida
GGGGTGCCGGGGTCGTCCGGGCGGGGTCGTCTCGGCTGGGCGGGCGGGCGCACGGTCCGGTCGTCGAAACGGGCGCGCGGGCGACGGCCGTCCGGCGGGCCGCCGGAGGGCGGCGTCCGAAACGCACGGAGTTGTGCACTGAGCAACGTACTGGCCCGCACCACCCCTACAGGGTGTGGTGATGCACACACCGGCGGCCACCGGTCTTGTGCGGTCCGCCATTGGCCCGGGGTGCCCCGATGGGACAGGATCGCCGGTATGGATCTGCTGACCACTCTCGTGGACAAGGGGCTGCGACGCGAGCTGCCCACCAGGGACGAGGCGCTCGCCGTCCTGGCGACCTCCGACGACGAACTGATGGACGTGGTGGCCGCGGCGGGCCGGGTGCGCCGCCAGTGGTTCGGCCGCCGGGTGAAGCTCAACTACCTGGTGAACCTCAAGTCCGGGCTGTGTCCGGAGGACTGCTCGTACTGCTCCCAGCGGCTCGGCTCCACCGCGGACATCCTCAAGTACACCTGGCTGAAGCCGGACGACGCCGCGGCCGCGGCACGCGCCGGGGTGGCGGGCGGCGCCAAGCGGGTCTGCCTGGTCGCCAGCGGGCGCGGGCCGACGGACCGGGACGTCGATCGCGTCTCGCGGACCATCGCGGCGATCAAGGGCCAGAACGAGGACGTCGAGGTCTGCGCGTGCCTCGGACTGCTCTCCGAGGGCCAGGCCGAGCGGCTGCGCACGGCCGGCGCGGACGCCTACAACCACAATCTCAACACCTCCGAGAGCACGTACGGGGACATCACCACCACGCACACGTACGCCGACCGGGTGGACACGGTGCGGCAGGCGCAGTCGGCCGGCATGTCCGCGTGCTCCGGCCTGATCGCGGGCATGGGCGAGACGGACGCCGACCTGGTGGACGTGGTGTTCAGCCTGCGCGAGCTCGACCCGGACTCGGTGCCGGTCAACTTCCTGATCCCGTTCGAGGGCACGCCGCTGGCGAAGGAGTGGAACCTCACCCCGCAGCGCTGCCTGCGCATCCTGGCGATGGTGCGGTTCGTCTGCCCCGACGTGGAGGTCCGCCTCGCGGGCGGCCGCGAGGTCCACCTGCGGACGATGCAGCCGCTGGCGCTCCACCTGGTCAACTCGATCTTCCTGGGCGACTACCTCACCAGCGAGGGCCAGGCCGGGCAGGCCGACCTCGACATGATCGCCGACGCGGGCTTCGAGGTGGAGGGCGCGGACACCACCACGCTCCCCCGGCACCGGGCGGCAGGCGCCGCCGGCTGCGGCTCGCACGAGGGCGGCTGCGGCGGCCACGACGGCGGATGCGGTGCCCACGAGGACGGCGCCGGTCCGTGTGCGGCCCCCGCCGCCGAGGCCGGACCCGCCGCCGCCGTTCCCACGGAGACGCTTCCCGCGGAGACCCTTCCCGCGGACGCCGGACCGGTTCCCGCACAGCCGGTGGGCGCGGACGCGGCCGGCGCGGCCGGCTCCGCCCGCACCGACCTCGTCGCGGTACGCCGTCGCGGCGCGGGCACGGATCTGCCGCCCAATGCCTGACCCGCACCGCGAACCGCTCGGCCACCAGGCGCTGCTGGACCTGGACCGGGAGCACGTGTGGCACCCCTACGGCCCGATGCCGGGCCGCCAGGAGCCGCTGGTCGTCGCGTCGGCCTCGGGGGTGCGGCTGAGCCTGGCCGCGCCCGCCGAGGGCCGCACCGAGCTGGTCGACGGCATGGCGTCCTGGTGGTCGGCGATCCACGGCTACCGCCATCCGGTCCTGGACGCCGCGGTGCGGTCCCAGGTGGACCGGATGAGCCATGTGATGTTCGGCGGGCTCACCCACGAGCCCGCGGTCCGGCTGGCCGCCCGGCTCGTGGAGATCACGCCGGAGCCGTTGCGGCACGTCTTCCTCGCGGACTCCGGCTCGGTGTCGGTCGAGGTCGCGCTCAAGATGTGCCTGCAGTACTGGCGTTCGCTGGGCCGGCCGGAGAAGCACCGCCTGCTGACCTGGCGCGGCGGCTACCACGGCGACACCTGGCAGCCCATGGCGGTGTGCGACCCCGACGGCGGCATGCACCACCTGTGGTCGGGCGTGCTGCCGCGGCAGGTCTTCGCCGACGCCCCGCCGCCCGGCGCCGAGGCCGAACCCGACCCGGCGTACGCGGCGCACCTCGACGAGCTGATCGGGCGTCACGCGCACGAGCTCGCCGCGGTCGTCGTGGAGCCCGTGGTGCAGGGTGCGGGCGGCATGGCCTTCCACTCCCCCGCGTACCTGCGCGTGCTGCGCGAGGCGTGCGACGCGCACGACGTGCTGCTGGTGTTCGACGAGATCGCCACCGGCTTCGGCCGGACCGGCGAGCTGTTCGCCGCGGAGCACGCGGGCGTGGCGCCCGACGTGATGTGCGTGGGCAAGGCGCTGACCGGCGGCTACCTGACGATGGCGGCGGCGTTGTGCACGTCCCGGGTCGCCGAGGGGATCTCCCGCGGCGAGGTCCCGGTGCTGGCGCACGGCCCCACGTTCATGGGCAACCCGCTGGCCGCCGCGGTCGCCGGCGCGTCGATCGACCTGCTGCTCGGCCAGGACTGGCGCCAGGAGGTCAAGCGGATCGAGACGGGGCTGCGCGACGGTCTGGCCGGCGCGGCCGAGCTGCCCGGGGTCCGCGACGTGCGGGTGCTCGGCGCCATAGGCGTCGTCCAGCTCGACCACCCCGTGGACATGGCCGCCGCCACCAGGGCCGCGGTGGCCGCCGGCGTCTGGCTCCGCCCGTTCCGCGATCTCGTGTACACCATGCCGCCGTACGTGACCGGTGACGAGGACGTGGCGCTGATCTGCGCGGGTGTCCGCGCCGCCGCCGAGGCCGGCTGACGTCCTTCCCGGCGTCCACGGGGTCCCGCCGCGCCTGGCCGGCGGGACCCCGTGGACGGCGGCGACGCGGCCGCCCGTAGCGTGGCCGTTCGGCGGGACAGGGCAGACCGAACCTTCGAGGAAAGGAGAGACCCCATGGCCATCGTGGTCATCACCGGGACCGGGACCGAGGTGGGGAAGACCGTCGCGACCGCGGCGGTGGCGGCGGCGACGCTCGCCCAGGGGCTGAGCGTGGCCGTGCTGAAGCCGGCCCAGACCGGGGTCGCGGAGGAGGAGCCGGGGGACGCGGCCGAGGTGGCCCGCCTGGCGGGAGCGGTGACGGCGGTCGAGCTCGCCCGCTACCCGGAACCGCTGGCACCGGCGAGGGCGGCCGCACGGGCCCGCATGACGCCGGTGGGTCCCACCGAGATCGCGGAGGCCGCGGCGAAGCTGTCCGCGGTCCACGACGTGGTGCTCGTCGAGGGCGCGGGCGGGCTGCTCGTCCGCTACGACGAGGAGGGCCACACGCTCGCCGACGCGGCCGCGCTGATGCACGCCGGCGTGCTGCTCGTCGCGCCCGCGGGCCTCGGCACCCTCAACACCACGGCCCTGACGGCCGAGGCGCTGCGGGCGCGCAAGCTGACGTGCCTGGGCGTCATCATCGGCAGCTGGGCGGCCGACCCCGGCCTCGCCGAGCGGTGCAACATCGCCGACCTGCCCGTGGCCGCGTCCGCGCCGCTCCTCGGCGCGCTTCCCGCGCAGGCGGGCGCCCTGGAACCCGAGGCCTTCCGCGAGGCCGCCCCGGCCTGGCTGGCCCCCCAACTCGGCGGCGTCTGGGACGCCTCCGCCTTCAGCCGCGTCTACGCCCCGGCCCCCCGCGCCTGACGTCTGACCCCTCCGGCGAGGCACGCCGCCGGGCCCCGCCGGTAAGACGGCGGCGGCCCGGGCCCGCGGCACTTTGACGCCGCCGGCCCAGCCGCCCCCCGACGAGCCGCGCCCGCACCCCCGCGGCGCGGAGCCGCTTCGGGGGAGTTAGACCGTCACTGCGTCCAGCCGCGCAGCTCCTCGGCGATGCGGTCCACGCCGGCGTGGTCGGAGCTGACGAGGCGGGCGAGGTCCCGTACCTGTTCGGGTGTCGTGGTCACCTTCAGGCCGGAGGCCACCAGGTAGGCGTAGGCGACGGCGGTCGCGAACAAGGCGTTCGAGCGTTCCAGGGCGGGGACGTGGACCAGGAGCTGGAGCATCGCCGCGGCGCGCGCGGGCGCGTCGGCGTACACCGGGCGGCCGAAGATCTCCGCCTCGTGCCGGCCGACCGCGGCGACCAGCGCCCCCCAGTCGGTGACCTGGGGGTCCCCCGGGGTGTTGTGCTCGGCCACCATCAGCAGCCACGCGAGATCGATCCGCAGCGTCAACGGGCGCCGTCACCCCGGGCGTCGAACTCCTCGGTGAAGACGGCCTCGTAGGTCCTCATGAAGTCCGCGGCGGCCTGGACGAACGCCCGCCCGTTCTCCCCTTCGTCCTGCTGGACGAGTTCCTCGATGTAGCGGTTCACGCTGATGCCGCGCTGCGAGGCGCGCTCGCGCGCCGTCTCCGCCGTGGCTTCGTCCACCCTCACGTTCAACTGGGTCTTCGCCATACGACAAAGCTAGCGCCGAAATGCTAGTAGCGGCAAGGGCGCGCGTCTCGGATCGCGGAATTGCCGGAGGAGCGCACTCCGGTCCTGGTGGGATGCGGCCATGAGCGATCTGCGCATCCGGCCCGCGGCCCCGGCCGACGCCGCCGCCGTCCTCGCCTTCTGGCGGGTGGCGGCCGAGGGCACCAGCATCAGCGACGACGAGGCGGGCGTCGCCCGGCTGATCGGCACCGACCCCGGGGCCCTGCTGCTCGCCGAGCGGGACGGCACGCTGACCGGCACGGTCATCGCCGGGTTCGACGGCTGGCGCTGCCACCTGTACCGGCTGGCGGTCCATCCGTCGGCCCGCCGCCAGGGCGTGGCGACGGCGCTGCTGGCCGCGGCCGAGGAGCGGTTCACGGCGCTCGGCGGCCGCCGTGGCGACGCGATGGTGCTGGAGCGCAACGAGCGGGCGCAGCACGCCTGGCAGTCGGCCGGATACGCCCGCGAGGAGCAGTGGCGGCGCTGGACCAAGCCGCTGGCCACGGGCTGAGCCACGGACGGCGGCCCGAGCCACGGGGCCGAGGCGCGCGAGCCGGGTGGCGCCGAGCGGCGCCGGGCCGAGGACGGCGCGGCCGGGCCGCTCCGGTTCGCGGGAGCCCGCGCGTCTCCCGTGCGCCGCGGGCGGACTTGTCCGATCATGGGACCGAGGTGTCCCGATGACCGAAGCGCTCCTCCTGGTGCCGGCCCTGCTGCTCACCTTCGCCTCCGGCGTGTTCGTCGCGGCGGAGTTCTCGCTGACCACGGTCGACCGCGGCGAGCTGCAACGGGCCGCGCAGCGGGAGGAGCGGGGGGCGTCGTCGGCGCTGGCGGCCGTGCGCACCCTGACGGTGCAGCTGTCGGGGGCGCAGCTCGGCATCACCGTGGCCGGCCTGATCATCGGCATGCTCGCCCGCTCGTCGGTCGCCGGACTGCTGCACGGCCCGCTGCGCGCCGCGGGCCTTTCGCCGTCCGGCACGTCGTCCCTGGCCCTGGTCCTGGCGACCGTGCTGTCCACGATCGTGCTGATGGTCGCGGGCGAGCTGGTGCCCAAGAACTGGGCGATCGCCCGTCCGTTGCCGGTGGCGAAGGCGGTCGCCACCCCGCAGCGCGCGTTCACCACGGCGTTCGGCCCGCTCATCCACCATCTCAACAACACCGCCAACCGGGTGTTGCGCGGCCTCGGCCTGGAGCCCATCGAGGAACTGGCCTCGGCCCGGGGGCCGAAGGAGCTGGTCGCCCTCGCCCGGCACTCGGCGAAGGAGGGCGCGCTGGAGGCGGACACCGCCGAGCTCTTCGTCCGCACCCTGGCGCTCGGCGACCTGACCGCGGAGAACGTGATGACTCCCCGGGTGCAGGTCACCGCGCTCGAAGCGCGGGCGACCGCGGAGGACGTGGCCAACGCGACCCGGGCCACCGGGCTGTCCCGCTTCCCGGTGTACCGGGAGAGCCTGGACCAGGTCGTGGGCACAGTACACATCAAGGACGTGCTGGCCGTCCCGGCCCGGCGGCGCCCCCGGCTCCAGGTCACCGAACTGCTGCGGGAGCCGCTGCTCGTACCGGAGTCGCTGACCGTCGACCGGTTGCTCGACCAGCTGTCGGGCCGCCGGACGATGGCGGTGGTGATCGACGAGTACGGCGGCACGGCGGGCGTGGTGACGCTGGAGGACATCGTCGAGGAGGTGGTCGGCGAGGTCCACGACGAGCACGACCCGCAGGAGCTGCCCGACCTGCTCTTCCTGCGCACCGACCCCGACGGCCGGCGGATCTTCGACGCGGACGGCGCCACCCGGACCGAGGACCAGCTGGAGCGGATCGGACTGCGCGTGCCCGACGGCCCCTACGAGACGCTGGCGGGGCTGGTGGCGGCGCTGCTGGGCCGGATCCCGGAGCGCGGCGACCGCGTCGAGGTGGGCGGCTGGCAGATCGAGGTCACCGAGGCGCAGGGGCGGCGGGCCGCAAGGGCCCGCCTGGTGTCGCCGGCCCCCGGTGAGGGGGGCGGGCGCGCCGGATGACCGTCCTCCAGCTGCTCATCGGCCTTCTGTCGCTGGTCGTGAACGCCTTCTTCGTCGGGGGCGAGTTCGCGATGATCTCGGTCCGCCGGAGCCAGATCGAGCCGAAGTCCGACGCCGGGGACCGGCGGGCCGGGCCGGTGCTGTGGGGCCTGGAACACCTGGCGGCGCTGCTGGCCACCGCCCAGCTCGGCATCACCGCCTGCACGCTGGTGCTGGGCATCGTCGCCGAGCCGGCCATCGCGCACCTGCTGGAGCCGCTGTTCCACGCCACGCATGTGCCGCACGGCGCGGTGCACCCGGCCTCGTTCGTGATCGCGCTGGTCGTGGCCACCTACCTGCACATGCTCGTCGGGGAGATGGTGCCGAAGAACGTGGTGCTGGCCGAGCCGGTGCGCTCGGCGATGCTGCTGGGGCCGCCGCTGGTGGCGCTGACCAGGGCGCTGCGGCCGCTGATCTTCGCGGTCAACGGGCTGGCCAACGCGGGGCTGCGGCTGCTGCGGGTGGAGCCGCGGTCCGAGGTGGAGTCGGTGTTCTCCGACGACGAGCTGTCGCGGATGGTCATCGACGCGGGCGCGGCCGGGCTCCTCGACGAGCGGGCGGCCGACCGGCTGCAGGACGCCCTGGAGCTGGGCCGGCGCCCGGTCGGGGAGATCGTGATGCCGCCGGACCGGGTGGTGCGGGCGCCGCTGGGCATCACCCCGGAGGGCCTGGAGACGCTGGGGGCGCGGTCGGGGTTCTCGCGTTTCCCGGTCGCCGACGACGAGGGCCGGGTGCTGGGGTACCTGCACGTCAAGGACGCGCTGGACGCCGAGCCGCGGGACGCGCCGTTCCCCCGCTCGGCACTGCGGCACATCACCCGGGTCGGCGCGGCGACGCCGCTCGACGACGTCCTGACGGCGATGCGCGCCGGCCGCGCGCACCTGGCCGCGGTGGTCGACGACGAGGGCCGCGGCATGGGGCTGGTGACGATGGAGGACGTGCTCAAGGAACTGGTGGGGCGCCCGCCCGGCAGCCAGACGTGACCGCGGCGGGCGCCGCGGGCACGCGGGCCCGGCACCCCGGTCGCCGACGCCCCCCGCTCGCGCGCTCCTGCCTCCCGCTCCTGGCCACCGGTTTCCGCACCGACCGAGCGGTCGCATAGGATCGCGGCGCCATGGAGACGCCTGCCACTCACCCCAGTTACACCAGCTTCGTCGCGATCGGGGACTCCTTCACCGAGGGGATGTCCGACGTGCTCCCGGACGGCACCTACCGCGGCTGGGCCGACGTGCTCGCCGGCCGGCTCGCCGCACGCAGTCCGGAGTTCCGGTACGCCAACCTCGCCGTGCGCGGCAAGCTGATCCAGCAGATCGCCGACGACCAGGTCGACGCCGCCGCGGCGATGAACGCCGACCTCGTCACGCTGGTCGGCGGCCTCAACGACGTGCTGCGGCCCAAGTGCGACGTGGACGAGGTGTGCGCACGGCTGGAGAGCTCGGTGGCGCGGCTCGCGCCGTCGTGCCGGCAGCTGGTCCTGATGCGCAGCCCGGTCCGCCGCGGCCCGGTCGCCACCCGCGTCCAGCCGCGCATGGACCAGCTCTTCGACTTCGTCGACGACCTCGGGCGGCGCCACGGCGCCCTGGTGGTCGACCTGTACGGCGCCCAGGTGCTGGGCGACTCGCGGATGTGGGCCGACGACCGGCTGCACCTGACAGCGGAGGGCCACGAGCGGGTCGCCGAGGCCGTCTGGCAGCGCCTGGGCCTGCCCGCCGGGTCCGAGTGGACCGCGCCGCTGCCGCCCGCCGTCCGGGCCGGCTGGGGCGCCCGGCGCGGCGCCGACCTGCGCTTCACCCGCGAGCACCTGCTGCCGTGGATCGGCCGCCGTCTGACCGGCCGCTCCTCGGGCGACGGCCGCCCGCCCAAGCGCCCGTCGCTCGTCCCGTACGCCGGCGCGGGCACCGCGGTGGAAGCGGCCTCCGCCACCGAGGGCTGAACGGGGCGCCCGCGGCGGCGAGGCCGGGGACCTGGGACGACGGCGGGTAAACTCTGGTCACGTGACTGCCAAGCCGCGTATTCCGAACGTCCTCGCCGGCCGCTACGCCTCAGCGGAGCTCGCCGCCCTGTGGTCCCCCGAGCAGAAGGTGGTGCTGGAGCGCCGCCTGTGGCTGGCGGTGCTGAGGGCCCAGAAGGACCTCGGGATCGAGGTGCCGGAGCAGGCCCTCGCCGACTACGAGCGGGTGCTGGAGCAGGTCGACCTGGCCTCGATCGCCGAACGCGAGAAGGTCACCCGGCACGACGTGAAGGCGCGCATCGAGGAGTTCAACGCGCTCGCCGGTCACGAGCAGGTCCACAAGGGCATGACCTCCCGTGACCTCACGGAGAACGTGGAGCAGCTGCAGATCCGGCTGTCCCTGGAGCACGTGCGGGACCGCACGGTCGCGGTGCTCGTCCGGCTGGCCGCGCTCGCCTCGCAGTACGCGGAGCTGGTCATGGCCGGCCGCTCCCACAACGTGGCCGCGCAGGCCACGACGCTCGGCAAGCGCTTCGCTACGGCCGCGGACGAGCTGCTGGTGGCGTACGAGCGGGTCGAGGACCTGATCGGCCGCTACCCGCTGCGCGGCATCAAGGGCCCGGTCGGCACCTCGCAGGACATGCTGGACCTGCTCGGCGGCGACAGCGGCCGGCTGGCGGAGCTGGAGCACCGCATCGCCGACCACCTCGGCTTCTCCCGGGCGTTCACGTCGGTCGGTCAGGTGTACCCGCGCTCCCTGGACTACGACGCGGTGACGGCGCTCGTGCAGCTCGCCGCCGCGCCCTCGTCGCTGGCCAAGACGATCCGGCTGATGGCCGGTCACGAGCTGGTCACCGAGGGCTTCAAGCCGGGCCAGGTCGGCTCGTCCGCGATGCCGCACAAGATGAACACGCGCTCCTGCGAGCGGGTCAACGGCCTGATGGTGGTGCTGCGCGGCTACGCCTCGATGACCGGCGAGCTGGCCGGCGACCAGTGGAACGAGGGCGACGTGTCCTGCTCGGTGGTGCGCCGCGTCGCGCTGCCGGACGCGTTCTTCGCCTTCGACGGGCTGCTGGAGACGTTCCTGACGGTGCTGGACGAGTTCGGCGCGTTCCCCGCGGTGGTCGCCCGCGAACTCGACCGCTACCTGCCGTTCCTGGCCACCACGAAGGTCCTGATGGGCGCGGTGCGGGCCGGTGTCGGCCGGGAGGTCGCGCACGAGGCCATCAAGGAGAACGCGGTCTCCGCGGCGCTGGCCATGCGTGAGCAGGGCACCGAGGGCAACGACCTGCTGGACCGGCTCGACGGGGACCGCCGGCTGCCGCTGGACCGGGCGGCCCTGGAGCGCCTGATGGGCGAGCCGATCTCGTTCACCGGTGCCGCGACCGGCCAGGTGGCCGAGGTCGTGCGCCGGGTCGAGGAGGTCGCCAAGTCCCGGCCGCAGGCCGCCGCGTACACCCCGGGGGCGATCCTCTGACGCCGGAGCAGCTCGCCGAGGCCCGCGGGCGCACCCTGCAGGACGTGATCGCCGACGGGCTGCGGGTGCTGTTCTGCGGCATCAACCCCGGCCTGATGTCGGCCTGGACGGGGCACCACTTCGCCCGTCCGGGCAACCGGTTCTGGCCGGCGCTGCACGCGTCGGGTTTCACGCCGCGGCGTCTGGCGCCCGCGGAGGAGCAGGAGCTGCTGTCCCTGGGGGTGGGCATCACCAACGTCGCCACGCGGGCGACGGCCCGGGCGGACGAGCTCACCGCCGAGGAGCTGGTGGCCGGCGGCCGCCTGCTGACGGCCAAGGTCGAGCGGCGCGCGCCGGAGTGGCTGGCGGTACTGGGCGTGACCGCGTACCGCACCGCGTTCGGCGAGCGGCACGCGCAGGTGGGCCCGCAGGAGCGGATGATCGGCGGCACCCGGGTGTGGGTGCTGCCGAGCCCCAGCGGCCTCAACGCCCACTGGACGCCGGCCGCGCTGGCCGGGGAGTTCGGGCGGCTGCGGCAGGCGGCGTTCGGGGCGTCGGCGCCGCCGCCCGCCCCTCCGGCCACCGCCTCGTAAGCCCCGGCCGCGACCCGTACGGCGCCGGGCCCCGCTCCTCGGCGCGGGACCGCCCGGCGCGTCTCCGGCCGGTCCGCGGCGCGGGAGGTCAGGCGGGTTCGCCGGCGTCGGGCAGCGCGTCCCGCTCCCCCACCGCGAGCACGAGCTGGAAGGGGAGTTCACGGTCGCCCTGCCCCACGCCGAGGCCTATCCACCGGTCGTCGACCGTCCAGCCGTAGACCTCGGAGACGTAGCCGCACAGCAGGTCCAGCGGGGGCGGCACGCTCCCGCCCTCCTCCATGCGCACCAGGTACGGGTAGAGGTCGATCGGCCGGGGTTCGCCCCAGCGCTGCGCGAGCAGTTCGATCAGTGCCTGGCAGGCGGCCTCGAAGTCGTCGGCCACCGCCTCCCAGGGGCCGAGGTCCCCGTCGTGGAAGTCGTCGCTGACGGCGAGGTCCGCGAGGTGGTAGCCGGGGCCGCTCTCCACGGCGGTGGAGGTGACCCGCTGCGCCGGGAACTCCAGGGCGCGCAACCGGTCCACCTCGGCGAGCTGGGCAGCAAGATCCATGTGTCCAGTAAAGCCCGCACCTCTGACAATTGGCAGCCCGTCAGCAAACCACCTGTCCAGACGTCACGCAACCGGTACCCGACGGCACTCGCCGCGCGGCCCCGCGCCGGGTACGATCCGCCACACACAGGTACAGGCTGGGAGGACGGACCTTGGGGCGACTCACCGGCGGGGACCCGTCCCTGCTCAGGCGGATCAACTCCGCGGTCGTCCTCCACGCGCTGCGCGGGGCGCAGGCTCCCACGCTCACCGAACTGGTGCACAGCACCGGGCTCTCCCGGCCCACCGTCGAGGGCGTGATCGAGGGCCTGGCCGAGTCGGACCTGGTGGTCGAGGTGGCCCCGGAGGCCGCCGACGCGCGCAAGCAGGGCCGTCCGGCCCGCCGCTTCCGCTTCCACGCCGAGGCCGGCCATCTGCTCGGCATCGAGATCGGCGCCCACCAGGTGCGCGTGGTGCTGGCCGACCTGGGCGGCGAGGTCCTCGGCTCGCACAGCCGCGAGGTCCCGGAGTCCGCGTCCGCCGACGACCGTCTGGAGCGGGTCCGCGGCACCGTCGCCGAGCTGCTGCGGAAGGCCGGCGTGGCGCGCAGCACCCTGTGGGCGGTGGGCGTCGGCAGCCCGGGCATCGTCGAGGCGCACGGAGAGGTGCGGCTGGGCACCGCGCTGCCGGGCTGGACGGGGCTGCCGCTCGGCGAGCGCCTGCAGCGCTCGTTCCGCTGCCCGGTGCTGGTGGAGAACGACGCGAACGTGGCGGCGGTCGCCGAGCACTGGAAGGGTGCCGCGGTCGGCACCGACGACGTGGTGTTCGTGCTGGCCGGGCTGAGCCCCGGGGCGGGCTCGCTGATCGGCGGCCGGCTGCACCGCGGGTTCGGCGGCGCGGCCGGCGAGATCGGGGCCCTGCACCTGCTGGGCCGCGAGGTGACGCCCGAGCATCTGCTGTCGACCACCGGCACTCCGCTGCACCCGCTAGACGAGGCGGCGGTGGAGCGGGTGTTCGCCCTGGCCCGGGAGGGCGACGCGCAGGCCAAGGACGCCGTCGAGCGGTTCCTGCGGCGCCTCGTGCACGACGTGGCGGCGCTGATCCTGGCGATCGACCCGGAGCTGGTGGTGATCGGCGGCTGGGCGGCCGGCCTGGACGGGGTGCTGGAGCCGCTGCGCACCGAACTGGAGCGGTACTGCCTGCGGCCGCCGAAGGTGGTGCTGTCGGCGCTGGGCCAGGCGGCCATCGCGACGGGGGCGCTGCGGCTGGCGCTGGACCACGTCGAGGAGCAGCTGTTCGCCGTCGAGCAGACGGCCCTGTCGCGCCACTGAGCGGCCTGCCGCCGGATGGGCCCGAGGCGGTCAGCGCCGCGGCGCCCTGAGGTCACACGGGCGACCGGCCTGCTTGCGGACGCGCGACCGCCCTGCCTCCCCCGAGGAGGCGGGGCGGTGCGGCGGTCGGGGTACGGCGGTCGGGGTACGGTCGGCGGGCCGGGGCTCAGGAGGCCCGGCGGCCCTCCGCCTGGTGGTGGGTGACCTCGACGGTGCCGGAGTCGCCGAACGTCAGCCGGCAGGTGTCGGCACGGTAGGTGGCGACCGACGCGGCGGCGACCCGGCCGCCGGCGAAGTAGCGGCTGGTGACGACGAGGACGGGCGCGCCCGGCAGGCGGTCGAGGTGCTTGGCGTCCTCCGCGCGGGCGGAGCCGAGCTCGACGGCGCGGTCCTCGCCGTCCAGTTCCAGGGTGTGCAGCTCGCGCAGCACCGCGGGGGCGTGGCTCGCCGGGGTGAGCATCGGCGACAGGCCGGGCACCGACGCGGCGGGCACGTAGAGCAGCTCGGTGGCGACCGGCTGGCCCTGCATCACGCGCTCGCGGTGGATGGTGTGCACGGCCTCGTCGGCCGCGGTGCCCAGCACCGCGGCGATCGGCGCGGGGGCGACGGCCTCGACGCAGCCGATGGTGTGCCATGCGTCACGTCCGGCGCCGGGCCAGACGTTGGCGGAGGGCCCGACCGCGACGCCCATGCGCGGGGGCGCGACGGTGGTCCCGACGCCGCGTCGACGCTGCAGCCGGCCCTCCAGCTCGAGTTGTTCGAGCGCCTGGCGCAGCGTGGCGCGGGCGACTCCGAACCGGGCGGCGAGGTCGCGCTCGTTGGGCAGGATCTCGCCGACTTCGAACTCCGAGTCGAGGGCGTCGATCAGCACGGTCTTCAGGTGCCAGTACTTCGGCTCCTGCACCGCTTCGAGCTGCGTGGTCCCCACCCTGTCCTCGCAATCGCCGTGATCCGCGGCCCTGCGGCGCCGCGCCGCCGACCCGCTTGTCCAACCTTGTTTAGGAACCCCTATTTATTAAAGGTCCTTGCACTACTGGGACCATAGAGCGCCCGGCCGAACTTGGTCAAGACCAATCCTCGTTTCCCGCCCATGCCCGCCGGAACCGGATACATGAGACGTTCATGCAGTGTTGACGGGGTGCTGCGCTAGCGTTCGTGATCTCTGTGGGACATGAACAGCGGGAGGGGAAGGCCAATGGAGCAGGTCACCGTGGTGACGGGCGGCAGTCGGGGGATCGGTGCCGCCGTGGCGGTGCGGCTGGCCGCCGACGGGCACCACGTGGCCATCGGCTTCGAACGGGCGCGGGACGCGGCGGAGGACGTCGCCCGAGCGGTCCGCGAGGCGGGCGGCCGGGCACTGGTGCACCAGGTGGACACCAGCGACGAGCAGCAGGTCGACACGTTCTTCGACGCGGTGCGCGAGGGACTCGGCCCGGTCACCGGCCTGGTCAACAACGCCGGCGTCACCGGCCCGCTCGGCCGGCTCGCCGAGACGCCCGTCGAGACGGTCCGCCGGGTGATCGACGTCAACGTGATGGGCGCGATCATCTGCGCGCGCCGCGCGGTGCGCGAGATGTCCACCGCGTACGGGGGGAAGGGAGGCGCCATCGTGAACGTCTCCTCGGGCGGCGCGACGCTGGGCAGCCCCGGCGAGTACGTGCACTACGCGGCGAGCAAGGCCGCCGTGGACACGCTGACGCTGGGCCTGGCCAAGGAGCTGGCGCAGGAGGGTGTGCGGGTCAACTCCGTGCAGCCCGGCATGATCGTGACCGGCATCCACGCCGCGATGGGCGACCCCGAGCGGCCCTGGCGCAATCCGGACCGCATTCCGATGCGCCGCCCCGGCGAGCCCGACGAGGTGGCCGGCGCGATCGCGTGGCTGCTGTCCCCCGAGGCCTCGTACACCACGGGCGCGGTGCTGCGGGTGGCCGGCGGGCTGTGAACCGCCGTGCGGCGGGATCGGCACGGGCATTGACGTGACCATGGCCGAAACCCGACGGTGATACGGGGTAACGCCGCGGAAACCCGCGGACGCCCCGGCGCGGGCACAATCCGTGTGCCCCGCCCGCCAGTTCACCGTCGGCCTGCCCCGCGGGCAGGCCCGCACAGCCTGAGGAGCACGATGTCCGGACCCACCGTGGACACCGCGAAGCCGACGTCCCTGCCGCCACCGTCCGGCAGTGCGCTGGACCGCTGGTTCCGTATATCCGAACGGGGTTCCACCCCGGGCCGCGAGGTCCGCGGCGGGCTGGCCACGTTCTTCACGATGGCCTACATCCTGGTGCTCAACCCGATCATCCTCGGCAGCGCCGTGGACCGGTCGGGGCACCACCTCTCGTCGGCCCAACTGGTCACCGCCACCGCGCTGGTCGCGGCCGTGATGACCGCCGTGATGGGCCTGGGCGGCAACCTGCCGCTGGCCATCGCGGCGGGCCTGGGCCTCAACGCGGTGGTGGCCTTCCAGCTCGCCCCGCGGATGAGCTGGCCGGACGCCATGGGCCTGGTGGTCCTGGAGGGCCTGCTGATCTGCGTGCTGGTGGCCACCGGGCTGCGCGAGGCGATCATGAACGCCATCCCGCAGGCGATCAAACAGGCGATCAGCGTGGGCATCGGCCTGTTCATCGCGTTCATCGGCTTCATCGACGCGGGCTTCGCCAGCCGCATCCCCGACGCGGCCAAGACGACCGTGCCCGTGCAGCTGGGCGGTTCGGGCACGCTGTCGGGCTGGCCGGTGCTGGTGTTCTGCCTGGGTGTGCTGCTGACCGTGGCGCTGGTGGCGCGGCGGGTCAAGGGCGCGATCCTGATCAGCATCGTGGTCATGACGGTGGTGGCGATCATCGTCAACGAGGTCGCGGACGTCCCGGCGGCAGCCTGGGGCCTGACCGTGCCGAAGATGCCCCACGACGTGGTGGCGAGCCCCGACTTCGGGCTCCTCGGGCACTTCAGCCTGTTCGGCGGCTTCGCCCACGCGGGCGTGGTGACCGCCGCCCTGTTCGTCTTCACCCTGGTGCTGTCGGACTTCTTCGACGCGATGGGCACGATCGTCGGCATCTCGAACGAGGCCGGGCTGCTGGACGAGCAGGGCCGGGTGCCGAACATCGGGCGTGTGCTGTTCATCGACGGCGCCGCGGCCGTTGCCGGCGGTGCCGCGTCGTGCTCCTCCAACACCGCGTACGTCGAGTCCGCGGCCGGAGTCGGGGAGGGTGCCCGCACGGGCCTGGCCAGCGTGGTGACGGGCGCGCTCTTCGCGGTGACGCTGTTCCTGGCGCCGCTGGCCGCGGTGGTGCCCTCGCAGGCGGCGGCGCCCGCGCTCGTCGCGGTCGGCTTCCTGCTCATGGCACAGGTCAGGAACATCGACTGGACGCAGTACGACATCGCCATCCCGGCGTTCCTCACCATCGCCGTGATGCCGTTCACCTACAGCATCACCAACGGCATCGGCGCCGGGTTCCTGTCGTTCGTCGCCATCAAGGCGGCGCTCGGCAAGTGGCGTGACGTGCACCCGCTGGTGTGGGGCGTCTCGGTCTGCTTCGTGGCGTACTTCGCGATCGACCCGCTGCAACAACTGCTCGGCGCCAAGTAACGGCAGCGGTCCCCGCGGAGGCCGCCCGGCGTCCGCGGGAGGAGGGGCGCCTTCGCAGGCGCGCCGCCGCGCCGCCGCGCGGTGCGGCGCCCCGACCGGGACGGGGGCGCCCGGTCGGGGCTGCTGGCCGGACCGGTGGCGCGCACCGGCCCGTACTGTCACAACTCCCCCCAACCCGGCGGAGTTCCCGGTGCACGGGAGGGAATTCTCCGGGCCGGGGGCGGTGCCGGGGCACCGGCGCCCGCCGCCGCTTCCAGGGGCGGGCGCCGGGCCAGGTCAGACGGGGTCCCGCGCTGGGAGGTGGGCGATGAGGTCGGCGGCCTCGCGGCGGCAGGAGTCCGCCTCGGGGCTGTCGGCGCCCTCGTACTCGGCGGCGGCCGCCTCGGCGCTCGTGCGGGCGTCGCGCAGCCGGTCGAGCGCGGCCTCCAGCCGTGCGGCCAGCAGCAGCGCGGCCGCCCGGTCGTCGCGCCCGGCCGTGCCGAGCGGCGCGAGGATGCCGGTGGCCCGGCCGACCAGATCGAGCGCCTCCTCGTAGGCGGCCCTGGGGTCCTCCTCGGGCGCGGTGCGGACGACGATCTCCGCCGTCTGCCGGTAGGTGTCGGCCAGGGCCACGCCGAGGTGCCGCGCCCGTGGGCCCTCGCCGGCCGCCTCCAGCGCCTCGCGGACGCTCACCAGCGCCCCGGTCATGTAGGCGTGTGCGGCGGGCAGCCCGCCGCGGCCCTCGTTCAGCTCCAGCCAGGCGCGGGCCCGCAGGGTCCTGACGACCGCGAGGGCGGCCTCCGGCGGCTCGCCGGAGCCGGGCGGCTGCGGCACGTCGGCCACGGTCCGCCACAGTTCCTCGGCGCGGGCGTAGGCCCGCACGGCCTCGTCGTAGCGGCCGGCGCGGTTGAGCGCGTCGGCGGCGAGGTTGGCGAGCATCGCGTGGTCGTGCGGGTCGTCCCAGCCCTCGGCGACGCGAGCCGCCAGCAGGAACTGCTCGGCCGCCTCGCGGGGCTCGTCCAGATCGAGGTGGCACTCGGCCAGCCACCACCGCGCCTGGACGTACTCGCCCTCGTCGTGGGCGAGTTCCAGGTCGGGCATGACCGACTCCAGCACCGACGCGGCCTCCGCGGCGCGGCCGAGGCGGCGCAGGGCGCCGCCGAGCCGCAGCCGGGCGCTGGCCCCCAGGCCCTCGCTGTCGCCGGCGTCGTCGGCCCACTGCGCGGCCTCGAGCGACTGCCGCACCACGGCCTCGTCCCGGCCGAGCGCGGCGTACCCCTGCGTGGCGATCATGTGGAGGTGGGCGCGGTGCGGCGGTTCGAGGACCTCGCCGCCGTCGTCGAGCGCGGCGAGCGCCCAGCGGGCGGCGCCGGCCGGGTCGTCCCGCCTCAGGCACAGCTCGGCGAGAGCGGCCTCCGGCTCGACGGCGTACCAGGGCTGCCCGGCCTCCAGGTGCAGCGCGGCGGCACGGGTGAGCAGGGACACGGCCTCGGAGCTGTCACCGCGCCCGGCCGCCAGGCGGCCGAGCAGGATGGTGGCGTCGGCCAGCCGTCCCGCCACGCCGGGTTCACCGCGGTGCCGTTCGCCCAGCTCCATCGCGTCCCGGGCCTGCGAGGCGACGGCCACCAGGGTCTCGGCCCGCCGCGCGGGGTCGCCGGCCCGCTGCAGCAGGATGCGGCAGCGCATCAGCAGCGCGCCGAGGTGCTGCCTGGGCGTGGCCCGGTCGAGGCCCACCAGCGTGTCCAGTCGCGCGCACTGCTCGTCCGCCGTGTGCAGCGCCTCCTCGACGGCTCCGGTCATCGCGTGGGCGTAGGCGGCCCGGATGCGGCAGGCCGCGGCCTCGCCGTGCTCGCCCGCCGCCTCGAACTGCGCGGCGGCCTCGCGGAACAGGGCGGCGGAGCGCTCGGGTTCGCCGATCACGGCCATCGCCGCGTGGTCGGTGATCTCGGCGCGCGCCAGGGCGTCCGGTACCTGGCGGGTGCGTTCGGCGGCGGTCCGCACGGCTGTCCAGGCCGCGTGGGCGCGCGGGTGCCCGGCGTCGCTCAGCCGCCGGGCCTCGGCGACGAGCGCGGGCACGTCGTCGGGCGCGGGGGCGCCGGGAGCGGCGGGGTCGGGAGCGGCGGGGTCGGGATACCCGGCGGCACCGGGACGGGCGGCGTGGGCGGTCGCGGTGCCGGGGGCGCCGTCGGCCGGCTCGGGCGTGCCGTGCGCGGTGCCGTCGAGGGCGGCGGGGCCGGGCAGCGGCGCGGCGCGCAGGCCGAGCGGGAGCCGTGCGGTGAACGGCTGCTGGGCCAGGCGGGCCCGCACGGACGCGGAGACGGCGGTGCTGCCGTTGCGCGCGTCGAACCGCCCGGCCAGGTCGAGGGCCTGGCCGGCGGCGTGCTCGTGCAGTCGGGTGGCGGTCCAGGGCTCGGCGCCGGGGCCCGGCACGGGCTGGTCGCCGTGGCCGAGAGCGGTGACGCGGCCGGCGAGCAGGGCGGCGGCGGCCAGGTAGTCCATGAGGCTGTCGGGGTCGCCGGTGGCCGTGAAGTGCTCGGGGTGGGCCGCGAGGATCTCCAGGCCGCGCGGCTCGTTGCCGGTGAGGGCGCAGAACTCCACGTGCCGGGCGACGCACGACCGCATGCTGTCCATGGACCGCACCATGCGGTAGCCGCGGACGTGGTGGGCGCGGGCGGTGTCGGTGCGGCCGAGCCGCAGCAGCGGCAGGAGCGACGAGCCGAGGGCGGCGTGCGGCTCGTGCGCGCACCGGAGTTCGCCGTCCAGCACCGGCCGCCAGCTGGCCAGCGCCTCCTCGTCGCGGCCCTCGTCGGCGTGCCAGCAGCCCCGCAGGTGGAGTTCGCAGGCCAGGCAGTCGCTCATCTCGTCGCGGTCCGCGGACTGCCATGCGGCGAAGGCGTGTTCGGCGCGCGCGGTGTCCCCGATGTGCCGGGCGATCCGGAACTCGCCCTGGTGGACGGCGCGCTGGGAGTGGCCGGCGAGGATGTACCGCTGCTCCATCTCCGTCTGCCACTTCTCGATGGCGGCGAGCGGGATGTGCGGTTGGTCCAGCATGCCGCTGGACACCCACTTGAAGTACCAGTGCAGGCTGTGGGCGGCGAACTCGTCGAAGTCCGCCGGGTTCTCGTCCCACATCCGCAGTGCCTTGGCGAACGGCACGAACTTCTTGTCGGACTCGGAGCTGTAGTTGTAGGCGGTGAGGAGGTTGAACAGGGCCTCGACGAGCAGCGGCCGGTCGCCGGTGCGCTCGGCCTCCTCGGCGAGCTGCTCGGCGTGGGCGTTGCGGGCCGGCCCCTCGGCCTCGGCCCGGTTGTCCTCCAGGGCCTCGCGGATGGCGTCGGCGGTGCGGGTGTGCGTGGTCATCGGCCCTCCCCCTGGCCGGCGTGCGGATGGGTGGCCCACCGGAGCAGGTCGAGGAACGACCGGTTCAGCAGGGCGGAGTCGGCGGGGCGCAGCGGCCGTTGGGACATCAGGAGCGCCTGTCCGTAGAGCGCCTCGACGGCGGTGCCGACGAGTTCGCGGCTGGGCAGGGCGCTGATGGTGCGCACCAGCGGGTTGGCGTGGTTGAGGACGAGGCGGGCGCGCGGCGCGCCCCCGCGCAGGCTGCCTAGGATGCCGGCCCACAGGTCGTCGGCCTGGTCCTGCTCGTCCTCGCGGGCCCGCTCGTGCCGGGCGGCCCGGTCGTCCAGGTGCAGCGCGGGCACGGACACCGGGTGGAAGGTGCGCAGTGCCACGTCGCAGCCGAGCGGTTCGAGGGTGCCGCGGGCGGCGCTGAGGAAACCGGCCAGCACGAGTTCGGTGTCCGGGTCGACGGTGTCCAGGTGCGCGGTGACGGTGTCCGCGTCGAGCTCGGCGACGGGGGTGCCGGGCCGCACCCGCGGCAGCTGCTCGACGAGTTCGGCGTCGTAGGTGTAGCCGCCGTTGACCACGCCCAGTCCCTGGGCGCCGGCGATCGCGGCGACCTGCCGGAACTCCTCGACGGTGCGCGTGAAGTGGACGGTGGGGTGGCGCAGGGCGAACTCCTCCAGCGACATCCGGCCGTCGGTCGTCTCGAAGGGGAGCCAGGGCAGCATCACCCGCAGCAGGTCCGGGTCGTGCCGGGCGAGGGTCTTCACGCCCAGGTGGTGCACGGCCAGGAACCGGGCCAGGCGGTCCGGGTCGGCGGCGGCCAGGTCGGTCATCCAGCCGCGTATCCGGTCGCCGAGGGCGTCGCGGACGGCGGCGAGGGTGTCGTCCTCGTACAGCGTCTCGCGTGAGGCGGTGGGGCGCAGGGTGTCGGTGTCGATGACGCAGCGGACGAAGAACGCCCAGTCCGGCAGGAGTTCGTCGGCCCGCTCGGAGAGCAGCATGCCCTTGAGGTGGACCCGGTGGCCGCCGCGCTGGGCGGGGCTGACCGCCCCGGGCAGCACGAAGGCCACGCCCCGGACGCCGGCCGCCGGCACGTCGAGGTCGACGGCGTCCAGCGGTGTGAACCCGAAGCGCTCCCGGCAGTAGCGGGCCAGGTCGGCCTGCCGGGCGGCCGGGATGGGCTGCCTGCGCTCCCACACCGGCGGCCGGTCGGTGACCGCTACCCCGTCCACCCGGACGTCGTACGGCAGCAGCGACCCGAAGTCCCGTGCCAGGGCGGCCACCCGCTCGGGCCCGAACCACTCCTCGGTGCCGGGCCGCGCGGTGAGGTGGACGGTGGTGCCCGGTTCCTCGCGCGGATGGTCCGGCAGCGTCCGCACGCGGTAGGAGCCGTCGTCGTGGGCGGTCCACTCGACGGTCGGGGCGTCCGGCGTGCGGGCGGAACGGCTGACCACCCGGACGGTGCCGGCGACGACGAAGCAGGCGAGCAGCCCGATGCCGAACTGGCCGAGGAATCCGCTGCGGACGCTTTCCAGCGTCTGCCGCTTCGAGCTGCGCCCGATGGTGGCGAGCAGTTCGTGCACCTCGGGCTCGGTGAGCCCGATGCCGCTGTCCTCCACTGTCAACGCACCGGGGGCGGTCCGCAGATGGACCCGGCCGGGGGCGTCGGGATCGCCGGCTCTGCGCGCGGTGACCGCGTCGACGCCGTTCTGCAGCAGTTCCCGCAGATAGACCTTCGGGCTGGAGTAGAGGTGGTGGGAGAGCAGGTCCACCAGACCGCGCAGGTCGACCTGGAAGGTGTGCGGTGTCTGTTCTGCAGTCATCTCGCGGCGCCGGCGGGTGCGGGGATACGGCGCGGGGTCGGGCGGCGGGGGCCGCGGCGGTCGGGGTCGGGCCATCGTAGGCGCCTGGGACCGCTGTTGACCATGGCGCCGCATGGGACGGCGGCCGATCGGCGGGAGAAGGGGCATAGAGGTTGAAAGCGTAAGTTAACCGAAAAGCCCGGTCCTTTACCGCGTGGTCATGGCGCGTTCGTGATCACGCAACACGCCTTCGTCATCGTACGTGTATGCCTCACACGTCAGCTGCGCACTCCCGTTCCCGCCACCGTCGCTGGGGTCGCGACCTCGTGGAGGTCGCCGCGGTGTTCACGGCGATGGCGGCCGCCGACTTCTCGGCCGACCTCGTCGGGCACGGCCCCGACGGCCGCATGCTGCTGACCGCCTCGGCGGCGGCGCTGCTCTCCGCGGCCGGCGTGCACACCTGGTGGGCGCACCGCGGCCGCCACCCCTCGGCCGACGCCGCCGACGCCGCGACCGGCGCCACCGCCGCCACCGGCATGGCCGCGGGCGCCGCGACGTCCCCCGTCACCGGGTCCGCCGAATCCGCCGGGCAGGCCCCCGGGCCGGGGGACCGGCCCGCGGACGGTCAGTCCGCGCTCTGGCGGATGCGGACCACCGTCGCCGACGCGCCGGGCAGCCTGGGCCGCGTGTGCACGGCCCTCGCCGCCAGCCGGGTCGACATCGTCACCCTGCAGACGCATCCGCTGGCGGAGGGCACCGTCGACGAGTTCCTGCTGCGCGCTCCTGCGGCACTGCCCGCCGCCGCGCTGGTGCTGACCGTCGCGGACGCCGGCGGCCGCGACACCTGGCTGGAGCGGGCGGACGCCCACGACATGGTGGACGCGCCGACGCGGATGCTCACCCTGGCCACCCGCACCGCGCTGGACGCGGCCGAACTTCCGCTGGCCCTGCGCCAGTTGTTCGGCCGCTGTACCATCAGGTCCACTCCGGCCACGCCCGGGGCGGAGCCGGCGGAGGACGCGCTGGAATCGACCGAGATGCGGCTGCGGGACCCCTCGGGCGGCACCATCACCGTGCGGCGGGACTACCTGCCGTTCACTCCCACCGAGTTCGCCCGGGCCCGCGCCCTGGTCGAGCTGGACGCCCGGCTCGGCGTGCGGATGCCCGGCGGTGTCAACGTCGTCACGCTCCCCGGGGGCAACGAGATCACCGTGCGCCGCGCGGGGCCCGAGGACCGGGCTGCCGCCCTCGCGATGCACGACCGCTGCTCCCCCGCCACCCTGGCCATGCGCTACCACGGCCCGGCAGCCGACGCCGACCGCTACCTGACCCACCTGCTGGGCCCGCGGTTCGGCCGCTCGCTCGCCGTGGAGACGGCCTCCGGACGGCTGGTGGCGCTCGGCCACCTCCTCTGGGATGGCGACGAGAACGAGGTGGCGCTCCTCGTCGAGGACGCCTGGCAGCGTCGCGGCATCGGCGGCGCGCTGCTGCGGCGCCTCGTCGAACTGGCTGCCGAGGCCGGGCGGGAGTCGGTGTACGCGGTCACCCAGGCGGGCAACACCGGGATGGTCGCGGCGATGCGCGAGCTGGGGCTTCCGCTGGACTACCAGGTCGAGGACGCCACGCTGGTGATCACCGCGTCGCTGCCCACGGCGGAGGGCGCCGACGCCCCGTCGGTCGACGCCCTCCCGTGGGTCACGAGCCGCCGGCGCTGACCTGCCCTGCGGTGCGGCGCCCGTCCGTGGCCGCACGTGGATCCGGGGCGACGTCCCGGGTGGCCGCGGCGAGCGCCGCGTCCAGGTCGTGCCACAGGTCCTCGACGTCCTCCAGACCCACCGACATCCGCAGCAGCCGGTCGCCGATCCCGCCGCGGTGCCGGTCCTCGGCGCCGACGATGCGGTGGCTGATCGAGGCCGGGTGCTGGATGAGCGAGTCCACGCTGCCCAGGCTCACCGCGGGCGTGACCAGGCGCACCGCACCGATCACCGCGTGCGGGTCGCCCCGCACCTCGAAGGCGATCATCGCGCCCCCGATCCGGGGGTAGTGGACGGCGCCGACGCGCGGGTCCGCGGCCAGCCGCGCGGCCAGCTCCGCGGCCGTCGCGGAGGCCGCCCGCATCCGCACCGGAAGCGTCGACAGGCCGCGCAGCAGCAGGTAGCCGGCCAGCGGGTGCAGCACGCCGCCGGTGGCGAAGCGCACCTGGCGCAGTTTCCGGGCGAACTCCTCGTCGCAGGCGACCACGCCGCCCAGCACGTCGCCGTGCCCGCCCAGGTACTTCGTGGCGCTGTGCAGCACGATGCGGGCGCCGGCCGCGGCGGGCCGCTGCAGCACGGGCGTGGCGAAGGTGTTGTCGGCGAGCAGCGGCACCGTCCCGCAGGAGTGCGCCACGGCCCGCAGGTCGATCTCGGCGAGGGTGGGGTTGGCCGGGGTCTCGACCATCACCAGGCCGGTGTCGGGACGGATCGCGTCGGCGATGCCCGCCGGGTCGGTCCAGGTGACCTCGGTGCCGAGCAGCCCGCCGGTCAGCAGGTGGTCGCTGCACCCGTAGAGCGGGCGGACGGCGACGACGTGCCGCAGGCCCTCGGCCGACCTGACCAGCAGGCAGGCGCTGAGGGCGGCCATGCCGCTGGCGAAGGCGACGGCCGCCTCGGTGCCCTCCAGGCGGGCGAGCGCGGTCTCGAAGCGTGCGGTGGTCGGGTTGTCGAGCCGGCCGTACACGGGCGGCCCGTCCGGCTGGGCGCCGGTCGCCGCGAAGGCGTCGATCCTGGCCGCCTCGCCGCGGCTGTCGTGCGAGGGGTAGGTGGTCGACAGGTCCAGCGGTACGGCGTGCACGCCCAGGTCCGCGAGGTCCTCGCGTCCGGCGTGCACCGCCTCGGTGGCCAGGGCCCGTTCGGGGCCCGGCGGGGTGGCGCGCGGGTGCGTCTGCATGGTGACCAGGCTGAACGGGCGTCGGCGGGTGCGGCGCGAGGGCCGTGCTACGTTCGGCCGATGACCGATTCCGTCGCTCTGGATCCGGTGGATCTGCACATACTCCGCCTGCTGCAGAACGATGCCCGGACGACGTACCGGGATCTCGCCGAGGCGGTCGGCGTGGCCCCGTCGACCTGCCTGGACCGGGTGGCCCGGCTCCGCCGCAGCGGGGTGATCCTCGGGCACGAGCTGCGGCTGGATCCGGCCAGGCTCGGCCGCGGGCTGCAGGCGCTGCTGCTGGTGCAGGTGCGGCCGCACCGCAGGGACCTGGTCGGCCCGTTCGTGGACCGGGTCCGGGAGCTGCCGGAGTCGCGGGCGCTGTTCCATCTGACCGGGCCCGACGACTTCCTGGTGCACGTCGCCGTGGCCGGAACCGCGGACCTGCAGCGACTGGTGCTGGACGAGTTCACCGCGCGGCCCGAGGTGGCCCGGGTGGAGACCCGGCTGATCTTCCAGCAGTGGGAGTGCGGCCCGCTGCTGCCGCCGGCGTGACGGTCGTCGATATTTCGCGTGACGCGTAAGGAACCTTGCAGTTTTTGGTGGTGACGAGGGGCCCCTCGGCGTACCAGGATGGGCCGCATGGCCACTACCAGCAGCAGCCCGCTGCCCCGCGAGGTCGCCGACGGCTACGTCGACGCACTCCTCGAACTCGACCCGCTCCTCGGCACCTACCTCGGCGCGCCCGGAAGTGCCCGCCGCCTGCCGGACTTCTCCCCGGCCGGCGCGGACGCGCTCGCCGCGCTGGCCCGCGCCACCCTCGACGGGCTCACCGAGGCCGAGGCACGGCCGGGGGCGCAGAGCGACGCCGAGCGACGCTGCGCCCGGCTGCTGCGCGAGCGCCTGACCGCGGAACTCGCCGTGCACGGCGCGCACGAGCACCTGCGCGCCGTCAGCAACATCCACTCCCCCGCGCACTCGGTCCGCGAGGCGTTCACGCTGATGCCCGGCGAGACCGCCGAGGACTTCGCCGACATCGCCGCGCGTCTGCACGCCGTCCCCGCCGCACTGGACGGCTACCGCGCCTCCCTGGCCGAGGGCCTGTCCCGGAACCTGCCGGCCGGCCCGCGCCAGGTGGAGACCGTCATCGGCCAGCTGACCGAGTGGATCGGCGACGGCGAGAGCGGCAGCTGGTTCGCCGGGCTCGTCGCCGACGGCCCGCAGGAGCAGCGCGCCGAGCTGGACGCCGCGGCCGCCGAGGCCACCGCCGCGTTCGGCGCGCTGCGCGACTGGCTCCGGGACACCTACGCACCGGCCGTCGCGGGGGCGCCCGACACCGTGGGTCGCGAGCGTTACGCGCTGTGGACCCGGCTGTGGAACGGCACCGACCTGGACATGGACGAGGCGTACGCGTACGGCTGGTCGGAGTTCCACCGCCTGTACGCCGAGATGGTCGCCGAGGCCGGGAAGATCCTGCCGGACGCGACCCCGTGGGAGGTGCTCAGGCACCTGGACGGGCACGGCCAGGCGATCGAGGGTGTCGACGAGGTCCAGACCTGGCTGCAGGGCCTGATGGACGAGGCCATCGAGGCCCTGGACGGCACCCACTTCGAGCTGGCGGACCGCGTCAAGCGCGTGGAGTCCCGGATCGCCCCGCCCGGCGGCGCCGCGGCCCCGTACTACACCGCGCCCTCCGAGGACTTCAGCCGCCCCGGGCGGACCTGGCTGCCCACGATGGGCAAGACCCGCTTCCCGCTCTTCGACCTGGTGTCCACCTGGTACCACGAGGGCGTCCCGGGCCACCACCTGCAGCTCGCGCAGTGGGCGCACGTCGCGGAGAGCCTGTCCCGCTACCAGGCGACGGTCGGCATGGTCAGCGCGAACGCCGAGGGCTGGGCCCTGTACGCGGAGCGGCTGATGGACGAGCTGGGCTTCCTCACCGACCCCGAGCGCCGGCTGGGTTACCTGGACGCGCAGATGATGCGCGCCAACCGCGTCATCGTCGACATCGGCATGCACCTCCAGCTGGAGATCCCGGCGGACTCCCCGTTCCACCCCGGCGAGCGCTGGACGCCGGAGCTGGGCCGAGAGTTCTTCGGCATGCACAGCGGCCGTCCGGCGGCCTTCGTCGACAGCGAGCTGATCCGCTACCTGGGCATGCCCGGCCAGGCGATCGGCTACAAGCTGGGCGAGCGCGCCTGGCTGACCGGCCGGGCCGCGGCCCGCGCCGCCCGCGGCGACGCGTTCGACGCGAAGGCGTGGCACATGGCCGCGCTGTCGCTGGGCAGCCTCGGCCTGGACGACCTCGTCGCGGAGATCTCCGCGCTGTGAGGTGCGCGTGAGGCACCCGTGAGGCGCCCCTGAGGTGTCCTCGCGGCGCCCCTGCGGGTCCGGGCCGAATCCGCCCGGACCCGCAGGAACCGGCCGCGGCGGCCGACCGTTACCCTGCTGCCCCGGCCTCCGCCGGATCCCGCGACGAAAAGGCGGTACGCATGACCCTGCACTCTTCCCACGACGGCGGACGGCTGGTGCTGACGCAGGGCCGGCTGACCCTGCGCGAGCAACTGCCGGACGACGCCGCCCAGTTGGCGGACGGCAAGCCCGCGTCGCTGGTGTGGATCGACGGGGTGCCGGGCGACGGGACGTCCCGCGCGGCCTCGATGACGGTGGCCGCGGCCAAGGCCGGCGTGTACCAGCCGGGTTGGGGCCTGTTCGCGGTCATACGCACGGAGGACGGCGTGGCCGTGGGCGGCACGGGCTTCCACGGCCCGCCGGACCACGGTTCGGTGGAGATCGGCTACGACCTGTCGGAGTCCGCCCGCGGCGAGGGCTGGGCCACCGACGCCGCCCGCGCGCTGAGCGAGTGGGCGCTGGCGCAGCCCGAGGTGATGGTCGTGCTGGCCACCACCGAACCGGAGAACGTCGCGTCGCAGGCCGTCCTGGAACGCGTGGGCTTCACCCGTGTCGCCGACCGCGGCGAGCTGTGGGCGTACGAGCTGACGTCCCCGCCCGCGTAGGGCCAATCCGTTCCCGGCCGGCTCGCGGAGGCGGGCAGCCTCCGGGCCGGCCCGCGGCGGGTCAGCAGCCGCAGTCGACGGCGCCGACCGCGCAGGTGGCGCCGTCGGGGGCCGCGGGCGCCGACGGCGCGGTCAGCGGGTCGGCGTCGCGCCGCGCTGGGCCTCCGGCGGTCGCGTAACCGAAGCCCTCACGGATCCAGTACTCCATGCCGCCGAGCATCTCCTTGACCTGGTATCCGTCGGTCGCGAGCGCGAACGCGGCGCGGGTGGCGCCGTTGCAGCCGGGGCCCCAGCAGTACACGACGACCGGCCGGGCGCGGTCGAGCAGCAGGTCCGCCCGCTCCGGGATGAGTGCGGTGGGCAGGTGGACCGCGCCGGGGATGTGCCCCTGGTCCCAGGAGGCGGTGCTCCGGGTGTCCACGAGCGTGAACCCCGGGTCGCCGCCCGCCGCCAGGGCCGCCGCGACGTCCGAGACGTCGGCGTGGAAGGCCAGACTCGCGGCGAAGTACGCGGCGGCGTCGGCGGGCGCGGCCGGCGGGACGCGCAGCACGGCGTTCGGGACGGCGGCCGGGCCGGTGTGCGGGGCGGAGAGCGCGAGGTGCGGCTGTGCAGCCGGGGCTGGTGTCATGACCGCAAATCTACGACCGCCGGAGACGCCTCTGAAGTGCTGATCCACGGCCTCCCGCTTGCCCGGCCGGGGAATCCCCTGCTATCCATCGGCGATGACCACGATTTCCCTCGACGCGACCGACTGGCGCCTCCTGGAGGCGCTGCAGCGCGACGGACGGGCCAGCTACGCCGAGCTGGCCCGTGCCGTCTCGATGTCTGCGAGCGCGGTGACCGAGCGCGTGCGGCGGCTGGAGGAGGCGGGCGTGATCACCGGGTACGCGGCCGTCATCGACCACGAGCGGATCGGGCTGCCCGTGCTGGCCCTGGTCCGGCTGCGCTACCCCCACGGCAACTACAAGCCGTTCCACGACCTGCTGGCGTCGACGCCGGAGGTCCTGGAGGCGCACCACGTCACCGGCGACGACTGCTTCGTGCTGAAGGTGGCGGCGCGCTCGATGCGGCACCTGGAGGAGGTCACCGGCCGCATCGCGGGCCTGGGGTCGGTCACCACGAGCGTGGTGTACTCCTCGCCGCTGGAGCGGCGGCCGCTGGTGCTGTGAACGGCTGCCGCCCACAGCACCGGCGGACACCCGTGCGCCGCGCGGACGGCCCTCAGCTCGTGGGGAGTTCGACGCCCTGCGGATGGTGGAAGACGTTCCGCGGGTCGTACGTCTTCTTGACCCGCTGCAGCTTCGCGTAGTTGTCCTTGTAGTACAGCGCCGACCACGGCACGTCGGAGGTGTTGTACACCGGGTCGCTCAGGTCGATGTCGCAGTAGTTGACGTACGCGCCGTCGGTCACGGCGTCGGGCACCGGGACGCCGCCGGTCGCGGAGTAGACGCTCCGGTAGAACTCGCGGATCCAGCCGAGCGAGGCGGCCTCGTCCGCCGGGTCCGTCCACCAGATCGACCAGGCGGCCTTGTACGCGGCGCCGCGGTGGGGCCAGGCGGTGGCGTCGGCGGCGAGCGCGTTGACCCGGCCGCCCAGCGAGCTGAGCTGCACGTTGGCGGTGGTGTTGCTGAAGTCGTCGCGGGTCAGCTGCGCGTAGAACGCGTCGACGTGCTCGGCGGGCAGCGCGGTCCGGTAGTACGCGGACTTGTTGTCGCTCTTCAGACTCGGGTCGTTGAGCGTCGGGTTGGTGGTGCTGGCGTACCGCGCGGCCTGGAACCAGGGCATCCTGCGCGGGGCGGCGAGGTCGGGCAGCGCCGCCATCTCGCCCATGTGCGCCGTCATCGCCTCGTGCGCGACGTCCACTCCGTCGGTCACGTAGGCCACGAAGTCGTCGAGCACCTTCTCCGCGTCCGGGACCGTGGCGTCCATCTGGGCCACCAGGCCGATGTAGCCGCTGGACTTGTGGTTCAGCCACAGGGCGCTGAACAGGTGGTCGTTGACGCTGCCGGGCGCGAGGTTGTCGGCGTGCCAGGCGCCCCAGTTGGTGACGATGCGGGAGAACTGGTCCTTGGTCAGGGAGGCCCACGGCCACTGCACGGCGAGCAGCAGCACCTCGGCCGGGGGCTGCGGCAGCAGCTCGGCCGGGTCCGTGCCGACGGCGCCCGGGCTGCGGAACCAGAAGCGGGTGATGACACCGAAGTTGCCGCCGCCACCGCCGGTGTGGGCCCACCACAGGTCGCGGTGGGGGTCGTTCGGCTCGCGGGTGGCCTGGATGACCTTCGCCGTGCCGCCCGCGGTCACGCAGACCACCTCGACGGCGTACACGTGGTCGATGACCAGGCCGAACTGGCGGCAGAGCAGCCCCCATCCGCCGCCGCTCACGTGCCCGCCGACACCGACCTGGAAGCAGATGCCCGCCGGAATGGTCACGCCCCACGACCGGTACAGGCGCTCGTACACGTTGAGCAGCTGCGAACCGGCCTCGACGCACACGGCGTTCTTCGCGGCGTCGTAGGAGACCTGGTCCATCTTGCTCATGTCGAGGATGACGTCGACGTCGGAGTTGTAGACCCAGTCCTCGTGACAGTGGCCGCCGCTGCGCACCGTGAGGCGCTTGCCCGCGTTCACCGCGCTCTGGACGACCGACTGGACCTGCGCGGTCGTGTCGGCCAGGCACACCCGCTCGGGCGATCCGACCCAGCGCTGGTTGTAACCCCGCACCATGTCCGGGTAGCGCTTGTCGTCCGGCGTCACCGTCGAGATCGGCTCCGCGGTGGTCGCCGTGTCGGCGGCGGCCGCGTCCGGCAGGGCGAGCCCGGTACCGGTCAGGAGCGCCGCCCCTCCGGCGACCGCGCCCCCGGCGAGGAACTTCCGCCTGCCGATGCCTTCAGTGTCTCGTGCCATCGTCCCAACCCCCTCGTGCTGACGAGCCCACGGCGGAAGCGCCGAAGTCCTCGGGAATCATGGCCCGGAGGGTGCCAGGGCCGGTTAGGAGGACGCTCCGGCTCCGCTCGAGGAACGGTGGATTCCAGCCGGTCGCCCGCCGTCCCGCGACGCGCGCGGGCCGCACGGCTGCGCGAGCGCGCGACGCGCGCGGGCCACACGGCCCTCGGCGCCGAAGCGCTCCACGGCGCGGAGCTCCGAGCGCTCGGCGCACGGCACCCACGGGTTCAGGCCGCTCAGCGCACGGCACGAGTGCTCACCGCTCAGCCCGCGCCACACTCCACGCGCAGGCCGCAGGCCCCTGGCCGCTCAGCGTGCGGCGCGCTCGCGGGGCGTGGTGCGCAGCCGGATCGTCGAGCCGTCCCGGCCCTTGTCGACGCGGAGTTGGACGGGGACGCGGTGCCGCAGGTCGGCGACGTGGCTGACGATACCGACGGCGCGGTCGCGTTCGCGCAGCCCGTCCAGGACGTCCAGCACCTCGTCGAGGGTCTGGTCGTCGAGGCTGCCGAAGCCCTCGTCGATGAAGAGGGTGTCCAGCCGGGTGCCGCCGGACTCGTCCGTCACCACGTCGGCCAGGCCGAGCGCGAGGGCCAGCGAGGCGAAGAACGTCTCGCCGCCGGAGAGGGTCGAGGTGTCGCGCTCGGTGCCGGTCCACGCGTCCACGACGACCAGGCCGAGGCCGGAGCGGGCACGGCCGCCGCCGCGGGCGTCGGAGTGCGCGAGGGTGTAGCGGCCCGCGGACATGCGCTGGAGCCGCACCCCGGCCGCCGCGGCGACCTGTTCGAGGCGGGCGGCCAGCACGTACGTCTCCAGGCCCATCCGGTAGCGGTTGTCCGCCGAGGTGCCGGCGGCCAGCTCGGCCAGCCGCCGGACGCGCTCGAACGCGGCGCGGGCCGGGGCCAGTTCGCGGATGCGGGACGCCGCCGCCGTGCTCAGCCGGTCCAGTTCGGCGCAGCGGCTCCGCGCGGCGGACGAGACCGCCGCCGCGTGCTGCAGCCGGCGGTTCGCCGCGTCCAGGGCGGCCTGGGCGGCGCCTGGGTCGGCCGGGGGGCGGGCGGCGGCCGCCGCGGGCTCGGGCGCGGCGAGTTCGGCGTCGAGCGCGGCCTCTTCCTTCGCCCATGCCTCGGTCTGCCGCTCCGCGTCCCAGAGCCGGGGCGGCGGCAGCAGCGCCGCGGCCGCCTCGCCGGGCGTCGCGAATCCCGCGCGGGCGGCGGCCTCGGCCAGCGACGTGCCGGCCTCGGCGAGCCGGGCTTCCGCGTCGCCGCGTTCCCTGACCGCCCGCTCGGCACGTTCCAGCAGGGAGACGCGGTCGGACAGCGCGGCACGGCGGGCGGCCACCGTGGGGTACCCGGCGCGGGCCTCGGCGAGATGGCGGCTCAACCGCTCGTGCTGCTCGTCGAGTTCCTCCCGCCGGGAGGTGCGGGCGGCGCTGCGGCTCACGGCTTCCTGCTGCCGTGCGGCCCGCTCGTCGTGCTCGGCCTCGGCCCGGGCGAGCGCGGCCCGGGCCACCGGGGCGTCAGCGGCCAGCGCACCCGCAGCGGCGTGGTCAGCCGCGGACTCCTTGTGCACGGCGACGAGTTCGGGGAGCGGCAGGTCGCCGGCCGCGGTCGCGGCCGCCTCGCGGGCGGCCGCCAACCGCCCGGCGGCGTCGCGCGCCTGGTCGTAACGGGCGCTGTCCGCCTGGAAGTCCGCGTACGCCGCGTCCTCGTCGGCCCGGCTGACCTGCTGGGCGGCGGGCTGCGCGGGGTCGGGGTGGTGCTCCGCGCCGCACACCCGGCAGGGCGCGCCGTCGACCAGGCCGGCCGCCAGCTCGGCGGCGATGCCGCTGATGCGGGCCTCCCTCAGGTCCTGCCACCTCTCGCGCGAGGTGGCGGCGCGGTCGCGGGCGTCGCGCGCGTCCTCGTCCGCGGCGGCCATCTGGCGGGTGTGACGGTCGCGTTCGGCGGCGGCGTCGACGCGCCGCTTGGCGGCCTCCACCTCGGCGGCCAGCGTGGCGGCGCGGGCCGCGCCCTCCATGGCGGCGTCGACCCGGGTCTGCAGCGCGGCCCTGCGCGGCGGCCATTGGTCGAGCCACTCGCGGGCCTCGCGGACGAGGTCGTCGTCCGCGGCCTCCTCGCGCTCCAGGCGGTCCCGCCGCCCGGCGATCTCGGCCAGGCGCGCCTCCCCCTCGACGGCCGCGCCCAACTCCCCCACGACGCCGCGCAGTTCGCGCGCCTGCCCGCCGTACGTCTCGGGGTCCGCGAACCGGTCCCGCGCGCCGTCCGCTTCGCCGCGGCCGGACGCGGCCGCACCGTTCGCGCCCTCCTGCGACGCGCCATCGGGACGGCCCGAGGCGACGTCCCGCCCGTCGCCGCGGAAGGCCGGGCGCTCGGTGCGGGACTTCCCGGCAGGCGTGTCCGCGCCCCGCGCCGCAGGGCGCGTGCCGGAGGGTGCACCCGCGGACGGATCCTGCACTGCCCCGCCGCTCCGGGCCCGGTCCTGCGCCGGCCCGGACAGCGCCTCCGCCCCGCGGTGCGGTGCGGCGTGCGCGGCCGGTTCCTCGCCCACCCGGAGCGACGTGCGGGCGTGCGGCAGCGCGGAGGCGGCGCGGGCCGCCCGGCCGGCGTCCGGGTCGGGCGCGGTTCGGGCCGCGGGCAGGGCGGGGGCCAACGGGTCGACGGAGGAGGCCAGTTCGGCGAGTACGTCGGCTTCGAGGGCGGCGGCCTCGCGCTGCTGGGTGGCGGCCTTGTCACGGAGGGCCAGCGCGGGTTCGACCGTGGCGGCACGGTGGGCGCGGGCCAGGGCGGCCCGGGCGTGGTCGCGGGCCGGGCGCTGTCCGGCCAGGACGGCCGCGCGGTCGGCCGCTTCCCGGTGGCGGCGCTGGAGGGCATGCAGGTCGCGGGCCTCGGTGTGGGCCGCGGCGGCCAGGGCGTGCGCGGCCTCGGCGTGGGCCGCCGCGGACGCCGCGATCGTCACCCGCTCGCGCGCGTCGCAGCGCAGTCGGGCGGCCCACTCCAGCAGGGCCGCCGGGGTGTCGAAGGTGCCGTCGTCCGTGGTGCCGTCGTCCGTGGTGCCGCCGTCCGCGCCGTGCCCGGCCGCTTGGCGCAGGGCGGCACCGAGCTGGCGCAACTCCTCGTCACTGCGGGTGAGTTGCTGGCCGGTCTCCTGCCGGCGGTCTCGCAGCCACGACTCGACGGAGGTGAAGCGGCGGGTGTCGAAGAGGCGTCCGAGCAGCGCGCCGCGCTCGGCGGCGCCGGCGCGCAGGAACGTCGCGAACTCGCCCTGGGGCAGCAGCACCACCTGGCAGAACTGCTCGCAGCTCATGCCGAGCAGCTGCTTGATCTCCTCGCCGGTCTCCTGGTGCGAGGTGGAGAGCCCCCGCCACTGACCGCCGTCCAGCTCGCGCAGCAGCGTGACGGGCTTGTCCATGGTGGTGCCGCTACCGCGCTTCTTGGCGCGCGGTTGCTCGGGGCGGCGGGTGATCTCCAGCCGCCGCCCGCTCACGGTGAGTTCGAGCACCACCTCGGTGGGCGTGCCCGGAGCGGCGTGGTCGCTGCGCAGCCGGTTGGCCGGACGGGCGCCCGGAACCTGGCCGTAGAGGGCGAAGCACACGGCGTCGAGCACGGAGGTCTTGCCGGCGCCGGTGGGGCCGTGCAGCAGGAACAGGCCCGCCGCGGACAGCTCGTCGAAGTCGACGTTCTGGGTCCCGGCGAACGGGCCGAAGGCGCTGATCTCCAGGCGGTGCAACCGCATCAGCGGGCCTCCTTCCGTGCCGCGTCGGCGCCGACCGCGTCGAACGCGTCCTGCAGCAGGGCGCTCTCGTCCGCGTCGGGCCCTTCGCCGCGCACATGGGCGACGAAGTCCTCGGCGATCTGCCGGTCGGTGCGGCCCCGCAGCCGTTCCGCGTAGGAGGCGAGCCGGTCCTCGTCGGTGCGCTCGGGCTCGAACGCGAGGCTGATCACGTGGGGGAACCGGGCGGCCAGTGCCGCCATCGGTTCGTGGGGGCGGGCGGGATCGGTGAGTGTCGCCTCGACCCAGGAGTCCGTGTGCCGCTCCAGCGCGGGGTCGGCCAGCAGGTCGGCGATCCGGCCGCGCAACCGGGCCAGCGGGCGCGGCACGGGCGTGTCGACGCGTTCGGCCTCGACGGCCCCGTCGGCGTCCAGGGTGACCAGCCACATGCTCTTGCGGTGGTGCTCCTCGGAGAAGGAGTACGCCAGCGGCGAGCCGGAGTAGCGGACGCGGTCGTCGACCGTCTGGCACCCGTGCAGGTGGCCGAGGGCGACGTAGTCGACGCCGTCGAAGAGTTCGGCGGGCACGGCGGCCACACCGCCCGCGGTGATGTCCCGCTCACTGTCGCAGGCGGCCCCGCCGGTGACGAAGGCGTGCGCCATCACGACACTCCGGGTCCCCGGGGGCCGGGCGGCCAGGTCGGCCCGCACCCGGTCCATGGCGGCGCCGAGCACCGCGGTGTGGTCGGCGCGCTCGGCGCCGAACTCCTCGCGGACCAGCACCGGTTCGAGGTAGGGGAGGCCATAGAGGGCGACGTCGCCGTGCGCGTCGGACAGCACGACGGGCCGGTGGCAGGTCGCCGGGTCGGTGCGCAGGTGGATGCCGGCCCGGTCGATGAGGCCGGCGCCGACGCCGAGCCGCCGCGCCGAGTCGTGGTTGCCGGAGATCATCACCGTGGGGACGCCGAGGTCGGCGAGCCGGTGCAGGGCGTCGTCGAACAGCTCGACCGCGGCGAGCGGGGGCACGGCCCGGTCGTAGACGTCCCCGGCCACGAGGACCGCGTCGACCGCCGTGGCGCGGACGGTGGCGACGAGGTGGTCGAGGAAGGCGCGCTGCGCGTCGAGCAGGCTCACCCGGTGGAAGGACCGCCCGAGGTGCCAGTCCGAGGTGTGCAGGAAGCGCATGATCCCCAGAGACTAGCGCCCCGTGGGGCCCAGCCGTGCGGGGACCCGGGAGAGTCACCCGGGAGTGGCCGCCGCGCCGCTGGAGCACGGCGTTTGACAATAGGCAGGTAAACGCCTGCATAATTGAACCGTGAGCCTCGAAGCGCGGGAGATGGACGCGGTGTTCAAGGCGCTGGCCGACCCCACCCGGCGGTTGCTGCTGGACCGGCTGCGCGAGCACAACGGGCAGACCCTGCGGGAGCTGTGCGACCGGCTCGGCATGGCCCGCCAGTCGGCCACCCAGCACCTCGACGTCCTCGCCGGCGCCAACCTGGTGACCGTCGTACGGCGCGGGCGCGAACGGCTCCACTACCTCAACCCGGTCCCGGTCCAGGAGATCGGCGAACGCTGGATCGCGGGGTTCGACCAGCCCCGCCTGCACCTGCTCAGTGCCATCAAGAACCAGGCGGAGGAGTACGCCATGACCGATGCGACCACGTCAGTGCCGGACTACGTCTACGTCACCTACATCCGCGCGAGCCCCGAACAGGTGTGGCAGGCCCTGACGGACGCCGACCTCACGGCCCGCTTCTGGGGGCACCGCAACCTCTCCGACTGGCAGCCCGGCTCACGCTGGGAGCACCACCGGGCCGACGACTCGGGCGTCGTCGACGGCATCGGCACGGTGCTCGCCGCCGAGCCCCCCACCCGCCTGTCCCTCACCTTCGAGGACCGGCCGGAGGCCGAGCTCCAGCGGGAGCCGTCGGTCGTCACGTTCCTCGTCGAGCCGTACCAGGACATCGTCCGGCTCACCGTCACCCACGAGAAGCTGCCCAACGTGGACATGTTCCACGGCATCTCGCAGGGCTGGCCCGCGGTGCTGGCCAACCTCAAGTCCCTGCTGGAGACGGGCGAGGTGCTGCCGCAGGCACCGTGGGAGATGTCGTCCGCGCACTCGTGAGCCGGGACCCGCGAACCCCGGGCACTCCGCACGAAAGGAAGCCGATGATGGACACCGCACCGCTCGCGGGCGCGTACCGGACGCTGCTGGAGGCCGCCAGGGCGGTGGCCGCGGCCGGAGGGCCCGCTCCCGTCCCACCGGACGGCGAATGGGACGCCGACCGCATCCTGGCGCACGTCGCCGTCCTCACCGCGATCACGCTCGAGACCGTCTCGACGGTCGCCTCGGGGGGCAACGCCGGCTACGACAACCGACGGGCGCTCGACGAGTGGAACCTCGGCCGGACGATCGAACGGGCCGGTGGCGGCCCGGGACTCCGCGAGCGCCTCGGTCACCAGGCCGACGCCCTGTGCTCGCTCAGCCGCCCGCTCGCCGAGGCCGAACTGGACACCCAGGTACCGACGTTGCTCCTCTCCCACGGCGCCCTGATACTCGACCGGCCGATGTCGCTGCGCGACCTCCTCACCGGCCTCGCCGGTGTCGAACTCCCCGGCCACACCGACCAGTTGCTTGCTCTCCTGCCGCGGAAGGCAGGCGCACGCGCGGCGGGGTGAGCGCCCGGCCCGGCCGCGTCACCGGTGACGGCGCGCGGCGTCGCGGCCTCACGGCGGGAGGGGCGGGCTCAGGAACCGGACGGCCGGACGTCGACGTAGGCGGTGCCCTCGACGACGCACCCGGCCGTCCCGGACGTGCTGTCCGCGAGCCACGAGCGGAACGCGGGCACCTCGCTCTCGGGAACGCCCAGCCGCAGGGTGACCTCCGCGCCGTACGCGACGTCGCGGACGGTGTGGCCCGCCGCCCGCAGGTCGTTCTCCAGGCGCCCCGCCCGCTGGTGGTCCGCGGTCACGGTGACCAGCGCGAGGCGGCGCCGCTCGATGGTGCCGACCTCGTCGAGCGCCGCGGACACCGCGCCCCCGTACGCCCGGGCGAGGCCGCCCGCGCCGAGCTGGACACCCCCGTAGTAGCGGGTGACGACGGCGACCGTGTCCCGGACCTCGCGCCCGAGCAGCACCTGGAGCATGGGCGTGCCCGCGGTGCCGCCGGGCTCGCCGTCGTCGCTCGCGCGGTGCAGTCGGCCGTCCGGCCCGATGACGTAGGCGAAGCAGTTGTGGCTGGCCGTCGCGTGCTCCTTGCGGACGGCGCGCACGAACTCCTGGGCCTCCTCCTCGCCCGCGGCGGGTGCCACCGCGCACAGGAAACGCGAGCGCTTGATCTCGCTCTCGTGGACGCCCGCGCGCGCCACCGTCAGATACCGGTCGACCATCCGTTCAGCCTAACGCCCGGGGAATGGCCGGCCACCGGGCGGCGTTTTCGCAGGCAGGAGCAGTGAGCAAGGACGACGGCGCGGCCCGTGCGGGCCGCGGTACACGGCTGGAGGACGGCGTGGCGGACGTGAGCAGCAGTGGGGACGGCGCGGGCGGCACGGAGCACGAGGGCGTGCACGGCGCCGGCCATGAGCAGGACGTGGTGCGCAGGATCCTGACGGAGACCGGCGACACCTGGGCGGTGGTGGGGCTGAGCGGGAACACGCGCCGGGCCGCGTACGGAGTCGCGGCCGTGCTCCAGCGCTACGGGAAGCGCGTCGTGCCGGTGCACCCCAAGGCCGAGACGGTGCACGGCGAGCAGGGCTACGCCTCGCTCGCCGACATCCCGTTCCCCGTCGACGTGGTGGACGTCTTCGTCAACTCCGACCTGGCCGGCGCTGTCGCGGACGAGGCCGTGGCGATCGGCGCGAAGGCCGTCTGGTTCCAGCTCGGCGTCGAGGACGAGGCCGCCTACGCGCGGACGCGGTCCGCCGGCCTGGACATGGTGATGGACCGCTGCCCGGCCATCGAGATACCCCTGCTCGGCTGAGGAGCCGCCGTCACGTGCCGAGGCCGTCGAGGACCACGGCGCCGGGCAGTTCGGCGAGCGCCTTGCCGGGCACGATGAGCTTGCCGCGGCGGCGGCCGCTGCCGATGACCAGGTAGGGCGCGGCCGCCACGGCGGTGTCGACGAGCAGCGGCCACGCGGCGGGCAGCCCGACGGGGGTGATGCCGCCGTACGCCATGCCGGTCTCCCCCACCGCGGTGTCCATCGAGGCGAACGAGGCCTTGCGGGCGCCGAGGTGACGGCGCACGGCATTGTTGACGTCGACCCGCGTCGTGGAGAGGACCAGGCAGGCGGCGAGCGTGACGTCCTGGCCGCGCTTGCCGGCGACCACCACGCAGTTCGCGGACTGCTCCAGCAGTTCCTGGCCGTAGGCGACGACGAAGTCGGCGGTGTCGGCCTTGTCGGGGTCGGTGTCCACGAAGACCATGTCGGCGGTCACCGCCGCGGCGACGGGCGGCGGGAGCAGCTCGCGGGCCTCGGTGGCGGGCCGGGCGTCCTCGAAGTGGCCGATGGGTGCGCGCATGTCCGGAACCTAGCAAAGTCCGCGGGCGCGAAGACGGCCCGGGCTCAACCGCGGTCCTCCAGCGCCTCCTCGCGCGTGCCGGCGGGAGGCTCCTGCTGCGGTGCGGGCAGCATGCCGGGGCCGGGCTCGGGTGCGGGGCCCGCGTCCGCGGCGGGTGCGGCGCCCGCGAGCACCTCGCCGAGCCGCTCGCCGAACTGCTCGTCCAACGCGGCGAGCGCGACGAGCTGTTCGGGGGTGACGTGCTCGGGAATGGGCATCGGCGCCGGGGTGCGCAGCGGCGGCTGCCAGCCGGTCTCCGGCTCCCACCGGCGGACGACGCGGGCCGGCGCACCGGCGACCACGGCGAAGTCGGGCACCTCGCCGCGGACCACCGCGCCCGCCGCCACCACCACGTTCCTGCCGAGCCGGGCGCCGGGCAGGATCACGCACCCGGAGCCGAGCCAGCTGCCGGAGCCGATCTCGACGGGGGCGGTGCGCGGCCACTGCTTGCCGACGGGCTGGGCGGTGTCGTCGTAGGAGTGGTTGTCGCTGGTGACGTAGATGTACGGGCCGCAGTAGACGTCGTCGCCGAACACGACGGGCACGGAGGCCACGACGTGGCTGCCTCGACCGAGCACCACACCGTTGCCGAGCCGCAGGATCGGTTCGGGTCCGAGGTCGAGCCCGGGCATCATCCCGGCGGTCAGGGTGACCTGCTCGCCGATGATGCAGTGGTCGCCGAGGTGGATCCAGGGCTCGCCGAAGACCGTGCCCTGAGGGAAGGCCAGCCGGGTCCCGTGTCCGATCGCGCCGAAGCGGTACGGGCCGGGGCGCGCCGCGGTGACCGCGCCGGCGTTCTGCAGCCGCCGCCAGCCGGCGTGCACGAGGCGTGAGGTCGCACGGCGGCGCCAGGCGGCCGCCTGGGCGAGCGTGGAAAAGAACACGTTCTCGTTCTCGGGCACGAGGCCACCGTATACGGTGCCGGGAGCGCGGCGGCCGCATCGCCGTGCCGGGCGCGGTGTGCCCTGCGGCACACCCCCGCCGGGCGGGACAGGACGAGACCTCGGGACAGGACGGTGGCCATGACGGACGCGGCGGACCAGGCGGCGGAACCGGCTCCCGGGCAGGCGGGCAGCGTGGCGGCGCAGGGCCGCATCCCGGCCAGGACGACGCCGGGCAGCGCCCTGGTCGCGGCCGTCGCGAGCCGCACCCCCGCGATCGACCCGGCCGCCTTCACCGCGCCGACCTCCGTGGTCCTGGGCGACGTGACGCTCGCGGCGGGCGCGAGCGTCTGGTACCACGCGGTGCTGCGCGGGGACTGCGAGTCCCTCAGCATCGGCCCGGGCTCCAACATCCAGGACAACTGCACCGTGCACGCCGATCCCGGGTTCCCCGTGGTGGTCGGCGCGGGCGTGTCCGTCGGCCACAACGCGGTGCTGCACGGGTGCGTCGTCGAGGACGGCGTCCTGGTGGGCATGGGTGCGACGGTGCTCAACGGCGCCACGATCGGAGCCGGCTCCCTGGTGGCGGCGGCGGCACTGGTGCCGCAGGGCATGACGGTGCCGCCCGGATCGCTGGTGGCCGGGGTGCCGGCGAAGGTCCGCCGTCTGCTCACCGACGAGGAGCGGGCCGGTGTCGCCCTCAACGCCGAGCACTACGTGGCGCTGGCCGCGGTGCATCGTGAGGCGCTGGGGCAGGACTGACGGCGCGTGCGGCGCGTGCCACGCCCGGCGCGGGAGGTCACTCCCCGGCCGGCGCCGCCACGACTTCCTGCTCGGCGGCCGCGGCCGCTTCCAGTTCCGCGTGCGCCTTGGCCGCGCGCCGCTTCACGAACACCATGGTGCCGATGCCGAAGACGATCGCTATGGCCAGGCCGACGTAGCCGAAGCGCTTCAGCCACGGCTCGGCGACGATGCCGACGTAGTAGATGATCGCGGTGATCCCGCCGGCCCAGACGACGCCGCCGAGCGCGTTGGCGATCAGGAACTTGTGGTACGGCATGCGCAGGACGCCGGCCAGCGGGCCGGCGAAGATCCGCAGCAGCGCGACGAACCGGCCGAAGAACACCGCCCACATGCCCCAGCGCTGGAACGACCGTTCGGCCACGCCGATCTGGGCGGGTGAGAAGTGCCGGGGGAATCTGCGGCCGAGCCGGTCCAGCAGCGGCTGTCCGCCGCGATGGCCGATGGAGTAGCCGATCGAGTCGCCGCCGACGGCGCCGATGATGGCGGCGAGGCCCACCAGCCACGGGTTGACGTGGCCCTGCGAGGACAGCAGAGCCGCGGTCATCAGCACGATCTCACCGGGCAGCGGAATGCCCAGGCTCTCGACGCCGACCACCAGGCCCACCATCAGGTAGACGGCGACCGGCGGGATGCCGTCGAGCCAGTCCTGGACGTGCACAGCCGGTCCCCTCCCCGCGACGACGATCAGGTGTGCGCCCCTCGCGCACCCCGTCGAAGCCTAACCGAAGCACCGGACAAACCCGTCCGGCCGGCACATCCCTCCGGCCGCCGTGACCTCAGCCGTTGGGGCGCAGCGTCCAGACGATCGTCATGTGCGAGGTCTCGGCACCGTCCTCGCGGCGCACGGAGACCTCCACCGGGAACTCGGGGCGCTGACCGGCGTCGAGCTCCGCGAGGACCTCCGCGACGGGCCGGGCCAGCTCCGCGGTGGCGGTGACCGGGCCCTTGGCGAGCTTGGTCCACGCCAGCTCGCACCGCACCGGCAGCGGGACCGCGCGGCCGAGCTGGTCGCCGAACGCGGCGAGGACGACGGCACCGCTGGCCGACTCGGCCAGCGTGAACATGGCGCCGGCGTGCGGACCGCCCACGTGGTTGCGGTACTCCGGCTGGTCGGGCAGCACGACCACGGCGCGCTCCGCGGTGGTCTCCGTGTACTGGAGGTTGAGGGTGCGGGCCATCGGCACGGTGGCCGCCATCATCTCGCCTACGGAGGGCATCGTCTCGGACATGCCTGGAGGTTACCAGCCAGTAGCTGAATCCGGCATGGAACCGCGGCCCCCGCTCCCCTAGTGTTTCCAGCCATGTGGCCAGGAGACCAGCAGTCCGGGGGACAGCAGCACCCGCAGGGCTCACCGACACCCCCTCAGCAACCGCCCGGCGGCTACGGGCAGCCGAACCCGTACGCCCAGCCCGTGCCGCCGCCTCCCTCGCAGCCCGCGGGATACCCGCAGCAGGGACAGCCTCCGGCGCCGCAGCCCGGCCAGCAGCCGCCGTACGCGGCACCCACCCAGCCCTACGGCACGCCGGCGCCCTCGCCGTACGCCCAGCCCGGGTACCAGCAGCAGGGCGGCGGCTACCCCACGCCGCAGCAGTGGGGTCCCCCGGTTCCGGGCGGGCCCGGGGGGCAGCCGCCGAAGAACCGCAACAACCTCACGATCGCCATCGCCGTGACGGCCGCCGTCGCGGTGATCGCCGCGGTCGTGGTGGGCGCGGTGTACCTCACCGGCGGGGACAAGAAGAACAGCGCCCAGGACGACAAGTCCCCGACGCCGACGGCCACGGCCACCGCCTCGACGCCCACTGCCACGCCGACGCCGACCGGCACCGGCGGTGACGCGGGGGGCGGCGGCGACAACCCGCGCGGGGCGCCCGTGGACGTCGAGCCGGTCATACCGGGTTGGAAGGTCGTCGAACGCGACCAGCGCAACGTGCTGTTCGACGTCCCGCCGGACTGGAACGTCGGCAGCCAGGGCATGACCATCGGCTTCTCGGACAAGACCGGCAACCCCGCCGTGGCCATGAGCGGCCCGGCGTACTACAAGCACGACTTCTGCTCGTCGGGCAGCAGCACCTTCGACCGCGGGGCGGCGGGCACCAAGGGCGCCAACGGGGCGACCAGCGTGCGCAACGCCGCCGAGGTGCAGGCCACGGCCTGGGCGTACTGGGCCTACCAGACCGACGGCAAGGGCACCTTCTCCAAGGTGCTGGACAGCAAGGCCTTCCACAACGCGCACGGGATCTCCGGCTGGCAGGCCCGGGCCACCGCGACGAACGTCCCGGTGCCGACCAAGTGCGCGTCCCCTGCCGGTGAGGCCTTCACCGTCGCCTGGCTGGACCCGACGCAGTCCGACCCGACCAAGAAGCTCGTGGTCTGGGTGCTGTACGCCGACCGCGGCGTGCCCGACGCGCTGGCCCAGTCGACGATCGACAAGATCAAGAGCAGCATCCGCCTGATCAAGACGAAGTAGGCGCGGCCGGCTCCCGGCGGCGTGCGCGCGGGTGCCAGGGCCCGCGCGCACGCCGGAACCCGAGGGGGCGGGGACGCCGGTGAGCCGGGACGCCGGCAAGCGCAGTGGCCGGTAGCGGGAGACGCGGGGACGCCGGGCCGCGGGGAAAACGCCTTGCGTCCCCGCGGGTCGCTCCGCGACAGTGCCCCCATGACCAGCGCCCCCTCACGCCACACCGCACGCGGGCCGCTGAGCCGCATGCCCACCTGGGCGAACCGCAACTTCCAGCTCCTCGTCTCCGCGTCGTTCATCAGCGGCCTGGGCAACTCCGGGGCGACCATCGCCGCCGCATACGCGGTGATCGACGACGGCGGCAGCGCGACCGACGTCGGCGTCGTGGCCGCCGCGCGCACGCTGGCGATGGTGGTCTTCCTGCTGATCGGCGGAGCGGTCGCGGACCGCATTCCGCGGCAGCGGGTCATGGTCGCCGCCAACGGCCTCAACGCCCTGTCGCAGGGCCTGTTCGCGCTGACGGTCCTGACCGGTCACCCGCAGCTGTGGCAGATGGCCGCGCTGACCGCGGCCGGCGGCACGGCGCAGGCGTTCTTCTCCCCCGCCTCGCAGGGCCTGGTGATGACGACCGTCGATCCCGCGCACGCGGGCAAGGCGTTCTCGGTGTTCCGGCTCGCGACCAACGGCGCGAACATCGGCGGCGCGGCGCTCGGCGGCGCGCTCATCGCGGCCGTCGGCCCCGGGTGGGTGCTGGCCGTCGACGCGGTCGGCTTCGTGGTGGCGGGCGCGCTGCGCGCCCTGATGTCGGTCGAGGAGGCGGCCCGGGCGGAGACGGGCGGGATCGTGCGGGATCTGCGCGAGGGCTGGCGCGAGTTCGTCTCGCGGTCCTGGCTGTGGGGCATCGTCGTGCAGTTCTCGATCGTCAACGCCATGACGACCGCGGGCGAGGCCGTCTACGGTCCCCTGGTCGCCCGCGACCATCTCGGCGGGGCCGGACCCTGGGGTCTGGCCCTGGCCGCGGGCGGGGCCGGCACGGTCGCCGGCGGGCTGCTGATGATGCGCTGGCGACCGCGGCGCATCCTCCTCACCGGCACCCTCGGGGTCTTCCCGCTGGCCCTGCCGCTGGTCGCGCTGGCCCTCGCGCTGCCGCTGTGGGCACTCGTGCTGACCATGCTCGCCTCGGGCGTGGCCATCGAGGTGTTCGGCGTCGGCTGGATGCTCGCCCTGCACCAGGAGATCCCGGAGGACAAGATGTCCCGGGTCTCCGCGTACGACTGGCTCGGCTCGATCGCGGTCATGCCGCTCGGCCTCGCGCTGGCCGGCCCCGCCGCCGCGGCGTTCGGCCGCACCGAGTCCCTGTGGGGCTCGGCGGTGCTGGTCGTCGCGCTGACCGCGGCCGTCCTCGTGCTGCCGGACGTGCGCCGTCTGGAGCGCGCGAACACCGTGCCGGATTCGGGCGGCGACGACGCCGGGCACGGACAGGCCGCGCCGCTTCAGCCCGCGGTGCCGCTCAGCCCACAGTGAAGGCGCCGTCCGGCGGTTCCGGCGAAGGCACCGCGTCGGCGTCGCCGACCGGCCTGCCCACGAGGTCCGACAGCGCCGGGCCGGCGAGCACCCGCGCCGGGAACGGGTCGGCGGCGCACAGCCTGCTCAGCGCGTGCAGCGGCAGCGGACGGCGCGAGGCGGCCAGCACGGCGTTGCCGTAGCGCCGCCCCCGCAGCACGCCGGGCTCGGCGAGCAGGCACAGGTACGCGTCCGGTCCGCCGAACGCCTCACGCACGGTGGCGAGTTGGCCGCCCAGGAAGGCGAACGGGGCGGCGTCGGCGAGATTCGCCACGTAGAGGCCGCCGGGGCGCAGCACCCGGGCCGCCTCCCGCGCGAACTCCACGGACGTCAGGTGCGCGGGCACGCGGGAGCCGCCGAACACGTCGGCGACGATCAGGTCCGCGCTTGCCGCCGGGGCGTCCGCGAGCCAGGCACGGGCGTCGGCGGTGTGCACGGTGGTGCCCTCTCCGGCCGGCGGCAGGTACTCGGCGACCAGCGCGGCGAGCCCCCGGTCCGCCTCCACGACCTGCTGCCACGAGCCCGGCCGCTCGTGCGCGAGCCAGCGTGGCAGGGTCAGCCCGCCGCCTCCGAGGTGCACGGCGTCCACCGGCCCCTCGGGAAGGGCGCTCGTGATCGCGTTCGCGATGCGCCGCACGTACTCGAACTCCAGGTTTCCGGGGTCGGCCAGGTCCACGTAGGACTGCGGCGCGCCGTCGACCGTGAGCAGCCAGGCCAGCGGCCGGTCCACGTCCGGCAGCAGCCGCGCCTCCCCCAGGTCGACCGTCCGGCCCACCGGTACGGCCTCGGCCCAGTCCTCCGCCGCCACCCTGCCCGTTCCGTGCATCCCCCCATTCTCCCCCGCGGCGCCGCCCCTCTCGGCCACGCCTCCGGCCGGCCGGGGAACGCCGGTCGTGGTCCCGTACCCGGGTACGGGACCACGACCCCCGGTGGCGCGCTCAGCCGAGCGCGGTCACCGTCCCGGCGCCGACCGTGCGGCCGCCCTCGCGGATCGCGAAGCCGAGCCCCGGCTCCAGGGGCAGGGCCCGTCCGAGCTCCACGGCGATGTCCGCCGTGTCGCCCGGCAGGGCGATGCCGCCGGGACCGAGGTCGACGTCCCCGACCACGTCGGCCGTGCGGATGTAGAACTGCGGCCGGTAGCCGGTGGCGACCGGCGTGTGCCGTCCGCCCTCCGCCGCGGGCACGACGTAGACGCGCGCGGTGAAGCGACGGTGCGGCGTCACGCTCCCGGGCGCGGCCACGATGTCGCCGCGCCGCACCTGGTCGCGCTGCACGCCGCGCAGCAGCAGCGCCACGTTGTCCCCGGCCTGCGCGGACTCCATCGGCTTGCCGAAGGTCTCCAGACCGGTGACGACGCTCGCCGCCCGCTCCGCGCCCTCGCCGTGCAACTCGACGCGGTCGCCGGGCCGCACCACTCCGCGCTCGACCGCGCCGGTCACGACGGTGCCGCGCCCGGTGATGGTGAGCACGTTCTCCACCGACAGCAGGAACGGCGCGTCGGTGTACCGCTCCGGCACCGGAACGTGCGTGTCGACGGCGTCGAGCAGCGCCTCGACCGAGGCGGCCCAGCGCGGGTCCCCCTCCAGGGCACGCAGCCCCGACACCCGCACCACCGGCAGCGTGTCGCCGGCGAAGCCGTGCGCGGACAGCAGTTCGCGCACCTCGAGCTCGACCAGGTCGGTGAGCTCGTCGTCGCCCGCGTCGGCCTTGTTGATCGCCACCACGATGTGCCGCACGCCGACCTGACGGGCCAGCAGGACGTGCTCCGCGGTCTGCGGCATGATGCCGTCGACCGCCGAGACGACCAGGATGGCGCCGTCGATCTGCGCCGCGCCGGTGATCATGTTCTTCACGTAGTCGGCGTGGCCGGGCATGTCCACGTGCGCGTAGTGCCGGGTCTCCGTCTCGTACTCGACGTGCGAGATGGTGATGGTGATCCCTCGGGCCGCCTCCTCCGGCGCCCGGTCGATGCGGTCGAACGGCACGAAGGTGCCGGTGCCGCGGTCGGCCAGGACCTTGGTGATGGCGGCGGTCAGGGTGGTCTTGCCGTGGTCGACGTGGCCCATGGTGCCGATGTTCAGGTGCGGCTTCGTCCGCACGTACGCCTGCTTGGGCATGGGAAGGCTCTTCCTCGGGAAACGGGAGTGGCGCGATGGCCGGGACCCCTGGCGGGACCGACCCTCCCCCTGCGGGGTCCGCCGGTCGTCTGTCCGGGGAGGGTCAGCGTCGCGCGCCGTCGAAGAAGGCGTTCCGGGCGTTCCGGGCAGCCTTCTGCGCGGCCGCGGCTGCGGCGGCGTCTGCGAGGAAGGCGATCCGGAACATGAGGCGATCATGGCGTCCGGACGCGCCGGCCGTCCAACGGTTTATCCCCGGCCACCTGTTCGGTTCGCGCTGATCCGGGACCGTTCAGGCTGTTCGGGCCGATCAGGTCGCTTCGAGCCGGTTCGAGCCGGCCAGGGCGCCGCGTCGGCCGGTCCGGGGGTTGGCAGTGCAGCCGCCGCCCTGACGTCATCTCGTGGTGATGTGCCGGAACCACCGGCGTGCGAGAATTTGTTCCGCGAGTGAACTTAGGCACTCGCGCTCCGCTCCCGCCTCCGTCCCCACAGATGAGGAACCTTCATGCCCTTGGCCATCCTGGCCCTGGCGGTCAGCGCCTTCGGCATCGGCACCACCGAGTTCGTGATGATGGGACTGCTGCCCGACGTCGCGCACAATCTCGGCACGTCGGTGCCGACCGCCGGCTATCTCGTCTCCGCCTACGCCCTCGGCGTCGTGGTCGGCGCGCCGCTGCTCACCGCACTCGGCGCGCGGATCCCCCGCAAGCGGATGCTCCTGCTGCTGATGGGCCTGTTCACCGTCGGCAACCTGGCGTCGGCCCTGGCCCCCGGCTACGCCACGCTGCTGGCCGGACGCTTCCTCGCCGGGCTCCCGCACGGCGCGTTCTTCGGCGTCGGCGCCGTCGTCGCCTCCCGCCTGGTCGCCGAGGACCGCAGGGCGCGGGCGGTCGCCGCGATGTTCCTCGGCCTGACCGTCGCCAACATCGTCGGCGTCCCCGCCGCGACCTTGCTCGGGCAGCACCTGGGCTGGCGGGCCACCTTCGTGGTGGTGTCCGTGATCGGCCTGCTGGCGCTCGGCGCGCTCGCGGCCCTGGTGCCGCACCTGCCCGCCGAGGAGCACACGGGCATCACCCACGAACTGCGCGCGCTGCGCGAGCCGCAGGTGCTGCTCGGCCTGCTCACCGCGGTCTTCGGCTTCGCCGGGGTGTTCGCCGTCTACAGCTACCTGGCCTCGATGATGACCGAGGTCACCGGCTTCGCGGAGTCCTCGGTCACTCTGCTCCTGGCCCTGTTCGGCATCGGCATGACGCTGGGCGCGCTGGCCGCCGGGCCGCTCACCGACCGGGCGCTGCGGCCCACGCTCTACGGGTCGCTCGCCGCCCTCGCCGTGGTGCTGGTCGGCTTCCACTACGCGGCCGGCTCCAAGGTCGCGGCGCCGATCGCGGTGGTCGTCCTTGGCGCGGTCGGCTTCCTGACCACCACCCCGCTCCAGATGCTGGTGATGAACAAGGCGCGGCGGGCGCCCACCCTGGCCTCCGCGTCCAACCACTCCGCCTTCAACCTCGCCAATGCGGGCGGCGCGTGGCTGGGCGGCGCGGCCATCGCCGCCGGCTGGGGCTGGACGTCACCCGCGCTCGTCGGTTCCGTGCTGGCCGTGGTCGGCCTGGCGATCGCGGTGACCGCGGGCGTTCTGGACCGCCGCGCCCCGCAGACCGCGTCGGCGGTCGTCGCCACGAGTACGCGCAAGGCGCACGAAGGGGTCGCGGCCGAATAGTCCTGCCGGACGAGCGACGGCGGAAGCGGTGACGCAGGGCGGCGACGGGGCGGCGGGGCCGGCGGCGCGCGGGCTGGCCGGCCGGCTGGCCGGCTGGCGGACAGTCGGGCACCGGAACGGTCTCGCCAGGCCGTGACGCGGGATCGCGACGCGGGGTGTGACACGGATCGCAACGCGGGACCGCGACCCGGATCGTGACGTCCGGCAGGGGCCCGGATCGTGACGCCCGGCAGGCGCCCGTACCGCGCGGGCGACCGCCGGGGCTGCGGCGCGTGAGGCCTTCGCGGCCGCCGGCCCGGGTGCGCGGGGCGGGGCAACGGGCGTCCGCTCGGTTAGGCTCGACCCGTGCCGTCTCGCCTTTCGCCGCCGCTCCCGGGCGCCATACGCCGCCGTACGTCCGGCAGTTGGCGGCGCGTCCTGAGCTCGCCGTGGACGCGGTTCGCCGTGCTGCTCGCACTGCTCGCCGCGGCCGTCGCGGGTGCGGCGCTGCTCGAACCGCAGCGGCTGCTCACCCACGGATGGCCGCTGGGCACCTCGGGGATCACGGCCGCCGTGGTGTTCGCCGTCGCCTACGCGGTGGCCACCGTGGCGTTCGTGCCGCGCCCGCTGCTCAACGCCGCGGCCGGCGCGCTCTACGGCATCCACGCGGGTCTGCCCGCCGCGATCGCCGGCACGGTCCTGGGCGCGGGACTGGCCTTCGTGCTCGGGCGTTTCCTGGGGCGCGACGCGCTGCGCCCGCTGCTGCGCGGGCGGCTGGTGCTGTCGGCGGACCGCCAGTTGAGCCTGCACGGCTTCCGCAGCACCCTCGCGCTGCGGCTGTTCCCGGGCGTGCCGTTCGCCGCCGCGAACTACGCGGCGGCGATCTCCCGCGTACGGCTGCTGCCGTTCCTCACCGCGACCGCCGTGGGCTCCGCGGCCAACACGGCCGCCTATGTGGTGGCCGGCAGCCGGGCCGCCTCCCCCACCTCGCCAGTCTTCCTGCTGGCGGTCGGCTTCATCGGCCTGACCGGGGTGGCCGCGGCGGCGGTGGCCCATCGCCGCCGCGGGACCGGGGTCAGTCCGGAAGAGTCTCCGGCCACTCCTCCAGCGGAATCCGCTTGATCTCCAGGATCTCGCCGACGGTCCCCCACTCGTCCTTGCCGAGCCGCGCGAGCGGCCGCAGCTGACGCACGTCGGGGTGCTCGCCGTCGAGGACGGCAGCGGACACCGCCGCATGCACGACCCGCCCGAACACCACCGTGGAGTCGCCCAGCCTCATGGTGCTGTGCAGTTCGCACTCCAGCGCCACCGGCGACGCCGCGACCCGCGGCGGCTTCACCCGCAGGCTCGGCTCGCGCGCGATGCCCACCGCGTCGAACTCGCTCACCCCGCGCGGGAACGCCGTCGCGGTCGCGTTGATCTGCTCGAACAGGTGCTCCGGCGCGAAGTTCACGACGAACTCCCCGGTCTCCTCCACGTTGCGCACCGAGTCCTTGCGCCCCACGGACGTGAACTGCACGATCGGCGGGCTGACGCAGGACACGGAGAAGAAGCTGTGCGGGGCGAGGTTGTCACAACAGTGGTCTCGGCTGGTCGTGGACACCCACGCGATCGGCCGGGGCACGACGACCGAGGTCAGCAGCTTGTAGAACCCGCGGCGATCCATCTGCTCAGGGTCGAAATCGATGCGCATGGGGCCCAGTATCCCCACCCGCATCCCACCCATAGCAAGGGATCCCGGCTGGGCCAAACCCAGCACGTCCGCAGACAGTGCCCGGCATCGGACAGCACGACGACCGGGAGAACGACACCTCGGCGTTCAAGAAGCGGAAGGTGGTCCGGCCGGACGGCTCCGTCGACTGGGTGGTCATCCGCCCGAAGTTCCGCGAGTTGCTGTCCGACCTCGCCGCCGGCGTCACGGCCGATGTGGGCAGGGCTCTGCTCATGGCCGTGCTGATCGAGGTCGGGAACGCCTGGCAGAACGGCATCCCCCCGCGGGGGCTGGCGATCGGCGGAGCCGGCACGTTCGTCTGCGGACTGCTGATGTTCGAAGGCCTTGAACGGCGGGACCGGCGTCGACGGGCCGGCAGGTCAGGTCCGCCCACGCCGCTCCCGCCGGGAGTCCTGGGGTCCGCACGCCCGGCAACGTCACTCAGGGGGCCAGCGTTCGTGTGTGGACGTGGGCGTCGAGGGGATAGTCGGGGGGTGCCGCGGGCAGGGTCGAGGTCAGGGCGTAGCCGCATCTTTCTGCGACGCGGCATGAGCCCACGTTGTCCAGCTGGTGGAGGAGTTCGAGGCGCGTCAGACCGCGATCGGAGAAGGTGGTGAACGCCCAGTCGGTCAATGCGTGGAGTGCTCGTGACGCGACTCCCCGGCCGCGCGAGTACGCCGCCGTCCAGTAGCCGACCTCGGCGAACGTGGCACCGGGCCGGAGGCCTTTGAGCACCACGTGTCCGGCCAGTCGGCCCTCCCCATCACCGTTGCCCGTTTCGGTCTCGACTACGGCGAACGCGAAGTGCTCCCCCGTCTCCCATCCCAGTTGGTGCTGCTCGACCCACCGCGCCCCACCGGCCTCGTCCTCCACCGCTGAACTCAGCCAGTGGCGCATCGCCTCATCCTGATACAGCGCCACCAGGTGGACTGCGTCCCCGGGGCGCCAGGGGCGCAGTACGAGCGCGGGCGCCCAGGGCGTGGCGTCGGCCGTCAGCGTTACGGCGATCTTGTCCATCGGCCGAGAATATCTTTCAGGTCCGCTCGTTCGTGCGGTGACGGCGACGGTCCGGACATGCTGAGGTGTCCAACGGCTTCGAGGCTGTCGGGTGCCACCATCGGCGGGAGGCCAGGGCGGCCAGACCGGCGCCGGTCGCGTTGACGAGGACGTCGTCGACGGAGGACACCCGGTCCAGGCTCAGGACGTACTGCGCGGTCTCGACGAGCGTCGAGCAGGCCGCCCCGAGTGCCAGAATGCGCGGCAGCGACGCGAGATGTGCGAAGCGCAGTGGGGCGAAGAAGCCGAGCGCCGCGAAGACCAGCAGGTTGCCGACGATCTGGACGGTGGCCGTTCCGGGGCCGGCCGCGATGATTGAGATGAGGTCCCGCAGCGGCACCAGGTTCACCCGGCGCGGGGCGGCGCCGGCCTCGCCGCCGGGCAGCATCGTCATCCACACCCACGGCACCGTCCCATAGACCATGCCGACCTCGGCCAGGGACCGCTGCCAGGCCAGCGTGGTACCGATGCCGCTTCGCGAACGGGCCAGCGCCCACACCACGAGTGCGGCCAACGGCAGCGCGGCCAGGGTGAGGAACGCGACGCCGTTGAACGTGCCGAGCCAGGCGTGGGCCCCCGTCGCGCCGCGTGTCCCCGTCGCATCGGCCACCCCTGTCGCATCGTGCTGCCGCGCGCCGGACGCCGTGAGCGGCCGCTGAAGGACGAACGCGGCGAGCGTCAGCACGAGGACGGCCGGAACGGCGAGCACGGCCGTGCGCGCACGGCTCCTGCGTGCGGACGGTGAGGCGGTGTGGTCCATGTCCCAACTGAATACGGCAGACGGGCGCGTTGGCGGGCCCGATTGTCGAAACGCCCGCGATCGGGCGATTCCGGATCCGCGATTCCCCACGTGGACGTCCTCAGGTCCCGGTAGAGCAACGCCAGCGGCTCGCCCGGGTCCGGTGAGGGGGCCGACGAGTCTGTTGAGAGGGGTCGGTCGGCCCTACCGAGGCAGGCGACCTACGGCTTGACTGGGATCGGGGCCAATCCCCGGCGGTGGACCGCCGCCTTGCGCCGCGGCCTCCGGGACCCTCGGAAAGGCAGGCACTCCATGAAACAGAAGACCGGGGCGACGGCCGGCCACACCAGGACATGGACTCTGCGACTCGACATCTTCGAGAGGGACGAGGACACCACCGCGGTGAACGCGGTCCTCGACACCGGCGACAACACACTCGTCAGCCGGACCACGGCCCACCGCAACCCGGGCGACCCGCCGGTCCCCGAGATCGGCGACGAGTACGCGGCCGGCCGTGCGCTGATGGCGCTCGGCAGACAACTCGTGGACGCCGGGGCTGCGGACGCTGATGTCAACGCGCGCGGTGCGTCCTGAACCCGCGGGCAGGGGCTGGTCAGGTCGATGTGTCGACTGCCCCGCGACGGACGACGGCCACAGGACAGTGGGCGTGATGGACAACGGCGTGGCCGACCGATCCGAGCAGGAGTCCGGTGAAGCCGCCACGTCCCCGGGCGCCGACCACAAGCAGCTGCGCGTCCCGGCTCTCGGCGACCAGGGTCTTACGCGTGGCGGCACGGATCGACAACTGCTCGACCGGTACCTGCGGATATCTTGTGGCACAGCCCGCGAGCGCCTCGGCGAGTAGACGTTCCTCGTCCTCGGCAAGTCTGCCTGGCTCGTAGGCGTACGGGGCTCTCGGATCCTGGGGCGGCTGCGGCACGGGAACGTTCCAGGGGGTCCAGGCGTGGAGTGCCCGCAGGGTTGTTCCCCGCAGTGCGGCCTCGTCGAAAGCGAACGCGACCGCGTCCCGGGCAGCCGGGGAGCCGTCGACCCCCACAAGTACCGGGCCCGTCGCCCGCGGACCGTCGCGAACGACCAGCACGGGACAGTGTGCATGGGCCGCCAGGCCGACGCCCGTCGAGCCCACCAGCAGCCCGGAGAAGGCTCCGGTGCCTCGGGACCCGACGACGACGAGCTGCGCGTCGCGCGACTGGTCGACCAGGACCCGCAGCGCGCCGCCCACGATGACATGCGTAGCGACGCTCACTTGCGGGGCAACAGCCCGAGCGTGCTCGGCCGCCTGGGACAGCAGAGTGCCGGCCGCATTCTGGATCTCGGTGTCGCTGAAGGCCGGCGTCGTTCCGCCCGGCCGGAAGTGCACCTCCGGCCACGTGAAGGCGTGCACGACCCGCAGGTCCGCATCGCGCCATGCGGCCTCACGGGCGGCGGCCGCCACAGCCTCCGAGCTCTCGGCGGAACCGTCCGTGCCGACCACCACGAGACCGCTCACCGTGCCTCCTGCCTTAGTCTCCTCCCCAGGTTCGCCTCGCCACTGCGATGGCGCCACCCAAGCATCCCGGATCGCCTGATCTCCGCTGCATGCTGCGACAACCCTGTACCCGGGCGCATGTGGTGCGTCGCGTGACCGTGTCAGTCGTGAGGAACCACGACGACGGGGGCCGTGACGTGGTGAAGTACGTCGTGGGTCACGGGGCCGATGCGCATCCCGAGGACGGGACGGTGCACTTTGCGGCCGACGACGACCATGGCGGCACCCGCCGCTGCTGCTGCCAGCTTCCCGCCCGCGGCGCCCCGGGCGGTCTCCTGAAGAACGCGAAGGTGCGGAAACCTTTGCTCCCAAGGGCGGACAGCGTCGGCCAATGCCTTCTCCTCCCGAGCCGCGATCGTGCCGTCAGCGTCCACGAGACGAACGGTTTGAGGGTCGTACCGGACATCAGACCTCAGATTCCACGTGTGCACGGCGCGCACCGCGGCCTTCCTCCGGTCCGCAGGGGTGAAGGCGAATCGGAGCAGAGGCTGGGACGGATGATCCAGGTCCTGCAGTCCGACAATCACGTCGCCTTCTGCTTGTCCGTTCTCACTGCGTGCGTCAGCCCGCACCATCACCACAGGGCATCCGGCCCGTGCCAGGATCTGCAGTCCGATGGAGCCGAGCAGGAAACCTGCGATGGCACTGTGCCCACAAGATCCGAGGACCAGCATCTCGGCCTTCTCGCTGCCTGCCAGCAGCACCGCGTCCGCGGGCGCCATGGGCATTTCCGAGGCGACCATCACCTCCGGGTAGCCGGATTGCAGAGCGGCTCGGGCGTCGCGAACTGTGCGTTCCGCCCGGCTCCTCGCCCCTATGTCGAGCGGTGCGGGAAGCTGGGGGTGCCATCCCCAGGCGTGGACCAGATGAACCGGAAACCCGCCGCGCAGCGCCTCCTCGGCGGCCCAGCGGGCGGCGGCCCTACACTCCGCGGAGCCATCCACACCGACGACGATGGGACGAGCCATGGGCCCCTCCGGCATGAGTCCGAACCTCTTCCGATCGATATCAGCCTGACCCCGCTGCGTCCGGCGCGCCAGCGTTGAGCGTCTTCAGGCACCTCCTGTGGCCAGGATGCCGACGGACGGAATGCCGAGGCGGCACGCCCGCCACTTTGTGCGCTCAACCCCCTGTGCCCTGGCTGCCCCGCAGACTCCGGTGCCCTGCTGCCAGTCCCACCGCGAAGGCGACTGCTGCCGGCAGCAGTTCGTAGCCGTTGAGAGGCTCGGTCTCGAGAAGTGTGCGGAGCGCCGGCACGTAGAGTGCGGCGACCCCCAGGGCGGCCGAGACGGCCACAGCGACGGGAAGGAAGGGATTCTCCCTGGTGCGCCACTGTTCGCGGAGGCCGAAGCACAGCCCGAGCTGCGCGGTCAACAAGGTCAGGAACAGCATGCTCTGCCAGGGAAGGCCGCCTTGTCGCTCGGCCCAGACCCCCGCTGCCAGACTCATCGCGGTGATCAGAGCGCCGAAGGCCAGGACCCGGTTCCACAGACCGCCACCGAGTACGTGCTGCTGCGGAGGGCGCGGCGGGCGTTCCATGGCGCCGAGCGAAGCCGGCTCCGCACCCATCGCGACACCCGTCAGTCCGTGGGTCAGAAGGTTGATCCACAGGATCTGTCCGGCGCGCAGTGGCAGGGCCAGGCCCATCAGCGGCCCCAGCAGCATGACGGCGATCTCCGCCGCGCCTCCTGACAGTCCGTAGAGGAGGAAGCGGCGGATGTTGTCGTAGATGCGCCGTCCCTCCTTCACGGCAGTCATCACCGTTGCCACGTCGTCATCGGCCAGGACCAGGTCGGCAGCCTGCCGCGCGACCTCCGTGCCCCGGTGCCCCATGGCCACCCCGATGTCGGCCTGACGCAAGGCGGGACCGTCGTTGACCCCGTCGCCCGTCATGGCCGTGACGCCGCCCTCGGCCCGCCATGCCTGGACGATTTCCAACTTCTGCGCCGGGCTGGTGCGGGCGAAGACCCGCACTCGGGTCAGGTCCGCGATCTCGCCGGCCTCGAGTTGTCCGCCCGTGACGACGTTCCCGTCGGTGAGGTCCTCCACGTCGCCGGAGCCGGCCGTGCGCAGGCGGGGGGCGCCCTGCTCCAGTTCGGGGAGCAGGCCGAGGCGACGCGCGATCGCGGCGGCGGTCGCGGGATGGTCACCGGTGATCAGGACGGTCGTGATGCCGGCCCTGCGGCAGGCCGCCAAGGTGACGGCAGCGGATGATTTGGGCGGATCGCTCATGGCCACCAGACCCAGCAGGGCCAGTCCCGCCTCGGCGGCCGGCGGATCGGCGGGCGGCTGCGCTCGTGTCGCCGCGGCAACCGCCAGCACTCGGTAGCCGCCCTCCGCGAGGCGCGCGGCTTCATCGCGGGCCACGGCCAGCGACTGCGGCGTCGCCGCCACGACACCGGGGCGCAGCACGGCCTCGGGCGCCCCCTTGAGGGCGATCTGAACGTCCCCCGCAGGTGTGCGGTGGAACGTACTCATCCTGCGACGCGCGCTGTCGAACGGCATCTCGCCGATCCGGGGGAACTCGTGAACGAGTCGCCCGAGGTCGATCCCCGCTTTGCCGGCGGCCGTCAGAAGGGCTGCCTCGGTCGGGTCCCCGAGCGCCGCCCAGGCACCACCCGGTTCGGTCGGCGCCTCAAGTGTGGCGTCATTGCACAGGGCCGCGGCCACCAGGACGGCTCGCACCGCCTCTCCGGCTTGGGCCTCGTGAACTCCCTGGTGCAGGCGCACTTCTCCTTCGGGGCCGTAACCCGTACCGGTGATCGCAGCCCGGCCGTAAGGGGTCCACACCTCCTCGACGACCATCACGCCTTCGGTCAGAGTGCCCGTCTTGTCGGTGGCCAGCATCGTCACCGAGCCGAGCGTCTCCACTGCCGACAACCGGCGCACGATGGCATGGCGCGCGGCCATGCGTCCCGCGCCCAGGGCCAGGCTGAGCGTCACGACGGCCGGCAGCGACTCAGGAACGGCTGCCACGGCAAGGCTGACCGCGGTCACCGCCATGACCTCCAGACTCTGGCCCCTGGCCAGGCCGAGAAGCAGGACCACCAGGCACAAGCCGATGGTGACCAGTGCCAGGACGCGGCCCAGCCCGGCCAGGTGGCGTTGCAGCGGGGTGGGCTCGACCTTCGATTCGAGCAGGGCGGCGATCTGTCCCAGGGTGCTCGACGCGCCGGTCGCCGTGACCTCGGCTACCGCGCGGCCGTGGACGGTGACCGTTCCGGCGCGCAATTGCCGGTCCTGGCCCCCTTCCCCCGCTCCCTTCGCCGACTTCTCCACGGGCACCGACTCTCCGGTCACGGCCGACTCGTCGACGAGCAAGGCAGAGGACTCCAGCAGTGTGGCGTCCGCGGGAACGATGTCCCCCTCTCCGAGGAGCACCACATCGCCGGGTACGACCGTCTTGGCCGGCACCTGCTGCTCGGCACCGTCCCGCCGGACGCGGGCGCCCGGAGCGGAGATGGCCGTCAGCGCCTCAACCGCCTGGTCCGCCCGCACTTCCTGCGTGACACCGACCGCCGTGTTGACCACCACGACGAAGCCGATCACGACCGCGTCCGGGTGGTCGCCGATGGCCACGGTGAGAACCAGTGCCGCGAGGAGGACGAGGATCAGTGGATCACGCAGCTGCGCCGCGGTGCGGGACCACACTGGGGTCCGTCGCACGCTGCCGACCTGGTTCGGCCCGTACTCGGACAGTCTCCTAGCGGCCTCTGAGCGCGTGAGCCCGGGCCCGGTCCGGCCGTCGGACGGCGAAGACGGCGAAGACGGCGACCTGTCAGTCACGACTCGCGATCCGCATCCGTCGTACCGGCCGTAGGCGATGCGAGGCTTCCCGCTTCGGCCGTGTCCCACGGGCTCCGTTCTGTCCGAGGCGGTGGCCTCTGCGTGCCCCGTCGCCAGTGGTCCAGAGCATTCCGGCCTCCCGTGCGTACCGGCCCGCCCCTGCGAAGCTACAGCAGCCCGGCTCCGGCAGCGTGGCGACCGCCGTACGCCGAACGCGTGATGCACCGCGGCCGCCAGGCGAAGGCCGTCGCTCTGCCCTTGCCCAGGGAGTGTGTCCAGGGGCGATGCCTGCCACTGCGTGACGCTGCCTCAGGGCGTCCGGGCCAGGGGCGACAGGGCCAGAACCACGATCCCCAGTACCGCGACGCCGGCCGCGACGGCTTGAGTGAGGACAGCCGGTGGCGAGGCGGCGAGGCGCTCGTCGAACACCGCGACGCCGATCAGCACGGCACCGATGGGCTCGACCGTGTCGATGATGGGGAGGCTGACCGCCAGGGATCCCGCCTGAAAGGAACTTTGCGAAAGCACCAGCGCCGCGATGCCGACCCCGACCATCGCGTACGGCTCCCAGTGCCCCAAGACGTTGACGCCGACCGCGCGGATCCTGCCGGTGGTGCTCTTGGTCAGGCTGTCCAGCAGGGAGAAGAGCGCGGCGGCGCTCATCGCGTACAGAGCACTCCGGACTTTGCCGCCCGTACGGAGGCCGACCGCCGCCAGCACGCCGACCAGCCCGCCGACGCACAGGAACGCCGGCAGCCAGGACTCCAGCGCGGGGACCGGTGTACCCGCGGACCCTGGTGGGAGCACGGCAAGGAACGCCGCTACCCCGCCCGCCGTGCAGACGATCCCGATCCACTCGGCGACGGTCAGGCGCTCCTGGCGTCGCCAGGCCAGGAGCGGCAGGGCGAAGACGAGATCGGTGGCGGCGACGGGTTGCACCAGCACCAGGGGGCCGAAAGCGAGAGCAGCACCCTGCATCACGAAGGAGAAGACCGTCAGACCCATCCCGGCCAGCCACAACGGCTGGCGAGCCAGATGGAGAATCAGGGCGGGCCGCAGAGACTCGCCAACGGGCGCCCTGCTGGCCGCGTACTGCTGAGCCACCGACGCAACGCCGAAGCACATCGCGGAGAGCAGCGCGGCCACGACGGCGATGGCAGTGCTCATCCGGCCAGCATCAGCCGACGGCCCATGAATGCCGGCCGCCGACACGCCAGCTCACCTGAACAGGGCAGCCGCGCCGCGCAGCGCCCACCGAACAGGGAGAATCCGGCCCTGGTCGCCCCTCCAAGGGCGCCGTCAACGGGACGGACTACGTGCCGACGGGGTTGGCCCTGCACCAGGACGAGGGCGCCGCGAACGTCGAAGTCTGTGTCGTCGGCGCTGTCGACCGGGCGGGGACGGATCAGGTTGTCTCCCCCATGTGGGGCGCGGTGGCGGAACCGCCGGACTGTGCGGCCTCCACCATGCGCTGGTGGATGTCGCGGGCCTGCCGCTCGGTCGCGGCGGAGACGGGGCTGCCCGTGACGGTGAACCAGTCGGTGGCACCTGTGTACTGCACGGAAAGTACCGCCTGGCCGTCGACCCAGGTCGTGTGGAGGGTGAGGTCGCCATGGACAGGGCCGATCTCCACGGTGTCGACCCCGCCGGTCCCGCTGAGGATGCCCTGAGTGGTCCAGGCCGTCCAATCACGCATCGGCCACCTCCGGGGAGCGGGTTCCCGCTGGTTGGAGCCGTCTTTACACTCTTAGGAAATGCCCTACATCCGGTATTTTATATCTGTTTGTCTCGAGCGGGTGCTGAGGCGGAGACAAGGTCGATTCCGGTGCTGCCGTGACGCCGCCCGCCGCGACCGGAGCAGGCGCAGTCATCGCGGCTTTGCGGCCGCACGGAGCCATTCGGCCAGCGCCCCGGCCCGCGCGGCAGGGCCGGTGGCCGTCATGGCCCCTCAGCGCTGTCCTGGTGGGTCCCAGCAGGGCCGGGGCAAACGCCCGGTTCACCGCCCTTGCCAGACCGCTTTGGCTCCGGAATCGCCGATCCGGTACACCTGCACCACTGCCCCCGCCCCCACCACCAGGGCCAGCACCACTGACACCGCACGCAATGCCGTCGCCTTCGAGGCGACGTGATCCATCCACGTGCCGGCCCGGTCGGCATGGTTCGGGACCAATCGGCGAAACAGCCCGCGGTGCGCCACCCACAGCACCATCGAGACGACGAAGATGCCGATGCTCCAGGGCAGCAGTCCGTCCCCCATCTCCGTATGACGCTCCACCGCCGCGGTCTCCGGCACCTGCTCCTGCAGCCACTCACCAGCCTGCGTCGCCAAGGGCACGGACACCAGCGCGGCCAGAGCCAGCAGCGGCAGCGCGACCCCGGCCCTGCGCATCACGGCGGGCCATGCCGCGCACAGCAGGAGCACCAGTGCCGACAGCGGGACCAGCACCACCACAGCGTGCACCCACAGCGGGTGCGCCGGGATTCCATTGATCATTGCCGACCCCGCTGCTGTTCCAGGTCTCACGCGCCTACCGTCAACGTAATGGGGACCGGCCCGAGCGAACCGCAGCACACGCCCGGCCTACCCGGATCCAGCAACCACCAGGCAAGCCAGACCGGTGGCACCCTCGCCCGATGTGCAGCCTCCGGGGCCCGTACCGTGGTCGTGGTCTGCACGGACGGCAGCCGGGGTCACGGCCCTGACGATGCTCCCGGCGTCCCCCGTGCTGATCGAGCCGCCCAGATTGCCGCCAGACGCTCCCGCGAACTCGGCCGAGCGAGGGCCGCCTTGGGCATCACCGATCGCGTCGAACTGGGTTACCCGGACTCCGGCACGTCCCCGTCCGCCGCCGATTCAGACGTGTTCAGCAGTCGCCCCGGCGAACCCGTCATCCGCCGACTCGAAGTACTCATGGGTCAGTACGAGCCCGATGTCGTCGTCACCTACCCCCCGAATGGCCTGACGTTTCATCCAGACCACACGAGAGTCAGGCAGATGCGAACGACCTGCTGCGAGTACTCAGGGTCCCGGGAGGCGATACGCCTGTCGAGGAATATATTCGAGTTGTCCCGCCCTGGCCAGGCGGCAGGCGTGAAGATGATCTTTTCGTCAGAAGGTTCAACTCTGATGAAAAAAAGCCCGCCTCGAGCTTACTCAGGGGGTTGCCAATCCATAAAGCGAGGTCAGTCGTGATGGAGAGCCCAGTTGTGCTCCGGCCAGGCCATCACCGTCGTCGGTGGCGCCAACTCCGCCGGGCAGGCGGCCTTGTTCCTGGCCTCATGTGGTTGCGACGTCACGTTGGCCGTCCGGGGCAGCGACGTCACGGCAGGCATGTCGTCCTATCTCATCGACCGACTTCGCGCTGATCCGCGCGTGACCGTCCGCCCTTCCACTGAGGTGACCGAACTGCACGGAGGCGAACGGCTCCAGCGAATCACGCAGAGTGGCCGCCGCTGTTGGAGAGGGAGCGAGCGCCGTCCACTCCGTACACGCTGCTATTGCGACGAACCTCTGATTGCCGCCGAAAGGGCAGCGAACGTGACTGACCAGGACGGTGAAGAATGCCCGGCTGCCGAGCAGACCGACGTTGGCTCATTGCTGAGGGCGTCGACGACGTCAGCGACTGCCGCGAGACACTCCGCCAAGCCCTCACCAACTGACAGATCCGCCTGATCACGCGTGGTCCGGCGAGGAACCGACGACGCTTTGGAACAAGGGCCGGGCCGGAGCTGCATTCGCGATCACCGGTACCGCTGTCCGCCGAACGTCGCTGGGGAGAGGTTGTCACAACAGTGGTCTCGGCTGGTCGTGGACACCCACGCGATCGGCCGGGGCACGACGACCGAGGTCAGCAGCTTGTAGAACGCGCGGCGATCCATCTGCTCAGGGTCGAAATCGATGCGCATAGGGCGCAGTATCCCCACCCGCGTCGCGGCCCCTGGCAAGGGATCCCGGTCTGGAGCCGGGCGTGGATAGCCAGCAGCAGGACGCGGAGGACACCCGCGCCCGCCTGGGCTGGGACCCCTTCACCAAGCTGTACCGCGAGAACGACACCTCGGCGTTCAAGGCTGTGGATCTCCAGCATCGCCCTGCTCCTTGGCCTGGAGTACAGCACGGAAGCCGAACGCACCCGGGCCCACGAGGGCGGCCAGCCCCTCGGCGCAGAGCCCTACGTCGGGCCGCGCGACGACCCCAACCCCTGGCTCGTCGGCCCGACCACGGCTACGGGGGCCTGGCCCCGAATGCGGCGCGTCCGCAGTGTACTGGCGCGGGTCATCAATGCCTCGCTTTCGAACAGAGAAGGTACGCCCCAATCGGAATTCCGGAAGTGGGCATATCCCAGCGCCTGCGCTACCAACTCCTGCAACTCAGCATCGGGCGCATCTCGCCACCGGGCGGCGAAGAGGCGGCCCGCTTGTCGCCGTCCACATCCAACGTCGGGCCCTCAAAGCCAGCTTGACGAAGGACATGGAGGAACCCTGCGATAGCAGGCGCTGCGCCACCGACGCTCTCGACCCCGCCGAGAAACGCCCTGATCAGCTTGTGAGACACAGTTGGAGCGCTTCACCTGCAGAATGCTACGTTCGAGGCGTTCATGCGTGACCCGTCCGTCTTGAGCAAGGACGCCGGGCCGGCACGCCGGACCGCGGCACCGATGCGGGAACGGGATGGGAGTGGGAGTGGAGCGCAGCACGCTCGGCCCGCTGCTGCGCGAGGCGCGGCAGCGTTCGCTGCTGACGCTGGAGGGCCTGGCCGAGGCGTCCGGGGTGAGCGTACGGGCGATCAGCGACATGGAGCGCGGCAAGCGGATGCCGCGCCAGTCGACGCTGAACGAGTTGCTGGACGCCCTGGAACTCGGCGAGGACGAGCGGCGGCGGGTGGTGCAGGCGTCCGCCCGGCGTACAGTGCGCGCCCCGCAGCAACTGCCGCCCGACCTGGCGGTCTTCCGCGGCCGCGAGCGGGCGCTGGCGTCCGCGCGGGCTTTCAGCTCACTGGTGGCCGGGCAGGTCGTGGTGTGCGTGATCGGGGGCATGGCGGGGGTCGGCAAGACCGCGCTGGCCGTGCACTGGGCGCACCAGGTGGCCGACCGCTTCCCTGACGGCCAGCTGTACGTCAACCTGCGCGGATTCGAGGACTCGGGCGAGCCGCTGGACCCGGGCGAGGCGCTCGGCGGTTTCCTGACGGCGCTGGGGGTGCCCAGCAGCGACATCCCCCGGCACACGGACCAGCGCGGCGCGCTGTTCCGGGAGCACACCGCCTTCCGCCGGCTGGTCGTGGTGCTGGACAACGCGCGCGACGCCGAGCAGGTCCGGCCGCTGCTGCCGGCGTCCGTCGGCTGCCTGACCCTCGTCACCTCCCGCAACCAGCTCTCCGGGCTGGCCGCCACCGAGGGCGCCTCACTGATCGGCCTGGACACCTGGACGCCGGCCGAGGCCCTGGCCGGCCTGGCGGCCCGAGTCGGCGAGCAGCGGTGCGCGGCGGAGCCCGAGGCGGCCGCCGAACTCGTCGAGCTGTGCGGCCACCTGCCGCTCGCGGTGGCCATCGTCGGCGCGCAGCTCACCACCACGCCGGGGATGCCGCTGCGGGTCGGCCTGCGCGAGCTGCGCGCGTCCCGACCGCGGCTGGACGCGCTGGCGGCCGGGGACCGGCGGGTCGACGTGCGTGCCGTCTTCTCCTGGTCGTACCGCGCGCTCACGCCGGAGACCCAGCGGTTCTTCCGGTATCTGAGCGCCCACCCCGGCCCCGCGCTGTCCGCCGAGGCCACCGCCTGCCTGGCGGACGTGGCGATGGCCACCGCGCGGCGCCACCTGCGCGAGCTGACCTCGACCAGCCTGCTGTCCCGCGACGCCGACGGCCGCTACGTGCTGCACGACCTCGTCCGCGCCTACGCCACCGAGCTCACGGAGCGGGAGGGCGACGACCGCGTGGGCGCCGAGATGCGGCTGCTGGACTACCTGCGGCACAACGCCCACGCCGGCAACCGCTTCGTGTGGGACTACCCGTCCGGGCTGCCGGACGTCCCCGTGCCGGGGGTGGTGTCCGTCGCGATCGACAACCGCGACGACGCCCTGGAGTGGTACCGCCAGGAGGAGGCGACAGCGGCCGCCGCGCTGCGTTCCCTGGAGGGCCCGCAGCTGCTGCGCCGCCGCGTCGACCTGGCCCTGGAGTGGACGCGGTACAACAGAATGGCGGGCCGCTGGGCGGAGGAGATCGCCGGGCAGCGCCTCGCACTCGACGCGGCACTCGCCCTGGACGACCCGGAATCCATCACCAGCGTCTGCTACGAGTTGGCACGAGCGTTGACGCTGGCCGGCGGACCGGGCCCCACGGATGAGGCTGACGAAGTGGTCGACCTGATGCTCGCTCACCTGCACCGGCTCCCTCCGGAACGGCAGGCCGGTATCGAGGAGAGCGCCTGCATCGTGCGTGACCGGCAAGGTCGCCCCGCGGAGGCCCTGCAGCACGCGCGGAACTCGCTCGCCATCGCCCGCGCGCTGGGACAGCCCGCCGAGGTCGCCCGCGGGCTCAGCGCCACCGCCTGGTTCCTGGCGCAGCTCGGCGAGCACGAGGAGGCCGTGGCGATGTGCGAGGAGGCCGTCCCGATCCTGCGGGACCTCGGGGACCGCGGCCCGGAGGCAGGGGCCTGGGACACCCTCGGGTACGCCCGGCAGCGCCTGGGCGACCTCGACACCGCGATCGCGAACTACCGCACGTCCCTGGAGATCTGCGAGGAGATCCAGCTCGACTTCAATCGCGGCGACGTGCTCGACCACCTTGCGTCCGCCCTGCTGGAACGCGGGGACGTCGAGCAGGCCCGCGCGACCTGGACCGAGGCCGCCGAGCTCTTCACCTCGCTCCGTGTGACGCGGGTCGCGGACATCCGGGCGAAAATCGACTCGCTGCAGTCGTCAGAGGTCCTCACAGCGGATTAGCAGCACGTGGAGGGCTCAGCCCAGCGAACGGGACTGTCCAGGACGTCTCCGACGCCGTGATCACACCAGCCACGACAGGATCGTCCCACCGTGGTTCCCCCCGAGTTCGCGACTCTCGGACCTCCTGCCCAACTCCCCGGTGCCCTGGGAGAACTCAGATGACAGCGGCCAGGTGGAATTCCCCACGTACGCGAACGCGGCGCGCAACTCGTCCATCGTGTCCCAGTCCAGCTCGGCGACCATGTAGTACGGGCAGTGGCCGCCAGCGGCGGCCAGGTCCCGGCCGACCGTATACCGGCGAAGCCCCGGCAGGCGTCGCGCGAGCGGGATGTGGACCTCGCGGTAGTGCTGCTCGAACCGTTCGGGGTTCGTGGGCGTCCCGTACAGAGCGACGAAGCGTACCGTCATCGGGCAGCCCTCCCGTACCGGGTGAGGACGACGGGACCGACGTGGGCGACATCCAGCAGTTCCAAGTCCGCCGGCCGGCCGTGGGCGGGGAACAGCCGGCGGCCGGTTCCCGGGACCGTGGGAAAGGTCAGCAGCCGATACTCGTCGACCAGGTCCGCGGTCCTCGGCCGGTCCGCGATCCGGAGGCTCCCGTGGACGAGCACGTCGCGCCGCTCGCGCCTGACAGCGTCGACCAGGTCGTCGTCCAGGACCTTCGAGTCGGCCCAGGCCGAGGCGTCGGCGTCGGTCAGTGTTCGGGAGGCGACCAGCTTCGCCGCGGCGCACATGCGCGCGGCGCGGGGATCCTGGCGGCCGGGCCCTATCCGCGCGAACAGCTGCCGGGTGACGCGCCCGAGCAGCAGCACGCCCTCGTCCAGCGCGGGGCCGAGGCGCAATCTGTCCTCCGTGCCGACCTCCTTCCGGCCGTACCGGAACCTCCAGCCGCCCAGCGGCGTGCCTTGCGACCCGTCCGGGTCGGACACGATCCCGTCCAGGGTGATCAATTCGACGACGTTGACGATCATGCGGGGGTTCCCTTCGGTTCGGTGCTCACCGATACGTACCGGTGGCACCGCCCCGATTCATCGCCCCGGGCGGAATTCGCACGGAGGAATCTCATCCACGAGCGGAAGACTGGCGGCGTCGCTGCTCGCGCCTGGCGTGGCGCTCGCCCGGCGGCCCGTCGTCCTTCGGCTTCTTCGCCGGGGCGCTGACCTGGCCGGGGAATTCGTCGGCCAGGCCCCGATAGCCCTCGTCGGCCTCGGCCTTGACCTCGGGGTGCTGGTGGAACTGCTCGGCGATGCCCTCGGTGCGCACGGCGCTCTGGTCGTGCATGCGGCCCGGCCGGACCACGCCGCTGAACAGGGCGCGACCCTGCGGGTCACTGAATGCGCTGGTCTTGATGGTGTTCTGCTTCTTCTTGCCGGAGACGAACGCCTTGCGGCCGGGGCGGTGGGCGCGGGGGCGGCGGACCTGCACTTCGGCGCCGTCGATGCGCAGATCGACGCCCTCCGCGTCGGCGTAGGCGAGCAGGTTCTCCATCGTCTGCAGCCGCACCCCCGGCCGGTCGGGGACGGCGAGACCGCGGGGCGCCGGCAGCGGCCGGACCTCGCGGATCGCTCCGGAGACGGTGGAGCGGTCCACCCCGCACAGCTCGGCCGGCGCGGCGTGCGCGATCCCAAGCCGCAGGTGGACCAGCGTGACCAGGAGCCGGTCGACGAAGACCAGGCGCTGCCTGGGCCCGGCGCCGGCCGCCCGCCTCCGGTCTCCGCCACGCCGCTCGTGTAACGCCGACTCCCGCGCGGCCTGCCACCGGGGCGCGAGTTCTTCGAGCAACTCGCCGCAGTGTGCGCGCGAGATGTCGGACAGGGCAGGATGGGAACAGGCCGCACGGGCCCAGGTGAGCCTCACAACTCACCCGACCCATACAGCCGTTCTCATGTCACGGGCCAGTGGCACACCACTCTTGATCGTCTTCTGAGCGGCGCCTAGGCTCTCATGCCCATGGAGATGGGGGTACCAGACCGCGGGCGGCGGGCATGGCACGACGGGCTGGTCAGGCGTCGTGTAGCCGTAGGTTTGCTGGCCGGGGCGGGGCTGGCCATTCTGGGCATAGTGTTCGTCGTACTGCCGGGGGTGGTGGTCGACCACGATCTCGGCGGGGCGAGCGTCACCGCGCAGGATCGGCTGAAGGCGGTGAACGATGTCCGTACGACGCTTCTGCAGGTGGTCGGCGGGCTGGTCGTGCTCTTCGGCGCGTACGCCACCTGGCGGCAACTGCGGGTGAGTCAGGACGGTCTGCGCGCCACCCAGGAGGGCTACGTCACCGACCGATTCAGCCGGGCCGTCGACCAGCTCGGCAGCGACAAGCTGGATGTGCGCATCGGCGGGTTGCACGCGCTGTGGCGGATCGCGGAGCAGTCCGCCCGCGACCGGGAGGCCATCATCTCCATCCAGGCCGCGTATCTGCGAACACACCTGCCCTGGCCACCCGCCGGGCCGGCATCACCGGCGGCGGATGTGCCCATCAACGACATCGCACCCCTGGAGACTCGCGCCGCCGACGCCCAAGTGGCGCTGACCGCGCTCGGCGTGCTGTGCCAGCACCGAGAGCAGTCCTGGGTCAATCTCAGCATCACCGACTTGCGCCGGGCCGACTGCGACGGACTGTGGTTCCCCGAGGTCAACTTCGACCGCGCTTGCATGGAGGCGGCGGGCCTCTACCACGCCGATCTCACCCAGGCGTCCCTGGTCTCAGTCAACCTGCGGCACGCCGACCTCACGACTGCGGTTCTCCGTCGGGCTCGCTGCATCCTGGCCGACCTACGGGCTGCGAAGCTGGTCGAGACCGACTTGCGTGACGCCGACTTCACCGAGACCGACCTGCGCGAGGCGAACCTGCGCAAGGCCGACGCCCACGGCGCGGTCTTCCACCGCGCCGACCTCCGCATGGCCGACTTGCGCGGCACCGACCTGAGCACCGCCAACCTTGTCGAAGCACGCCTGACCGGCGCCCTGGCCAGCGAGCACACCCGCTGGCCCACCGACTTCGACCACACGGCCGCCGGAGTCGTCGACACCGATGACCCCGGCCCCGAGCCCTCGCCCCTACTCCAGCCGCCCGGGATGACGCGGCAGGCACCGCCGCTGCGGTCCACTTCTTGACCAAGACGCGCCGGTGAAGGTTGCGGCGAGGTCCGGATCGTCTCCCATGCCGGTGCCATGCCGGCACCTGATGGGCAAGCATGGGGCTTGGAGGGGTGGGGGCGGCGCTGGCACACGGGCGACCACGGGTGTGACTGAACGCTCCGCGCATGCCGCCGAGTTCAGGCCGCGGGCTGCGGGGCGTCGCCGCAATGCGGCCGTCGGCCGGGCTGTGTGCAGGCCGTGGATCGCCTCGCCGTACTCGCCGCGGCGCAGGGCCAACAGCACGAGAGCGGCAGGGCCGTTCCCGTGGGCCGCCCGGCGGCCAGGGACAGATCGAGTGGGCCCGCCGGGTGCCGGGCGACCGCGGTCGCCCGGAGGGCCAGCCGGTGCTGGCATAGGGGGGTTTCCCCCATCGCGGGGAGAGACCGTGGCTACCTAGAGTCGCGGGGACGGGCACACACCCGTCCAACTCGCTCCACACGGGGGAACTTCATGCGAAGCCGACAGACACACGTCCTTGCAGCAGTGGCTTTGGCCGCCCTGACCATCGGTGGGCTGTCCGCGTGCTCGGCCTTTGAACAGAAGACCTTCGAGGACGACGCGAAGGTGCCGCAGCAGGTCACCTCGATCCGTCTCGACAGCGGGAACGGCGGGATGACGGTGGAGGCTTCGGCGGACACCTCCACCGTCTCCGTGCACCGGAAGGTCAACTACCGCGGTGACAAGCCGAGTCACACGTCGTTCAGTGTCGAGCACGGCGTCCTGGTGCTCTCCGGTTGCGGCAGGAACTGCGGCGTCGACTATGTCGTCAAGGCGCCGGCCGGTCTTCCGGTGACGGGAGGCACGTCCAACGGCGGCCTCACGCTGACCGGTGTCGGCTCGGTCGACGTGCACACGAGCAACGGCAGGATCGCGGTGAACAGCGCGACGGGTCCCGTGAAGCTGCGCACGTCCAACGGTGCCGTCAACGTCAAGGATGTCGGAGGCGGTGGCATCGACACGCAGACGTCGAACGGCGCGGTGACGATCCGCACGGCCACCCCGCAGAACATCAGGGCCCGCACGTCCAGCGGCAGCCTCACGGTCACGGCGCCACCCGCCGAATACCGGATCTCGACCACGGATACCCACGGCGACGAGGCGGTGGCGTTCAAGAACGTCCCGTCAGGGAAGTACCGCTTGGATCTGTCGACGTCGAACGGCGACCTGACGGTCAGGTCAGCAGGCGTGTGAGCCTCGCCAGAACCCTGACCAGGCCGATCCTTCGAGCGTTGAGGAAATACGCCCATCCGTATACGGGCATGACACACAGAGGCATGAACGCAGCGCGCCAGCTGTCCGATGCAAGCCGGACGATGATCGCGCTGCTGATCGCAAGAATGATGGCAGCACCCACCAGGAAGGTTCTTCCCCATGCTCGCGCGATCGGGTTGGCCGCCAGATCCGGGTAGGTGTCGGGAGCCGGATTCGAGTCGCGCGACTCGTTTGCTCTGTCGGTCATTCGACGAATCGCCCTCGCTGCCGCCCCGCTGAACACTGTCCGGACCCGGCCGGCGCACGCGGTGACCCGCGCCGGCCCGGACGGGGATCCTATCCCCGTCTCAGGACATCAGATCCTCGGGTTCCCTGCGGAGCCACGAGCGACCCCTCCTGGGTGGCGCGCTGGTGAAGTGCTGGATCGGCAGGGGCTGCCGGTCAGTCCGCGGCTGCCTACAGGGACATGCCGCAGTACAGGCGTCGTCGCGGCCCGGCGTCGCGGGCCAGTTGGCCGAGGCGTTCCAGGAAGCCCGCCATGAGTCCTGGGTCCTCCCCGCCCCCGTCCTCCGTGTGGGTCCATGCGGTGGCGGTTTCCAGCAGGCGCTCCGGGGTGGCCGCTGCGAGGACGTCACGAAGGGTGTCGGTGAGTGAGACGAGCCAAGGTCCTTCTGGGTCGGGATCGTTGAGCAGTCCGCAGAAGCGGGGGTCGGCTTTCACTTGCTCCTCGGATGCTCCTGTGAGGTGGGCTTCGACGGTTGCGAGCATCAGGTAGGGGTCTGCCCCTTTGAGGCCGAGCGTGCCGAATGGGTCGACCATGCTGTCCTCTTTGAACAGCGCGAGGGCTTGCGTGTCGTCGGTGGCCGCGTAGTAGTCGTAGATGTTTCCCATGGCTGGATCGTGCCAGTTCGGGGCAGCGTCGTTCAGGGGTGCTGTCGGATCGGATCAGGTCCTCCGTCAAACATTTGCTCAGACGGGGAGTTCGGTGATGCCGAGGGCGAAGTTCCAGTTCCCCACTCCGTGGTTGGCGAGGCCCACCGTGACCACGCCCGCTCCTTCCAGCCAGTGCGCCATGTTCAGGCCGCCGACGTCCAGCGGGCGCAGCCCGAGGCTCTCGATGAACTCCCGCACACGCGCCTTGGCCTGCAGGTCGTCGCCGGCGATGAAGACGTCGGGCTGACCCTTCTCCAGGACATGGCGGAAGACGGTGTTGAACGCCTTCACCACGCTGGCGCCGGCCGGGGCCGCTTTGGCGGCTTCCTGCGCGATCGAGGTCTCCTCACGGTGGGCCAGACCGTCGAACGTGGAGTTGAAGGGATTGCTGATGTCGACGATGACCTTGCCCGCGAGTGCGTCTCCGTAGTGGGCGACGGCCGGCACGACACCGTCGTACGACAGGGCCACGATGACGATGTCCCCGGCCGGGGTGGTTCCCCATTCTCCGGTCGTGGCGCCGCCGCCGAGAGCCTTGGCCAGGTCGGCGGCCTTGGACCGATCGCGGCCCATGATCTCGACGGTGTTGCCGCCCGCTGTCGCCCGTGCTCCGATGGTGCGGGCCATGTTCCCGGTTCCGATGATGCTGATGCTGCTCATGAGACGTCCTGCCCTGGTGGCGTGTTGTTCGTTCAGAGGGCGGTGGTGCCGCCGTCGGCGACGAGTTCCATGCCGTTGACGTAGCTGGAGTCGTCGGAGGCGAGGAAGAGGGCAACGCTGGCGATTTCGTCGGGGTGGCCCATCTGGCCGCGGGGGATGAGGGACTCGAACTGGCGCTTGGTGGCCTCGTCGAAGAGTTCTTCCTGCTTGGCGGTGGCGACCTGGCCGGGGGTCAGGACGTTGACGCGGATGCGGCGGTCCTTGAGTTCGTTGAGCCAGATGCGGGCCCAGGCCTGCTGGACCGCCTTGCTGCCGGCGTAGACGCTCCAGCCGGGGAAGGCGCCGAGGGAGGCGTTGGAGCCGGTCATGAGGATGGAGCCGCCGTCGTTGAGGAGCGGGAGGGCCTTTTGGACGGTGAACAGGGTGCCGCGGGCGTTGAGCCCGAACCATGTGTCGAACTGGGCCTCGGTGATCTCGCCGAGCGGGGCGGGTTCGCCGCCGCCGGCGCTGGCCCACAGTACGTCGAGGCTTCCCTTCTCCCGCTTGACGGTGTCGTACAGGCGGTCCAGGTCGTCCAGGTTGGCTGCATCGCCCTGGACGCCGGTGACGTTGCGGCCGATCTGCTTCACGGCCTCGTCCAGGGCGTCCTGGCGGCGGCCGGTGATGAAGACGTGCGCTCCCTCGTCGACGAACAGCTTCGCGCCGGCCAGTGCCATGCCGGTGGTGCCGCCGGTGATGACTGCGACCTTGCCGTCGAGCTTTCCCATGGTCGTTCCCTTGGGTCGGTGGTGCCGTGTGTACCGGGGATCGGCGGCGTTATGTACACCGCCCTGTGTACTTACCGTACCGGGAGGGCGGCCGGGACGCAATTATGTACACCGGTCGTTACCCGACCGGGGTACGATGGAGCCATGACGGAGTTGGAGAAGGGCCCTACGGGCCGCCGCCGCGGCCGGGGCGCCCGCGAGCGCATCCTGCTCGCGTCCCAGCAGCTGTTCCGCGAGCAGGGCATCAACCGCACCGGCATGAACGAGCTGTGCGCGGCGGCCGAGGTGTCCAAGCGCACGGCCTACCAGCACTTCAGCGGCAAGGACGAACTCGTCGCCGAGTACCTGCGCTGGTTCGACCCCTCCGTTCTGTCCGGCGTGTTCGACCGCACCGACCTCACGCCGCGTGAGCGGCTCCTCGCCGCGTTCGACATCCCCGCCACCACACCCTTGTGCCCCTACATCGGTGCCGCCGTCGAACTCCACGACCCCGAACACCCCGCATCCCAGTACGCGCGCGAGTACAAGCAGGCCGTCGCCGCGCGGCTCGCCGACGCCGCCCGCGAAGCCGGCGCCGCCGACCCCGAACAGCTCGGCGAGCAGCTCGCATTGCTGATCGACGGCGCCGCGGCCCGCACCCGGGTCCTCAACGCCGACGCCTTCCCCACCGCCGCCGCCGTCGCCGCCGTCCTCATCGACAACGCCATCCCCGCCACGGCCGGCGACGACCGGCGACGGGAGGAAGCGTCACGCTGACGTGGCACTCCGCGGCCGAGCTGGACGCGCCGCCGATCACCCGGCTGCACCCGCCGGTACGCGACACCGGCCGCCCGGCACCGGCCCGGACCTGCTGGATGACGGAACCGGCCGCCCGCCCACTGAAAACCGCAGCAGAAGCCGCCGCGGAGACCGGCGCCCCCCGAGGACCCGCCCGCGTGGTCAGCTGAACATAGGGCTCACCGGCGCTACGCGGAAGTGGCGACCAGTCCGGCTTCGTAGGCGATGATCACCAGGTGCACGCGGTCGCGGGCGTCGAGTTTGGTGAACAGCCGGGCGACGTGGGCCTTGGCCGTGGCGACGGTTATGGAGAGTTCGGCCGCGATTTGAGTGTTGGAAAGGCCGCGGCCGACCAGGGTCAGCACCTCGCGTTCGCGCTCGGTCACGCCGGCTGTCGTGCCGCGAGGTACACCGGAGCGGGTAGCCGCGGACGGGGCGGGACGGGCGACGAACTCACTGATGAGGCGGCGTGTGATGCCGGGCGCGATCAGCGCTTCACCGGCGGCGACCACGCGGATCGCGCTGAGGATGTGGTCCAGCGCCATGTCCTTCAAGAGAAATCCGCTTGCCCCGGCGCGCAGCGCTCCGTAGACGTACTCGTCATCGTCGAAGGTGGTGAGGACGAGCACCTGGGCGGTGGCGCCCGACGAGGTGATCCGTCGGGTGGCCTCGATGCCGTCCATGCCGGGCATGCGGATGTCCATCACGACGATGTCCGGGGCGGCGTCCGTGACCAGCCGAACCGCTTCGGCGCCGTCCCCGGCCTCGCCCACGATCTCAAGATCGGTGGTGTCGGCGATGAGCACGCGGAGGCCCGCGCGAATCAGCGGCTGGTCGTCGACCAGCAGGACCCGTACCGTCACCGGGCCTCCATGGACCGCGCCTCCATGAACCGCGCCTCCACCGGCAGGGGCAGCCGCGCCCGTACGCGGAATCCCCCTTCAGGCCGCGCGCCGGCGGTGAACTGCCCGTGCAGGAGGCTGGTGCGTTCACGCATTCCAATGATGCCGAAGCCTCCGGCGGCCGGCAGGTCGCAGCCGCGGCCGTCGTCGACGATGTCGATGGTGAGTTCCTCGTCCTGGTAGTCGATGGTGACCTGGCATCGGCTGGTGCCCGCGTGGCGGACGACGTTGGTGAGTGCTTCCTGGATGATGCGGAAAGCCGACAGGTCGAGTTCGGCGGGCAGGGCCCGGCGCTCGCCGAGCCGGTGGATGTCGACCTGCACGCCGGCGTCCAGCGCTGCCTTGACCAGCCGCTGGACGTCGGCCAGGCCGGGCGCCGGGTCCAGCGGCGCCGGGCGGGCGGCGGTGTCCGGATCGGCGGCGCGCAGCGCGCCCAGCATGCGGCGCAGTCCCGCGAGGGTCTCCCGGCTGGTGGTCTCGATCGCCGACAGGGCGTTGCGCGCCTCGTGCGGTTGGGTGTCGATGACCCTGCTGCCCGCACCGGCCTGGATGGCGATGACGCCGATGCTGTGGGCGACCATGTCGTGCAACTCGCGGGCGATCCGCAGCCGTTCGGCGGTGACCGCCTGCTCCGTGGCCTGAGTCGCGAGTGCCGCGGTGTGCTGACGGCGCTCGCGCACGGAGTTGCCCGCCATCCACGCGACGATCCCCGCCAGGACGGTCGATCCGACGGCAGGCAGGACCGCGTTGCCATGCACGTAGGCGAGCAGGCAGGCAAGTTGCACGGGCACCGCCACGGTCACGGTGGCGAGCGAAGCCCGGCGGGAGCGGTCGATCGTGATCAGGGCGACGGCGATGTCGACGACCAGCACCTGCAGGCCGACCATGCCGTAACGGCCCTGCTCCACCACGACGGCCGTAAGCCAGCCGAACAGCAGCAACCCGAACGCCGGCCACGGGTGACGCCGCAGCAGCGCGAGGACCGGGATCGTGAGCAGCACGGCGACCGTAGCGTCCAGCACGATGAAGTCGACCCGGGGCATCGCCTCGAACAAGATGAGGGGATACAGGCCGACGCCGCACCAGGCGAGGACCATCCGCAGTCGCGCCGGACGAGCCGGGCGCGCCGGGTCGGACCCCGGGGAGCGTACGGTGACGGACATGGAGCGGATCGTATCCGCTTGACCTGAGGCGACACATCAGTCCGTGGGTGTACACCCGCGGGCTACCGCCGCTGCCGGTGATTGTGGCCGGTGGTCCGATGCCGCGGGGACACCGCGCGGGAGATCGTCCAATGCCATGGGACGAAGGCAGAGGGAATCTCGTGTCGTGTACGGCGTGCTCACCATCCAGATCATCGGCGTCGTCGCGTTCGCCGCGGCCTACAACGCGCTGGACTTCCATATCTACTGGGAGGGCGGGCGGGTCGCGACGAACGGGGCGAAACTGTACCGGGAGCAGCTCGTCGCGCACTGGTACACCAACACGCCGTTCATGGCGTCGTTGTTCATCCCGATCTCGCACGTGCCTCTGGCCGTCGCGAGGGTCCTGTGGGAGTCGGCGTCCGTCGGCGCGTTCTCGTGGGCGTGGAGGAGCGCGCTGGAGCTGGGCGGATTCCGGTGCACGCGGGCCCGGTTGGCCGCGGTCGTGGCTGCCGGGCTGTTTCTCCAACCCATGTGGCAGAGCATCTTCCTGGGGCAGGTCAATCCGATGCTGCTGGCGTTCGTGCTGGCCGACGTACGCATGCTGGCAGCCGGCCGACGCCGGGCCGGCATCGGGGTGGGCGTGGCCGCCGCGCTCAAGCTGACGCCTGCGATCTTCGTGGTGGTCCTGCTGCTGGCGGGGCGTATCCGGGCGGCGGCGGTCGCGGCGGCCACGTTCCTCGGCTGCGGGCTGTTGGCGTTCGCCATCGCCCCGACGGCATCCCGGGTCTACTGGGGCGGCGTCTTCCTCGACACCTCGCGGGTCGGAGCCGCCTACGTCAGCAACCAGTCTCCGTTCGGCGCGGCGGCACGGCTTCTGGGCGGGCCGACGCACGTGGGCGGCTGGTATCCGGCGGTGCCGCTCGTGCTCGGCGCGGCAGGGCTCGCGGTGGCGACGGCCTGGGCGCGGCGGGAGGACTGGCTGGCCGCGACCGCGGTGACCGGGACGACCGGACTGCTGGTCTCGCCGATATCGTGGGCGCACCACTGGGTGTGGGTGGTGCCCGCGCTGGTGCTCCTCGTGCGGGCCGGCCGGCGGCGGTGGGCGGCCGGCGTGTACGTGCTCTTCTGCCTCTCCCCCTTGTGGTGGATGCCGCGGAAGTACGGCTTCGACGGAGTGAACACGCTCGTCGCCAACAGCTACCTGTTGTGCGGCCTGGCGTTCATCGCGTACATGGCCTGGCAACTGCACGGCCGGCCAGCCGGTACGTCAGCCCTGGCCCGGGGCCATGGAGAACAACAACACCGCCTCGCCGGTGATCGCGTCCTGACGGATCGGTGACGATGCCCGACCTGCCGTCGCGCGGCACCTGGGTTACCGCCTCGACCGTATCGAGGAGGCCGGCATCACAGCCCCGGCCGAGTCCGGCCGCGGCATGATCTGGGTCAAGGAGCTCTGACGGCGATTCGTCGGCGGTAGGCGGCGACTTCGTCGAGGAATTCGTTTCAGCCATCGGGTGCAGGCCCCGCCGACGGCTTGCTCCAGCCTGCGGCGGAAGCCCCTGCGGCCGCCAGGACAGCGACCATCTCGACCGCGCCGGCGATTGTCGGGATCTCGGGCCACGGCTCGAACCGGTACGGCCCGGGCTCGACGGCGCCGGACGTCAGCGTCGGGTCAGCCGGATGTAGAGGTCGGTCCACGCGGTGTCCTGGGCAGGTCGTGTGGGTGCACACGGCAGGTGGGGTGGGCGTTGGGGGTGCCCCGGTCGAGGGCGCCCGTGTGCGGGCCGCCGCCGCAGGCGGTGAGGGCGTGCGCGCCGAGGAGCACCGTACGCGGGGCCTATCAGGACATATCCGCGCAGCGCTGGGTCGAAGTGGCGTCGTCCGCCACCAGGAACCAACGCGCCCACACCGAGCAGGAGTCGGCAGGGTCCGCGGGCCGGAGGCCTGATCGCGTGCTGCAGTTGCTGGGCCGGCCGGTTCCGTGCGGATCTGGCTCGTCGCCGAACCGGTCCTGGACTCCGACGACAGGCTGCGCCGGCGAGGACCGGCCTGTGCGGCCTTCCGGATCACGCTGTGAACCCGGGTGCGGCCAACCCGGCTGGACTGCGAGTATCTCACCGGGCCGAGCAGACTTGGCCTGGTTCGCGCCGGACGCTCTGCGCACCAGGAGCATCGGTAAACGGCTACCAGGGCGAGTGCGTGCCGTCAGGCGCGTCCGCCCTCTCCGCGCGAGAGGAAAGTCTCTTGTCCATGTCGATTCTCTACCGGTTGTGCGAACCCTTTCCTGACGCGCCGAGCGCACTGTCACGCGCGCGGGCGATCATGCGGGACCTGGCCGACTGGAAGGGCGTCGCCTGGCCCCAACTGGAGCTGGTCGACACGGCCGAGCAGTATGCGCACGCGATTCGCACCTTCGGCGCCGCGCTGGCAGCCTGGGATCCGGACCTGCCAGGCTTCGGACCGGTCCGGGATGAACTGCGGCGCCGCGGTGTGGCGTTCGACTGGAAAGAGTTGAGCGGCTTGTTCCTTGCGAACATGCAGCTCCGCCCAGACCTGGCCGACTTGTGGCCGCTCCCCGAAGGCTTGACCCTCTCTCTGAACACGACTCCGCCCTTCGGCGGCCCGGACAGCGAGTCCGAGGACGCCTGCACCGAGGAGGAACTGGACCGGATGGTCGCCGTACTCGGACCACTGACCATGGACGTCAGCTGGGGCTGCGGCTGGCGGGGCCTGCCCGACGACAAGGGCTGCGGCGTCAAGCTCTGTCTGAACAGCGTCCAGGCCGAGCAGCACACCGAGCCGGCTCCCGGCGAGTTCGGTGTCTGGGTCTCCCTCGGCTCCCGCGTCGCCTGGAGCCCGGCCGGCGAGACCTGGCTTCGTGACTCGGGGCTGTCACTGGGCACACTCCGGACAGGCTGACATCGCACCGCGGCGGCCGCGGTGAGTGCGGGTCTGGGCACTACGGACGATGGGCGCCTGGGCTCGGCGCCTCCATGGCCAGCACCTGGCCGGTTCGTGTCCCCTCGGCCGCGCGTTCCGGCCCGTGCCACTGTGCCGCCGTCATGAACAGCGTCCTGCCGTCGGCGCCCCCCAGCGCACAGGAGAAGCATCCGCGGTCGAGATCGACCGTTCGCAGTACCTTCCCGCCTTCTCGTACGCGGACGCAGCGCTTGTTGGGGACGTCCGCGTACCAGACGGCCCCTTCGTCGTCGAGGCAGATGCCGTCAGGGGCGGCGGCGTCGAGGTCGGCCCAGACCCGGCGATTCGACAGGCCGCCATCGCCCTCGATATCGAAGGCGGTGAGCCTGCTCGCGTGGGACTCGGCGAGGATCAACGTCGATCCGTCCTGCGTGACCGCCATGCCGTTGGGGAACGCGACGTCGTCTGCCACCTGGCGTGCCGAGCCGTCGGGGGTGACCACGGCGAGGATGCCGGGCGAGGGATCTTCGCCGGCCATCATGTCGAAACCGATGCTGTTGAGGTAGATGTTCCCGCTTCCGGCCACGACGATCTCGTTCCAGGGGCGGTCGCACAGGCCGGCGAGGTCGGCGTGGGAAACGAGCGACCCGTCGGGCTCCTGACGCAGCAGAAGCCGATCGCTGCCCGCGACGATGAGCAGCCGGCCGTCCGGCAGCCAGTCGATGCAGAACGGGAACGAAGGGACGCGGACGACGGTCTCGCTGCGGCCGTCGAGGTCGACGGCCACGACCTCGTGCGCGCCCCAGTCGCAGAACCACAGGCGGCCGTCGTGCCAGCGGGGTGACTCGCCGAGAACGAGGCCGGTCATGAGAGTACGGACTGCGGACACAGAAGGCTCCTTGATCGACGGGGCAGGCCCGTTCGGGCCAGGGAAGGAGCCGCTGCCCCCTCCCACCTTCCAGACGGAACCGCACGACGAAAGTCATCGCCGCGGAACCCATCCCTGATGCCGCCGGACCGGGACGGCCGCGGCTGACGGGCCTGTCCACGCATCCCGCGTCCGAAGGTCCGGCGTCCGCGCAACCTCCCCGCGGCGTGGGGCAGCCGAGGGCCATGAGGACTCACGACGCGCCCCCCCGCTGCCGAACGTCCCGCCGACACACCGATCCCCGTCGTAGCGCCCATCGGCGACGTGGACTTCGAGAACGTCGAAGCACTCGCGAAGCGCCTGCGCGCCGCCGGCCGCACCTCCCCCGCGAGGGGAATGATCTCTTGCCCCCGGGTGCAACTCACCGTCTGGCCAGCGCACTCATCCTGGCGGGTGAGTGCGCAACGCTGCCCGAAGGATCCGGCTGAAAGGACCCAAGGTCAGGCCGAGTTGCCTGTTGTTTCCGTCCGGTCGGGACGGAAGATCTCCTCGATGGCCAAGCCGAAGACGTCGGCGATGGTGAACGCCAGAGGCAGGCTGGGATCGTGCCGCTCGGTCTCGATGGCGTTGATGGCCTGCCGGGAGACCTGGCACCGGTCGGCCAGGTCGGCCTGGCTCCACCGGCGAGCTGCACGCAGTTCACGTAGTCGGTTCTTCACAGGATTCCGTCACCGGTTCAGGCGGGTGCGCAGGTCGGCGATCGTCATCCAGATGGCCACGCCGCCAAGGAGGATCGCCTGCGCGAGCTGATGGAGCTGGATGACGCCTGCGGCATCGAGCAGGGTAGCCACTTGCAGCCCCACCAGGACCGCGGCGAAGGCGATGGCCATGCTCTCCAGCTGAATCCTGCGCAGGTATTCGTCCCCACGCCGGAATGCCCGCAGCAGCACCCAGGCGATCGCGAGGGTGAACACCGTGGTGGTGGCGATCCACCAGACCTTTTGAGCCCTGCTCGGATCGGGGCTACTGCCCAGCGCCAGGGCTATCACCCCGAGAGCGGACACCGGTATGCCGTCGATGAGCACAGCGCGGCGGGCCGCGCGTGTCGCCTGATCCTGCTCCACCTTCTTTGCCATGATACCAATGTAAGGTTCACTTTCCATCTGGTCAAGCACTCCTGACCTTATGGAAAGTGAACCTTACATTTCTGGCTAGGGTGAACGAGAGAGGGCTCCTGACCCGCCGAACGCTGCTCGGGACGCCGTGGCGTCAGCCATCGCTTCCGACCCGGTAGCCCCCACCGCCGCATCCGCCCAGTCCCGACCGGCCGCGGACTCGCCGGTCACCGTCAACCCCACGCCGGCACCAGCGCGGTTCACCCTGCCCGCACCCGGCACACGCCACCCATGGCCACCCGCCCGCTCCGTGGATGCCGCCCGGCGGCTTCACCTTCTTCGAGCGGAGAGCCTGGCCGGAGCTGCATTCGCGATCACCGATACCGCTGTCCGGTCACAGCACTTGGCAGTGGGCTCAGGAGTGCGACACCGCACAGCACGGGGACCAGCGCGGCGAGCGTCCAGGTCAGGCCGACGAACTCGGCGGCCCAACCGATCAAGGCGGGGCCGAACAGGGTCCCCGCGTAGGTGAAGGTCGTGAATCGGGAGATCAGCGTCGCGGCTTCCGGGCTGTCCGCCTTCGCCTGCCCGACCGCACCGTAGGCCAGCGGGAGCAGGACCGAGGCACCCGCGCCCGCGACCGCGAACCCGCCGATGGCCGTGACCGGGTTCGGCGAAAGCAGCGCCATCGCCAGGCCGCATGCCGCGACGAGGCCGCCGGTGCGGAAAAGGGCGGGGGCTCTGTAGCGGAGGGTCAAGCGGTCGCCGATCACCCGGCCGACCGCCTGAGCGCCGGTGTAGGCGGTCACGGCCGTCGCCGCGAGACCGAGGGACGCGCCCCGGGAGTCGTGGAGGAAGATCGCGCTCCAGCCGAGGGCGGCGCCTTCACAGACCATCAGGGCCGTGCCGGCCAGGCCGAGTGTCACGACCTGGCGGCTCCAGCCTCCGCGTCGGCCCCGGTGGCGCCGTGCGGGCGAGGGTGTGGGGGCGCGGTCCCGTGTACCGGTCTCCACCAACAGCCGTCCCAGCAGCAGGCCCCCCACCATGAGCACGGCGGCGGCCACGGCGAGGTGCGTGGCGAGCGAGACACCCGCACGCTCCAGGGCGGCCGTGGTGAGTGAGGCCACGACCGCGCTGATGCTCCAGGCGGCGTGGCAGCCGTTGATGAGGGGACGTCCGACGCGCCGTTGGATGGTGACGGCGTGAGTGTTCATGGCTGCGTCGGTGGTGCCGTGCAGGGCACCGAGCGCCATGACGACCACCACGAGTTCGACGACTCCGCCCACCAGGCCGACCAGCGCCAGCAGCACGGGCATGACGACGAGGGAGGTGCGCAGCACCGGCCGCGTCCCGAGCCGCGCCGTCAAAGGGCCCACGCCCTGCATGCAGGCGATGGCCGCCACGGCGAAAGCCATGCCGATGAGCCCGAGTTGCCCGTCGCTCAAATGGTGCTTGCCCTTCAGCGATGCCAGCCGGACGACATACGTCGACAGCGTGAGCCCGTTGAGGAAGAAGACCGCTGTGGCCGGCCACCGTCCGGAGTTCCCCGGTCTGCCTGGATCCTCTGATGTGGTCGAGCCGTCCCGGACCGGGTCGGCCGCCGTGGGTGTCGCATGCGCCGCTGTCTGTTCCTCGGCAGTCATCGTGCGCGCTCCGTCACGTCCCCCCCCGTGATCCGAGGATGCCCGGACGGCGGGTGAGAAACAGAACGACACTACACCGCCGCACACTGACGGGCCGCTCCACAGCACATCATCAACGCGGGCCTGCCGGCCTGAGCGGAGGGCGGCGAAACCATCTGACTTCCCCGTGTCAGGGGCGGATGGCGTCGACGATTCGTCGTATGGGTGGGACCCGCCAGCACCGAGTTGACCGTGACCCCGGTCGCCTTCGCCCGGTTGGCGAAGCCCCGGCTCACACCGAGCAGCGCCGTCTTCGTCGTTCCGTACTGCACCATCTCGACCGGGAGGCGGGTCGATCCGACCGGACGGGGGTGCGGTACGGATGCGCGGTGGCCGGCGCCCCACAGACGCCCATGTCTCTGCCGGCGCCCAGCCACCGTTCGTCCCTTCACCCGGCTGGGCGCAAAAAGGAGGCACCAGCCACGCCAAGGCGTACACGTCCGCCTTCACCGTCCGGACTGCGGCCTCTCCCAAGACCCGCGCGAGTAGGTCCACGACGAGCCGCCAACTCCTTGCTTCCGGAACGTCGACCATGACGCGATCGCGAGCCGGGAGCGCGGCACCCCGATGTGCGGCGGGGCCCAGCGAGCACTGCAGTCGCAGGTGTGGTCCTACGCGTGCCGGAGCATGGCCACCATGTCGATCTCGATGAGTTTGCGGTCCAGCGTGGACCCGACTGTCGTCCGCACGGGATAGGGCTGAGGCAGGGTCTGCTCGTAGACGGCGTTGTACGCCTCGTAGTCACGGCTCAAGTCGGCCAGGTGAGAGGTGACTTTGACGACGTCGGAGAAGTCGAGCCCCCGGGCTGCGAGGAGCGCCCTGAGATTTCGCAGTACCTGCCGTGTCTGCTCCGTGATCGTATCCCCGACGACCGCACCGGTGGTGGGGTCGTGAGGTCCCGTTCCCGCGGTGTAGAGGAAGCCATTGGCGACGACGGCCTGCGAGTAGGCGCCGCCCGGTGCAGGCGCGTCGCTGGTGTGAACCTCTTCTTTGGACACGGGATCCTCTCGGCGCGACCGTGTTCCTGTGCGTGGCCCAGGCATGGGCTGCGTGTCCGCTCAGGCTTTGGTTGTAGCAGGCGAGTGCCCCGCGGCGGTGCACGACGCGGCGTCGGGGAGCTTTTCGGACGCGGGCGCGGGCTGGCGCCTGGCGGCGCATCAGGACGCGGAACCCGGCGGGCACGTGACCTGTCGGACCTGGTCCAGGAGGTTGGATTTCTGGCCGCGTCGGCGGGCTGGGTCGAGACGGCACGGGGCTACACCCCTGACCTTTACCGTGGGCTGCATGCCTCGCCATCCGAACAAGCCCCGCCTCCTGGTCGCTGAGGGGCGCGAGTACCTGTGGACGCTTCGTCACAGCCACCGCGTGCTGGATCACGGACGGGCCTGTCGTCAGACCCTGACTCTGTACCCGCAGCCGGCCGGCACCGGAGCGCAACTGCGCATCGTCTTCGACGCGGCCCCGGACAGGTACGTCCCAGGGGGTGCGCCCTTCGGTTCCGGCGACGTCGGTTACGTCCGGGGCAACTCGCTGAACCTGCACGAGCCCAGGGCCGTCCGAACCCTTCTGGACGCGGCGTTGACTCGCGGCTGGAAGCCCGATGAGAGGCGGGTAGTCGAGGTCGATGGCTGGCCCCTGTTGGAGTCGGCGACCGGTTAACCATCATTGGTCCCTCCGGGATGCGGTAGAGCTCGGCCCGGGTCGGTGACGTGAGACCAGCGTGGGGTCTACCGGCGCACCGGGATGGCGGACACGCCGCCGCAATGGGCCGCAATGTTCCTATTCGTCCTCAATAATGCAGATCGTAAGGACGGGGTCATAGCGATGTGGCCACTCTGCGTGAGGAACGATGGCCGTGGTCAGTGTCAGTGATGCCTTCTACCGGGTGCTTCGCCGTCACGGGGTGACGGCCGTCTTCGGGAACCCGGGCTCCAACGAGCTGTCGTTCCTGACCGGCCTCCCGGATGACATTCCTTACTACCTCGTCCTCCAGGAGGGCGCCGCGATCGCGATCGCCGACGGCTACGCGCAGGCCTCCGGCACGATCGGCTTCTTGAACCTCCACGCGGCCTCGGGCACCGGCAACTCGATGGGGTGCATGACCAACACGGCGGACTGCCACACCCCGATGGTGATCATGGCCGGACAGCAGGCACGCCGGTACGTGCCGGTCGGGGCGATGCTCACCAACGTCGACCCGGTCAAGCTCGGCGACCCGCTGGTGAAGTGGGCGGGCGAGCCGCTGCGGCCGCAGGACGGCCCGGCGCTGGTGTCCAAGGGGCTGATGCTCGCGAACTCAGCACCCCGTGGCGTGGTCTACCTGTCCGTTCCACTGGACGACTGGACGCAGCCGGCCGAGGACGGCGCCCTCGAACTGCTCGCCCAGCGGGAGGTCATCGGGGACCCGGTACTGTCGCAGAACGCGCTGGACACCCTGGTCCAGGCGCTGGACAGCGCATCGGCGCCGGCTCTCGTGCTGGGCCCCGGCGCCGACACCGAGGCCGGGTTCGCCGCCGCGGTCGCGCTGGCCGAGCGGGCTCGGCTGCCCGTCTGGATCGCGCCCAGCCCGCCCCGCTCGCCGTTCCCCACCCGGCACCGCTGCTACCAGGGACAACTCCCCTCAGCGGCGGGCGCGGTCGCGGACATCCTGGGGCAGTACGACACGGTGGTCTGCTTCGGAGCGCCCGTCTTCCGGTACCACGCACCGAGCGACGACGATTTCATGCGGCCCGGCGTGAGCGTGCACGCGGTCACCGACGATCCCGACGAGGCGGCCAGGGCCCCGTTCGGGCGCATCGCGATCGGTGACCCGTCGGACGCACTCGTGCGGGTGGCCGCGGCAGTGGCCGAGAGCGACCGTGCCTGGCCGCCGGCGCGCACGCTGCCCGAGGCCGACACCAGCGGCCCGCGCTTCACCACCGAGGCCATCCTCGACGCGATCGACCGCGGCAAGACCGACGACACCGTCATCGCCCTGGAATGGACCTCCTCCGACGAACTGCGCGACCGCCTCACCATCACCCGCGCCAAGTCGCTCTTCTACTGCGCCGCCGGAGGCCTGGGCTGGGGGTTGCCCGCAGCCATCGGACTGCGGCTCGGGCGCCCCGACCGGCCCGTGGTCGCACTGATCGGCGACGGCGCCATGCAGTACACCCCCGCGGCACTCTGGACCGCGGCCCGCCACCAGGTGCCCGTCACCTACGTCGTCTGCACCAACACCAAGTACCGGGCCCTGGAGGAGTTCTCCGAGCTGCTGCACGTCCCCAAGGGCGAGTACCTCGACATCTCCGGGCTCAACGTCCTGGACATCGCCCGCGGCTACGGCCTCGAGACGCACCGGGCCGAATCCCTGGACGACCTCACCGACTACATCCGGCAGGGCGTGACCGCGACCGGCCCCCGGATGGTGGAGATCCTCCAGCGCTGACCATGAGGTGACGACGTCGCCTGCGCCGCCGGCTGTTGACGGACCACGCCGCGTCTCAGCGAAGGTCGAGCGCGCAGGTCAGGGTGTCCCGTCCGTTCTCCGCTGGTTCCTTCGAAGTCTCAACGGGTTGCGCGCAGATCGCGATTTCGGCCGTACCAATGAGTTTTGTGCGGATCCGCAGTCGATACTGCCGGATCCACCGACAGGGGTGGGCCTGTGCTGGGAACGTTCCGGCACGGGAGGAAGCGCGTGGAGGCCGTGATGGGCGTCGAAGACTCCGAGCAGGAGCGCACGATCGGGACGGGCGAGCAGGAGACGGGGGTGACCGGTCCCCGGGTGTTGGTGGCGGGGGCGAGCATCGCGGGACCCGCGCTGGCCCACTGGCTGCACCGGCGCGGGGCCGAGGTGACCGTGGTGGAGCGGGCTCCCGAGCTGCGTCCCGGGGGGCAGGCGGTGGACGCGCGCGGGGTCGCCAGGGAGGTCATCAGGCGCATGGGGCTGGACGCGGTGGTCCGCGCGGCGTGCACCGACACCGCCGGCGCGCACACCGTCGACGCGGACGGACAGGTGCTGGACACCTTCCGTGCGGACGACGACGGCGGCGACGGGTTCATCGCCGATATCGAGATCCTGCGCGGGGACCTGTCCCAACTGCTCTACGACGACACCCGCGACGGCGTCGAGTACCTCTTCGGCGACCGAATCGCCGAGCTCACCCAGGACGCGGACGGTGTCGACGTGGTCTTCGCGGGCGGCGACCGGCGGCGCTTCGACCTGGTGGTCGGGGCCGACGGGCTGCACTCCCCGCTGCGCGCGATGGTCTTCGGGCCGCATGAGCGGTTCCTCCGCCACCTCGGGCACGTGCTGGCCTTCTACAGTGTGCCCAACGAGTTCGGGCTGGACCGCTGGCTGCTCGAGTACCAGGACCAGGAGTCCGGGCGCTCCGCCCTTCTGCGGCCCATCCAGGACGCCACCCGGGCGATGTCCATGTTCTCCTTCGCCTCGGCCGACTTCGACGTCGACCACCGTGACGTCGCGGACCAGAAGCACCTGCTGCGTGAGCGGATGGCGGGCCTGGGCTGGCTGGCCCCGGACATTCTCGCGCACCTGGACGACACCCCGGACTTCTACCTCGACCAGGTCGCCCAGGTGGTGATGGACCGCTGGTCGAGCGGACGCGTGGGGCTGCTCGGGGACGCGGCGTTCAGCTCGTCGCCGATGTCCGGGCAGGGCACCGGGCTGGCGCTGGTCGGCGCCTACCTGCTCGCCGGAGAACTGGCCGCCGCCGAGTGGGACCCCGACACCGGGTTCGCCCGCTACGAGGCGCGGATGCGCTCGTTCGTCGAGGCCAACCAGGAGATCGGCCGACTGAACGCCCGCAGCCGCGACGTCCCCGGGCCGGACGCCGAGCCGCGACCCGACTTCGCCGGCGAATGGTTCACCGAGCTGGTCGGGCGCGCGATCAACGGCGTCGAGCTGCCCGACTACGCGGGAGCGCCGGACTCCGCGGCCCCGGCCGGATCGCCGCTCATCTCGTCAGCCACGCCATAGCGCGGCGTCGCAGCGGTTCTGTCACGTGGCTGGTCGGCGCTCACCGGAACTGAACAGACCGCTGGGACACCGCCGCTGTGACGTCCAAGCCCATTGCTCCCAGCCGATTCACTCGCTCCGCTCACTGCGAAAGGACACCCGAGGAGACGATTCACGGGGTAGGCAGGCCGAGGACCTCGCGGAAGTACCGAGCCTCAGTCGGCAGGAGGCGACCAGCAGTTCGGCGGGGGGTGAGCCGGTCCAGGTCGTACGACCTGAACATTGACGCGGAGAGCCTCGGGATCACGGACGCCGGGGAGGCAGACGGGCTTCGGAGGCCGTCGCGCCCGCCGGTAGCTGCAGGTAGCGGTCCATCTGGGCGTCGAGCAGGTCGAGCAGCGCGCGGACCCGGGCGCCAGGGGGGCGTCTGGCCGGGACGGCCAGCGACAGCGACCAGGTGACCGGTCGGCCGGCGACCGGCACGACGGCGATCGCCTCGGGGTCGGCGGCAGCGAGGAACCGCGGCAGGTAGGCGACGCCGAGGCCCTGCCGGACGAAGGCCGTGACGGAGGCCACGTCCGTCGCCTCCAGGGCCACCCGGCGCCCGATTCCGGCGGCGGCGAAGGCCCGGTCGGCCAGGTCCCGGTTGCCGTAGCCGGTCGGGGCGTCGATGAAGTCGTCGTCGCCGACGTCGGCGAGCCGTGCGTGCGTCCGGCCGGCCAGCCGGTGGCCGGCCGGTACGACGAGGGCCATGGGCACGGTGCACAGCGTGCGCACGGTCAGCCCGGCGGGGACGTGCTCGCCCAGCGACACCAGGGCCACGTCCAGGTCACCCGTGAGCAGCGCCTGCACCAGTCCCGCGGAGCCGGCCGACGACGCTCTCAGCCGCAGCGCCACGTCCGGGTGCGCGGTGTGGAAGTCGCCGAGCAGCAGCGGCAGGTCGAGCAGTCCGGCCAGGGGCATGCCACCGATGTGCAGCGTGCCGTTCAGCTGCCCGCTGCTGTCGGCGACCGCGTCGCGGGCCTCGCGCGCGGCCTCCAGTGTCGCCACCGCCTTGGGCAGAAGCGCAGCGCCGGCGCCGGTGAGTGCGACGCGTTGCGAGGAACGCTCGAAGAGCTCTGCCCCCAGTTCCTTCTCCAGCGATCGCACGGCCGCTGAGACCGCCGACTGCACGATGTGCAGGCGCTGCGCGGCGCGCGTGAAGCTGCGCTCGTGGGCGACGGCGACGAAGTACTCCAGATGGTGCAGGTTCACACCCCAGAACTATCACGAATGGTGATAGGGGAGAGCACAAAGAATCGTTGGACAAGATGGCGGATGAAGATCATCGTGGGAGGGCAGGCAACGACGACGAAGGTGATCACATGGCACTGCCCAGTGTCCGCACAGCCGAAAGGCCCTCCCCGAACCAGCCCGAAGCGCCGCGCTCCGGTGGCCGGTTCGCCCCCCGGCAGCCGTCGGCGCGCCGATCGCACCGGCTGCCGCAGGTCTCGCACGGTCTCGGCTTCTGGTTCGCCGCGGCGGGGTTCGCGGCGCTGATGGCGTTCGGCACCGCGCCGACACCGCTATGGCCGCTCTACGAGGCGCGGGACGGTTTCGGCAGCACCACGATCACTGTCGCCTTCGGGGTGCTGGTCGTGGGCGCGGCGTTCGGCTTCGTCGGTCTCGGACACCTGTCCGACCGGTTCGGGCGGCGCCGGGTCGTGGTGCCCGCGCTCGCCGTAGCCGTGGTCGCGGCAGTGGTACTGACCCTGTGGACCAGCCTGGCCGGGCTGCTGACGGGGCGGGTGCTCAATGGCGTCGCCATCGGGCTGATGGCGTCCACCGCGACCACCTACCTGCACGACCTGTACCAGCAGGAACATCCTGACCGGCCCACCTCGACGGTGCCCGGCACCGTGGCCACGGTGGCGAACCTCGGCGGTCTGGCGCTCGGACCGCTCGCGGCCGGGACGATCGCCCAGTGGCTGCCGCACCCGCTGGAGACCACCCAGATCAGCTTCGCCGCGGCCATGACGGTGTGCCTGGTGCTCGCGCTCACCACGCCCGAGACGGTGGACCGCCGGGCCGGCGGCGCGAAGCGGCCCCCGCGCTTCGCGCTGCGGCCCCGGGCCACCGGCGCCTTCGCCGCGGCATGCCTGCTGGGGTTCTCCTCCTTCGCGCTGCTGGGCCTGGTCAGCTCGCTCGGCGCGGTCATCCTGCACACCGAACTCGGCATCACCTCGCACGCGGTGGCGGGGCTGGCACCGTTCCTGATGTTCGCCGCCTCGGCGGTCGCCCAGATGGTGCTCGGCCGGATGCGGCCGGCGCCGATGGCCGCCACCGGCGCCGTGGCCTTCGTCGCCGGCCTCGCGCTGGTCACTCTCTCGCTGTACCAGCCGGTCCTGTGGCTCTTCCTCGTCGCGGTGACCGTCGCCGGAGCCGGAGCCGGCGTGTTGTTCAAGGGCGGTGTCCTGCGGGTCGCCGCGAGCGCCCAGCCCGACTCGCGCGCCGGTGTGCTGGCGCTGTACTTCGCCGCGAGCTACCTCGGACTCGGCGGCCCGGCGATCCTCTTCAGCCTGGCCATCCACCACGCAGGCGTGCCCACCACGATGGCCGGCTTCGCCACAGTCCTCTCCGCCGTAGCGATCGCAGCCGCCCTCGCCGCGACACGCCTGACGCCCCGTAAGAACCGCGCGGTCTAGTGTCCGGCGCGAGGTCGGAGGACGAATGTGCCCGGAGCAGAGCTCGTAACACGGCCATGGCTGGCGCTTCTTGAGCCGCCTCCGGAAGATGAGGACGCAGGCAAGAGAAACGAAGGCGTGGCGCAGTTCGGTGCGGCGTTCCCAGCGGACGGCCGGACGCTTGAACTGGTGGAGGAGCTCGAAGCTCTGCTCCACGACCGACGAGGGCGAGGTTCTGGGTGACGTCGTTGATGTTGACCGCGGTGGTGATGACCTTGAGGGGAGTGCAGCGTCCGTCGCGGATCAGGTGGTGTTCTGCCCGCGCGCGGCGCTCGTGCGGCGTCTCCGGAACCGACCTTGACCCGGAGCGCGCTCCAGGTTCGAGTATGGGTCATATGGACACCAACTTCACCGGCTCCCAGATCGTCCTCGGCACGATGGACTTCGGTACCCGCGTCCGCCCTGACGCCGCTTTCGCGATCCTCGACTCCTTCGTCGCCGGCGGCGGGATCTGGCTCGACACCGCGAACTGCTACTCCTTCTGGAGTGACCCCAGCGGCATCGGCGGGGCCAGTGAGCGAGTCATCGGCTCATGGCTCCGGGCCCGCCCCGGCGCCCGCGACGCGGTACGGATCGCGACGAAGGTCCGGCAGAACCCGCTTGTCCCGCACTCCTGGCCGCAGAGCGCCGAGGGACTCTCCGCCCAGGCTGTCCACGCCGGCGTCGAGGGGAGCTTTGAGCGTCTCGGGATCGATCACGTCGATCTTCTCTGGGCCCATGCCGAGGATCGCACCGTACCGCTGGAGGAGACGGTCGGCGCCTTCGGCGAGCTGGTCGCAAAGGGCGTGGCCCTACGGATCGGGGCGGCGAACCATGCCGCTTGGCGCGTCGAGCGCGCCCGGTCGATCGCCCGGGAGCAGCGGGTGGAGCCCTGGACGGCCCTGCAACTACGCCACTCCCTCGTGCAGCCGCGCCCCCTCACCCCCGTGGCGGAGGCCGGCCATCGCATGCTCGCCACCGAAGACCTGGACCTCGCACGGTCGGAGGGGCTCGCCGTCTGGTCGTACAGCTCGTTGATGTTGGGTTCCTACGTGCGCGCGGACAAGCCGCTTCCGCAGACCTATGATCATCCCGGCACCGCCCGAGTGCTCGCGGTCCTGGACGATGTCGCAGGCGAACTCTCGGCCACGAGGAACCAGATCGTCCTCGCATGGCTGATGCGGCAGGGAGTCGACCCCATCGTCGGCGCGAGCCGGGTGGAACAGATCGAGGAGGCACTCGCCGCACGCGATGTGCGGCTCAGCGACGAGCACATGGCGCGCTTCGCCGAAGCCCGGTAAGTCCCCGTCGTTACGATCGACAACCGACGTCGAGCGCGGCGACGCGGAATCGCCCGGAATGGCAGCCGACAGGTCCCACGCTGATCGAGGACCTGGACCAGGACCGCTGCTTCGACCGTTGACGACCCCGAGGACAACTGCTGCCGCGGCGCTACGAACTGCTGCTGTCGATTCCTCCGGTGAACTCCAGGATGACGGCCGCGAGCGTTTCAGGAGCTTCCTGCGCGATGAGGTGGCCGACCCCCTCAATATGCACCGCGGTGACCTCGCCGGCGGCCACCTGACGGAAGGTCGTTTCGGTGATCGTTCCATGGCCTGCACCCTCGACGGTGAGCACCGGCACGGCGATCGGGTGGGACTCGGCCAGAGCCTTGGTTGCGCCGTTGTCGGCGAGAACGCCTCGGTAGAGACCCTCCGTGCCTCGCCAGGCGTTCGGGCGCGCGTAGCTTCGAACGAATTCGTCGATGTCGCTTTCGCCGATGGCTCCCTCCGTCCCGTTCATCAGCGGGAAGGCCCAGTCGGCCAGGAGTTCGCGCTCATGGCCCGGAACGAGCATCGCGGCTATGCCCGGAGCGCCGAGGAATCCGACGTGCCAGGAACCGTGGTTGTTCACGTCGGCAAGAGCCTCGAATCCGAAACCGGCGAGGGTCGTCTCGACTCCGGTGAAGCTGATGACGTCCTCCGGGTGCGTTGCCGCGAACCGGAAGCCCGTGCCGCCGCTGATGTCCTGGCAGAGGAGGTGCACGGGACCCGCGCCGATGTGCTCGACGAGATGGTGCAGGTCCTCAGCTGCGACCGTCTCGCCGTACTCGGTGTCGGCGTTGCCGGAGTCGCCGAACCCGCGGAGGTCGAGGGCGAAGACCCGGTGCGTCCGCGCGAGCACCGGAATCAGCTTGCGGAACGCCCACCAGGTCTCCGGCCAGCCGTGCACCAGCAGGATCGGTGAGCCGCCGGCGCCGGCGGAGACGTAGTGCAGTTGAGTTCCGTTGACCTCGGCGAGCTGATGCGTGACGCCGGGAATGGTCGCCCCGGGGGGCGTGATCGTGGGCACGAGAAAGCTCCCAAATAGGCAACCTGGTTGCTCATCAAGATAGGCAACCCGGTTGCCTTTGTCAACGTGGTCCTATGCTGGCCGCATGTCCAGATCAGGCGCCGATCTCGCCCTGCTCCTGCTCGCCGGCTTCCGCACTTTGGCGGATCGAGCGACCGCCGAGCTCGCCGACCGCGGGTTCGAGGACGTACGGCCGGTGCACGACTTCGCCCTCCGGTCGATCCTGTCCGGCGCCGACAGCACCTCCGAACTCGCCCGCAGACTGTCGGTGACGAGACAGGCAGCCGCGAAGACGATCGCCGCACTGGAGGAACGTCGCTACGTAGCGCGCCAACCCGACTCGGACGACCGTCGGCGGACGCGGCTGCGCGTCACCGAGCATGGACTCGCGTTGTTGCGACAGGGCGAGGCGGTCTTCGACGAGCTCCGCGAGCAGTGGGAGAAGCAGTCGGGCAAGGCGTCGGTCTCGACACTCGAAGAGACACTCCGTTCACTCGTCGGGGACAGCGCGATCCGGCTCGATTCACCGGGCTGGATCGCGCGTCTCCCGGACGTGGAGTAGGCGGCCACGGCGGGCGGGGAAGGTGCCGAGGTTCCGATGGCGTCGAACTGCCCGGCACGCTCGTGATCGCCGCACGCGGTCAACACGTCCACAGTCGCCTCGGGCTGCTCACCGGGAATGGGCAGGCACTGGCCCATAGTCAGGACGACGGCCCACACATAAACCTGACGGGTAGTCAGCTCATCCAGCGCCACACCCGTTGCGGGCGAGTTGCGGCCCGAACGAGGCGGTAGCGGAACCGCGGCCAGTTCGAGATCCCACAGCGCGGCCCCAAGTGCTCCCCTGCCAGCCGCCGTTCGGCCTAAACGCCTGAAGATCGATACCGCTGCCCCGACACAGCACAACTCCGGCTTTCCCCGCACCCGCAGACGGGGCGCCCCCTCGCCGTACCCGTACCCGTACCCCGACAGGGTCAGGTACCGATCGCGGGAGGCGCGCATACTCGGCTCCATGAACAAGCACGGGCAACTCGCCGACTTCCTCCAGACCCGCCGGAGCCAGCTGCGGCCCGAGGACCTCGGGCTGCGGACCTACGGCGAGCGGCGCCGGGTGCCGGGTCTGCGGCGAGAAGAGCTCGCGCTGCTCGCCGGCATCAGCACGCCCTACTACACCCGCCTGGAGCAGGGGCAATCGCGCAACGCCTCTCCCGAGGTCCTGGACGCCATCGCCGGCGCCCTGCGGCTGGACGAGTCCGAGCGTGCCCATCTGCACACCTTGGCCCGTGCACCGCGAGGACGCCAACGCGCGAGCCGGCCGCCGGCCGAACGCGTCACCCCGGCGACCAGCGCCCTGCTGGCAGCCATCGAGGGCACGCCCGCCATCGTCATGGGCCGCCGCACCGACGTGCTGGCCTGGAACCGTCAGGGCCACGCACTGTTCGCCGGCCATCTCGACCCGGGCGGCCCCGACAACCCCGGCCGGCGGCCGAACATGGCCAGGCTGGTCTTCCTCGACGCGCACACCCGCGACCTGTACGCCGACTGGCCCGCCAAGGCCAGGGCCGTCGTGGGCAACCTGCGCCTGACCGCCGGACGGCACCCGGACGATCCGCTGCTGGCCGGGCTCATCGGCGAACTGACCATAAGCAGCCCGGAGTTCGCCACGATGTGGGCCGACCACCGGATCGTGGCCTGCGACACCGCCGACTACCAGATGCACCACCCGCTGGTCGGGCCCCTGACCGTCACCCAGCAGACGCTGCAGAACCCGCAGGGCAACGGCCCGGCCGTCGTGGTTGCCACAGCCGCTCCCGGATCCCCCTCCGCGACGGCCCTGTCGCTGCTCGCCCACGCCATCGCACCGCAGGAAGCGGCGGCCCGGCAGCACGACGCCCGCACCACCACCTGACACAGCGTCCGCCGCACCGCCCGGCCCCAGCCTCTCCGAGAGCCTGCCGCGTGCCCGCCGTCGGCGGCGCTGCATCGCCGATCCGGCCCCGGCGGCGGAGCCCCACTGCCGAGCCCGCCACTCCCACGCCGTCGCACCCCCACGACCGGCGTTCCCCTTGACCACGGCACCGCACCGCGGCTGCCGCATGCCCGAAACCAGAGAAGCAGAGTAGGAACCGTGTCCAAGCGAAGCATCATGAGCACCGTCTCGGCCGTCCTCGTCACTGCCGCAGCCCTCGCCGCGGCTGCGCCTGCCGGTGCGACGCCGGCGGCCCGAGGACCGCTGACCGACGTCCGCATCACCGACCACTTCGATCTGCTCGCAGGCCAGATGCCGGAGAACATCGCCCTGCTGCCCGACGGCACGGCGGACGTCACCTTCGCCGGAGCCCGCCAGGTGGCGCAGATCACCCCCCACGGCGCGACGCGCATCCTGGCGACGCTGCCCGAACCCGCCGACCGCGGAGTCAACACGCCCGTCCTGAAGTTCCCCCTGACCACGGGCATCGTCCGCACCGCGGACGGCACCGTGTACGTGCTGTACGCGACGGGCACGGCCGACCTGACGGGGCTGTGGCGGATACGTCCCGGGCAGTCCCCGCAGCGCATCGCCGCCCTGCCCGCGGACGGCCTGCCCAACGGTCTGGCCCTGGACGAGAACGGCAAGCAGCTCTACATCACCGACTCGGTACTCGGCACCGTGTGGACAGTCCCCACCACCGGTGGCACGCCCACCGCCTGGTCCACCGCCTCCGAGCTTGCCTCGACCGGCTTCCTCGGAGCCAACGGCGCGAAGGTGCACGGCGGTGCCCTGTGGGTGAGCAACCTCGACCAGGGCACCCTCCTGCGCATCCCCATCGGTTCCCGCAATCGTGCGGGAGCGCCGCAGGTCACGGCATCCGGCCTGGTCGGCATCGACGACTTCGCCTTCACCGGCCGCGGCAACCAGGTCCTGGCCGCCCTCAACGGCCCCAACCGGGTCGTGCTCATCCAGCCCGACGGCACCAGCTCCACCGTCGCGGACAGCACCGACGGGCTCCAGAACCCCACATCCGTGGCACTGCGCGGCGACGACGTGTACGTGCTCAGCGCCGCCTACACCACGAACACCGACCCCAACCTGCTGCACGCATCCATGGGGAGAGCGCATCGGGCCCTTTCGCCGGCCCGAAACTGACGCTTCCGGTCGGGTGACCGTCTTCCACGGGGACTGCGCCCGGCCTTCGGATCGCGCCGGCCCCGCTCGTCCGCGGCTGCCCTCACAGACTCAGCAGCAGGTCCCGGACCGCGGCGGGCTGGGACAGGAACGGGTGGTGGCCGGCGTCGAGTTCGACGACGCTGCCGGCCCGGCGGGCGAACTCGCGCTGAAGCCGCGGCGGGGTGCCCCGGTCCTGGGCGCAGACGAGGTACGTGGAGGGCAACTGCTGCCATGCGGCCGCCCCGACCGGCTGCCCGGTCACCTGCACGCTCTGCCGGGCGAGGTGGGTCCCCGCCTGCACCTGGACCTCGGGGCCGCAGTCCTGCAGGAAGGTATCCACGAGCAGCTCGGGGCGGACCCCGAACGTGCCGGCGTCGGGGTCGACGTCGAGGAACGGGGCGGGGCCGCCGTCCCCGAACTCCGACAGGCTCTGCCCGACCTCAGGCAGGTAGCTGGAGACCAGCAGCAGGTGGCGTACCGACCCGATTCCCGCGGCGGCTTCGGCGGTGATGATGCCGCCGTAGCTGTGGGCGACCACGATGGTCGGCTCGTCGCCGTCCTGCAGCACCTGCCGTACCGCGGCGACATCTTCGGGCAGCCCCGGGCCGCCGACGCCGCCGGGCAGGCCCGCCTCGCCGCAGCTCGGCAGCGCCGGGGCCACGCTCGGCACCCCTCGCTCTTGCAGCAGCTCGGCGGTGCGGTGCCACCACCACGACCCGTCCCGCACGCACGCCCCATGCACGAACACGACCCTCATCGCTACCTCCACGTCTGCCGTGACTGCCGTGACTGCCATGACTGCCTCCTGCCGACGATAGACGTAGTAGTTGTTACGTGAAAAAATTGGGCGGTGGGTAGAAGACCGCAACCGCACATCAAGGACAGGCTGCTCGATGCCTGCGCCGATCACGCCCTCGCGCACGGCCTCCCCGACCGGCTCGAGCCGCTGGCCACCGCCACCGGCACCTCGGCCCGCATGCTGATCTATCACTTCGGCACCCGCGACGCGCTGCTGCGGGCCGTCCTCGGGCACGCGCGGCAACGTCAGCTCGACACATTCGGCGACTTCCTGCGGGTGCGGCCCGACGAGCCGTACACGGCCACCCTGAACCGCGCCTGGACCTCCATCACCGGCCCGGACGGCCAGCCGTACCTGCGGATGTTCGGTCAGCTGCGCGAGAGTGCGGAGCAGCAGTTGTGGCCGAACTTCCGGCGCACCGCGACGACCGACTGGCTCGGGCCGCTCGAGGACGGCCTGCGCAGCATCGGTCGGCCGGATCTCGCGACGCTCGTTCTCGCTGTCATCCGTGGTCTCCTCATGGACCTCGACGCCACCGGCGACACCACCCGCACGGACCGGGCCTTCCGCGACTTCCTCGGCGCAGTCGAGCACCTGGCCAGGGGCTACCGCCCAGATGCAGTTGCCCTCGTCCCGGACGGTGTCCCGCCGGGCGGTGCAGCAGCCCCACCAAGGCCGGGGATGCCGAACGGCTCATGACGGCCCTTCTGGTCGCACGCCCGCCATGCCGAGGCGACGGGGCAGTAGACGTCACACGCGAACCGCCCTTTGACATGCCCCCTGGTCACGGTGCAGAGCGAGCTTGCCGCGGATCTTGTCGGCGTGGGGGTCATCGAGTTCGGTGAGGATGTCCAGGGCATGTCGCCAAGCGTCGTGGGCTGCATCGGGATGGTGTGCCGCATGGTGGGCGTCGCCGAAGCGATGGAGGATGTCTGCTTCCAGCGGGCGGTCGCCGAGGTCGCGGCACAGGTCAAGGGCGCGTGTGTAGCACGCGAGAGCCTGGGGGTGCTGGCCCAGGTGGCTGTGGGCGTAGGCGATGCTGTCCCAGGCATGGGCCTGCCGTTCACGGTCGTCGAATTCTTCGAGGACGGGCAGAGCCTGCCGGCAGCAGGTCAAGCCCAGTGCGTAGTCGCCAAGGCGCGCGTGCGACCAGCCGATGGCGGTCAGAGTCTGGGCCTGCCCCAGCCGGTGGCCACTGGACTGGTACAACGCCTGTGCTCGACGGGCGAGCGCAAGTGCATCGGAAATGGCAGGAGGGCTTTCCCACGCCTTCACTCTGGCGAGTTCGATGTACGTGTCGGCCTGCCCGTCCAGGTCACCGATCCGGCGGAACAGGCCGAGGGCGTGGCGCAGGTGATGCCGGGCGTCCGCGTAGTTGCCACGGCGGCGGTGGGCGCGGGCGACGATACTGCCGGCGATGGCCTTCCCGAGGGGGTCGGCCAGCCGGTCGGCGGCGTCCGTCGCGGTGTTGCCGACGGCGGCAAGGTCGTGCCAGTTCCCGCGCCGGTCGAGGTAGGTGGCGAGGGCGTGGGCCAACTGCCAGGTGTGGGCGGGGAAATCGGTGGCGGCGGCGTGGCCTACCGCGCTGAGGAGTACGGCATGTTCGGTGGTGAACCAGGCCAGCGCCCGCTCGTGATCGGCGAAGTGCTCCAGGCAGACCCCCGGCTGCGGCGGGGGCAGCTTCAGCGGGTCCCGGCCCCGTTCGACCAGCATGGCGGCGTCGTTCGCGGTATGCACATAGTGATCCAGCATCCGGTGCACCGCGGCGCGGCGCTCCTGCCCCGTGTCATGGGTGTTGGCCTGCTCATGGGCGTAGGCGCGGAGCAGGTCGTGGAGTTCGAAGCGCCCGCTGCGCTTTTGCTGGAGCAGGTGTTCGTCCAGGAGCAGTTCCAGTACCTCGGCTGCCTCGCCGGCGGTGATGCCCGCCAACGCGGCGGCCGCCGCTGCGCTGAAGTCCGGGCCGGGGTGCAGGCCGATGAGGCGGAACACCTGCTGTGCCCTGTCCGAGAGTGCCTGGTAGGACGCGTCGAACACCGGGCGTAACGCGCGGCCGCCGGCACTGATCGCCTCCAGGCGCCCGGCCTGCATCCGGTCGGCGAGTGCGGCCAGGCTCCAGGCGGGCCGGGAGCGGAGCCGGGCGGCCGTCAGCGCCAGAGCGAGCGGGAGGCGGTCACAGTACTCGACGACCCTTGCGGCAGCTTCGGGTTCAGCGGCCACACGATCGTGTCCGGCGATCCGGGCCAGCAGGTCGAGTGCCTCGGCCTCGGTGAACGTGTCGATCAGGTGCGGAGTGACACCGTCGAGTCCGGCGAGACTGCGGCGGCTGGTGATCAGGACCAGACATGTGGGCCCGGCTGGGATGAGGTCGCGGACCTGGTCCTCGGTGGCGGCGTTGTCCAGCAGCACCAAGGCACGACGATCCCTCATGCGGTCGCGGTACATCGCCGCCCGCTCGTCCCGACCCTCGGGGATCTGCTGCGCGGCCACTCCCAACTGCCGCAGGAACGCCTCCAACGCCGCGGACGGGTCCGCGGGCGGGAGTTCGGGGTCGAAGCCGCGCAGGTTCACATACAACTGCACGTCGGTGAAGTGCCCGGCACGTACCAGTTCGTGTGCGGCATGGATCGCGAGCTGGGTCTTGCCGACCCCGGCCATGCCCTCCACGGCGGAGATCACGACCGTGTTCGCACCGCTGCGGTCGTGATGCTCCGTCGCGGCCGCGATCAGGCGGACGAGTTCCTCCCGGCGCCCGGTGAACGTCGCCAGATCCGTGGGCAGTTGACCGAAAACCCCGACCGGGCCGCCGGTCCGGGCCGGCCCGTGGACCTTGATGCACGCCGCGCGCCAGACATCGACCGCGGGTTCGTCCGCCCCCAGCGCCCGGACGATTCCCACGACCAGGTCCAGGTCCAGGCGACTGCGTCCGGTCTTGAAGACGTCCACGACCGTGGAAGTCGAGACAACCCGCGCCGCCCGCATCAGCGGCCCGGCCCTTTTGGCGAGCACCCGGTACGACGGCATCCCCGCCCAGGCCCGTAACTCACCCAGTAAACTGACGAACTCCTCCAGATCCGCCGCCTTGCTCGGATCCGGCATAGTGCCCCGCTGCCCACCCACGACGCTCACTCCCCCGTGAAGCCGTGCTCCTGACAGGAAGAGTCTATAAGACGGCTGTAGACGCACCAGGACTCCCGGCGGCGCCTCCAGCGGGACGGCGTTGACCGGTTCGAGGCAGGCCTTGCGGGCGTGGTGTCGTCACCCGCGTTGGGCGGTGTTGCCGCCTTCACCGGCCGGGAGATCGGGTCGTCGGCGAAGAGTTCCGGGGCTGCGGCGGTAGGGATTCGGGGTCCTCCCAGTCCGTCGGGGTCCAGGGGGCCGTCGGGTCCTTCCGGGAGATGTCGAGCCGGTGCCGTGCCTGTGCGGCCCAGGGGTGTGTGATCTCTTCATACAGGAGCTGTGCTTCCTGCCAGGCGTGTCGGGCCTTGTCGATCTGGCCGGCAGCAGCGTGGGTCTCGCCCGTGCCCATGAGTGCGTTCGCTTGGAGGAGGTTGTCCGCGAGGAGGTCGGCGAGCTGTTGCTGGTCGCGGTAGAGGTCGAGTGCGGCGCGGTGGTTCGCGGCGAGCAGGTGGAACCAGGCGAGGTTTCCGATGGCCATGGCCTGGTTGCGGTGGTCTTGGACTTGGCGGAAGGCCGAGAGAGCCAGGTGGGTGTCGGCGACGGCCTGAGCAAGGTTCCCGAGTCGCTGGTGAATCACGCCGCGGTTCATCAGGGCTATCGCCAGAACGCGTTGCCCGTCCGGGCCTTGGAGCAGGTCGATCGCCCGGGTATAGAGGGAAACGGCGTGGTCCTTGTTCCCGCGCTGCGTTTGTACCGAGCCGTAGTCGACGAGGGCCGAGCCCTCGCCAGTGGGGTCGCCGATCGCACGGTAGATGCGCCTGGCTTCCAGAAGACAGCGCTCGGCGTCGTCGAGGCGGTCCGTCCTGAAGTAGACGCCCCCGAGCCCGGTCACCATCAAGGCCTCCGCGGCCCGGTCACCCGAAGCCACGGCGGCCTCAACGGCGAGTTTCTGCACGGCGAGGAAGTCGTCGAACTGGTTACGAACGACGCGGAACTGCTTCTGCACCAAGGCGAGTTGCCAAGTGTGACGGTGGAGCCCGGCTTTTGCCGCGGCTTGCTGGAGGGCGGTGATGTTCTGCCACTCCTGGTCGAACCAGGCCAGCCCTTCGTCGTAGCTGCCGAATTGCGCCCGCTCACCAGGACCGTCGGGGAGAACGCGGAGAAGGGCGGGTGTGTTGATGGCCGTGGCCGCTGCGTGGCCGGCGGTCACGTACCAGGAAGCCAGTCGGGTCAGCGCGGCTTGTGCGTCGTGTTCCGGCTCGGCCTGGGCGAGCTTGAGAGCGTAGGCACGGACGAGGTCGTGGAGTTCGTACCGCCCAGGCGTACTCTGACGGACCAGGTTCTCGTCCTGAAGGTGTTCGAGCGCGGCCTCGGCCTCACGCAGGGGGACTTCGGCCAGAGCGGTGACCATGGACGGCGTGAAGTCGTGCCCCGGGTGGTGGCCCAGCAGACGAAAGGTCCTGCGTAGTCGTTCGGGCAAATCACGGTAGGAGAGGTCGAAGACCGGGGTCAGCGCACGGCCCCCGGCGTGCATCTCGTCAAGGCACCCGTCTTCCAGCCGCTCGGCCATGACCGCGAGGGACCAGGCTGGTCGGGAGCGCAGCCGGGCGGCTGCCAGTGCCACCGCGAGCGGAAGGTGGTCGCAGCAGTCGACGATGCGGGCCGCCGCCTCGGGTTCGGCTACGACGCGGTCGCGTCCCGCGATCCGCATCAGCAGGTCCAGCGACTCGGTTTCCGAGAACACGTCGATCAAGTACGGGTCGACACCGTCCAGACCGGCCAGGCTGCGACGGCTGGTGATCAGCACCAGGCAGCCGGGGCCGGCGGGAACGAGGTCGCGGACCTGGCCCTCGTCGGCGGCGTTGTCCAGCAGTACCAGCCCACCGCGCTCGCGTAACTTGTCCCGGTACATCGCCGCGCGTTCGTCCCGGGCAGCGGGGATGTGCTTCGGGGCCACGCCCAACTGCCGCAGGAACGCCTCCAGGACAGCCGAGGGGTCCGCGGGAGGGTGATCGGGGTCGAAGCCGCGCAGGTTCACATACAGCTGGATCTCGGCGAAGTGTCCGTCGCGCAAGAGCTGGTGGGCGGCGTGGATCGCGAGCTGGGTCTTGCCGACGCCGGCCATGCCCTCGATCGAGGAGACCACGACGTTGTTCGCGCCGCTGCTGTCGCCTTCGCGCGGGTTCGTCGCAGCGGCGACCAACCGGGCGAGTTCCTCATGGCGTCCGGTGAAGGTGGCGAGATCCGTCGGCAACGACCCGAACTCGCCGGCCGGGCCGTCGGTTCTGGCCCGTGCATGGACCCTGATGCATGCCTGGCGCCAACGATCGACCGCGGGCTCGTCCGCACCGAGCGCGCGAACGATCGCGACCACGAGGTCCAGATCCAGGCGGCGCCGACCGGGCTTGAACACGTCCACCACCGTGAACGGCGACACCACCCGCGCAGGCCGCATGAACGGCCCGACCCGCTTGGCCAGCATTCGGTACGACGGCAACCCCGCCCACGCGCGCAGCTCACCCAGCAGACCGACGAACTGCCCCAGGTCCCCGGCCCCGTCCGGGTCCGGCATGGACCCACCCTGCTCAGCCATCACGCCCCCGTGAAGTCACGCCCCTGACTGACCCGAGTCTACGAGTGGGGTGTGTGGGCTTGTGTGGGAAACGCGACTCCATACGGGCACCCGGGGCACCGTGGTCGTGTCCCGGTGCACGGCAAACGGCGCAGGCCCTGCCCCGATCTACGTCCAGGCCGCGTGCGCGTCCACTCGGCACCGGCACACCGGATCGGGCACCCCGACCCCATCGGCTCCGTCCAAGGAGAGTACCCGCAATGCCATCCAGTCGACGTTTACGCTCCATCGCCGCGGCGGCCTGTCTCGCGCTGTCCGGCCTCACCCTGAGCGCGGTCACCGCCCAGCAGGCAGCCGCGGCAACCGACACCAGCAAGATCGTCTCCGCGGCCCGCAGCCAACTCGGTTCCGATGGCTGCGGCATCGTGGACTGCAGCGTGGAGTGGTGCGCCGAGTTCTCGAAGTGGGCGTGGCAGCAGGGCGGCGTGGACGTCACCACGCTCGGTGCCACGGTCACCACGTTCGTCAACTACGGTGACGCCAACGGCACCTGGCACGACCCGTCCGGCTACACGCCCCAGCCCGGCGACGCCATGATCTTCGGTGGTCCGGGATTCCCGACCAAGGCCAGCGGCGGAGCGCACGTCGGCCTGGTGGAGAGCGTCAACTCCAACGGGACCATCACCGAGATCGGCGGCAACCAGGGTCACAAGGTCACCGAGGTCACCGGCACGGCAGCTTCCATCGAAACGCAGCTCGAGGGCTCCTCGTACAGCTTCCTGGGCTACGTCAGTCCGCTCGGCGTCCCCGCCCCGACACCTCCGGCCAATGCCGCTGCTTCGGACAGCAGTTGGGCGGTGTACAACCCCAACGCGCGGGTGATGTCCCTGTTCGGTCTGGGGTCGGGGGGTCATCTCGGCTTCACCAACAGCTTGAACGGCGGGGCCAGCTGGAGCAACTGGGCCGAGGCCAACGGCTACTGGACGCTGCAGGGCACGCCGAGCGCGGTCTACGACCCGGACGCCAAGGCGACGCTGCTGTTCGCCCGCGGCTCGGCCGACGGCGCCATGGGCATCAGCAGGAGCACCAACAACGCAGCCAGCTGGTCGAACTGGACCCAGGTCAACCCGTACTGGACGAACTTCAAGGGCGACGCCTCGGCCGTCTACAACTCCACCACCAAGAGGGTCACCGTCTTCGCCCGCGGCGGCGACGGCCGCATCGGCTACACCCAATCCACCAACGGCGGCGTCAGCTGGACCAACTGGGCGGAAGTCAACGCCTACTGGAACAACTTCTCCGGCGACCCCCACGTGATCTTCAACCCCACCACCAACCGGATGACCGTCTTCGCCCGCGGCGGCGACGGCCGCATCGGCTACACCCAATCCACCAACGACGGCGCCAGCTGGTCCAACTGGGCCGAAGTCAACGCCTACTGGAACAACTTCTCCGGCGACCCACACATCGTCCTCAACCCCACCACCAACCGGATGACCGTCTTCGCCCGCGGCGGCGACGGACGCATCTGCTACACCCAATCCACCAACGACGGCGCCAGCTGGTCCAACTGGGCCGAAGTCAACGCCTACTGGAACAACTTCTCCGGCGACCCCCGGCCGGTCTACAACCCCCACACCAAAACGATCTCACTCCTCGCCCGCGGCGGCGACGGACGCATCGGCTACACCCAATCCACCAACGACGGCGCCAGCTGGTCCAACTGGAACGAAGCCAACGCCTACTGGAACAACTTCACCGGCGACCCCACCCCCGTCTACGACCCCGACACCACCCAGAACACCGCCTTCGCACTCGGAAGCGGCGGCCACATGGGCTACACCCAGAGCAACAGCAACGGCTGGACCAACTGGTCCGAAGTCAACGCCTACTGGACCCTCATCGGCTCCTGAACAACCACACCCCAGACGGCTGGCCACACGCACGCCGGCACAGCCCCCACCGTGTCCCGCGGCTCCGAACCGGGAGTCGCGGACACGGTGCTTCCCCTTCCTGCCCGCCTCCCCCACCACCGGATTGCCGACCTTCGCATCGGAGAAGATCGGAGAAGATCGGAAAAGGTGGACAGCGGTGGGTGCGCAGCCGCGGGGTATCACGTGATCGTCCCCATGCAGAGGTGTTGGACGGTTGGATGTGAGTCGTCAGGAGGTGCGCGAGTCGTATGTCTCGCGGTTCGCGAGGACCTCGGCCATGTGCGCCTGCGCCCAGTTCCTGAGCCCGCGCGTCATGTGGTGGAGCGAGAGGCCGAGCTCGGTCAGCTCATAGGAGACGGTGACAGGGACGGTCGGCGTCACGGTACGGGTGAGCAGACCATCGTGCTCCAGCGACCGAAGCGTTTGGGTCAGCATCTTCTGGCTGACCCCGGCCAGAAGACGAGAGATCTCGGAGTAACGCATCGCCTTCGGAGCGACTGCTTGTGCCGCACCGGGCTGGCCGGGGCTGTTGTCGCCGCCCAGCGCACACAGGATCAGGACGACCCACTTGTCCGAGATGCGGTCGAGCAACTGCCGGCTGGGGCACCCCGCAAGGAACGCGTTGTACTCCACCTTGGCCTGCGCCCTCTTCTGGGCCGCTTTCATCGTCGTCACTGATCACACCTCTCACCGATGGGTGGGTTACGCACTCCTGGGTGCCTACTTCCCCATGGGAAGTTTCTCTCCCATGCTGATACAGGGAGGCAGCAGGCGCCACCCCCAAGGGCACGACGAAAGGCAACAAGATGAGCACACCCCCTGTCTCCCTTCCCGGCGGCACCTGGACTCTGGGTGACGTGACCGTCACCCGTTTCGGCTACGGCGCCATGCAACTGGCCGGACCGTGGGTCATGGGGCCGCCCGCCGATCGCGAGGGTGCCCTGGCCGTTCTGCGTGAAGCGGTCGACGCCGGTGTCACCCACATCGACACCAGTGATGCCTACGGGCCGCGCGTCACCAACGAGTTGATCCACGAGGCGCTGCACCCCTATCCCGAGTCGCTGCGCATCGTGACCAAGGTGGGCGCGACCCGTGACGAACAGGGTGGCTGGCCCACGGCCCGGCGGCCCGAAGATCTGCGCCGCCAGGTCCACGACAACCTCACCTCCCTCCGGCTCGACGTACTCGACCTGGTCAACCTCCGACTCGGCAATGCCGAAGGTCCCCAGCCCGGCTCTCTCGCCGAGGCGTTCGAGACGCTCGTCGAACTTCAGCAGCAGGGCCTGATCCGCCACCTCGGGGTCAGCAACGTCACCGAGGAGCAGGTCACCGAGGCACGGAGCATCGCGCCGATCGTGTGCGTGCAGAACATGTACAACCTCGCCCACCGCCACGACGACAAGCTCATCGACCGACTCGCCACCGACGCCGTCGCGTACGTGCCCTTCTTCCCCCTCGGGGGCTTCACCCCGCTTCAGTCCTCGGCGCTCTCGGCGGTCGCCGCTCGACTGGCGGCGACACCGATGTCCGTCGCGCTGGCCTGGCTGCTGCAGCGATCACCGAACATCCTGCTCATCCCCGGCACGTCATCGACGGCGCACCTGCGCGAGAACATCGCCGGCGCGGGACTCTCCCTCTCTCATGAGGACCTGACCGCACTGGACGACATCAGCCGCTGAACGCCCGGAGCTGACCGGCTCACAGGTCACGACCGAAGCCACCGCCCGGCGCTGCGGGACCCGGACACGTCGCAGTCCTGCCAGGAGCCGGGCGGGCCGCGTATCCCGGGGGGCTGCTCCCGTACGGCCGGGCTCAGCCCACGAGTTGGAGTCCGGCGGCGACGATCCGGCCAGCGTGGACGACCGTGCGGTCGGTGCCGCGGTCCATCACGGCGGCGGCCACGCTGTCGCCGCCCACCAGGACGAGGTCGGCCGCGTCGCCGACGTCCAGGCCGGGCCGGTCGGCGGTGGAGGTCAGACGCTGCAGGGAGGGGTCGAGCAAGGTGTGGCCGCCGCGGCTGGCCACCGCCCAGCAGTGCTCGATGAGCTCGTCCCGGCGGTACCGGTTGGTGAACGCCAGCTGCCAGGTGCGGTCCAGCATGTCGCCGTTGCCGTAGGGCGACCAGTGGTCGCGCTGGCCGTCCTGCCCCAGGCCGACCCGCACACCGGCCCGCGTCAGGTCCGCCAGGGGCAGCGCGTGCGCCTGCTGCGCCGGTGCGATCGTGGCCATCGACACGTCGAGTTCGGCGAACTCCTCGACGAGGCGGCGGGTGGTGGCCTCGTCGACGGTCCCCAGCTCGTAGGCGTGGGAGAGCGTGACCTTGCCCTGCATGCCGAGCGCGCGGACGCGCTCCAGGATCAGGTCGGTGCTGTACACGCCGAGGTGTCCCGGCTCGTGCAGGTGGATGTCGACCGGCGCCTGGTGGCGCTCGGCGAGGCCGAAGACGATGTCGAGGTGGCGGACCGGGTCGCGGTCCAGCGTGCACGGGTCGATGCCGCCGACGACCGCGGCCCCTGAGGACAGCGCCCGGTCCATCAGCTCGGGGACGCCCTTCTCCAGCAGCAGGCCGGCCTGGGGGAACGCCATGATCTCGACGTCCGCCCGGTCCTTGTGCGCCTCCTTGGCGGCCAGCACGCCCTCGAAGCGCTCCAGCCCGCTGTCGGCGTCGATCTGCGCGTAGCTGCGCACCCGCGTCGTGCCGTGGGCGATCATCCGGCCCAGGAGGCTGGTCGCGCGCTCGGCCACCGGCGGGTCCTCGCGCCAGTGCGCGCGGTCGTTCATCGTCAGGCCCCACACGCCGGGCGACCCGGTGTGCCCGCGGAACGGCAGGCCGACCCGGTTGGAGTCCAGGTGGCAGTGGACGTCGGAGAAGGAGGGCATGACCAGCCGGCCGCGTCCCTGCACACAGGTCCCGTCGTCGGCGCGGGCCGGGTCGTGCGGCAGCACGGCGGCGATCCGGCCGTCCTTGATGTCGACGTCGGCGGACGGCCCGCCCCAGGGACGGACGTTTCGGATCAGCATGGGCAGTGGCTCCTCGCGCTCATGACACGTACCTGATCAGACATGCCGCGACCCTAACATTTGGGATACCAATGAGGGAGTCCAGCCGGCGAAACGCGTGAAGTATGGGACAATTCATGACACCTAATGCGCCACCGCCACGACCGGACAGCATCTTTGGTATGCAGATTGGCGAGAGTGTCCGGCACGGAGCGCGTGGTCGGCTCGTGCGGCCGGGCGCGGTGACCGGGTCCGCCGATGCGAAAATGAGGGAATGACAGGCGCTGAGGAATTCACTCCCGAGTCCGAGCGGGTCATGCGCGTCCTGCGCGATGAGATCGTCGACGGCACTCGGGCACCCGGCAGCAGGCTCGTGGAGCGCGAGATCGCCGCGGAGCTGGGCGTGAGCCGGCTGCCCGTCCGCGACGCCCTGCGCGGGCTGGTGGGCGAGGGCCTGGTGCAGCCGCGCCCGCGGACGTGGGCCGTGGTCCGCGAGTTCAGCACCACGGACATCTCCGACCTGCACGAGATCAGGTCCGCACTGGAGACCCTGGGGTTCCGCCTGGCCGCGCAGCGCCGCACCCGGGCCGGACTGGCCAAGCTGCGCGCCGACCTCGACGCCGAGCTGTCCGCTGCCGCCCGCGGGGACGGCGCCGCCGCACGGCGGGCCGCCGCGGACTTCCACGAAACGGTCACCGAGCTCGCCGACAACGCGATGCTCAGCGAGCTCGAGCTCACACTGCGCAGCCGGATGCGCTGGCTGCTGGGCCAGCACGACGACTTCGCCACCATGGCCGAGGAGCACGAGGCGCTGTACCGGGCGATCGAGGCGCGTGACGTGGCCGGGGTCGCCGAACTGGCGGAGCGCCACCTGGCGACGAGCAGTGACAAGCTCGCGGCGCGACGCAGCCGGGCGGCCGCCGCCGAGTAGGTCCTCCGCGCCCCGGGGCAGGGAAGGACTCAGGCGGGGCTCCGGCGGCATCCGGCGGACCCCGGCCCGTGATTGGTATACCGGATGCCCCACGGCCGCGTGACTCCGCGAGCCGGCCGCCCCCCTGCGGCGGCCGGCGGTCGCTCAGAGACGGCCGCGCTCCCCGCGCGGCGCACGGCGACCGGCGCACGGCGGCCGCTCAGGCGCCGACGTACTCCACGCCGCCGGCCACCTCGGCCCGGATCTCCGTGCCGACCCGCCGGGCCAGCAGGTCGTCCAGCCGCTCCAGCGGGCCGATCAGGGCGCGGCCACCCGCCGCGGCGACCCGCACGGCGGCGTCGACCTTGGGCTGCATCGACCCCTCGGCGAAGGCCAGACGGGCCAGGCCCTCGGGGGACGCGGTGAGGATGTCGCGCTGCTCGGGCGTGCCCCAGTTCTCGCTGACGAAGTCGCCGTCGGTGAGCATGATGAGCATGTCGGCGCCGAGGTCCGCGGCGAGCGCCGCACTGGCCAGGTCCTTGTCGACCACGGCCTGCATGCCGATCTGCCGGCCCTTGGAGTCGGTGCGCACCGGCACACCGCCGCCGCCCACGCAGACCACGAGCGTGCCGGCGTCCAGCAGGCGGCTGACCAGCGGCGCCTGCATGATGCGCAGCGGGCTCGGGGACGGGACCACCCGCCGGAACGCGCCGCCGTCGCGGGCGATCGTCCAGCGGTACTCGGCGGCCGCCTCGGCGGCGTCCTGCGCCGAGTACTGCGGGCCGATCAGCTTGGTGGGGCGCTCGAAGGCCGGGTCGGACTCGTCGACCTCCGTGGTGGTGACGACGGCCGCCACCTCGCGCTCGCCGACCAGGGCGTTGGACAGCTCCTGCTGGATGACGTACCCGATCATCCCCTGCGTCTCGGCGCCGAGGATGTCCAGCGGGTAGGCGGCCACGTCCTGGTACGCCAGGTTCTGCAGGGCCAGCAGGCCGACCTGCGGGCCGTTGCCGTGGGTGATGACGACCTCGTGTTCGCGGGCCAGGCCCGCCAGTGCCTGGCAGGCGCCGCGCACGTTGGCGCGCAGGTGCTCGGCCGTCATCGGCTCCCCGCGCCGGGCGAGTGCGTTTCCTCCGAGGGCGACGACGATGCGCATGTGCTGTCCCTTGCCTTACCTGTGTTCGCATACCGGAACGCAAATGGTATACCAATAGGAGTCGAGGGTTCGGTCCGAGCCCGTCCAGGGTGCGCACGCGCGCGTGCGCACCGGCAGCCGGGAAGGAGGGTGCGGCGATGCGCCACTGCGAGCCGATCGGGCTCCGCGTCGAGTCCGGCGACGCCGGCCTGCTGCGCCGGCTGGACGCCTGGCGCGGCGAGGGCCGGGTGCACTCCGTCTTCACCCGCGTCGTCAACGTGCTGACGCCCCGCGGCACCCTCATCGCGCTCGCCGCCCGCGGCGCCGGGCACGCGCCCCGCACCCTGGCCGCCGACGTCACCGACTGGGCCGGGCGCGGGCTGCTGGCCGGCCAGGCCGCGGTGTTCGCACCCGGCAGCATCACCCTCGCCGTCCCGGGCCGCCCGGTCCGGCTCACCACGGCGGGGGCGCGCGGCTGGTCCGCGGCCGCCCCCTCCGTCGCCGGCCTGCGCCCCGGTGCCCGCGCCACCGCCGCGGACCTGCTGGACCGGTGCAACGCCGAACACGGTGTGCGCGGCGGCATGCTCGGCGCGACACCGGGGGCGGGCCCGATGGAGGCCGCGATCGTCCGCGCCCTGCACCACGGCCGGACGCTGCTCCTCGACGCGATCCGCGCGGGGGACGCCGGCCTGATGCGGCAGGGCGTGCTGGCGCTGCTGGGCCTGGGCCCTGGCCTCACACCGGCCGGCGACGACTTCCTGACCGGCCTCTGCCTGGTCGCCGCGCTGCCCGGCAGCGCGCAGGCCTCCCTCGTCCCCGTCGTGCGCGACCTGGCGTCCGCCCGCCCGGAACGCACCACGGACCTGTCCCTGGCGACGCTGCTGGAAGCCGCCGACGCCCGGGCCCGGGCCGAACTCCTCGACATCCTCCGGCTGGTGGCGCACACCGCCGCGCCCGGGGAACTGCACGCCGCCGCCCGCGCGCTGCTGGCCATCGGCCACACCTCGGGCAGCGACACCCTGTCCGGCCTTGCTGCCGGACTCCGACTGGAAGAAGAACTGCGAGGTCCGCTGTGAGCACCACAGCAGTGGTACGGAAGAACACGTACTTCGACTCCGTGTCCCTGATGTCCGTCTCGACCAAGGCCAACGGCCTGGACGGGGTGGAACAGGCATTCACCGCCATGGGCACCGAGATGAACAAGAGCGTCCTGGAGAACCTGGGGCTGCTCACCGACGAGCTGCGGGACGCCGGCAACGGCGACCTGATGATCGTCCTGGTCACCGCCGACGGGGCCGACACCGACGAGCTGCTCGCCGAGGTCGAGGAGTTGCTGCACCGCAAGGCTCCCGCCTCCGCCGCGGCCGGTACGGTCACCTACCGCACGCTGACCGGCGCGGCCCGGGGCGTCGGGGGCGCCAACCTCGCGGTCATCGCGGTCAACGGCGCCTACGCGGCCCGTGAGGCCCGCAAGGCGCTGCTCAGCGGCCTGCACGTGATGCTGTTCAGCGACAACGTGTCCGTCGAGGACGAGATCGCCCTCAAGCAACTCGCCCACGAGAAGGGCCTGTTCATGATGGGCCCGGACTGCGGCACGGCAATCGTCAACAACGTCGCCCTGTGCTTCGGCAACAAGGTGCGCCCCGGCACCGTCGGCATCGTCGCCGCGTCCGGCACCGGTTCGCAGGAGGTCAGCGTCCGCGTCCACGGCCTGGGCGGCGGCGTCTCGCAGCTCATCGGCACCGGCGGCCGCGACCTGAGCGAGGAGGTCGGCGGCATCATGATGATCGACGGCATCCGCGCCCTCGCCGCCGACGCCGCCACGGACGTGATCGTCCTGGTCTCCAAGCCGCCGGCCCCCTCGGTGGAGGCCAGAGTCCTCGCCGAGGTCGCCGCGGCGGGCAAGCCCGTCGTGGTCTGGTTCATCGGCGGTTCGCAGGAGGCGGTCACCGCCGCCGGCGGCCACTTCGCCGCGGACAGTCTTGACGCGGCCCGCCAGGCGGTGCGGCTGGCCGGCGTCGGGCAGCCGGACGTCGAGGAGTTCGACGCGGTGGCCGCCGCCGACGCCGTCGTCGCCCGGCTCGCCCCCGGGCAGGCCTACGTGCGCGGCCTGTTCTGCGGCGGCACCCTGTGCGACGAGACGATGTACGCGGTGCGCGATGCGGGGACCGAGGTCTGGAGCAACATCCAGAAGGACCCCGCCCACCGGCTGACCGCCTCGGCCCCCAGCACCGGGCACACCTTCCTCGACTTCGGCGACGACGACTTCACCAACGGCCGCCCGCACCCGATGATCGACCCGGCGCTGCGCCTGGAACGCCTCGTCGAGGAGGCCAGGGACCCCGAAGTGGCCGCCGTCGTCATGGACTTCGTGCTCGGCTTCGGCGCCCACGAGGATCCGGTCGGCGTCACGCTGCCCGCGATAGCCGAGGCCCGGCGGATCGCCGAGGAGGCGGGCCGCCACCTGGAGATCATCGGCTACGTCCTGGGCACCGACCTCGACACGCCGTCGCTGGCCGCGCAGACCGCGGCCCTGCGGGCCGCCGGCGTGACCGTCACCCGCAGCAGCACCGAGACGGGCAGCTTCGCCCGCGAGATCGCACGAAAGGCCACGCAGGCATGAGCACGCCCGAAACGCCCTCCGCCGCCTCGCTCTTCGCCGCCGACCTCAGTGTCGTCAACGTCGGTCTGGCGATGTTCGACCGGGACATCGCCGCGCAGGGCGCCGCGGTCACCACCCTGGACTGGACGCCGCCCGGCGGCGGCAGTGCCGAGGCCGTCCGCGCGCTGGACGCCCTGGACGCGCCGGAGGTGGCCGCCCGGATCGAGGCCGCCAACGCCGAGGCGGTCGAGCGGATCACCACCGCCCGGCCCGTTCTCGTCGGCTACGGCCGGGCACTCGACGTCGTCCCCGGCATGACCCCGACCACGATCCTGCACTCCGGGCCGCCCATCACCTGGGAGCGGATGGCAGGCGCGATGCGGGGCGCGGTCACCGGCGCCCTCGTCTTCGAAGGCCTGGCCAAGGACCTCGACGAGGCCGCGGACCTGGCCGCCTCCGGAGCGATCACCTTCGCCCCCTGCCACGAGCACGACTGCGTCGGCTCGATGGCCGGCGTCACCTCCGCGTCGATGTACATGCACGTGGTGCGCAACGAGACGCACGGCAACACCGCCTTCACCAACCTGTCCGAGCAGATGGCGAAGATCCTGCGCATGGGCGCCAACGATCAGAGCGTCATCGACCGCCTGAACTGGATGCGCGACGTCCTGGGCCCGATGCTCAAGGAGGCGCTGGAGATCGGCGGACCGATCGACCTGCGCCTGATGCTCTCGCAGGCCGTGCACATGGGCGACGAGTGCCACAACCGCAACAACGCGGGCACGCTTCTGCTGGCCCAGGCGCTCAGCCCGTCCCTGCTGCAGACGTCGTTCACCACCGCGCAGAAGAAGGAGGTCTTCGACTTCATCGCCGGCTCCGACTACTTCTCGGGACCGACGTGGATGGCGATGGCGAAGGCGGCCCTCGACGCGGCGCACGGCATCGAGAACTCCACGATCGTCACCACGATGGCGCGCAACGGCGTCGAGTTCGGCATCCGGGTCAGCGGTCTCCCCGGCCGCTGGTTCACCGGCCCGGCGCAGAAGGTCGTCGGCCCGATGTTCGCCGGCTACAAGCCCGAGGACTCCGGCCTCGACATCGGCGACAGCGCGATCACCGAGACGTACGGCTTCGGCGGCTTCGCGATGTCCGCCGCTCCCGCGATCGTGGCCCTGGTCGGCGGCACCGTGCAGGAGGCCATGGGCTACACCCGCGACATGGGGGAGATCACCACGACGCAGAACCCCAACGTCACGATCCCCGCCCTCGACTTCCAGGGGCTGCCGACCGGCATCGACGTCCGCAAGGTGCTCGACACCGGCATCCTGCCCGTGATCAACACGGCCATCGCCCACAAGGAGGCCGGCATCGGCATGATCGGCGCGGGCATCACCCACCCGCCCGTCGAGGCATTCACCCACGCGGCCGGCGCGCTCGCCGACGCCCTCACCTGACGCGCGAGCGCCCGACCGAAGGCCCGGACCTCACATGAACACGCACCAGACCACCGCGGACCAGGACGTCTCCGCGGCCAGGGAACTCGACTCCGAGTACGAGCACAGCCCCGTCCCGGCCGGCAGCCGCAAGTCGCTGTGGACCGTCTCGGCCGTCTGGTTCGGCTTCCCGATGATCCTCACCAACGCGGTGCCCGGCGGCGTGGTGGTCGCGCTGCTCGGCTTCTGGCGGGGGCTGGCCGCCATCGCGGCGGCCAACCTCGTGATGCTGCTGTACGTCGGCATCCTCAGCCACCGCGCGGGCTCGACCGGCGAGAGCTTCTCGCTGCAGGCCACCCGCACGTTCGGGCGCGTCGGCTACATCGTGGCCTCCGCGTTCCTCGCCACCGTCGTGGTCGGCTGGTTCGCCTTCAACACCGGCGCCACCGGGGCGACGCTGCACCAGGCGTTCGGCTGGCACGAGCGGCTGGTCGCGGTGCTGGCCGGGCTGGGCTTCATCGCCTTGACGTACCTGGGCATCAAGGCGCTGTCCTGGCTGGGTGCGGTGGCCGCGCCGCTGTTCCTCGTCGCGGGCGGCGTTGCCCTGGTGATCGTCGCCCGCCACCAGGGTCTGGGCGCCGTCACCTCCTACAAGGGGGTCGGCGGGGGCGCGTCCCTCACCTTCGGCGCGGCCGTCTCGATGGTGATGGCGACCTTCGCGGACTCGGGCACGATGACGGCCGACTTCACCCGCTGGTCGAAGAACGGGCGGCAGGCGGTCCTCGCCACGATCAGTGCCTTCCCGGTGGCCAGCGTGGTCGCGCAGGTCACCGGCGGCCTCGTGGTGGCGGCGGGTGCGGTGGCCGCGCCGGCCACCGGCGGCGGCGACTTCCTGCCGATCCTCACCGGGCAGCACACAGCCGTGCTGAACGTGCTGGCCGCGGTCTTCGTCTTCGTCAACCTCGGTTCCGTCTGCAGCCACTGCCTGTACAACGGAGCGCTGGGGTGGTCGCACCTGACCGGGCGCGGCATGCGGACGACGACGATCGCGCTCGGCCTGCTCGGCACCGTCGCGGCGCTCGCCGGTGTGTGGAACCACTTCCTGGACTGGCTGGTCATCCTGAGCGTCTTCGTGCCGCCGCTCGGCGGCGTGCTCATCGCGGACCAGTTCGCCGCGCGCGGCGGGCGCGCCGCCATGGACCGCCGCGCCCCCGCTGCGATCCGCCCCACGGCCTTCGGCGCGTGGGCGGTCGGCGCCGGAGCCGCGGCCGTCGCGCACTGGTACGCGCCGCAGCTGTCCGATGCGGTGACCGGCCTGGTCGTCGCGTTCGTGGCCTACGCGGTGCTCGAACGCGCGCTGCCCGCCTCGGTCAGCCTCGGCACCGGCGGACGGGACCGCACCCGCGACGAGGTGAGCGGCGGGGCCGGCACGGCCGCCTGAGCGGGACCGGACCGGCGATCCGCGACGGGGTGGGCGCGGGCACAACGGCTGGAGAAGCCGTTGTGCCCGCGCACCGTTGTCGTAGGTCCCTCCCAGCATCAGGGCCGCGGCCGGCGAGTAGGCCGCGCCAGGCCGTCAAGGTGCGGGTGCGCTGACCGCGGCGCACGATCGTTTTATGAGCGCAACACCGCGAGCCCCGTATGACGGCCCTGCCGTCGTCCTCGTCGGCGGCCAGGAGATCCCCGTCCACGCCCGACTGATGGTGACGATGTGCACTCGGCTCGGTGAGGAATGGGGCGGGGAAGTCACACCGGAGCAAGACGTCGACCTCAACTGGCTACTGCACGCCAACGACTCCGCGTCCGTGCGCACGGATCGCGGGGAGGCCGCCATCCTCCCGCAGCCGGATGCGGTGATCGACAGTGAGCACCAGCGCATTCCGGTCAAGGGCAGCGGGCTCCCGCCCTTCTAGCCGCCTATGAGCATATGAGCAGGACGGCGTGCCCACGCTCCGGCCGGCAAGGGCATCGAGAGCCATGGCGGCGGAGCTTCGCACATTCACCGCATGGTCCACCGGAACCGGACGCGCGAGCGCCCCGCCGACGGGGGGGTACAGCGGGGCGCTTGCTGGGGTGCAACGCTGCCACCGAGACCCCGGCGGGGCCATACGTCGTTCAGCGCAGAACACGCGTTCTGAGCCGACTCCTCCCCCGGGAGGCGCGCGCCGGACGGCGGGGGCGGCGCCTCATCCCCGTCGATCGACGCGGTAACGCCGATCCGCACGGTGTGCACCGCGTTCGGCACGCTCGCACCCCCGCAGAGCGGTGACCAGGGCAAACGGAAAACTCTCAGTGGAGTACTAGCCGCCGGTGGTGCCGTCGAGCATCTCGCGCAGAATGTCCAGGTGGCCGTTGTGGCGGGCTGTCTCCTCGGTGAGGTGCAGCAGGATCCAGCGCAGGTCGACGCGGAGGCCGTCGCGGATGGTTCCCGCGGCCCGCATGTCCAGCTCGTTCCCGGCGACGAACTCGCGGTAACGGGCGCTCTGTTCGGCGTACTCGTCGAGCAACTGCGTGAGCGGGACGTCGACGGCGATCCGCATCTCGCGGTCGGGGTCCTCATCCGTCATGGGGGCCCGGTCCTCCTCGCCGAGGAGGACCACCTGGAACCAGTAGTACTCGACCCAGCGCAGGTGGTTGATCAGCCCGCTCATGGTCATCAGCGGTGATCCCGGCAGGAGCGCCTTGCGGGCGTTCTCCGCGCTGACGCCGTCGCACTTGGCGCGGGCCGTGTCACGGGCGTAGTCGAGAAAAGTGGTCAGCTGGGTGCGCTCGTCCCACGCCGGGGGTGTGTCGTCGATTCTGGTCATCGCGCGAAGCATCCCCGATCATCACGACCGATGTCGAGGCACTTGTCGACGGTCCCAACTGATCCGCCTGGCTCCTTGCCAGGCGGGTCGCTACGCGATTCGACGCCGGTGCGCCGCCCGGGAGGGTCCGCCGAACAGGCCACCGCATACGAGCAGCCGCCGGAACACGCCGGGGCCGCGGGCGCAGACCCGGCGGTGGGGACGGAGCGTATGGCGGTCGCGTCGGCTCGCACATGCCTGCGAGGTTGCCGCCCCCTGTGGGCGGACGCACCCTGGATAGGGAGCCCGGCGTCGTGGCAGGTGCTTGCGCCGGCGCCGGGAGCGCCCGGCCACCGGGGGTCGACGCTCCTCAAGGGTGGTCCCGGCTCCGTCCTTCGCTCTCGCCGGCGGCCGCCGCGGTCGATCGTCCGTTGCAGGCTGGAGCAGGAATCATGGAGCAGCTCAAAGACCAGACGGCCGTCGTCACCGGCGGCACCAGCGGGATCGGGCTGGCCGCGGCCAAGCGGTTCAGCGCCGAAGGGGCCTACGTGTTCATCACGGGACGCCGTCAGGAAGCACTGGACGACGCGGTCGGCCAGATCGGACCCCACGCCACCGGGACCCGCGGAGACGTCGCCGATCCGGCCGACCTCGACCGCCTCTACGCAAGTGTGGCCGAGCGGGGGAAGCCCATCGACGTGCTGTTCGCGAACGCCGGCGGCGGCGAGTTCGCGCCCCTGGAGCAGATCACCGAGGAGCACTTCGACGCCACATTCGACGTCAACGTCAAAGGCATGCTCTTCACCGTCCAGAAGGCCCTGCCCCTGCTCAACCCCGAGGGTGCCTCGGTGATCCTGACGGGTTCCACGGCGGCCGGCAGCGGAGCCGAGGCATTCGGCGTCTACGCGGCTTCCAAGGCGGCCGTGCGTTCGTTCGGCCGCACCTGGGCCAACGAGCTCAAAGGCCGCAATGTCCGCGTGAACACCCTGGTGCCGGGCGTGACGGACACCGCCGGCATCACCGGACTGGCCCCGAACGCGGAGGAGGCCGAAAACCTGAAGGCGCTGCTGACCAGTCAGGTTCCGCTCGGACGCATGAGCCACCCCGACGAAATCGCTGCCGCGGCGCTCTTCCTCGCCTCCAAGGAGAGCAGTTACGTCACCGGCAGCGAACTGTACGTCGACGGCGGACTCAACCAGATCTGATTCCGGCACGCGCCGGCCCGGCGGTCACCCGGTCAGGCCGACCACGAGCCACATGAACCCGGCCCCCGCCACCGTGAACAGCAACGTGGCGCGTGACGGGTGCGAACTGTGCGCCTCCGGCAGGATGTCGGAGGTCGCCAAGTAGAGCAGGAAGCCGGCGAAGAACCCGAGATAGAGGCCGAGCACCCCTTCGGGGATGGTGAAAGCCAAGGTCAGTGCTGCGCCGACCACAGGCGCGACGGCGTCGCCGGCCACCAGGACGATCGCCTTGCGCCGCTCGTTCCCGTACAGCCGGGTCAGCGTGTAGGTGTTGAAACCGTCCGCAAAGTCGTGCGCGATGATGGCGATGGCCACGACCGAGCCGACTCCGGAGCCGGCCTGGAAAGCGGCTCCGATGGCGAAACCGTCGAAGAGGCTGTGCGCGATGAGCGCGCCGGCCGCTGCCACGCCGAGACCCGGAGTGTCGTGCCTGTGGCCGTGGCTGTGGCCGTGGCCGGCAGCGTGAGGGTGCTCGTGACGGGCGTACTCACCCTCATGCGCACGGTGCATCGCCACCGACCGCTCCACGACATGGATGGTGAGGAAGCCGCCGACGAACAGGAGCAGTGCGGCCGGCACATGGAAGATCCGACGCGGCTGGGCGCTCAGCGCCTCGGGCAGCAGATCGAAGCCGACCACGCCGAGCATCAGGCCGGCGGCCAGCCCCAGGACGAGATGGCGGCGGTCGCCGACCCGCTGCGCGACGATCCCGCCGATCAGCGTCATCAAGAACGCGCCCACGGCGACGATCGCAGCCATGACGCGATTATCGGCACGGGCTGTTCTGACAACGAATCGGTTGGGCCATCCGGACAGCTCAGGATCCGCGGCCTGTTGACGTAGAGGTAGGCGGGCGGACTACGGCCGCCGTTGTGGCGAAGTCATCGCCCCCGGGCTCACCGGTGAATTCAACCCTTGTCAACAGATCGTCCTGGATCCGGCCCAGCGGCAGCATCGGCTCGAGCGCAGTACGGCAGGCAGTGCCGGCTCCGCGTCATCGGCCAGCACTCGCAGAGCTGCTGTAGGGGCGTGCCGGCTCGGGCCGTGCCATGTGCTGCCGGTCCACGACGACTACCCGGCCCGCCGGTCCCTCACCGGGCGGGGGGAACCCGCAGCTCAGGGGCCGCTGCGTACCGTGTCGCCGTCAAATGTCCGGCAGACCTCGCCTGCGAGCAGGCCGGGCGGGGAGTCTTGCGGCGCCCCTCGACGCGGTCGTGGGGCGGGTGGCACGGTGGACGCGCAGTTCCCCGGAGCCGGCACCGGAGCCGGCGAGCACGCCGAGGGGCCCACGGGGTCACATCGGCCGGCCACCCCGCCGACTCATCCGCCTGGAGCCTCACATGACCTCGTGCAAGCTCGGCCGCCGACTCGCGGTCGTCGCCTTCGCAGCGCTGCTGCCGCTCGCCGTCACCTCCAACGCCCACGCGACGGGCTTGGGCAACTTCTACATCAAGAACCTCTGGACCAAGCAGTGCGTCGACCTCGGCGGCACCGGTGCACAGCCCAACGGCACCGTCGTGTGGCAGGACTCCTGCCTCAACAACGGCGCCAGCGACAACCAGGAATGGGGCTTCCTGAGCACCCGCAAGACCTCTCACGGCACCCAGCTCTACGAGATCGTCAACGTGAAGAGCCAGCGATGCCTCGACCTGCCCGGCACCGGTGCCGACGGCGCCGGCAGCGCGGTGTCCCTCATCACGTGCCAGGCCGACCAGGCCGCCGACAACCAGGAGTGGTACATCGACTCCCTCGACGGCACCAACCACTACGTCCTGCTCATCAACTACGCGTCCTCCGGCAACCAGCCCGGGGTGTTCAAGGACGACGAGTGCCTGGACGTCAGCGGCTTCGCGGAAGACGACGGCGACGAATACCCGCGGGCGCCCCTGACCATCTACCCCTGCACCACGAATTCCTCTACCAATGTGAACGGCTCGTGGTACGACGGCGTCCCGTACGACGACCACGTGTGGGATCTGCAGACCGTGTGATCAACGGGGCCCCAGCCGTCGCAGGTGCTCAGGAGGCGTCACCCGGTAGTCCGGCCGGAGAGGTACAAGAGGAGCGGAACCACAGAGGTGGGCGTGCGGCTCGACGTCGCGCGCCCACCTCGTGCCGTCCGGCGTGACCATGACCGTCCCGACGCGGGCTGGGTGCTCGCCGGGTGCCGAAAAGCCGTCCGGGGGCGGCGGGTTCACCGACCGGGACCCAGAGCCGGGTATGCACCGCGAACTGTCGCCGGGCCGCCTTATGATCTCTGCCGGAGGGCTGGGGAAGCCCTCGAAAAGCGGCACGGTTGGGGGGCGAAGTGGCACGGTGGCGGGCGCTGCCCGCCGGACTCGATCCGGCGGTGGTGCGTTTTGTCGTTCAGTTGCGGAAGCTCAAGGACGTCAGCGGGCGGACGCTGCGGGAGCTCGCCCAGGAAACCGGATACAGCTCGTCCTCCTGGGAGCGCTACCTGGGGGGCCGGTCGCTGCCGCCCCGCGGTGCCGTGGAGGCGCTGGCACAGATCGCGGGCGGCGATCCGGCGCGCGTGCTGGCCTTACTGGAGATGGCGGCGGACGCCTGGAAGTCCCGACAGGTGGACGCCGTGGACGCCGTAAGCGCCGGGCCGCAGCCGGACGCGGCCGGGGAGGCGGACGCGTCCGGGGAGCCGGCCGACCCCGCTGGGTCCGACGACTCGGCTGAGCACGGTGGGGACGGCAGGGACGGTCGGGCACACGAGGCCAACGGTCCCGGCGAGGGTGCCGCCGGCCGGCCCGCCGAGCCGCCAGTGCCCGCCCCGGCGGACGGTGACCCGCGGCCCCGACGCCGGCCCGGCGCCGGATGGCGCAGGCTGGTCACGCTCGGCGGCGGCGCCGCCCTGGGTGCGGTGATCACGCTGCTGGTGGTCGACACGAGCCAGGGCGCGGCGCCTTGCTCGCCGGTCCCCGCCGTGCACAAGCCGGTGACGTACGGCTGCCACTACAGCCAGAGGGCCACGTTGTGGTACGCGGGCAACAGCACGACCAGCACACGGCACATCGTGGTCGACATGTTCGGCCCGGACGTGGCCGAACTCCAATGCCTCCTCCAGCGTGCCGGTATCACGCCGGGCGGAATCGACGGGAACTTCGGGCCGTTGACCGAGCACGCGGTCATCCAGGCGCAGAAGCAGTTCCACCTGGACGTCGACGGCCAAGTCGGGCCGCACACCTGGGCCGCGCTGCGCCGGTGAGCCTGATGCGGAGCAGCAACCTGGGCACGAACCAGGCCGGGGGTCAGCGTGAGCGCGCCCGCCTGGCGGCCGAACTGCGCTTCCTGCGCGAGCGTTCGGGCCTGACGCTCGCCGAACTGGCCGACAAGTCGGCCTACAGCCGGTCCTCCTGGCAGCGTTATCTGAGCGGTGCCGCGCTGCCTCCCTGGCTGGCCGTGCGGGCGCTGTGCCATCTCGCCGACGAGCCCGAGCACCGGATCCGGGCCCTGTGGGAACTGGCGGAGGGCGCCTGGAGCGGCCGCGGGATCGTGGCCCCGGCCCCTGATCAACCCGACGCTTCTTCACCTTCGCCATCGTCGTCACCGTTGCCTGCCTCCGGTCCGGAACGGGCGCCGGAGCCGGAGCCGGAAGCAGAAGCGGCGGCAGCAGCAGCACCAGCAGCAGCGAAGCCAGGATCCGGGCGGTCCCTACCGGCGCCCCTCCCCGACACGTCCGGCGCTGCGGCGACGCATTCGCGGCCCGCCGGACGGGCCCACCGCATGCGGCCCGGCTCCCGTTCCGGTGCCGTCGCCGCCGTGCTGTTCCTCACGGCCGCGACCGGCGTGGTAGTCCACTACGACCGCCAGGCGGGCGGTCGCACTCCGTCAGGGAAGCCCGCCAGCACGGCGTCCGCCTTTCACGTCGGCTGCACTGGCGCCGCCTGCGACGGTCGCAGTCCGGAGACGACCCTGTGCGGTGTCGCACCGCAGACCCTGCTGGAACTGCTGCCCGCGAAGGGGGCCGGGCTGGAGGTGCGCTACCAGCCGCTGTGTCGCGCGGCCTGGGCCCGTACCTGGAACAACCGGCTCGGTGACAAGCTCACGCTGTCCGAGCCGGGCGCGCCGACGCAGGCCGTCACCGTGGCCGACTCCCACGCGCTCTACGGGTTCACCTACACCCCGCTGATCGCCCTCACCGGCGGGCATGCGGCCTTGAGGGTGTGCCTGACGACCCTGGCGCCCTCGTCCACCGCCTGCCGCTCGGTCCCTGTGCCACCTTCCGCGTCGTCCTGAGCCGTAGCCCGCCGACCCGTCACGTCGTCATCGGATGACGAGTTCTCACAGGTCAGAGGCGTGGGTGAGCCACTGCGGCAGCAACTGCCCGGCATCCGTCGAGGTCCGGGGGCCGCGGACGTGAAGCTCTGTGCGGGCCGGCGATCCCGCTCGGCCCGCACACCCGCACCCCGTCCCAGGAGTGTTCCGTGCGCTTGCCGACGGGAGGACAGTTCGCCCCTCCGGTCGCGGCCCGCTTCGTGGCCGCAGCTTTGGCCTGGCCCTCCCGGCCCGGCCCCGGCTTCGTTGGACAGCGGCTCCATCGCCGCGTTCCGACCGGCTGCGCGCAGGACGCCGGTGCCTCCTGGAGAAGGGTCCCGCGGAACAGCCGCTGGGGGCCTTCCGCGATGCGCGCACGACTCGGACCGATCGAGAGGACAGAACCTCATGCGCGGAAACCCACCGGCGGTCATCTGGGCGGTGGCCCTGGGCGCCGTGCTCGCCACGGCCTGCTGCACGTTCACCTCGTGGGCGGGGGCGGCCGCCCACTGCTCCCCGGCCGTATGAGGCGGGGACGGCGATGGGACATCACCGATGGAGAGGGACCCGGCGCGGTGCGGCGGTCGCCGGCGCCCTGGCGCTGGCGGTCGGCTTCCGCGCCGGTGAGCGTTACCTCGGCGATCCTCGCCACCGGCATGCGCTGAGTGACGGCAGCACCATCTGAGCCCGCCGCTGAGGAACGCCGCGTAAGTCCCCAGGGAGAAGTTCACGTCATGCCCCACGCACGGGTCTGGTTCGGCTGCAAGCTGTGACGCGATCGCGTGGCGTGGCGGCCGTGGTTCACAAGCCGAGTGGCACCGGCCTGTCGGGAAGACCGCTGGAGATGAGGGTCGCCAGCGAAGTGGCGAGGTCGCGGGGTGAGAACAGGTCGGTGCCGTCGTATTCGGTGATGTCCTGTGGCCGCCACCATTGCAGCCTCGTGATGTTCTCGGCGGCGAGTTTCTCGTCGGACAGTGCTCCGCGAGGGGTGAAGGACACGGTGCGTATCAGGAAGTAGTCGTTGATCACGCCGTCGTAACCGGCCGCGTGTCCGGGGTCGATGACCTCTTGGTGCCACACGTGGGGCGGGTCTGCGTCAAGGGTGAGGCCCACCTCCTCGTGCAGTTCCCGGCGCAGGGCCACAAGGAGGGTTTCGCCCGTTTCGACGCCACCGCCGGGGGTTGCCCAGACGACGATCGTCCCGTCCGCTTTCGGGATGGCGAACCGACACAGCAGGATGCGGTCGTCTTCGTCGAGGATGATCGCGCGGACTGCGTGACGCAGGTTCACCGGGGGCATCCGCACACGATACCCGGCTGGGGCCGCGGGACGTTTCCGTCCCAGTCCCGGGACACCCGCGAGGCCGCCGCCATCAACGGTCTTACCCAAGCTGCCTGCACATGGGCCGTCAACACCATCCAGCGCCAGCCCATCAACCCGAGTGATCTTCTCTTCAGCTTCACAGCCGGCGCCTTCGGCACTTATGCCGGCGCCGCGTTCAATTGGGCGCAGGAATCTTGGAGATGAACCGAGACCGCTTCACGTGCGGCCTCGTCCGCCGCCAAACCTCGAGGTTACGGACCAGGCGCGGCGCACATTTCGGACCTGGCGCTCTCGGGCCAGGGGGATGATGATTCTTCCCGGGCGTTTCCCCGGAGGCGGACCAGCGTTGCGCCACAACTCGGGTGGAGAGACTGAAATGGACAGAAAGTCGCGCACAGGGCTGGACCGACTCAGGGCCCGTGGGAGGACCGCGGGCCCACTGCATGGCCTCGTCGTCGATGTCCTGCCCTTCGTGATCGGCGACAGTGACGACGACACTGTGCGCATGGCCGTCAGCGTGGCGGAGGGCACCATGGTGCACCCGGGGCACGCTGCCCGCGTGGAACAGTTGCAGCGTGTGCGGATGCTGGCGGCTCTCGCACTCACGCTTCGCCATGGCGGAGTCCATGTGATCGTCCGCGACGAGGCCGCGGTCCGCGAGGAAGTCGAGGCGGCACAACTAATCTACGGAAGATTGCCGATTGACGTCGGCATCCTGCTGCCTGGGCAAAGTTCGACCCAGCGTCGCCTTGCTCATGCCTGCGACGTGACGGTCGGCGTACTGGACGCTTTCGCTCTGGACGCGACGCGCGATCAGCAGATCGCGGTCCTTGGTGACGGAGTGAGCCGGCAGGTTCCTGCCGCAGTTGTATCCGATCCGGGAAGCGTCATGATCCTTGGGATAAACAGGCAGTTCGAGCAATTTGACAAACTGAACAGCGAAGTCACGTCAGTGGGCGAGCTGCGAAATGCCGCGAATTTCGCACGAACCCTGCAGGACGGTGTCCATTTCGTTGCAGACGGTGAAGGCGGTTCGCCCAGGCTGACACAGATGGGCCGGGAGAAGACGCATGACACGTTCGGCGTAGTGCAACCCTCGGGCGGCCGCGCAATGCTGTTCGAACGACGCGTCTGCGAGGCGGTGTGGGCCAGGCGCGTTGTGAAGACGCAGGACTATGACGTGGTCGACGGCCTGGTGGTGCGTCTACCGTCAGGCACCCTGTCCGAAGGCTCCGGATTCGCGTGCGGGTTGCGCCAGGCCATTGAGGTCAAGGAGGGCGTGGCGATTACCGACATCATGTATCCGCTCGCTGTGACCTCCTGCCTGGAGTACTTCCGCCGCTACCAGGTCGTCGGGGGAACTTCTACGGCGGAGCTGATGTTCACCGCTGAGTTGGAAGGCTTGTTCGGGGTCCGGGTCTGGGACCGCAGAACGACCGAGGAGCGCGAGGTCGAGCAACGCCACGCACGTGACATGGCTCGCTATCTCGCGTTCAATCAGGAATTGGCCCGCTGGGACGGCGCCGCTGGTGATCACAGAAACGCATTCCAGGCCCTTCGCGACGACCTCCGGAACCCATCTGAACGCGGACGTGCCGTAGGGCGACTGATAGGGGCGGATTTCGACGAAGACCAGCAGACACGGCATGTGGAGGCCCTCGACGTACTCGATGAGGCCATCGGGGTCTACAACGCCGTGGCACAGTATGGCCGTATGTCGCTGTATCCGGACCATCGGGGCCAGTACGAGCAGACACTGACCGCGCTGCAGGACAGCCTATGGGCCGACCTCCGTGAGGAGATCAGCAGATGGGGCTGCAACCAACGCTGACTTTTCACACGAGGGCCGGGCTTCGAACTGACGGCCAACCGCCGGCCCCTCCCCCGGTGAACTCGGGGCTCGCGCAGTCCCTGGGCCCCATCCCTCCGCACGCCCGCGCCAGGGGCGTCACCGCCACCATCGTCCGCGGCAGGTCCGGCAGAAGGCCGGTCACCAACCGCGTGATCCCGCGGCGGGGTTGAGGCGACGTTGCCGCCTCAAGGTGCCGGGCAGGTTCCCGCCACGGGCCGCTCGTCGCCCTCCTGCTCGCGGAAGATGTCGAGAGGCACAGGCCCGCGATGCAGAACGTGCGGCACATCGCCCCACGGCAACAGCGGCTCGTCGGGGGCCAGACTTCGCAGCCGCGTCAGTGCGCGGTCGGTCACCTGGGAGACCGCCCGCAACGTCGCGGTCGTCAGGGGAAGGTAGTCGTCCTCATCACCCGGATCTGCGCTCCGCGCACCCCGCGTCACCCGCATGAGCCGCACGCAGCACCGCCGCGGGTCCAGCCGCGAGGCGTCCAACGACCACATCGGCCCTTCCCACACTCGCCGACCGGTGCTGCGCACCGCGTCGAACAGGACTGCCGAGTCGACCGGTGAGAAGAAGACGACGTCCGCCCAGTCGCAATCGAGCGGAATCACACGCTCGCGCAGGCGGTGCTCACGGCCTGCGTACTTGGCGACATGACGCGCATACAGATCGGGGTAGCGCCCCGCAAGAACCGCCAGCGGCAACAGTTCGTCACCGCGAGGATCCGTGATGGCAGTGTGGAAGAGCGTTCCCCGAGCGCGTCGCACAGCAGCTTCGGGGCTGGGAGATGCAGGTTCTGGAGACATGAAAAAGCGTCAGCCCGCGGGAAGCGGCTGACGCAACGGTGTAATTATACCGCGACCCCCGCGGAGTACGCCAGGCCCTGGCCGTCGTGCTCGCGCTGACCGCTTGCGCGGTGCCGGCCGGGGCAGCGTCCCTTGTGCCGGACGGCGAGTGGATCGCCGACGCCCCCCGCGCTCCTTCCGGGCCTGGACCGGTTGGCCGGCGATCCGTCCACCGGCCGGTGGCGGGGGCGCCACGCCGGCCTGCTCCGTCGCGACAGCCTCGACGGCGGCTACCGGCTTCTCGTGGCCGACCCGTAGCGGGCGGCGCTGCCGTTGACACGTGCCCTTACACCTTGTGCGGCGGGGCCGGGTTCGGGGACTATTCCTTGGTATTGCGTGGCCACATGTCGACTGAGTGTGATCGGTGGATGGGCGGACCTGAGGAGTTCCCATGTCAACCAGCACCACATCCGACACGACAGGTGCCTTCGACATCCCCTCGATCCCCCCCATCTGGTGTCCGTTCGAGGCCCGTATGCACCCGGACGCGGACGGCGTCGCCGACCATCTGGTGGAGTGGGCGCGCCGCTCACTCCTGATACGCACCCCCTCCGCGGCGGAGCGGTTCCACCGGGCCGGCTTCGGCCGGTTCTCGGCCGCGGTGTACCCGCGGGCCACGCAACTGCACCTCGTCGCCGAGTGGCAGGGGCACAACTGGCTCGCGGACGACCAGCTCGACGAGGGTCTGACCCTGGCCGACCCGAAGGACCGGGAGCGGGTCGCCGACCAGCTCCTCTCCCAACTACCGGAAGACCTCTCCTGGTTGCACCTGCCGGTGCGGCGGGGCACGGCCGGCGCGTCACACGCGGCCAGTCCCCTGACAGCAGCCCTGTCGGACCTCTGGCACCGGACCGCCAGGCCGATGTCCCGGGCGTGGCGCAGGAGATTCGTCGGCCACTACCGGGACTTCCTGGCCTTCACGCTTCTGCCACACTCGGCCCGGGGACGCCTGACGCCGCCCACCCTGGCGGCGTTCGTGGAACGCCGCCGGCAGAACTCCGGCTGCGAGATGAGCTTCGACCTCAGCGCGGTGGCCACGCAGACCGAGGTGCCCGCCGTCGTCGCCGACAGCGAGCCGTACCGGACGGTTCGACGGTGCGCCAACGACGTCATCAGCTGGACCAACGACATCTTCAGTGTGCGGAAGGAGATGGCCCGCGGCGACGAGGACCATCTCGTGGCCGTACTGCGCCGGGTTCACGACACCACGTGGGACGAGGCGTTGGCGCGGGCGGTCGACATGGTCAAGCATCGCACCGGCGACTTCGTCATCGCCTGTGACGACCTGCGCGACATGCGGAGGCTGTACGGCGTGGACGACTTCGGTTGGCGCGCGGTGACGGAGTCGCTCACCGATCTCGAAGGCTGGATCTCCGGCAGTCTGGAATGGCACCGCTGGTCCCCGCGCTATCGCCTCGTGGAGACCACCGAGACGGGGAGCGTCCCGTCGTACATCGAGCCCCACGTTGTCTGAAGAGGTCCGAAGAGGTCCGAAGAGGTCTGACGGGGCTGCCGCGGGTGCCGGTCGCACGCGCGTCAGCCCCGTCCTCCTGGCGGATTCGCTGCTGGTCAGCCGGCGTTCAGGTCGTCGCGGCCACTGTCGCGGGCGTGCCGGGGCCGGCTGGGCGCGGCGGCTGACGGCGCCCCTGTGGGGACCCCTGCGTGTGCGCCCGCGGGACAGCCCTGTGCTCCGGCAGCCGCCGGCCGCGCCGGGGCGGTCCTGGGGACGAACACCCGGATGGGCTCCCGCGCGTTGAACGTCACGGGCAGCCCCTCCAGACCGTAGGTCAGGATGCTGGACGTGCGGCGCAGCTCGCTCCCGTCGACGGCCAGGCGGACGCCACCGACCTCCTCGTACAGGGTGTCGATCCCCTGGGTGACGATCGTCACGGCCATCGACTCACCGGGGCAGCGGTGCACGCCCTGCCCGAACGCGTGGTGCGAGCGGTTTCCGTCGACGGAGCTGGTGATGTCCTCGCGCGCGGCGGGGTCGCGGTTGGCGGCCGCGAGGCAGGGGATGACGAGGTCGCCCGCCCTGATGTGCCGGCCGCCGAGTTCGGTGTCGCCGGTGGCGACGCGCCCGATGAGCAGGGTGAACGCGGGGTTGTTCCACAGGGCTTGCTGCACGGCTTCGCCGAGCGTCATGGTGGCGCCTCGCATGGAGGGCCGGAACCGCTCGTCGGTCAGCAGCAGTTCCAGGGTGTCGGCCATCAGGTCCTCGGTGGTCGAGGTCGAGGCGACCAGGACGAGGCGGAGGTGCTCCTCCAACTCCCGTGACGTCAGGGCGGCCTGGTGCTGGATCAGCCAGCTGGTGAAGTCCGCGCCCGGATGGCGGCGCTTGCGTGCGATCAGGTCGCGGAAGGTGTCCAGCAGGTACTCGTTGCTGTCCTGCGCGGTGGCGGAGCCGGTGTGCATGTCGCGTGCGGCGTGCAGGAGTCGGGGGCCGAAGGCCTCAGGCATCCCGAGTACCTGCGTCATGACCGCCATGGGCAGCTGGCGGGTGAACTGCGCCACCAGGTCCGTGGAACCGGACTCGCAGAAGGTGTTGATCAGGGCCTTCGCCGAGCGGATCACGTGGCGCCGGATGCCGCGGCCCTCGAAGGGCTCCAGACTGTCCTTGACGGCCTGGCGGAGGCGGTGCCGCGGAGGCCCGTCGAGCATCGCGCACATCGGTTGCGGGGCGACCAGCGGGTGCAGCTGCGGCGGGACGCGCCCCTCGGTCCAGGCGGTCCACTGGTCCAGGCGGCGGGAGAAGCGGTACTCCGTGCTGAGCACGGCCTGGTTCTCCACCCAGCCGAGCACCAGCCAGGCGTCCAGACCCATCACCGTCACCCGGGCGACCTGACCTTGCAGGGGATCCGCCCGCAGTCGCTCGAAGAGGACCATCGGGTCCTCCATGACCTCGGGCCCGAACAGTTCCGGGGTGAACGCCGCCGGCGCGGCGTGGTTCTCCGGGGTGGTGCGCGGGGCAGGCAGTGCCGGTGCGCCGGCGGCGTCGGGCAGGTGGGACGAGTCGGTCATGGTCGCTCCGGAAGTGCCGTCGGGGGGTACAGGGTCGTCTGGAGGTCTTCCATCAGTTTCAGCAGTACAGAGCTGCACTCGGAGGGGTTGCGGGCGTCGAAGTTGACGATGGGGACGTGGTCCGACAGGGCGAGGGCGGGCCGGATCTTCTCCACCGGGAACCGCTGTGCTCCCTCGAAGGAGTTGACGGCCACCACGAAGCGCGCGCCCTTGCTCTCCAGGAAGTCGATGGCCTCGAAGCTGGTGTCGAGGCGGCGGGTGTCCACGATCACGACCGCCCCGAGCGAGCCCGCGAGCAGGTCGTCCCAGACGAAGCGGAAGCGCTCCTGGCCCGGCGCGCCGAACAGGTACAGGACGAGGCGCTTGTTGAGCGTGATGCGGCCGAAGTCGAAGGCGACCGTGGTGGTCACCTTGTCGGGGACGAGGGTGACGTCGTCGAGGCCGAGACTCAGGTCGGTCATCGCCGCCTCGGTCGACAGGGGGTCGATCTCGCTCACCGACGCGATGAACGTCGTCTTGCCGACGCCGAGGCCGCCGCCTATCCAGATCTTGACGGACTGCTCGACGGTGGACGGCAGCCGGTCGCCGCTGTCGGGACCGTCCTCGTGTTCATAGCGTCGCGCGGAGTCCATCCATCACCTCCTGGATCAGGGCCCGGTCGGGCAGCACGGCGGTGGGACCGGGGGCGCGTGCCTCGACGCGCTGCTTCTTCAGGAGGTCCTCGACCAGGACCGCGACGGGGCCGACCGGCCATCTCAGGTACGCGCCCAGTTCCGCGACCGACATCGGGCTGCTGCACAGGTTCAGGATGCGGCGCCACTCCGGCGGGTCGCCGAGCTGGGGCGCGCTGCGGGCCACGACGATCGTGATCAGTTCGATCCGGGTGGTGGCCGGCTCGGTGCGCCCGCCGGTGAGGACGTAGAGGCGGTCCGGCGGGTTCTCGCCGGGGACCCGCTCACTCATGATCCGCCCGCTGTACGGTGGTCGGCGCTGCGCAGGTCCGTCCCCAGGTGCTCCTTGAGGCTGACCCTCAGCTCGACCATGGACCGGTTCATGAACGCCGGGTCCGCGTCCACGCCCTTGTCGGCCACCAGCGCCAGGTAGGTCCCCTCACCGGCGGCCATGAAGGTGACGAAGCCACCGCGTGCGCCGGCGGTCGAGGGTCCGGTGACGCCGACGTCCACACCGACCGAGTTGACGACTCCGTCCGCGTAGAGGTTGGCGACGGCCTTCCCGAGCATGTTGAAGCCCGTGCCGACGGCCGCGATGCGCTCGACGGTCTCCTTGTCGCCCTGGCTCTGCGCGATGGCCAGACCGTCGACGGTCAGCAGGACGACCAGTCGGGCACCCGGCACCTTGTCGACGAAGTCCTCAAGCAGCCAGTCCAGATCGGAGCGGCGGGGACTGAAGCGTTGTGCGGTAGCCGTCATGACAGCGTCTCCTCGTGCGCCGAGCCGTCGCCGTCGCCGTCGGTGACCGAGGCGTCCTCCGCCGGGGTGCTGACCCACAGGCTGGTGAGATAGTCCTCCGACGGGAGCGGGTCGTCGCCCGGCCGGTCGCTCGCCCCGGACAGGTCGCCGTCGGCGGTGAGGGTGTACGCGGGCTGTGCCGAGCCGGCGGCCGAGGCCACCGCCGACGCCCGTGGCCTGCGGATCGGCAGGCCCTCCGGGGTCGTGGCCGTCGTGGCCGCGGCCGGTGTCAGCCCGCCCAGCGGCGAACCGTCCCGGTCTGCTTCGGGAGTCGCGGGCGCCGTGTCGAGGGAGTCGTCCATGGCCAGCGTGGAGAGCTTGGAGGAGGGGACGGCGACGGTGAAGCGCGTCCCCGCATACGGGTAGGTCTGGAACTTGAGGTCCAGGTCCCAGCGTTTGGCGAGCAGGGCCGCCACCGCGATGCCGAAGCGGGGCGTTTCGCCGAGGTCCGCGAGCGTGAGCCCGTCCCCCCGGGCCTGGTCCAGGATGCGCTCGACGTACTCGGCCTGCTCGGCACGGATGCCGATGCCGAGGTCCGAGATGTGGATGGCGATACCGTTGGAGGTCTCCTCGGCGACGAGTTCCACCTTGGTCGTCGGGCGGGAGAACATGATGCCGTTGGCCAGCAGGACCGCCACCGTGAGGATCACCGGTTCCGCGGCGGGTCCGGCGACGGCGATCTCGGGCGTCGCTCCGAGAACCACCCGCTCGTACTTCTCCACGTAGTCGATCGCCGAGCGCAGGACGCTGATCAGCGGCAGGGGCTCGACCCACTGGCGCCCCGGCCGGCCGCCGGTGAGAACGGAGAACTCGTCGATGAGGCGGCCGATGACGGCGGACTCGTTGCGGAGCTTCCAGACGCTCGCCAGCAGCTCCGAGCGGCTCGGCGGCTCGTTGCGGTGGTCGCCGTAGGTGCGTTCGAGCTCCTGCAGTTCCTTCGCCAGCAGGTTCACACGCACGCGGACGCGGTGCCCTACCGCGGACAGCGCGTGCCGGTAGGCGTCCCGTCCCGCCTCGTGGGCGTCCAGCGGGTCCAGCGTCGCCCGCAGCAGCGCCTCGTGCGCCTCGCGCAGTCCGGGCTCGGTGCCCAGCGCCGGTGCGACGCTGTCCAGCACCTCGTCCACGGTCGCCCCGTCACGCAACGCGCGGACCGCGTCCGGGAGTACCACGTCGGCCAGGTGCTCCGCCTGGGCCACCGGGCCCGACATCCGCTCCTCGAACACGGTGGTGCGCTGCGCCAGCTCCGCTCTCAGGGCGGCGACGTGTCGCTCCGCCTCGGCAAGCGTCGCCTGAAGCCGTTCGGTGGCGGCCGCGCCGCGTGAGAGTTCCGCCGAGCGCTCGCCGGCTCGCCGCTCCAGCTCGGCGATCCGCGCCTCCCGCCTGAACGCCACCCACCCCGTGGCCGCCACCACGAGGACCAGGGCGACGCACCCCACGGCGACCGGAACCCGCCGTGACGAAGGGACAGCCGAGATCAATACCGCGCTGAGGGCGACCGAAACGACCACCGCGGCGACCACGCTCGCGGTGAGAATCCGGCGTCTGTCTGGGGCTGTGTCACGAACCATCTGCAACCTCGAACACATTGTCGGAAAGGTGCCGGCTCTCGGAAAAGGACCGGGAATTCATACACGTGCCCCCCGTGTCGCGGACAACCTGGCTCAACGGACCCAAGCACCACGGCAGCGACGTGGGACGAAGCCGTCTCCACGCGCTGTGGGACGCGAGCATAGTCCCTTCTCAATCCCCTCGCGGATGCATGCGGAATCGCTTGCGGCAGCCAACTCAGCCTGCTAGGAACCTACTTCGCAACAAGTCGGCACATCACCGAATTACACCGGGCGATGGCGCAACCGTGCACCCCCGCACGCCGGATTTCCGGAAACACAACGCCGCGCACAACCCGTTGCGGCGGGAAACAATCCGGATCGCACCGGCGATCCCCCGGGCCCCGCAGCCTCACCGACGCCGATCGCCGATACCGCACGTCATGTGCGCGGGAGTTTCACTTCTGCGCCGGTCGCGGCGCGTGCTGGGGTGCACTCATGTCGAGAAGTGTGACGGCGTCGTGCTCGGGCGAACCCGGGGTGGTGACGTAGACGCCCAGCCGGTGGCCTGGGGTGCCTTCGAGCTGCATGCCCTGGAAGTTGAGGGTGAGGTCGCCGACCCGGGGGTGGTGGAACGTCTTGGGCTTACGGGTGTGGGGGCTGCGGGTGACCTGGTAGCGGTCCCACAGTCTCGCGAAGTCCGGGCTCTTGAGGAGGAGTTCACCGATGAGGTTGGCCAGGTCGGGTGCATCGGGATCGGTGCCGGCCAGGGCACGCAGGCGGGCGACGCATCCGACGAGCTGGGTGTCCCAATCGGCATAGAGATCTCGGGCCGCGGGGTGCAGGAACAGGAAACGCGCCAGGTTGCGCTGCTTCGCGGGCCAGTCCCCGATGCCGGCGTAGAGGGCGAGCGCGCCGGGGTTGTGGGCGAGGAGGTCCAGGGTGCGGCTGGTGACATACGCCGGGTTGGGGCGCAGGCTCTCCAGCAGCAGCTTGGCCTGCGGGTTCACGGTGCGGCTGGGGGCAGGTGGCGGTTCGGGGGCGTGACGGGCGGCGCGGATCACGAGGTCCTGGAGGTGTTCCAGTTCGTCGGTGTCGAGTTTCAGGGCGCGGCCCAGGGCGTCGACCACGGACAGGCTGGGGCGGGTCTCCTTGCCGCGTTCCAGCCGGGTGTAGTAGTCGATGCTCACTCCGGCCAGCGCGGCGACCTCCTCACGGCGCAGCCCCGGGGTGCGGCGCACCCCGGCGCCGGGGGTGAAACCGACCTCGGCCGGCGTCAGCTGGGTGCGCCGGGCGCGCAGGAACCGTCCCAGCTCGGTGCCGCCGCTGTGGTCGTGCCGCTGTTCCGCCATGCCTTCCAGTGTGACCCGCAGGTCATCGGGGTGCTCGGGCCGAGGGGCGCCCTGCCACACCCCCTCTGGGGCTCCCGGGAAAGGCCCGCCCTGCCAGACGCTCCGCGAATCGGGAACGGTGGAGAACGCGGACATCCGCGCTCCCGCAGACGTCCACTTCCCGGAACGAGAGCAGGCACCCATGCCGGACCAGGAACAGACCCGAGCCCAGCAGCTCCTCGGCGACACCGCACCGGAGCTGGTGCGCCTGACCGACGACGTGCTCTTCGGCCGGGTGTGGGCCGATCAGGGGCTCTCACGGCGGGACCGCAGTCTGGTCACCGTCGCCGCGCTCGTCACGCTCTACCGTCCAGAACAGCTCGACTCGCACCTGCGGCTCGCTCTGGCCAACGGCCTGAGCAAGGACGAGCTGGTGGCGGCGCTCACCCATCTGGCGTTCTACGCCGGATGGCCCAGTGCGATGTCCGCGATGACCCGCCTGAAGGCGATCACCGAGGCGTAGAACGCCACAGCCCGGACTTCCGTCGCCGGACCAGCACCTGCTTCTTCACCAGAAAGGCACTCATCGTGCGCGCAACCCGTCTCCACCAGGCCGGTGACGTTCGTGTCGAGGACGTCGCGGACCCGAGGATCCAGCAGCCGACCGACGCGCTCGTGCGCATCGTGATGGGCTGCATCTGCGGCAGCGACCTGTGGCCCTACAAGTCGCAGCCGCGTACCGGCAACCCCCGCCAGATGGGCCACGAGTTCGTCGGCGTCGTCGAGGAGACCGGTGCCCAGGTCACGAGCGTCAAGCCCGGCGATCTGGTCGTCGCCCCCTTCACCTACGCGGACGGCACCTGCGCGTACTGCCGCGACGGCCTGCACACCTCCTGCCCGCAGGGCGGCCAGTGGGGCGTGAACGGCGTCGACGGCGGGCAGGGCGAGGCCACCCGCGTCCCGTACGCCGACGGCACCCTCGTCCCGCTGCCCGTCAGTGAGGACTCCGACCTGCTGCCGGACCTGCTCACCCTGTCCGACGTGCTGTGCACCGGCTACCACGCCGCCCGCACCGCCGGCGTCAAGCCCGGTGAGACCGTCGCCGTCATCGGCGACGGCGCGGTGGGCCTGTCCGCGGTGATCTCCGCGAAGCTGCTCGGCGCCGAGCGGATCATCCTCATGGGCCGGCACACCGCGCGCACCGACCTCGGGCGCGACTTCGGCGCCACCGACGTCGTCGCCGCGCGTGGCGAGGAGGGCGTGGCCGCCGTCCGCGACCTGACCTCGGGCCGCGGCGCCGAGCGGGTCCTGGAGTGCGTGGGTCTGGAGGACGCGCTCGTCCAGGCCGCCGGGGTGGCCCGCGACGGCGGCGTGATCAGCCGCGTCGGCGCCCCGCAGTACCCGGCGGTGCCCTACGGCTTCCCGGAGTTCATGCGCAACCTGACCCTCACCGGTGGGGTTGCTCCCGCCCGCGCGTACATCGAGGAACTGATGCCGCACATCCTCGGCGGCGAGATCCGCCCGGGCCGGGTCTTCGATCGCACCGTCCCGCTGGAGCAGGTCGCCGAGGGCTACCGCCTCATGAACGACCGCGAGGCCCTGAAGGTCATCGTCCGCCCCTGACCGCCGCACGGCCCGTCCCCGGGGAGCCGAGCCGCGCTTCCCGCACGCGGCGCCCCCAGCCGCACCGCACCCGTACAGAACGGATGGATTCTGATGAAGCACATCACACTGCGTGACCTGGAGGTCTCCCGGATCGGGCTCGGGGCGATGGGCATGTCCCAGGCCTACACCGGTGCCGGCACCGACGACGCGGAGTCCCTCCGCACCATCCACCGGGCCCTGGACCTGGGCGTCACCTTCCTCGACACCGCCGAGATCTACGGCCCCTACACCAACGAGGAACTCGTCGGCCGTGCCCTGAAGGGCCGCCGCGACCAGGTCGTCCTGGCCACCAAGTTCGGCCTCGTCTCCCATGCCGACGGCGGGCGGAGGAACGTGGACAGCAGCCCGGCCAACATCCGCACCGCCGTCGAGGGCTCCCTCACCCGCCTGGGCACCGACCACATCGACCTGTACTACCAGCACCGCGTCGACCCGGGCACGCCGATCGAGGAGACCATCGGGGCGCTGGCCGAGCTGGTCGCCCAGGGGAAGATCCGGCACATCGGCCTGTCCGAGGCCGGCCCCGACACCATCCGCCGCGCCCACGCCGTCCACCCCGTCACCGCGGTCCAGTCCGAGTACTCGCTGTTCACCCGCGACCCCGAGGCGCGGGTGCTGCCGGTACTGCGCGAGCTGAACATCGGCTTCGTACCGTTCTCCCCCCTCGGTCGCGGCTTCCTGACCGGCGCGATCCGCTCCACCGACCAGTTCGACCCCACCGACTTCCGCGCCGGCAACCCGCGGTTCTCCGAGGAGAACTTCGCGCACAACCTCCGCCTGGCCGACCAGGTCGCGGCCGTCGCCACGCAGGTCGGGGCCACGCCCGCACAGGTCGCGCTGGCCTGGCTGCTGGCCCAGGGCGACGACATCGCCCCCATCCCCGGCACCAAGCGCGTGGCACGGATCGAGGAGAACGCCGCGGCCGACACGGTGCACCTCACCGACGACCAGCTCACCGAGCTCACCGGCCTGCCGCCCGCGGCCGGCGACACCCACAACGAGGCCCAGATGCGCATGATGGAGCGCTGACCGGCACTCCTGGCACACCCTCACATCGTCTTCGCCTCAGAACATCCCGGGAGAACCCGTGCAGTACGTCACCTTGAACAACGGCGTCCGGATGCCGATCCTCGGCTTCGGCGTCTTCCAGATTCCGCCGGAGGACACCGAGCAGGCCGTCTCCGACGCCCTCGCGGCCGGCTACCGCCTGCTGGACACTGCGGCGGCCTACGGCAACGAGGAGGCCGTCGGCCGCGCCGTCACGTCCAGCGGCATCCCCCGCGAGGACCTGTTCGTCACCACCAAGCTGTGGGTCCAGGACGCCCCCGCGCAGGACAACACCCGGCGTGCGCTGGAGACGTCGCTGACCAAGCTGGGCCTGGACCACGTCGACCTGTACCTGATGCACCAGCCCTTCGGCGACGTCTACGGCCAGTGGCGCGCGATGGAGGCCGCCAACCGCGAGGGCCTGGCCAGGGCCATCGGCGTCGCCAACTTCTCCCCCGACCGGCTCCTGGACCTCCTCCTCAACAACGAGATCACCCCGGCGGTGAACCAGATCGAGACGCACCCGTTCTTCCAGCGCACCGCCGATCACGAACTCATGCGCGAGCACGGCGTCCAGCACCAGTCGTGGGGCGGCTTCGCCGAAGGCAGGAACGGCCTGTTCACCCACCCCGTCCTCAGCGAGATCGGCACCGCGCACGGCACGTCCGTGGCACAGGTCGTACTCCGCTGGCTCATCCAGCGGGGCATCGTCACCATCCCCAAGTCGGTCGACCCCGGCCGCATGGCACAGAACATCGACGTCTTCGGCTTCGAGCTGAGCGACGAGCAGATGGCCGCCATCGCCGCCCTGGACACCGGCACGACGCTGTTCTTCGACCACCACGACCCCGAGAAGGTCGCCTGGCTCAGCAAGCGCCGTCTGGACGACTGAACGGCGTCCGGGGCTCACCGTCGTGCACGAGGAACTGCTGCGCACGGCCAGGGAGTGGGGGCGGGCTGTGGCGCATCCACCGGCCCTCTCCCTCGCCGGCCACGGTCAGGCGGTGCAGCCGGCCACGGGTGTCGGGCTGCCCACGCAATTGGTGGGACGGTTTCCCGCGATGCGGGAGTGGTGGTTCACCAGAGTGTCCCCGACGTCGTTGAACACGCCTCCCGGCGCACCGCCCGCCGTGTTCCTGGTGACGGAGGTGAAGTTCAGGAAGAGGCGGGTGCCGGAGTCGACGTTGTAGATGCCGCCGGCCAGCAGGCCCGCGGCGTTCCTCGCGATGACGCTCCGGCGGAAGGTGGCCTTTCCCCGATCCGCGTTGGTGACGCCCCCTCCGTGGTCGGATGCGTTGTTGGCGGCGATCGTGCTGCGGTCGACGGTCATCCGCCAGTTGTTCCAGAGGCCCCCGCCGTCGCCTGCCGTCACCCGGTTGCCGGTGATGGTGCTGCCCACGATGCTGAGCACGTCGTCGTTGAACACGCCTCCGCCGTAGAAGTAGCTGGAGGTGTTGCCCGCGATCGAGGTGGAAACGACGGAGGTGTCACCCTCACCGGCGATCCCGCCGCCGGAGTCCGTGGCGCGGTTTCCGATCACCCGGGACCTCACGAGCTTCAGGGTTCCTGCGTTCACGATGCCGCCGCCGTCGCCGTCGGCGGTGTTGCCCTTGACCAGGACGGATGCCGCTTGGAGCTTCCCGTGGTCCTGGACGCGGACGCCCCCGCCGTCGCCGGTGACACTGCCGTTCTCGATGGTGACGTGGCTGATCGTCGCCTTTCCGCCGGCCGCGACGTCGAGGAGGCGGAAGAGGCTGGCCGTCGTGCCGCGCCGAAGAGTGGCGCCGTTGCCGTCGATCGTGACGGCTCCCCTGATGGGAGGCGTCGCGTCATCTGCCGAGTACGGCGCGGTGAAGTCGTAGACGCAGCGCTTGGCAAGACTGATCTCGCCGTGGCCTCGGGCATTGGCCGCCTTGACGGCCGCGACGAGAGCGGCCGTACTGCAGCGCACACCCATGGGCGTACGGGCGACGGCGGGACCTGCGGAGAAGGCGGAAGCGGCCGTCACAATCGCGGCGACGCCGGCAAGGGATCGACGTACTGGCATGGCGGGGCATTCCTGCTTTCGGATCGGTGGGCGCAATGTCGGATACCTGCGAGGCGTGCACAAACGCAACCGCGTCGCAGTGTTGATATACGCCTTACCGGTTTTCAGAACGCGGACCCGCACGGCGCACTCGCTCGTTCGGTCGACAGGACAACCCGAAGAGACCTGCTTCCCGCGGAGACCCGGCGCGGGACGACCCGCGCGACCCGGACGACCCGGATCACTGACTCGGCTCAAGGCGATCGGGCATCCTGGGCATCAGAGAGGGGAGGCCGCTCTGTCACGTCAACTGGTGATGCGGATCAGCGCAGTTGTGCTGGCTCTCGCTGCTGCTGTCGTAGCTCTGGTTGCCGCGGGGGCGGAGAAGTGGGCCCTGACGGCCGTCCTCGCGGGGGCGAGCGCGGCCGTCACGGGACTCGTCACCCGCAACGTCGACACCGCGATCAGCCGTGGCCGCGAGGTGGTGCTGGCCCGGGCACCGGACGATCCCCTCACCATTCACGCTTCCCAGGTCTCCGGCTTCAGGGGATACGTCGGCCCGCTGCCTCCGACGACGGAGCGGTGGCGCGACCCCGCCAACGGGGTGGACCTCTTCGCTGTCGTCGTCCATCTGATCGTCGAGGCTGCCGGTGACCGTACGGCGATCATCGACAAGCTGGACGTGCGCATGGAGTCGTGCGATGCTCCCCCGCACGTCAGTGACCTCCGCGAGCCGCCCTTGGCTGCCCCGATGTCCCCTCGGCAGATGCGAGAGTTCCACGTGAGTCTCCACGTGGGACTCTCCGCGAACGCCACCGGTCCGGCGCCGTCGCCCAGACCTGCCGCGGGCGTACCGGACTTCCCCTACACGGTCACGCCCCTCAGTCCCGATCACTTCTACGTCCGTGTGACCACCGACGGGCCGGGCGACTTCCGGTGGCGCATCGGCGTGCACTGGATCTGCGGGGGAAAGTCGGGCGTCGTGGTCACCGATCTGCAGGGACAGCCGTTCCGTGTCGTCCGTCCCGAGCCCCAGCCGCGCTCGTAGCCGGTGCCAGGGAGCTTCAGTTGTTGCTCGGCGCCGCTGTCGCCGAGTGCTCCGTGCGGCGTGGAGTCGGGCGTCGGCGCACCGTGGGCGATGACGGCCGCACGGTGGGCGCCGGCGCCATCGCCCGTCACCGGTAGCCGTAGGTCTCCCATTTGGCCAGGACGCGTTCGTGCACGTCAGCGGGCCAGCCGTTCGTGAGGCTGCCCTTGACCGGGCGGTCCTCCTTGGTGAACAGATCGGCCAGCAGGCAGTTGTACAGCACCTTCCCGGCGCGGTAGGAGTGGGCTTCGGCCTCGGAGAGATACACCGAGAGCTGGACGTGCGGCAGGGCGGGGAAATGGACCTCGCCGTGTTCGGGGTGGGTCCGGGTCGCGAACGCCCACACCACGTCGTCGACGTCGGTGATGTCGATGTCGTCCTCGACCAGCAGCACCTTGGGGACGCCGAACCCCGCCTTGCCGGTGAAGACCACGTCTCCGATCTTTCGGGCGAGTTCCACCGACGGGACGGCCGTCGCCTCGTGCCAGTCCGATCGCACGGAGACGATCAGCCAGTGCATCGCCGACTCGAAGGAGAACCACGCGGAGGCGACCGGCAGACCGGCCTTGCGGAGCTGGTAGAGGATCTCGGCGGCGTGCATGGTGCCGGTGACGGTGTGGTCCTCCTCGACCGGGGGGCCGGCCGCGACGACGGGCAGGACGGCGCCGTTCCGGTGGGTGACGGCCGAGACGTGGAAGACGGGCTTGGGCGACTTCTCCAGAGCGTTGTAGCCGGGGTACTCGTTCATCGGCCCCTCCATCACCGTTTCGTCGAAGGCGATGTGGCCCTCGATCACGATCTCGGCGGTGGCGGGCACCATCAGGTCCACGGTCTCGGCCGGAACCACCTCCAGCCCCTCGCCGAAGAGCGCCCCCAGGAAATGGGACTCGTCGGCGCCTTCGGGCAGCGGCATGCCGCCGGCGAACGGCAGCGCGGGTTCCACGCCGAGGGCCACCGCGACCGGCAGCGGCCTGCCTTCCGCGGCCCACTGGGCGCGGATGATGCCCAGGTGCTGCGGTCCGGGGATGAGGCAGGCCAGGGTGGCCCGGTCGGCGATCATCATGCGGTTGACCGACCAGTTGGTCCAGGACCCGTCGGGCGTGCGGGCGATGTTCATGCCGTAGGTCTGGATGTATCGGCCGCCGTCGTTGCCGTGGATCAGCGGCGTCGGGAACTTCAGCAGATCGACGTCGGCGCCGAGCAGGATGTTCTCCTTGCAGGGAGCGTTCTCCGCGACGACCACCCGGGGGGCGATCCCCGGCTCGGCGCGGGCCGCGACGATCGCCTCCATGATCTCCGGCCCGGTCGCCTCGGCCGGCAGCCCGAGGGCCAACGCGATCCGGGCCAGGGGGTGTTCGGGGCCCGACAGGGCGCCGGGAGCGCCCAGCACACCGAACCCCGTGCCCTGGTATCCCGTGATGTTGGTGAACAGGGGGGCGGGCGCCCGAAGGTCGTAGGACCGGCGGATGACAGCGCCGATCTCCAGCCTCCAGTCGACCTCCTCCTCGATGCGCTGGACCTCCCCGATCGCTTCCAGTTCCGCGATGAACTCGCGCAGGCTGCGCAGATGCTTCACAGGCGTTCCTTTCCACGACGGTCATTCCCCCCAGCGGGGCATGTCCGGGACATCGATTCCGAACAGGTCCAACGCACGGCCCACGGTGTGGGCGACGACGTCGTCCAGGGTCCGCGGCAGCAGATAGAACGCGGGAACCGGCGGCATCACGATCGCGCCGGACTCGGTGGCCGCCGTCATCGCCCGCAGATGGCCGAGCGTCAGCGGCGTCTCCCGCACCAGCAGCACCAGCCGGCGCCGCTCCTTCAGCGTCACGTCCGCCGCCCGGGTCAGGAGGTTGTCGTTGCCGCTCCACGCCACCGACGACAGGGTCCGGACCGAACACGGCGCGACGAGCATCCCCACGGTGCGGAAGGAGCCGCTGGCGATCGCGGCACCCACATCCGCCGGACGGTACGTCACGTCCGCCATCGCGGCCAGGTCGGCTGCGGTCAGCTCCGTCTCGTGGGCGCGCGTCTGCTGGCCGGCCGGCGTGACGACCAGATGCGTCTCCACTCCGGCCTTGCGTGCGAACTCCAGGGCGCGCATCCCGTACGCGATGCCGGTCGCGCCGCTGATGCCCACCACCAGGCGCCGCGGAGGCTGCCCGTCATCCATGGCCGGCCTCGTTCGTCATGACGGTGCGCTTCCTTCCGTGGCTCTTCGCCTGGCCGCATCCGGAGTACCGGGCGGTCGCACCGTCAGAACATCGCCCCGTTGGCGCGGACGGTCTGGCCGGACACCCAGCCGGCCGCCTCGCTGACCAGCCAGCCCACGACCGGGGCGACGTCCTCGGGGAGGCCGAGGCGGTTGCGCGGGCTGTGGTGCGCGGCCGCCGCGATCGCCTCGGGGGTCTCGGCGTCGCGGTAGAAGGAGTCGTCGACCGGGCCGGGCGCGACCTCGTTGACCGTGATGGCACGTGCACCGAGTTCCTTGGCCGCGGCGAGAACCATGCGTTCGACGGCGGCTTTGGAGCCCGAATACAGGCCGTAGGGGCCGGTCATGATCGAGGTGAGCGTCGTGGAGAGCACGACGTAGCGGCCGTTGTCCGCGAGCGTGCGGGCGGCGGCCCGCAGGGTGTTGAAGGCACTGCGGGTGTTCAGGTCGATCAGGTGGTCGAAGTCCGCGTCCGTGAAGTCGGCCAGGGGCTTCTTGATGACGGCCCCCGGCGTGTGCACCACGATGTCGAGGTGCCCGTGCCGCGCGAGGACGCAGCCGAACAGGTCGTCGACCTCGGTCGAGCGCCGGGCGTCGGAGCGGATCGCCTCCGCGACGACGTCGTGCTTCTCGAGCGCGGCCAGGGTGCGTTCGGCGGCGGCCTGGTCGTTGGCGTAGCTGACGACGGTGGTGGCGCCGCGGGAGGCGAGCAGTTCGGCGACGGCGGCGCCCTGGTTGCGGCTGCCGCCGACCACCAGGGCCACCTTGCCGTCGAGGTCTCGCATCGGTTCGTTCGGCATGGCGGTGTTCGCCCTTTCGAGGAAGTGGGCCGGCGGTGGAACCGGCGCGCGGTCCACGTCCACGGACCTGTGGACCGCGGTCGTTCGGCTGGTGGGAACCAAGCCTGTCGTGCCGGCCGCCGATCCTTAAGTGCCCCTGTCAGGGATCCGGTTGTGCATTTCGCATACCCGTGGTGGACCGTCCGCCGGTGATCGGTGAGAATGTCCCCATGCCCGAGGGTCTGGCGTCGCACGATCGGATACGGATCCTGATCGCCGAGGACATGCACCTGCTGCGCGAGGCCCTGGTCGGCCTGCTCTCCGCCGAACCGGACATGGTCGTGGTGGCCGAAGTCGCCGACGGCGCGCGGATCGTGGACGGCGCGCTGGCGCACCGGCCGGACGTCGCGATCATCGACATCGGGATGCCGGGGCTCGACGGCGTCGAGGCCTCGATCGAACTGCGCGCGACGTTGCCCGGGTGCAAGGTCGTCATCCTCACCGCGCTCACCGCCCCGGGCCAGCTGCGCAGGGCCCTGCGTGCCGACGTCGCCGGCTTCCTGCCGAAGGACGTGCGGGCCGCGGAGCTGACGGCGGCGATCCGCACGGTGGCCGCCGGCGGCCGGGTGATCGACTCCGCACTCGCCGTCGCCGCGCTGGAGTCCCCCGCCAGCCCGTTGACCCAGCGCGAGACCGAGGTGCTGCGGCTGTCGGCCACCGGTGCCCAACCGGCCGAGATCGCCCAGCGGTTGTTCATCACCTACGGCACGACGCGCAACTATCTGACCTCGGCGGTGGGCAAACTCTCGGCGCGCAACCGGGTCGACGCGATCAGGATCGCCACCGAGGCCGGGTGGATCTGAACGCGGCGGTCAGCCGGCTCAGGTCCCGGCGACGAACTCCGCGACGACCTCGAAACGCCCCTGCGCCACGGGCCCCGCACTCAGCCGGCCCACGGTGCGTTCGGCCATCCCGAGCAGCCCCGCACCGCTCGGTCCCGGTTCCGCCGGACGCGTCAGGCCCGCGGAACCTGGACCGGACGGTCCGGCCCCGTCGTTCACGACGCGCAGGCACACCAGCCCTGCCCCCGAGGTGATCGCTATCGTGCACGTCACGGCCCGGCTGTGGCGCACCACGTTGGTGACCGCCTCGCGCAGCACCGCCGCCAGCGTCGCGTCCACCTCGGGCGGCAACGGCGTGACGGGAACGGACACTTCGACGTGGACACCGACGCTCTCGAGCACGCTGCGCGCGGCGGCCACCTCGTCGTCGGTGCGCAGAACGGCAGGGCCGGTGGCCAGCGCCACCAGTTCGGCCTGTACCCGCTCGGCGAGCCCGGACAGCTCGACGAACCGGGCGCGCGCCAGCACCGGGTCCGACGTGAGCAGTTTCCGGCACGCCTCGCCCCGCAGCGCCAAGGCCGAGAGGCTGGAGGACACCAGGTCGTGCAGGTCCCTGGCCACACGGGTGCGTTCACGGATCACCGCCTCCCGCGCCAGATCCCGCCTGGCCTCCCGGAGAAGGCCCACCAGCTGGGACAGGCGGATCAGGCTGTAGGACACCCAGGTCAGCACGACCATCGACATCACGGACGCCGCGATCCCGGCGGGGTTGGGGATCGGCGGCGGATAGACGAACAACGACGCGTACGGAACCGCCAGCACCCCGGCGACGATCCAGGCATCCCGCCGCCGGTACTGGGTGAAGAGCGGGCCGAGGAAGAACGGCCACAGCAGGGTGAACAAGTTGAGTTCCCACAGCAGGTCGCCCAGCGGAAACGCGGTGGGGACCAGGAGCAGCCCCAGCAGCGCCGTCTGCCGCCGCGAGATCCGCATCAGCAGGAGCACCGCGCCCGCGGCACACATGATCGGTGCCATGACCAGCACGGTCCAGGGCCGGTGGAACTGGGCGAGATCGCTGAAGACCGTGACCAGCGCGTCGCACAGATACACCCCGGCCAAAGCCCACTTCGCCTCTTTCGGCGACACGATCGGCGCGTCGGGCGGCACGGCCGTGGCCGGACGCGGCAGGGCGGGCGCTCGATAGGCGCCGGCCATCCGGCGGACGTCGGCCAGCGCCCCTCGGGCCGTCCCGACCATCGCTTCCAGCCGGCCGTCCGCCTCGTCCTCCGCCCCCGCTTCGAGCGTCCGCGCCGCCTGCCGCGCCAGCAGCCGCAGCCGCCGTCCCACGAGAGCGCGCAGCTCGCCGTCCAGCCGTCGCCGCTCACGAGCGAGCAGTTCCCGCGCCAACTCCCCGCGAGTCGCGTGCAGTTGCGCCACCATCGCGGCCAGGGCGTAGAGACTGAACACGATGATGCCGTCGATCGCTGTCTTCGCCGTCCTTTCGCACGCGTCCACCGCGCCGTCGCCCAGCCGGAGACCGGCGAGGTCCGTCACCACCAGGACGAGCCCGAACAGCGCCCAGCCCGGTCGTCCGCGGAACACGCACAACGCGACGACCCCCAGCGGCCACGGCAGCCAGTCCCAGCGGACACCGACCAGGGCGAACGGCAGCGCGTAGAGCGCCGCGAGCACCGTCAACAGCAGGCTGCGAACGGCGAGTCCAGGCCGCCGCCACTCCTGCAGCAGCCCCACCATCGGCAGGTAGCACGCCGTCGCCAGCAGTATCGCGGGCCACGCCAGGCCCTCCTGCCAGGCGGACAGCAGCCTGATGACCATGATCAGACCAAGCGCGGCCCACAGCATCGTCCGCACGAGACCGTGCCGTAAGTCGTCGGTGTCGTCACGTGCGTCACGGTCGTCACGTGCGTCACCAAGCTCGAACCCGATGAGCGATTCCACCCGCACCCCCCCCGGTGAAGCCCCAGGGTAGGGGACCGCCGGCGTGGCGCGGGCCTCCGCCGGCCGATGCCGAACGGTGAACCCTCAGCGGGGGTCCGACGAAGCCGCCTGAGCCGCCCCGTACGCGGTGGGGTCACGAGGCGTGACAGGAGTTCCGGTCGCCCGCCGTTCCGACTCGGAGAGTTTTCGTCCTCCCCCCGCGGGAAGCGGATGCGAAGGGTGGGAAAGCGTCAGTCTCTGAAGCAGTCCGCCTCGGCTGGGGCGATCCAGACGGACGACGAGAACTCACGGAGGCCGAGACCGGTGACTCATCCAGGTACCGAGAACCCTGCGCACTCCGCATCCGCCGGCCCCGGCGTTGTCACCGGCCTCCTCGACGCGGTGGACGCCGGGGCGTACGCGGTCGACGACCAAGGCGTGATCGTCGCCGTGAATCCGCGCGGGTCGGGACTCCTGGCCCGCCCTGCGGACGACCTGATCGGTGCGGACGCCCACGACCTGTTACACCGGGACGCCCATGGCAAGCCGATGGACCGCGAACGGTGCCCCATGCGGCGGGCCATGCTCACCGGGCGCACGGCACCGGAGCAGGCCGGCTGGTACGCGCGCGGCGACGGGTCACTCATCGCCGTCTCATGGCTGGTCACACCGTTCCGCGACAGTCACGGCAGAACCGGTGCGCTGGTGATCTTCCACGCCCGGTCGGCCGCCGAAGCCGATCGCGAGCGGGGCCTGGCGACCGCCTCGCTTTCGGAGCTGGAACGCCTGGCGCTCCTTGCGGAAACGACGTCCCGCCTGACGTCGACGCTCGACCCCGACCAGGCGCTGCGCAGGCTCGCCCACATCGTGCTGCCGCGGCTGGCGGACTGGCTCGTCGTCGACCTGCTGGCGGAGAACGACGAAGTGTGGCGCAGTTTCGTGGCACACGCCGGCGACGGCGCGTTCACGGAGCGCGCCGATCTGTGCGGCCCTCTCCCGCCGGTGCCCCCGGAGTCTCCCCGCCCCTTGTCCAAGGCGCTGCGAGGAGCGGCCACCACCCTGGCGACCGAGGAGACCTACGCCGGCGAGCCGGACTCCGGCCTCGCCGTGGAACAGCAGCGGCTGTTCGCCGCCACCGGCATCCGCTCCGCCGTCATCGGACCCATTCGCGGACCGCGGGAAGTCCTGGGAGCCCTCACGCTGGGCCGGGCCGAGCGCGACGTTCCCTTCACCGAGGACGACATCGCCCTGCTCGACGACATCGCCCTGCGCACGGGGATCTCTCTGGAGAATGCCCGGCTCTATCAGCGGCAGGTCCGTGTGGCCGAGACCATGCAGCACCACCTCCTGCCCCGGCTGCCCCGGGTCGCGGGGCTGGAGACCACCGCCCGTTACGTGTCAGCCCCCGACGCCTCACAGGTCGGCGGCGACTGGTACGACATGTTCCCCCTGCACGACGGATCCTTCGGCCTGGCCATCGGCGACGTCGCCGGCCACGACCTGGACGCCGCCGCCGGCATGGCCCAGCTCCGCAACATGCTGCGCGCTCACGCCTGGACGCATCAGGCGACTCCCGGCAGCATCATGCGCCGACTGGACGAAACCGCCGTGCACCTCACCGACGTGACCATGGCCACCGCGGTCTTCGGCAGGCTCGATCACGACGCCGCGACGGGCTGGCGCCTGCGCTGGACCAACGCGGGTCATCCACCGCCCCTGCTCGTCGACGACGTCGGGCGCGCGCGCTTCCTCACCGAGGTCCACGGCCTGCTCCTCGGTACCCGAGCCTCGGGCGAACGGCCTGACGCGAACATCAGCCTTCCTCCCCGATCGACCGTGCTCCTCTACACCGACGGCCTCGTGGAAGACCCGCACGCCCACCTCGACGAGGGCCTGGAACGGCTGCGCAGGCACGCCGCCGCACTGGCCCATCGTCCGTTGGACGCGTTCTGCGACCTGGTCCTCGAGCGCGTGCGCCCCGCGGCCAACGACGACGACGTGGCCATGCTCGCCCTGCGCGTGCCGGGCGCCTGAGGTCTGGCTTCTGACGTCTGACGTCTGATGGATCGCCATGGGGAGTCCGGGATCCCGGTCGGCGAGTCCGGCCGCCACCCCCGTGGCGACACGGTCGGCGGAACGGGCACCCGAGCCTGTGCCACCGCTCACGGGACCTCGGCCCGCCGACCCTTACAGGGGCCTGGCCCCCGATGCGGCGTCGTCCGGCTCGTCGGTCAGGGCGATGCGGACGGTGATCCGCTTGCCGACCGGTTCTCGCCGCGCCTCGAAACCCTGCGCCACGGCCATGACGATCTCCAGACCGTGCTGGCCGACCCGGCCGGCGTCCGCCGCCCGTGCCAGCGGCAGCACCGGATCGGAGTCCCACACGGCGACTTCGACCGTGCCACCCGAGATGCGCAGGTCCAGCAGGATCGGGCCGGGAGCGTACTTGCGGGCGTTGGTGACCAGTTCGCTGACCACCAGCTGGGTGACGTCAATGGCGCGCCGCGAAACGGGCGGACCGTCGTCTTCCCGGACGCGGGAGAGGAAGTCGGCCGCCACGTGACGTGCCCGGGCGATGTCCGTGCCGTCCCCGACCAGGGCCACGCCGGCCTGCAGGCGCCGTTCGTCCGGCGCCGGGTCTGGTTCCATCACGGCTGCTCTTCGTCTCCCCTTCACAACTTTTCGTCGTGTACCCACGCAGCGGCGGTTCACTCGTGTCCGTTTCGTCGACCGGCGCCGAGACGGCGGCACTGCGCACGGGCATCGGAGTATGCCAGGATCACGTGCATGTCTGATGGAGAGATGACGGACGCGGAAAACGGTGGGCAGCCCGTCCGGCTGACCGTCGCGACCAGCACCACCGAGGGCATCCGCGTGCTCACCCTGGCCGGAGAGATCGACCATCACACCGGTGACACACTCCGCGGGGCCCTGGACACCTCCGGCACTCCACACCCCCGCATCGTGGTCGACCTGCGCCAGGTCACGTTCATGGACTCCAGCGGAATCAACATCCTCATCGCCGCCCACCACGCCCTCCACGAAGCCGGCGGCTGGCTCCGCCTGGCCGCCCCCACCGGAGCCCCGTTGCGCACCATCACCATCCTCGGCGTCGACGCCGTCATCGACTGCCGCGCGACCCTCCACCAGGCCCTCACCGACTGACCGGCCCCCTGCGCTTCACGTGCTGAGAGGTCGCGCCCGGCACCCGGTCCAGGCTGGGGCTGGGGCTGGGGCTGGGCCACGCTCGACGCTCGCCGGCTGCGCTTGAGCCACACCCCTTGATCATCGGCAGGCCGCCGTGACGTGGCGGTGCCACACGGCTTCTTCCAGCGTGTCCAAGAAGTGGGCCCGTGCGGCCTTGGCCCAGCCTGCCTTCTGCGGCGGCTCGCGTGCGCATCTCGGCGATGTGATCGATGAGTTGGCCGATCCGCGGCTCGCCCGGCGCGAGTCGGAGCTTCGCGGGCGGCGCGGTGCCGAGTGCCAGTGGGAGGCCGTTGAACGCGGCCGGCCTGGCTACGAGGTGATCGCGCCCTGGAAGCGGTAGCGGTCGCCGCGGTAGATGGCGAGCGTGAGTTCGAGGGGGCGGCCGTCCTGGTTGAAGGCGAGCTGGTCGGCGAGGAGTACCGGCGTGGCGTCGGTGATCTCCAGGAGTTCGCGCTCTTCGGCGTCCGGCAGCCGCGCCTCCACCGCGTACTCCGCGACCTGGGGCAGCTGCGGCGGGTCGGCGCTGCGCAGGGTCGCGAACAGCGACGCGGTGGTGAAGTCGGTCTCGGCGAGAGCCGGGCACAGCGCCAGGGGCAGGCGGTTGTGTTCGACGACGACGACCTGGTCGTCGAGGTAGCGCAGCCGCCGCATCTCGAACAACGTGGCGCCCGGGCCGATGCGCAGCTTCTGCGCCTCGATGACGGTCGCCGGCCGGACCGTGGACTGCAGGACCCGGCTGCGGGTGGTCAGCCCGTGCTTGGCCGCGTAGTCGGCGAAGCCCTCGACGGTGTGGGCGCGCGCGCCGGCCTCGTTCGCGGCCGCGGCTCCCGGAGCCGCCGCGTGCTGGGTGACGAACCAGCCGCGAGCGGCGGCGGACTCGACCATTCCCCGGGCGGCCAGCTCGGTCAGCGCCGCGCGCAGGGTGACGCGCGACACACCGTAGCGCGTCGCCAGCGTGCGCTCCGACGGCAGCCGGTCGCCGGCTCGGGCCCCGTGGGAGGAGATGTCGTCCCACAGGCGCGCGGCGACCTGGGTGTACAGGGGCAGCGCGCCGTCGTCCAGCAGGCCCCGGGGAAGCGGGGAGGCGTCCCCTTCGGAAGCAGTCATACCAGAAGCATACCAGAAGACGACCATTGACGACCATCCACCAGGCCAGTACGGTTCATTGCAGCTCGGACTTTGCGCTGAAAAGCACTCAAAGCCGGGCAAGAACGCGCAAGGAGCTGTTGATGCGGAATTTGCTGGACGAAGTGGTCCAACGACACAAGGCCGGAGGCTCGCAGGGCATCACCTCCGTGTGCTCCGCCCACCCGCTGGTCATCGAGGCGGCCGCGCGGCAGGCACAGGACAGCGGCGATTACCTCCTGGTGGAGGCGACCTCCAACCAGGTCGACCAGTACGGCGGCTACACCGGTATGCGGCCCGTGGACTTCCGCGACCTCGTGCACGGCATCGCGGCCGAAACCGGTCTGCAACTGGATCGCGTCATCCTGGGCGGAGACCACCTCGGACCCAACCGGTGGCGGGCCCTGCCGCCGCACGAGGCCATGGAGCATGCCGAGGCCCTGGTGGCCGCCTATGCGGCGGCCGGCTTCACCAAGATCCACCTGGACTGCAGCTTTCCCTGTGCGGGCGACCCGACCCCGCTGGCCGACGACCTGGTCGCGGAACGCGCCGCGCGGCTGATCCGGGCCGCCGAGGACGCTGCCGGTCCGCAGCCGGCCGGCGGGATCCGGTACGTGATCGGCACCGAGGTGCCGACGCCCGGCGGGGCCCACGAGGAGATCGGCGCCCTGCTCCCCACCACGGCGGAAGCGGCGCGGACGACCCTGGAGCAGCACCGGAAGGCGTTCGCGCTGCACGGCATCGAGGACGTCTGGCCGCGCGTCATGGCCCTGGTGGTCCAGCCCGCCGTCGAGTTCGACCACCTGCGGGTCGTCGACTACCGGCCGGAGCTGACCGCGGAGCTGCGCACCGTTCTCGACGGGGAACCCGCCATGGTCTTCGAGGCGCACTCGACGGACTACCAGACCGTCGAGGCCCTGACCGCGCTCGTCGAGGACCACTGGGCGGTCCTCAAGGTCGGTCCGGGGCTCACCTTCGCCTTGCGGGAGGCGCTGTTCGCCCTCGCCGCCATCGAGGAGGAACTGGTGCCGGCCGCCGAACGGTCGCGCCTGCCCGAGGTGGTCGAGCAGCGGATGCTCGCGGAGCCCGCCATGTGGGAGGGCTACTACCCGGGCGGTCCCGCCGAGCAGCACGTGGCCCGCCGCTACAGCTACAGCGACCGGCTGCGCTACTACTGGCCGGACCCGGAGGTCTCCAGGGCCCAGGCGCGCCTGCTCGACAACCTGGCGGCCGTGGACATCCCCCTGCCGCTGCTCAGCGCCCACCTTCCGGACCAGTACGCCCGAGTCCGGCGCGGAGAGCTGGCCTCCCGGCCGCGCGACCTGGCCGTGGACCGCGTCCGTGACGTCCTGCGCGACTACAGCCGCGCCTGCGACCCGAACCACAAGGAGCTCGTGTGACCCCCCTCTCGGCCAGCCCCGTCGTCGACGACGGGGCCGCCCACACCGTCCGTGAGATCGCCCAGCAGCCCGCCCTGTGGCGCGAGGTGGACCGGATCGTCGCGGCCTCGCGGCAGTCGCTCGACGCCTTCCTGCGCCCGCTCACCGACCGCGGCGACCTGCGCGTGGTGCTCACCGGCGCCGGCACCTCCGCCTTCGCGGGACAGGTGCTCCAGACAGCGCTGACCCGGCGGCTGGGGCGGCGCGTCGAGGCGGTGGCCACCACCGACCTGGTCGCCGACCCCCGCGGGTGCCTCGCCGAGGACGTGCCCACCCTGCTGGTCTCCTTCGCGCGGTCGGGCGACAGCCCCGAGAGCGTGGCCGCCACCGATCTGGCCGACCAGGTGCTCTCCGAGGTGCACCACCTCGTGATCACGTGCAACGCCGAGGGCAGCCTGGCGCGCGGCCACGCGGACCGGCCCGGGTCGTACGTGCTGTTGATGCCCGCCGCGGCGAACGACCAGGGCTTCGCCATGACGTCGAGCTTCACCTGCATGACGCTCGCCGCCCTGCTCGCCCTCGGCGGCGAGGCCTACGAGGGCGTCACCGAGCGCCTGGCGTGTGCGGCCGAGCGGATCCTCGACGACGCGAACGTCGAGCGGACCGTCGGCGACCTGCTGGCCCGCGCGCCGGAGCGGATCGTCTACCTGGGCAGCGGGGCGCTGAAGGGCCTCGCCGGGGAGTCGGCGCTCAAGGTGCTCGAACTCACCGGCGGGACGCTCGTGGCCGGCGCCGAGTCCTCGCTCGGGTTCCGCCACGGTCCCAAAGCGGTACTCAACGGACGTACCGTCGTCGTGGTGTACGTGTCGAACGACCCCTACACCCGCCAGTACGACCGGGACATCGCCGCCGAGCTGCGCGGGAACCTGCCCGCCGGAAGCGTCGTGACGGTCGCCGCGACCGGCGGCGGGCCGCTGGACGGCGGCCTCGCCGACGGCTGGGCACTGCCCGGGCTGGACGATGTCGAGGACGTCGCCATGGCCCTGCCGGCCGTGGTCTACGCCCAGCTCGTGGCCCTGCGCGCCGCCCTCGCCGGAGGGATCCGCCCGGACCAGCCGTTCCCCTCGGGCGAGGTCAACCGGGTCGTGCAGGGCGTGATCCTGCACACCCTGCACAACTGAGAAAGTCGGCTCAACGGCGTGGTGTGAGGGCGCCGGACGGAGGTTTGCACAATGTTCCTGGGTGTTGACGGCGGAGGTACCAAGACCGCCTTCGTCCTGGTCGACCGCGCCGGCCGGGTGCTGGGGCGGGCACAGGCGCCAAGCTCGTACTACTTCTCGGACGGCATCGACCTCGTCGAGCGCGTCCTGAAGCAGGGTGTGGACGCGGTCTGCGCGACTGCCGGGGTGACTCCGGCGCAGATCGACCACGCGTTCTTCGCCATACCCGGCTACGGGGAGTCGGCGGGGGACCTGCCGGTTCTCGACGCCGTCCCACGGAGGGTGCTGGGACACGACCGCTACGCGTGCGACAACGACATGGTCTGCGGCTGGGCCGGTTCGCTGGGCGCGGTGGACGGCATCAACGTGATCAGCGGCACGGGCTCGATGACCTACGGCGAACGGCTCGGACGCGGGGTGCGCGTCGGCGGATGGGGAGAGCTGTTCGGCGACGAGGGCTCGGCCTACTGGATCGCGATCCGCGGCCTCAACGCCTTCTCGCGGATGAGCGACGGCCGGCAGCCGGAGGGCCCGCTGGCCGCGCTGCTCCGGAGCCGCCTCGAACCGGGGTCCGACCTGGACGTGATCGACATCGTCTACAACCGGTGGAAGGGGGACCGCGGCCGGATCGCCGCGCTCAGCCGTGTGGTGGCGGACGCCGCCGCGCTGGGCGACGCGTCGGCCGCCGCCATCCTGGCCGAGGCCGGCCGCGAACTGGCCCTGGTGGTGGACGTCACCCGCGAGCGGCTGGGCTTCGCTCCGGGCGAGACCGTGCCGGTCTCGTACTCCGGCGGCACGTTCGCCGCCGCGGAGGTCCTGGCCGCGTTCACCGCGGCGCTGGAGAGCAGTCACGCCGGTTACGAACTGCGGCAGCCCCTGTACGAACCGGTCGTCGGCGCCGCGCTGTACGCCGCGAAACTGTCCGGCACTCCGCTCGACCGCACCGCGCTCGACGCCCTGCGCTCGGTACCGCAGAACGCAGCAGAGGAGACGCGATGACCTCGATGAACCCGGTGACCAACGCCAGGCGGGGCTGGATGGTCTACGCGACCCTGCTGGTGGTCTTCTGGGGCGTCTGGGGGGCCTTCTCCAGCCAGCCCAACACCCGGTACGGCTATCCCAACGAGATGATCTACATCATCTGGGCCTTCACGATGCTGATCCCCGCCGGCGTCGCGCTGCGCGGCAACCGGTTCGACCGCAGGCCGGTCGCGGCGATGTGGGGCCTGCTCGCCGGACTGACCGGTGCGGGCGGGCAGCTGCTCCTGTTCCAGGCGCTCTCGGAGGGCCCGGCGTATCTGATCTTCCCCGTGGTGTCGCTGTCCCCGGTGATCACCGTGCTCATGGCGACGGTACTGCTGCGCGAGCGTATCGCCCGGCTCGCCGTGGCGGGCGTGGTCATCGCGCTGGTGGCGATCGTGCTGCTCAGCATTCCGGGCGGCGGAAGCTCGGACGCCCACGGCCCCTGGCTGCTGCTGGCCGTCCTGATCTGCATCGCCTGGGGCGCGCAGGCGTATTGCATGCGCAAGGCCGCACTCGTCGGCGTCAACGACGCCACGACCTTCGGGTGGATGACCGTCAGCGGGCTCCTGCTGGTCCCGGTGGCGTTCGCGATGATGGGCGGCCTGCCGTCCGGGGCGCCCTGGCAGGCCCCGGCGCTCACCGCCGTGACGCAGGTGCTCAACGCGATCGGCGCGCTGTTCCTGGTGATGGCGCTCAGCCGGGGCAAGGCCTCGGTGGTCGCGCCCATCACCAACGCGCTCGCGCCGGTCCTCACGATCGTGCTGTCCCTGGCGGTGTACCAGACCCTTCCCAACGTGTGGGGGACCATCGGCATCGTGCTCGCCCTCGTGGGCTCGACGCTGATGGTGTACAGCGACGAGAAGTCCGGCGAGGACCCCTCCGCGGCGGTCGCCTCCGCGGTCGGACCCGACGATCGTTCCGCGGTCGGCGCCCCGCTCGCCCGCAGGCCCTGACCCACGCCCACCGCGACCCGGCCGGCCCGGACGCCTCGTCCGGGCCGGCCGGGATCACGCGGCACGCCGACCGAGCTGACCGAGCTGACCGAGCTGACCAACCGGAGGAAATCTTCCATGTCCTTGGTGTCCACGGGGGAACTCGTCGCGAAGGCCGCCGCCGGCGGACGGGCCGTCCCCGCGTTCAACGTGATCACGCTGGAGTACGCAGAGGCGGTGACCGCCGGCGCCGCGGCGGCCGGAGTGCCGGTGATCCTGCAGATCAGCGAGAACGCGGTGCGGTTCCACGGTGGCCGGGTCCGGCCGCTCGCGCAGGCCGCGGCCGCGGTCGCCCGCGGCGGCTCGGCCGATGTCGCGCTGCACCTCGACCACGTCACGGACATCCGGCTGCTGCACGAGGCGGCCGACGCGGGATTCTCCTCCGCGATGTTCGACGCGGGAGCGCTGCCGTACGCCGACAACCTGGCCGCCACGCTCGCCGCCGCGCGCTGGGCACACGGCGCGGGGCTGTGGCTGGAGGCCGAACTCGGCTACGTCGGCGGCAAACCCGGTGCGCCCGCGAGCGCACACGCGGCGGGCGTGCGCACCGATCCGGACGAGGCGGCACGCTTCGTCGCGGACACCGGTGTCGACGCCCTCGCGGTCGCCGTCGGCAGCAGTCACGCGATGACCGAGCGCTCCGCCTCCCTGGACCACCCGCTGATCGCACGGCTGCGGGAGGCGCTGCCGGTGCCGCTGGTCCTGCACGGTTCGTCGGGCGTCGCGAACGACGAGCTGCGCCGTGCCGTCTCGGCGGGCGTCGCCAAGGTCAACATCGGCACCGCGCTCGGCATCGCCTTCACCGGCGCGGTGCGCGAGGCGCTGGCGGCGAAGCCGGACGGGGCCGATCCGCGGCACTTCCTCGACCGCGGCCGGGAGGCCGTCGCGGACACCGTCCGCGAGTTGTGCGAGGTCGTGGGCGCCTGAGGCGCGGGGGGCGCGGGCCCCGTGAACGCGGCCCCTTCCGCGGTGCGGACGGCTGCTACATCTCGTGCTCCCAGAAGCCGCGCGTGTCGACGTCCGCGGCATCCGCCAGCGCCTCCAGTTCCGCGACCTCCTCGTCGGCGAGCTCGATCCCGCGGGCCCGGACCAGCCCGTCGATGTGGCCCGCCTTGGTGACCCCGATGATCGGGGTGGTCCCCTTGGAGACGGCCCAGGCGGTGGCGACATCGGCGGCGGACGCGCCGCGGTCCTCGCCGATCGTCCCCATCCGGTCCGTCAGCGCCTGCAGTTGGGGCAGGATGCCGTTGTACACGGCCGCCCGGCTGCTCCCTTCGGGCATCGGATGCGACGGGCTGTACCTGCCGGTCAGCGCGCCCTGCTCGAGGACCATGTAGGAGAAGAACCGCACGTCGTGCTCGCGGCAGTACTCGAGGATGCCCGCGCGCTCCGAGCTGCGGTACAGCAGGCTGTAGTGGTTCTGGACCGCCTCCACGCGGAAGCCGGCCTCGCCGAGGATCCGGTCGGCAAGGGCGATCTCCTCCATGTTGTGGTTCGAGACGCCGACATGCCTGACGGTGCCGTTCTTGAGCAGCGGGATCAGAAGCGGCGTCCACCGTGCCACGTCGGCGGGATTGTGGATCCAGTACAGATCCACATGGTCCGTACGCATCCGGTCGAGGCTCTGCGCCAGCATGTCCGCGACCGGATCGTCGCCGTCGCCCGCGATCTGCGGGGTGAACTTCGTCGACAGCTGGTACGCGCTGCGGTCGTAGCCCGTCAGCGCCTGGGCGAGGACCGTCTCCGAGCGGCCCGAGCCGTACACCGCCGCGGTGTCCCACAAGGTGAAGCCGCTCGACTGCGCCTTCTCGACGACCTCTCGCAGGCCGGACCCGCTCAGCCGACTGCCGAAGTATCCGTCGCCCGCCTCGCCGCTGTCTCCCCAGGCCCATGTGCCCAGCGCCACGGCCGGCACGGTCAGCGCCTTGCTCGTCATGTCCTACCTCCGTTGTGTGTTCTTGGGATCGTGTCGGAACGTGCGAACTCCAGGAGACCGCGATCGCCGCGACCGGAGAAGGTCCCGTCTGTGGGGGTACAACCTCAACCCCCCTCGCGCCGTGACCAGCGTCTACCGTGAACGACATGGACCACCCTTCCGGAAACCGCGGCGAAATCCGGGACTTCCTTGCCGGCCGACGCGCCAGAATCACCCCGGCGCAGGCCGGACTGCCGACCAGCGCCCGTCGCCGGGTCGCCGGGCTGCGGCGCGAGGAGGTCGCCGTCCTCGCCGGCGTGAGCACGGAGTGGTACACGCGGCTGGAGAAGGGGCACATCGGAGGCGTGTCCGAAGGCGTCCTCGACGCGGTCGCTCGTGCCCTGCGGCTGGACGACGACGAACGCACCTACCTGTTCGACCTGGCCCGGTCGTCGCGGCACGCGAGCCGCACGCCGTCGCGTCGCGGGGACGTCGAGGTCCCGCCCCGGGTCCGGTGGCTGCTCGACTCCATGACGACGTCCTCGGCGTTCGTACGCAACGGCCGCACGGACATCGTCGCCGGCAACCCCCTGGCCCGAGCCCTGCTCGCGCCGATCTTCGACAGCGCCACCGGCGACGGGCACGGCCACCCCAACATCGCCCGCTACGTCTTCCTCGAGCCCGGTGCACACGACTTCTTCGTCGACTGGGACGCGGCCGCCGTCGCCACCGCCGCCCTGCTGCGCGCCGAGATGGGGCGCGAGCCCCGCGACCGGGCGCTGCGCGAACTCGTCGGCGAGCTGTCCACCCTCAGCCCGGAGTTTCGCCGCCAATGGGCCGTGCACGACGTCCTGATGCGCCACGACGGCGTCAAACGGCTCCAGCACCCCGACGTCGGTCACCTGGAACTCACCTTCCAGACCCTCGACCTACCCCTGTCGGGCCGAGCCGTGCACGACCTGGTCATCTACACCGCCGAACCCGGCACCGCGTCCGAGGACCGCCTCGAACTCCTCACCACCCGGGCGGCCACTCGGGCCCGGGCGGCACAGCGCACCCGGCATTGTCCTCAGCCCGGCGAAGCCTTCCGGCGGCCCGAAACCGCCTGAGCCCACAGACGCCCCTGCCCCTGCCCCTGCCCGTACGACCGTGCGGGTCAGGCCAGTTCGCGGGCGAGGATCGCGTAGACGTATTCGCTGCTCCAGTGCCTTCCGTCGAGGTCGTTCTCGACGAGGTGGGCCTCGCGGCGCATTCCGAGGCGCTCGCACAACCGGATCGAGGCGTCGTTGCGCGTGTCGAGGCGGGCGAAGAGACGGTGTGCGCCGAGTGTGCCGACGGCTGCCGCCGCCACCGCTCGGGCCGCCTCGGTGGCGTACCCCTTGCCGCTGTGCCCGGGGTGGAAGACCCAGCCGATCTCCACCTGGCGGGCGTGGGCGTCGGCGAGTTTGAGGACGATCTCACCGATGGGTTCGGGGGACTCGGTGCGGCGGACGGCCAGCGCCAGGGAGTCGCCCGCGTTCGACCAGGGGCTGCCCTGCGACCTCTCCTGGATGACCTCGGCGCTGCGCTCCCGGGTGTGCGGCGGACGGTAGAGGTAGCGGGCGACGTCGGGGAGGCCCTGGTAGGCGTGCATCGCGTCCACGTCGTCGGGTGTGAACAGGTCGATCCGCAGGCGGTCGGTGCGCAGCGGCCAGAAGACGCGCGACGTGGGCTCCGGCCAGGTGGGCATCCGTCCGAGGAGACGGAGGATCTCGTCCAGGGGTGTGGCGGAGGAGCCGGCGTCCAGGACCGGGAGGGGGGCCGCGAAGGCGGAGCCGGGGGCGTCGCGGGCGGGGCCGTCGGGAACGGCCCGGGCCACGACGAGCGCGGCGTCCAGGAGGTGGCGGCCGAGGACCACCGGGGTGTCCAGACTCCGGGCCACGTCCCAGGCGTGCACCACGTAGTCGAGGAGGTGGAAGCCGACGGCGATCTCGCCGGGAAACGTCCGCTCGGGATGGATCTCCGGCAGGTGGAAGGGCCGTTCGAGGACGCCGGGTGCGGCGAAGGCGGCCAGGACCTCCTCGGCGGCGGCCAGGTACGCGCCGACCGGATCGGGATCGTCGGGCCGGGGGCACCACACCTCCGGGCCGCCCCCTCCCTTCGCGGCCGTCGCGAAGCCCCGATGCTGCGCGGTCATGTGCGCCAGCAGGTCCCGCAGCGTCCAGGCGGAGCACGGAGTCGGCCGGTCGAGATCGGCCGCGGTCACCTGCGCCACCACGCGCGCGCCGACGCGCACCGCTTCGGCGTCCAGCGCGAGAAGTCCCCCGGAATTCATAGGCATGTGCTGACGATCTACCCGAACCTATCGTCTGTCAACGGTGATTATCATGCGTCCATGACGGACGACGACCGGAGCCGCGATCTCGCCGCGATGCTCCACCCCCTGTTCACCACTCTCGTCAGCGCGGAACGGCCGATCCTCGCCGCGCACGGCCTCTCCATGTGGGGCTACACCGTGCTCGGTGCGCTCGGCGACGGCCCGGTGCGCACGCAGGCGGCGCTCTGCGAGATCATCGGCGCGGACAAGACGCGCATCATCAGCAGCCTCGACGCGCTTCAGGCGGCCGGGCTGATCTCGCGGTCGCCGGACCCGGCCGACCGTCGCGTCCGCCTCCTGTCGATCACCGCCGAGGGACGCGAGGTCCTCAGGTCCGTGCGGGCCGGAATCCGCTCGGTCGAGGACCGCGCGCTCGCCGCGCTCCCGGCCGCCGACCGCCGCGGCTTCCTGCGCGCACTGAACGCCCTGACCCGCACGACGGGCCCCGACGACACGGCGCGAGGTCCGGCGGGTGCGCGGTGACCTGCGGGATGGGGAGTGCGGCCGAGCGGGGAAGTACGCCTGTTCGCGCCGGCCGGTGACCCGGTGGGGCGGGTGACGCCGCCCCATCCCACGGACGGTCAGCACCTTCCTCGGAGCTGACGTTCCGGTGACCAGCAGATGGCATTCAGCTGGAGTACACGCTGTTTCAAGATCGTGTCGACAGAGTTCCGCCTCGTGCCTACCTCACACTCACGTGCCGGCGTCGCCTCCGTGTGCGCCGCGACTCTGACGCTCTCAGGACTCCTCGCGACCGGGATGCTCGCCGCTCAGCCCGCGGCCGCCGCGGACCCGGCCGGCTACCAGAACGTCCGGATCAACGAAGTCACCTCGTCGGGCAACGACACGGTGGAGCTGTACAACACCGGGTCGAGCGCGGTGAGCATCAGCGGCTGGAAGATGTCCGACGACAGCTTCTCGCAGCAGTCGTTCAGCCCGTCCGCCGGCACGATCCCCGCCGGGGGCTTCGTCACCTTCAACTCGCCCAAGGGACTGGGCGACGCGGACAAGCTGGTGATCTACACGTCCGGCGGCACGGTGGTGGACCGCGTCGACTGGGCCACCAACGCGGCGAAGCCGGCGATGGCGCGGTGCGGCGGCGACGGCACCGGAGCCTGGGTGACCACGACCACGGCGTCCACGTTCGGCGCCGCCAACGCCGCGGGCTGCCCGTCGTCGCTCCCCGCGGCGAGCCGCGTGCGGATCAACGAGGTCACCTCGGACGGCTCCGACACCGTGGAGCTGTACAACGGCGGAACGAGCGCCGTCAGCGTCGGGTCGTGGAAGTACGTCGACAACGACCACACCCACTCCCCCGTCTCGATCTCGTCCTCCTCGCCGAGTGCGACGAGCATCCCCGCGGGCGGCTACGCCACGTTCGACTCCACCATCGGTCTGGGCGACAACGACTCGGTCTTCCTCCTGGACAGCACCGGCAGCACCATCGACTCCGCGACCTGGGCGACCGGCGGCGCCAAGCCGTCGGCCGAGCGCTGCGCCAACGGCACGGGCTGGTTCCAGACCTCCACGACCGCGACGCTCGGCGGCGCGAACTCCTGCTCGGGCGGCGGCAGCGGCGGCGGTGGCGGCGGTCAGACCGGCCAACTCCTCGGCGGCGGCGGCTCGCTCACCAGCGGCTGCACCCCCGAATCGCCCTCCGGCACGGGTTCCACCCCCGCGGGCACCCTGGCGTGGCCCGGCGGGCTGGACGTCACGATCGCCGACAACGTCTGCGCGTTCACCACGTCCACCGGTCCCGAGGGCCGGGACGTGAGCGGTCTGGCCTTCGACCCGGCCAACCCGTCGGTGCTGTGGGCCGCGAAGAACAAGAACTGGCTGTACAAGCTGGTCAAGAGCAACGGCAAGTGGGTCCCGGACGCGTCGTGGAGCGCGACGGGCAAGCAGCTCCACTTCGCCGGGGGTTCCGGCCAGCCGGACACCGAGGGTGTGTCCGTCGGCGCGAACGGCCACGTCTACGTGACCTCCGAGCGGGACAACTCCAACAACACGGTCCCCAAGGACACGATCATGGAGTTCGACCCGGCCGCGACGGGTTCGACGCTCACGCCGGTCCACCAGTGGGACATGACCTCGCAGTTCCCCCAGCTCAACACCGGCAGCAAGGACGACGCCAACCTGGGCTTCGAGGGCGTCGGTTACGTCCCGGACAGCTGGCTGACCGCCAACGGCTGGATCGACCCGCTGACCGGTGCCGCGTACAACCCGGCCGACTACCCGCTGCACGGCTCGGGTCTGTTCTTCGCCGGCCTGGAGTGGGACGGCACGCTGCACGTCTACGGCCTGAACTCCGACGGCACGTTCACCACGTTCGGCACCCTCGCGACCGGCAAGTCCGCCGTGATGGACGTGACGTTCGACGCCGGGACCCAGCGGATCGTGGCGACCTGCGACAACACCTGCGGCGAGACGCACACCTTCATGAAGGTCAACGCCGCCGGCGCGATCGTGCCGGATGTGACCTACACCAATCCGGCGGTGATGCCGACCGACAACCTGGAGGGTTTCGCGATCGCGCCGACGTCGACGTGCGTCAACGGCTTCCGCGAGTCGGTCTGGAGTGACGACGGCATCTACGGCTTCGGCTCCGGAAGTTCCTCCTACGGGCACGCCCTCTACAGCGGCACCTTCCCCTGCTGACCGCGCCCGCCCCGGAGACGGCTCACGCACTCCGCCGTCTCCGGGGCGGGGCCCGGGGTCCGGCCCCGAACCCGGCCCGAACCCGGCCCGATTGCCGGTGCTGAGGGCCTGTCGTTCCGGCGCGGATGCGAGCAGCATGGCAGGGCCGCTGCCGCACTCCGCGGGCCGGGCGACGAAGGGGGAACAGCCTTGGCCGAGCTGCCCGTGTTCCGCAGCGAGTACCCCGACGTGGCCGCCGTGGACCTCCCGATCCACGACGCGGTGCTGGGACGGGCGGCCGAGTTCGGCGACCGGCCCGCACTGATCGACGGCGTGGACGGCACGACGCTCACCTACGCGCAGCTCGACTCCTTCACCCGCCGCATCGCCGCGGCCCTGGCGGAGTCCGGCCTGCGCAAGGGCGACGTGCTCGCCCTGCACAGCCCCAACACCATCGCCTACCCGGCCGTGTTCTACGGTGCCACGCGTGCGGGCGCGGCCGTCACCACGGTGCATCCGCTCGCCACCGCCGACGAGTTCGCGCGGCAACTGCGCGACAGCGGGGCCACCTGGCTCGTCACCGTCTCCCCGCTGCTGGAGACCGCCCGCGAGGCCGCGCGGGCGGCCGGCGGGATTCGGGAGATCCTGGTCTGCGACTCCGCCGACGGCCACCGCTCGGTCCTCGACCTCCTGCGCTCGACCGCGCCCGAACCGGTGGTGGATCTCGACCCGGCCCGGGACCTGGCGGCACTGCCGTACTCGTCGGGCACCACGGCCGCGCCGAAGGGCGTGATGCTGACGCACCGCAACATCTCCACCAACCTGGCCCAGCTCGACCCGATGCTGTCGATCGGGCCCGGTCACCGGATCCTGGCCGTCCTCCCCCTGTTCCACATCTACGGGCTCACGGCGCTGATGAACGTGCCGCTGCGCAACGGCGCCACCGTCGTGGTGCTGCCGCGCTTCGATCTGGAGCAGTTCCTCACGACCGTGGAGACCCACCGCGTGCAGGGCCTCTTCGTGGCCCCGCCGATCGTGCTGGCGCTCGCCAAGCATCCCGCGGTCGCGGCCCACGACCTCAGCTCGCTGGAGTACGTGCTGAGTGCCGCGGCCCCGCTCGACGCCGATCTGGCCGAGGCGTGCTCGCGACGGCTCGGACTGCCGCCGATCCTCCAGGCCTACGGGATGACGGAGCTGTCCCCGGGCACCCACGTCGTCCCGCTGTCGGCGCGCGACGCGCCGCCGGGCACCGTCGGCAAGCTCGTGCCCGGCACGGAGATGCGCATCGTCCCGCTCGACGGCACGCCGGCCGGGGGCGCGGGCGCAGCCGGGGTCGCGGGTCGACAGGACGTGGGCGAGATCCACATCCGCGGCCCCCAGGTGATGAAGGGCTACCTCGGCCGGCCCGAGGAGACCGCCGCCATGATCGACGAGGACGGCTGGCTGCGGACCGGAGACGTCGGCCGGGTCGACGCGGACGGCTGGCTGCACGTCGTCGACCGGGTCAAGGAGCTGATCAAGTACAAGGGTTACCAGGTGCCTCCGGCGGAGTTGGAGGCCGTCCTGCTCACCCATCCAGATGTCGCCGACGCGGCGGTCATCGGCGTGCTGGACGCCGACGGCAACGAGGTCCCCAAGGCGTACGTCGTGCCCCAGCCCCGCTCCGCCCTCACCGCCGCCGAGGTGATCGCCCACGTGGCGTCCCACGTCGCGCCGTACAAGAAGGTGCGGAGCGTCGAGTTCACCGAGGCGATCCCGAGGGCGTCGAGCGGCAAGATCCTGCGCCGCGAACTACGCGCCCTGGAGCGCGAGAAGCGGCCGGCACGGGACTGACGGCCCCGGCGGCCGCCGCACCGCTACGAGGCCGCGCCGGTCGCCGCGGTCCCGGTCCCGGCCGTCCCCGCGGTCCCGGCCGTCCCGTTCTCGTACCGCGCGCGCATCGCGGGGCTCGCGGCGGGGCCGGCGGCGAACACGAAGGCCTGGCTGTCGTCGAGTCGGCGGCCGGTCGCGGCGTCGACGATCACCGGCTCGACCTCCTCACCGCTCGCGGCGTCGACGAGGATCATGCTGCGCTCCTCGGGCCGCAGCCGCGCGTTGCCCCAGGCCGCCAGCGCCACGATGACCGGGCGCAGCGAGCGCCCCGTCTCGGTGAGCACGTACTCGTGGCGCACCGGGTTCGTCTGGTAGGGCCGCCGCTCCAGCAGTCCGTCCTCGACGAGCGTCCGGAGCCGGCTGGTGAGCATGCTGGACGATATCCCCAGGCTCTGCTGGAACTGGTCGAAGCGCGTGTAGCCGTCGAAGGCGTCGTGCAGGAGCAGCAGCGTCCACCACTCCCCCACGTGCTGCGCGGTCGCGGACAGCGGGCACTCCCGGTCCTCCTGCCTGATCCGGCTGGCGGCCATCGCGGCATCCCTTCTGGTTACTGCTAGAGTAGAAGTCACTGGCTTTCATTTTAGCACCTACCCCCGTGGGCGGCGCCCGGCGCGCAAGGCCGGAACAGCCCGTGGAACCCGGAAGGAACCTGTCGTGAGCACCGTTGTGAGCGATTCCCTCGAAGGCCGGCGCGCACTGGTGACCGGAGGCACCAAGGGCGCCGGGGCGGCCATCGCCCGCCGCCTGACCGACGCCGGGGCCACGGTTGTGGTGACCGCCCGCAGCCGGCCGCAGGAGCCGGGCCCGGAGCACTTCGTCGCCGCCGACCTCTCCACCGCCGAGGGCGCCGCCGCCGTGGTGTCGGAGGTGCGGCGCCAGGTGGGCGGGGTGGACATCCTGGTGAACGTCCTCGGCGGCTCCGAGGCTCCGTCGGGCGGTTTCGCGGCGCTCGGCGAGGAGGACTGGGCCCGCGAACTCAACACCAACCTGCTGGCCGCCGTCCGGCTGGACCGGGCCCTGCTCCCCGGGATGATCGAGGCGGGCAAGGGCGTGATCGTCCATGTCTCGTCCATCCAGCGCCGCATGCCGCTGTGGAACGGCACGCTCGCGTACGCCGCCGCCAAGGCCGCGCTGACCACCTACAGCAAGGGCCTGTCCAACGAGGTCGCGCCGCACGGGGTGCGCGTCAACACCGTGTCCCCCGGTTTCGTGCAGACCACCGCCGCCGACAACCTCGTCGCCCGGATCGCCGACAACGCCGGCATCAGCCGCGAGGAGGCGCTGGACCAGTTGATGGACTCCCTCGGCGGCATCCCGCTCGGCCGGCCCAACCGGCCGTCCGAGGTCGCCGAGTTGGTGGCCTTCCTCGTCTCCGACCGCGCCTCGGCCATCGTCGGCGCCGAGTACGTCATCGACGGCGGTACCACCCCCACCGTCTGAATCCGCTCCTGCTCCGATCCGACCTGGAGGACCACCATGAACGCCGGACCCACGTCACCCGCGCACCGCGATCTGCCCGCGGTCGTCACCCGCTATCTGGACGCGCACCGGGCGCACGACACGTCGACCGCGATCTCCGCCTTCACCCTCGACGCCACGGTGACCGACGACGGCAGGACCTACGAGGGCACCGCCGTCATCGAGGCGTGGCTGACCCGCTCGTCCAGCGAATACACCTACACGACCACGCTCACCGGCGCGGAACGCGTCGACGCCGCGCACTGGACCGCCACGAACCGGCTGGAAGGCGACTTCCCCGGTGGCGTGGTCGACCTGAACTACCGCTTCACCCTGCGGGACGGCCTGATCGAGCGGCTCGTCATCGAGCCCTGAACGGTCCTCACGGCGGCCGGTGACGTCCCGGGCGGCCAGGACCACGAGGTCCGCGGCGCCTCGTTCCGGGTCGTGGACGAAGGCGACCAGGTGCGCATCGGCCCATCGCTCCACGGCGGCGCCGCCGGCCGGGGGCCGCTGCGAGCAGGGGCGGTAGCCGGACGATAGGCGCCGGCACGGAGACGTGAGGGCTCTTCCCGACAATCGGAGCGACCGGCGGCCGCTCGGGCCGTGGGCGGGAAGGAGTGGAACATGCCTCGCAAGGGTCTCTTCCGGATCGGTGCGCTGGCGGTGGCCGCCGCCGCGACGGTGGTCGCCGCCTCTGGCACCGCCAGCGCCAGTGTGGCCCCCACCCCGGTGATCGCGGACGCGGCGTGCCAGGCCCTGGAGCTGACCAAGACCATCGACGGCCACGACCACATGTTCGTGGACCCGACGGTCGACAAGAGCGACTGCTACTACCTGATCGTCGATGCGAACAACGGCGACACCGTCTACAACACGATGTCCCCCGCCGGGGACCAGCCGCAGCCCGACGGCGTCTACGACGGCCCCGGCGTGCGCCTGTGGGTGGAGGTGGACGACCCGGGCGTCGCCCACGCCATCGGCCCCGTGAACTGACCACCGGGCCATCGGCCCCGTGAACTGATCACCGCCGGACGTCCCGCGACCCACCACGGCCCGAGCGCGGGCCTGGTACGCCGCGGGACGCAGGGCGACGGGGCACGGAGCGTCAGCGCCGCCGACTCCCCGTCGCCGGACGGACGGCCGCAGGGCCCGCGGCCGGTCCGGCGCGTCCGCGTGGCCCTCCTCGTCCCCTCCGCGCGGGCGGCGTGCGCGGCGGCGGGATGTCCTGGACGGCCGAGCCGATCAAGCGGTGGCCGCCGGTCACGGCGCGGGCATCCTCCGCGATCCGCGGGATCGCGCTCGCCTCGGCACCCACCGTGACGGTGCGGGCTGGACGCCGGTCCGCGAGTCCGGTGCGCAGGTCCCCCCGGGTGGCGCGGGAGGCCCGGAATTCTCCTGACGCACCGTGGTTTTCCGTGCCTTTCCGTGAGGACCGGCGAGGCCCTTTGTGATCCCGTCTACGTAACGCGGCTCACATACGAATGGGATTAGTAGAAAGCTCTGCCGAGATCCCCACCAGCAAGGCGATCCGGGCACTCCGGAACTCCTCTTCAGGCTCCATCTACGTGCCGGCCCGTAGACGGGGCCTTTGACCCGCGAATTCGGAACCTCTAACAATTCACGGGTCCCCGCACGAAAGAGGAAAAGCCTGATGCAGCTCCCCGCGATCCCGAAGAAGCTCCCCACGCTCGCCACGTTCAACCGCATGACCAAGAAGCAGAAGATCACCACGGCCGGCGCCGCAGCCGGCGCGGCGGTCGTCCTCGCGGTCACCGGCCTGCAGGCGACCGCGGGAGCCGGCACGGCGACCGCGGCCGACGCGCCCGCCGCGCACAAGGCCACCCAGAGCGCCCCGCAGGCCCCGGCCGCCAAGCCTGCGGCCAAGCCCGCCGCGAAGCCGGCCGCCGAGAAGGCCGCCGCCGCGCACACCCAGGGCAAGGCCGCCTCGCGCTCCGTCACGCGCACCCCGGTCCAGCACACCGCCGCCAAGCCGGCGGCCGTGAACCCCTTGGTCGCGAAGCCGGCCGTCGCCAAGCCCGTCGACAAGCACGTGGTCGCGAAGCCGGTCGCCGCCAAGCCCGCGGCCGCGCCCAAGCCCGTCACCAAGACGTACGCGAACAACCTGGACGGCTGGATCCGCCAGTCGCTGGACATCCTGCACGCCAAGGGCATCCCGGCCAGCTACGAGGGCATCCACCGCAATGTGATCCGTGAGTCCAGCGGCAACCCGCAGGCGATCAACCTGTGGGACATCAACGCCCGCAACGGCATTCCCTCGAAGGGCCTGCTGCAGGTGATCGACCCCACCTTCAAGCGGTTCCACGTCGCCGGCACCTCATGGAACATCTACAACCCGGTCGCCAACATCACCGCCGCCTGCAACTACGCGGCCGACCGGTACGGCTCGATGGACAACGTCAACTCCGCCTACTGATCGGCACCCACTGATCGACAGCAGGCCGAGCCCGGCAGCAGCGGTGGGCCCGCCCCCTCATCCGAGGGGGCGGGCCCACCGCTTTCCGCCGTGAGGGG
>NZ_FODD01000109.1 GCF_900110255.1 Actinacidiphila rubida
TGATCTCTTCGGAGTGAGGGGGAGTGGTGGAGCCGGTGACCCGAGGTGGTAGTAGGTAAGCGATGGGGTGACGCAGGAAGGTAGTCCAGCCCGGGCGGTGGTTGTCCCGGGGTAAGGGTGTAGGACGTCAGGTAGGTAAATCCGCCTGGCTTTAAGTCTGAGACCTGATGCCGAGCCGATTGTGGTGAAGTGGATGATCCTATGCTGTCGAGAAAAGCCTCTAGCGAGTTTCATGGCGGCCCGTACCCTAAACCGACTCAGGTGGTCTGGTAGAGAATACCGAGGCGTTCGGGTGAACTGTGGTTAAGGAACTCGGCAAAATGCCCCCGTAACTTCGGGAGAAGGGGGGCCTCTCCTGGTGATGAGTCTTGCACTCTGAGCTGGGGGTGGCCGCAGAGACCAGCGAGAAGCGACTGTTTACTAAAAACACAGGTCCGTGCGAAGCCGTAAGGCGATGTATACGGACTGACGCCTGCCCGGTGCTGGAACGTTAAGGGGACCGGTTAGTCACGATTCGTCGTGGCGAAGCTGAGAACTTAAGCGCCAGTAAACGGCGGTGGTAACTATAACCATCCTAAGGTAGCGAAATTCCTTGTCGGGTAAGTTCCGACCTGCACGAATGGCGTAACGACTTCTCGACTGTCTCAACCACAGGCCCGGTGAAATTGCACTACGAGTAAAGATGCTCGTTTCGCGCAGCAGGACGGAAAGACCCCGGGACCTTTACTATAGCTTGATATTGGTGTTCGGTTCGGCTTGTGTAGGATAGGTGGGAGACTGTGAAGCCGTGGCGCCAGCCATGGTGGAGTCAACGTTGAAATACCACTCTGGTCGTGCTGGATGTCTAACCTCGGTCCGTGATCCGGATCAGGGACAGTGTCTGGTGGGTAGTTTAACTGGGGCGGTTGCCTCCTAAAGAGTAACGGAGGCGCCCAAAGGTTCCCTCAGCCTGGTTGGCAATCAGGTGTTGAGTGTAAGTGCACAAGGGAGCTTGACTGTGAGACTGACGGGTCGAGCAGGTACGAAAGTAGGGACTAGTGATCCGGCGGTGGCTTGTGGAAGCGCCGTCGCTCAACGGATAAAAGGTACCCCGGGGATAACAGGCTGATCTTCCCCAAGAGTCCATATCGACGGGATGGTTTGGCACCTCGATGTCGGCTCGTCGCATCCTGGGGCTGGAGTCGGTCCCAAGGGTTGGGCTGTTCGCCCATTAAAGCGGTACGCGAGCTGGGTTTAGAACGTCGTGAGACAGTTCGGTCCCTATCCGCTGCGCGCGCAGGAGTCTTGAGAAGGGCTGTCCCTAGTACGAGAGGACCGGGACGGACGAACCTCTGGTGTGCCAGTTGTCCTGCCAAGGGCATGGCTGGTTGGCTACGTTCGGGAGGGATAACCGCTGAAAGCATCTAAGCGGGAAGCCTGCTTCGAGATGAGGACTCCCACCCACTTGATGGGGTAAGGCTCCCAGTAGACGACTGGGTTGATAGGCCGGATGTGGAAGCACCGTAAGGTGTGGAGCTGACCGGTACTAATAGGCCGAGGGCTTGTCCAT
>NZ_FODD01000016.1 GCF_900110255.1 Actinacidiphila rubida
CACCTGGGCCACCGCCCAGGTCACCCAGTTCGCCCAGCCCGGCTGGACGTTCGTCGACTCCGCCTCCGGCTACCTCGGCGGCACCGAGTCCAACGGCAGCTACGTGACGCTGAAGTCGCCGAACGCCTCCGACTACTCCACCGTGCTGGAGACCACCACCGCCACCGCCGCGCAGACCGTTCACCTCCAGGTGAAGGGCGGCCTGTCCACCGGCACGGTCCACGTCTGGTCGACCGACGTCGACAGCCCCAGCGCGGCGACGTCGTTCGTGCGCGGCCAGGACATCACCCCGGCCTCCGACGGTAGTTACTCCCTGACGCTGCAGCCCGGCCAGGTCTACACCGTCACCACGACCACCGGGCAGGGCAAGGGCACCGCCACGCCGCCCGCCGCACACGCCCTCGCGCTCCCGTACCGCGACACGTTCGAGGGCGACGCCGCCGGTACCGAGGCCCGCTACCTGTCCGACATGCAGGGCGCGTTCGAGGCGCAGCCCTGCGCCGCGGGCCGCCGTGGGACGTGCCTGCAGCAGATGGCGCCGGTCAAGCCGATCGAATGGCAGGACGACTCCGACCTGTTCACCCTCGTCGGCGACACGACCTGGAGCGACTACACTCTGCAGACCGACGCCGAACTGGCCAAGCCGGGAACGCTGGAGCTGATCGGCCGCGCCGGCACCCAGAACCGCCCGCAGTCCCACCAGCAGGGCTATTTCTTCCAGATCAGCGACACCGGCGTGTGGAGCATCCTCAAGAGCGACGCCGACGGCAAGCGCACCCCGCTGATCAGATCCGCCACCGCCCCCCTGGGCACCGGCACCTGGCACACCCTCGCGCTGTCCTTCGACGGGCCGTCGATCACCGCCTCGGTGGACGGGAAGAGGCTCGGCACCGTCAACGACGCCAGTTACGGCTCGGGCCAGGGCGGACTGGGCCTGACGTCGTACGACACCGACCAGTTCGACAACCTGTCCTTCACCCCGGTCCGGCACGCCCAACCCGCCGCCGCCCTGACGGTGACGCCGTCACCGTCCTCCGTCCAGCGCGGCAAGCCGCTCACCGTCACCACCACCGTGTCGGTCCCGAAGCAGGCCGCGCCCGCGGAGGGCGTGAACATGACGCTCAGTGCGCCGAGCGGGTTCGTCTACGACGCGATGCCGCAGGTGTTCGGCTCGGTGCAGCCCGGGCACAGCGCCACGGCGGTGTGGCAGCTGACCGCGCCGACCGGCGCGGCCTCGAAGCCGACGCTCACCGCCACCGCCACGTTCGCCCAGCAGGGCGTGGCCCAGGTGCTGCGGCAGGACACGCAGGTCCAGGTGACCAACCCGCCGCCGCCGTCCGGCGTGAACGACGTCAGCGACCTGGACTTCGTCACGTCCACCAACGGCTGGGGCCCGGTCGAGCGCGACCAGTCCGTGGGCGGCACCAACGCCGGCGACGGGACGCCGCTGACGATCGGCGGCACCGTCTACCCGAAGGGCCTGGGCACCAACGCCGTCAGTGACGTCACGATCTACCTGGGCGGCAACTGCTCCCGGTTCACCGCCACGGTCGGCAACGACGACGACGCCGGCGGCAACGGGTCGATGACGTTCAGCGTGCTCGGCGACGGCAAGAGCCTCGCCGCCACCGGCACCGTCCGGGGCCACGATCCGGCCCAGCAGATCAGCGCCGACCTCAGCGGCGTGCAGACGCTCGACCTCGTGGTGGGCGACGCCGGGGACGGCAACGCCTACGACCACGGGGACTGGGCGCAGCCCAAGCTGACCTGCGCGGGCTGACCGTCCGCCGGTCCGGCCGCGCGTCCGTGCGACCCGTCCGCCCTGTGCTCCCGTCCGCCCGGCATCCGGCCGGGCGGACGGGAGCACAGGGACGGCCGCGTACTCCACTTTTCCGCCGCACCGGCCGGAACCTTCCCGCCCCCAGGGCGGGGTCCTGGCCGCAGTGACCCCGGCGGCCCCCGCGCGGGAAGGTCGCGACGGCACCGCGGAGCGCGGTGCGACGGCGACTGGAACGGGGTGCGAAGCGATGGGCGGGTTCACACGGCGGAACATGCTGCGGGGGAGTGCGGGGGTCGCGGCCGGCGGGCTGGCCGCCGTGCACGGGGTCCTGGGGCCGGGCGCCGGCACGGCCGCCGCGGCGGGCGGAGAAGGGCGGCCCGGCTCCCGCGCCAGGGACCGGTACCCGTTCCTGGAGGGCGTGTTCGCGCCGGTCGGCGAGGAGGTGACGGCGTACGACCTGCCGGTCACCGGCCGCATCCCGCGCGAGCTGGACGGCCGTTACCTGCGGACGGGCCCCCACGTCCTCGGCCTGGAGGACCCGCGGGCGCACCACTGGATGCTCGGCGAGGGCATGGTGCACGGCGTGCGGCTGCGCGACGGCCGCGCCGAGTGGTACCGCAACCGCTGGATCAGGTCGGCGGGCGTCGCCGCCCGGCTCGGCGAGCCCTACCCCTGTGGTCGACCGCGCCGGGAAGGTCGCCCGGACCACGCGCATCCCGGTGGCGGACAGCCCGATGATGCACGACTTCGCGCTCACCGAGCGGTACGTCGTCGTCTTCGACACCCCGGTCGTGTTCGACGCGGCCGCCACCCGGGCCGGCGCACGACCCCGGCCGGGGCGCAGCGGACCTGGTGATCCTGTCCGCCCAGGACTTCACCGCCGAGCCGCTGGCGCGGGCGCACCTCCCGGTCCGCGTCCCGCTCGGCCTGCACGGATCCTGGGTGCCCACGCAGGAGTGACGGGGTTCCGGGCCGACCGCGCCCTCCGCCGGCGGACGCCCCGCGCGTACGCCTCCGGAGAGCGCGGTCAGGATCCCGCCGAGGTGGTGCGATTCCTGATCCACGCCATCCTGGAAGGGACCCGGGCCGGAGCCGATCCGGCCGCACGGAGTGCCCGCGCACGCCGCCGCCTCCGCCGCACGCTCCGTCACTCGGGGTGACGCGGCGCGTTTCCCGCCGGCGCGGATCCGGACCGCCGGGTGTCGCGGGGAGGCCGCGAGCAGGGTCATGCCGGACGGTCGCGGCACCTCGGGGCGAATCCGCATAATCCCGGCGGTGACGGGCACCCGCAGCGAGGTACGCGGCTCGTGCCGGTGAACAGGCGGGAGCCGGCCGCCGACCCGGGAAGCGGCCAGGGGAGCGGCGCAGACGAAGGGACGGACAGGACGATGACCAACGGCTTCACCGGCCCGGAGGACGACCCCTTCGGCGACTTCTTCGCCCGCTTCTTCGGCGGCCAGCGCCCCGGCCCCCGCCAGGTCGACATCGGGCGGCTGCTCAGCCAGCCCGCCCGGGACCTCGTGCAGGGCGCGGCCCAGTACGCCAGCGACCACGGAAGCCGGGACCTGGACACCGAGCACCTGCTGCGCGCGGCGCTCGCCCTGGAGCCGACCCGCAGCCTGCTGAGCCGGGCAGGCGCGGACCCGGACTCCCTCGCCTCCCAGATCGACGCGCGCTCGGGTCCCCTGCGGCCCGTGCCGGGCGACGGCCAGGGGCCGCCGGCCGCGCTGTCGCTGACGCCCGCGGTGAAGCGGGCGCTGCTGGACGCGCACGAGGTGGCACGGGCCGGCGGCGCCGGGTACATCGGGCCCGAGCACGTGCTCACCGCCTTGGCGGCCAACCCCGACTCCGCTGCCGGGCACATCCTGAACGCGGCCCGCTTCGAGGCCTCGCGCCTCCCCGCCGAGAGCGGCGACGCCGCCGCGCCTCCGGGCGCGGAACGGGAGCGGCCCAGCACCACGCCCACGCTCGACGGCTACGGGCGCGACCTGACCGACCTCGCGGCCAAGGGCCGCATCGACCCGGTGATCGGGCGCGACCAGGAGATCGAGCAGACCATCGAGGTGCTGTCGCGGCGCGGCAAGAACAACCCCGTGCTCATCGGCGACGCGGGCGTCGGCAAGACGGCCGTCGTCGAGGGCCTGGCGCAGCACATCGCGGACGGCGACGTGCCCGACGTGCTGATCGGCCGCCGCGTCGTCGCCCTGGACCTGTCCTCCGTCGTCGCCGGCACCCGCTACCGCGGGGACTTCGAGGAGCGGCTCAACACCATCGTCGGCGAGATCCGCGCGCACTCCGACGAACTGATCATCTTCATCGACGAGTTGCACACCGTGGTCGGCGCAGGCGGGGGCGGCGAGGGCGGATCCATGGACGCCGGCAACATCCTCAAGCCGCCGCTGGCCCGCGGGGAACTGCACATCGTCGGGGCGACGACGCTGGAGGAGTACCGGCGCATCGAGAAGGACGCGGCACTGGCCCGCCGGTTCCAGCCGATCCTCGTGCCGGAGCCGACCGTCGCCGACACGCTGGAGATCCTGCGCGGCCTGCGCGACCGCTACGAGGCGCACCACCAGGTCCGCTACACCGACGAGGCGCTGACCGCGGCCGTCGAGCTGTCCGACCGCTATCTCACCGACCGGCGGCTGCCGGACAAGGCGATCGACCTCATCGACCAGGCCGGCGCCCGGGTCAAGCTGCGCTCGCGGACACGGGGCACCGACGTGCGGGCGCTGGAACGCGAGGCCGAACGGCTCACACGCGACAAGGACCAGGCCGTCGCCGACGAGCAGTACGAGGAGGCCACGCGGCTGCGCGACCGCATCGCCGACGTGAAGCAGCGGATGGCCGAGGTCGGCGGGGACGACCAGGCCGACGAGGGCCAGCACCTGGAGGTCACCGCCGAGGCCATCGCCGAGGTGGTGTCGCGGCAGACCGGCATCCCCGTCAGCAGCCTGACGCAGGAGGAGAAGGAGCGGCTGCTGGGCCTGGAACAGCGCCTGCACGAGCGGGTCATCGGCCAGGAGGAGGCCGTCACCGTCGTCTCCGACGCCGTGCTGCGCTCCCGGGCCGGACTGGCCAGCCCCGCCCGGCCGATCGGCAGCTTCCTGTTCCTCGGCCCGACCGGCGTCGGCAAGACCGAACTGGCGCGCGCCCTCGCCGAGGCGCTGTTCGGCAGCGAGGACCGCATGGTCCGGCTGGACATGAGCGAGTACCAGGAGCGGCACACCGTCAGCCGGCTGGTGGGCGCACCGCCCGGATACGTCGGCCACGAGGAGGCCGGGCAGCTCACCGAGGTGGTGCGCCGCCACCCGTACTCGCTGCTGCTGCTCGACGAGGTGGAGAAGGCCCACCCCGACGTCTTCAACATCCTGCTGCAGGTCCTCGACGACGGGCGGCTGACCGACTCCCAGGGACGCACGGTGGACTTCACCAACACCGTCATCGTGATGACCAGCAACCTCGGTTCCGAGGCCATCACCCGCCGCGGCGCCGGCATCGGCTTCGGCGGCGGGGGTGCCGACGCGGACGAGGAGGCGCGCCGCGAGCAGATCCTGCGGCCGCTGCGCGAGCACTTCAGGCCCGAGTTCCTCAACCGCATCGACGAGATCGTCGTCTTCCGCCAGCTCACCGCCGAGCAACTGCGGGAGATCACCGACCTGCTGCTGGAGAGCACCCGGCGGCTGATGCACGCGCAGGGCGTCACGGCGGAGTTCACCGCCGAGGCCGTGGACTGGCTCGCCCAGCGCGGCTACCAGCCTGAGTACGGGGCGCGCCCGCTGCGCCGCACCATCCAGCGCGAGGTCGACAACCAGCTGTCCCGGCAGCTGCTGGACGGCCGCATCCGCGAGGGGAGCACGGTGACGGTCGACGTCGCCGACGACGCCCTCCGGTTCCGCACCCACGACGAGAGCGGCGAGGCGGGAGGGGCGGGCCGGACCCGGGAGGGCGGCACCGAAACGGCCGGCGAAGCGACGGGCGGCGCGTCGGGCGAGGAGGCGCGTGACGAGAGCCGGGACGGGAACCGCGACGAGCAGCCGTCCTCGCCGGCCGCGGCCCCCGACGACACGTGACGTCCCCCGCCGTCTCCCCGGCCCACCGCCGGGACGACCCGGCGCGGCGTGCCGCGCACCCCTGGTACGCCCTGGTGGCGCTGGTGTTCGCCGTGGTGATGGCCGGGACGACGCTCCCGACCCCGCTGTACGACCTGTACCGCCACGACATCGGCTTCTCCGAGTTCGTCGTGACGGTGGTGTACGCCGTCTACGCCTGCGGGGTGATCGCCGCGCTGCTCGTCGCCGGCTCGTTCTCCGACGTGCTCGGCCGGCGGCCCGTCCTCATGGCCGGCCTGGGCTTCGCCGCGGTCAGCGCGGTGTGCTTCGTCGCCGCGCACGATCTGCCGCTGCTGTTCGTCGGCCGCGTGTTCTCCGGGTTCTCCGCCGGGCTGTTCAGCGGCGCCGCCACCGCGGCGATCACCGAACTGGCGCCACCCGGGCGCCAGGCGCGCGCCGCGCTGACCGCGACCGCCGCCAACATGGGCGGCCTGGGCTGCGGGCCGGTCATCGCGGGGCTGCTCGGCGCCTATGCCGCCTACCCGCTGCGGCTGCCGTACCTGGTCCATCTGGCGCTGCTCGCCGCGTCGTTCGCGGTGATCTGGCGGGCGCCGGAGACCGTCGCCCACGACGGGCCGAGACCCCGGCTGCGGCCGCAGGGCATGGTCGTGCCCGCCGGGGTGCGGGGAGTGTTCACGCCCGCCGCCATCGCGGTGTTCGCGGGGTTCTCCGTGCTCGGCCTGTTCACGGCGGTGGCGCCCGCCTTCCTGGCCAGATACCTGGGCGTGGACAACATCGCGGCCGCCGCCGCGGTCGTGATGTCCGCGTTCCTCGCGTCGCTCGGCGGGCAGGTCCTGATGGGCCGGTTCGGCGTGGCGCGCTCACTGGTCCTCGGCTGCCTCGTCCTCGTCGGGGGACTCGCGCTCATCGGCGCCTCCCTGCTGTCGGAGGAACTCGGGCTGCTGGTCGCGGGCGCCGTCGTCAGCGGCGTCGGCCAGGGGCTGTCGTTCCGCAGCAGCGTGGCCACCGTCAGCCGGGTCGCGCCCGCGGAGCAGCGCGGGGCGACGCTGTCGGCGCTGTTCGTCGCGGGCTACGTCGGCCTGTCCATTCCGGTCGTCGGCATCGGCGCGCTGTCCGTGGGGGTGGGCCTGCGCAGCGCGGGCGTGGTCTTCGTGGCGTGCGTCATCGCGCTGGTGGCCGCGGTCTCGTCGTACCTGCTGCGCCGGCCGCTGCGGGTCCCGTGACCCCAGCGGGCTCCTGCGGTCATGCGCGCGCCGGTGGCCGTCGGGTCCCGTCGCCGGCGCCGGGACGTCACGCGGGCAGGTCCTGCTCCACCCAGATCGTCTTGCCGTCCTCGCCGTACCGCGTGCCCCAGCGGCTGGCCAGCGCCGCGGCGATGAGCAGGCCCCGGCCGTTCTCGTCCTGCGAGCGGGCGTGCCGCAGGTGCGGGGAGGTGCTGGAGTCGTCGGAGACCTCGACGGTGAGCCGGTCGTCGCGGATGAGCCGCACCCGCGGTTTCCCCCGGGCGTGGCTCAGCACGTTGGTCACCAGTTCGCTGACCACCACTTCGGTGGCGAACACCTGGTCGTCCAGGTGCCATGCCTCCAACTGCTCGCGGGCCCGCGTCCGGCAGTCCGCGACGGCTGTCGGCTCGCGCGGCGCCGTCCACGACACGTGGCTGCCCGCGGCCAGCCGCCGCACCACCGCCGTCAGGACCGCGCCGCCCCCGTGGCGCCGCCCGTGATCGCCCATCAGCGCGTACACGACGTTGTCGCAGGCGGCCTGCGCGTCACCGGACGACACCTCGGCCGCGCGCTGCAGCAGCCCGAACGCGTCGTCGCCGTGCGCCGGCCGCAGCAGGGACGGCGAGTAGAACGTCAGGAGCGTGCCCGGATCCAGCCGCGTGCGGGCCGTGTCGTAGCTGGAGTGGTGACCGAGAGCCGGACCGGCCGGCAGGTCGAGGGGTGCGGTCGTGCCGTCGCGCGCGGTCACCAGGGGCGCCGGCCAGTCGGCGGAGGCCGCCTGGCACTCCCCGGAGATCGCGTCGTACACGGCGTACAGGCAGCGGGTGCCGTCGCCGTCCGGGCCGTCGTCCACCGCGTGCGGGTCGTCCCAGCCCATCCCGTGCGTGAAGTCGTCCATGTGCGCCAGGAGTTCGTCGGGCGCGAGGTCCATCCTGGCGAGCGTCGCGAAAGCGGTGCGGAAGCGTCCCATGTCCACCGAGGCCCGCAGACCCTGCCGCGGGATGTGGCCCATCGCCAGGCCCGCCCGGGCACCGGACAGCGTGATGACGTCGAGCCAGTGCGTGCGCCGGCCGCCCGGCGACCAGAAGTGCGCCGTGCCGACCCCCGGCACCTCCGGGAGGTCGCGCGGCAGCAGGCTGCGCTGCAGCGTCGTCGCGGTGGTCAGCTCGCGCACGTACCGGCGGGCGTTCTCGATGTGCACCGCGGCCCGCGCGGCGATCTGCTCGGCCAGACCCACGTCGCGGCCGTCGAACGCCGTGCCCGTTCGCCGCCCCGACCGGTACAGGGCCACCAGGCCGAGGACCCGTCCCTGCTGCACGAGCGGCGCCAGGATCATCGAGTGCACGCCCGACGCGCGCAGGATGCCGGCGCGCTCCGCGTCGTGCATGTGCCAGTCCGCGGGGCTGCCCCGCGGATCGACCAGTCGCGGCTTCATGTCGGCCAGTGCCTGTGTGTACGGGGTGGGGAACACGAACTGGCTGGGTTCGCCGACCGCGTACAGGCTGGTGAACTCGATCTCGGAGGCGAACGCCGCCCGGCGCAGCGCGGTCGTGCTGCTCATCGGGGGCAGCGGTGCCTCCTCACCGTGGAACACCGCCTCCACCAGGTCCACGGACACCACGTCCGCGAACTCCCGCGTGGCGACGGCCGCCAGCTCCTGCGCGGTCTGCATCATGCTCAGCGAGGACCCCACCCTCTCGTGGGCGGCGCCGAGCAGCCGCTCCGCCGCGCGCGCCCGCACGCTCTCCGTCACGTCGTGGATGATCGCCGCGGCACCGATGACCGAGGGGCCCTCGCGGACCGGCAGCGCCAGCACCGAGTAGACCCGCCGCCCCTTGTGGACGTCCCGCGCGACCACGGGATCAGGGCCCGCCGCCCGTTCCGGCGCCATGGCCGCGACGAGCAGCGGGCTGAGCGGCAGGAGCGCGTCCAGGTCGGTGGCCGTCCGGTCGAGGACGTCCTCGGCCCGCGCGTCGCGGATCGCGAGCGCGGCCGGGTTGCTGCGCAGCACCCGCAGTTCCGTGTCGTACAACTCCAGGCCCGCCACCGCGTTCTCGAACGTCGACGGGACGTACGCGCTCTGCACGCGGGCCGCCCGCGGGCTGGCCGCGGAGTCCAGCGCCGAGATCACCGTGTCCCCGTCGCTGCGCCAGGCGTCGAACTGCACCACGGGCGAACCGCCGGTCTCGCTCGCCTCCACAATGCGCCGGAGTGCCTCCAGGGCGTTCTCCCCGACGACCCCGCCGTCCAGGGCCCCCACCGCGCCGCGGACAGCCGTCACGAGGCCGGCCGCGTCGAAGCTGAAGGAACTGCCGTGGGCCACCGGGGACCTCCTCGCTGCTTCCTGCCGCGCCCCACCATTGTCCGACGTCCCCGCGGGGCCCGCACCTTCCCGTCATGGGCGCCCCGCGCGCCCCGGGGGCGCCGCGGCCGTCCACATGCAGCCCGCCGGGACCCGTGCCTACGCTGGAAAGCGGTCCCATCGCAGGGAGGACGCACCCATGGACATGAAACTGGAACTCGCCGTCGTGCCGGTGTCCGACGTCGACCGGGCCAAGGACTTCTACTCGGGACTCGGCTGGCGGCTGGACGCGGACGTCGCGCCCGCCGACGGCTTCCGCGTGGTGCAGATGACGCCGCCGGGCTCGCCCGCGTCCGTCATCTTCGGCAGCGCCGTCACGGAGCAGCCGCCGGGCTCGGCCCGCGGCCTGCACCTGGTCGTCGACGACATCGACAAGGCCCACGACGAGCTGGACCGCAACGGCGCCCGTCCCAGCGACGTCTTCCACGACGCCGGCGGCGTCTTCCACCACGCGGGGAAGGACGACCGCGTGGCCGGGCCGGCCGCCGACCACGGCAGCTACGGCTCGTTCCTGTCGTTCAGCGACCCCGACGGCAACGGCTGGATCCTGCAGGAGATCACCGACCGCCTCCCGGGGCGGATGGACCCCTCGACCACCGCCTTCGCCTCCGTGGAGGACCTGTCCGACGCCATGCGGCGCGCCGCCGCGGCGCACGGCGAGCACGAGAAGCGCACCGGCACCGAGGACGCCAACTGGCCTGACTGGTACGCCCGTTACATGGTCAGTGAGCAGGCAGGAACGGAGCCGCCGATATGAGCGGGACGACGTACCAGGCCTGGACGGTCACCGGGCAGCGCCAGTTCACCCATGTCGAGCGCGAGCGCGAGGACCCCGAGCGCGGGCACGTGCGCCTGAGGGTGCGCGCCTGCGGGGTCTGCCACAGCGACGCGCTGGCGGTCGAAGGGGTGATGCGGGCCGATCCGTCGAAGCCCGTCGTCCCCGGGCACGAGATCGCCGGCGTCATCGAGGCGGTCGGCCCCGGCGTCGCCCCGGAGTGGAAGGTCGGCGACTACGTGGGCGTCGGCTATCTCGGCGGGCAGGACAACACGTGCGAGGCGTGCCGCCGCGGCGACTTCGTCAACTGCACGGGCCAGCCGACCACCGGCGCCGACGTCGACGGCGGGTACGCCGAGGTCGCCTACGCACGCGAGACCGCCCTGGTGCGGCTGCCGGCCGACCTGGAGGCGCAGGCCGGCGCGCCCCTGCTGTGCGCGGGACTGACCGTCTACAACGCGTTGCTGTCGGCGGACGCCAGGCCGGGTTCGCTCGTCGCCATCCAGGGCATCGGCGGACTCGGGCATCTCGGCCTGCAGTACGCGCGGGCGCTCGGCCACCGGGTGGTGGCGATCGCCCGCGGCACGGGAAAGGCCGAACTCGCCCGCGGGCTGGGGGCGCACGACTACGTCGACAGCGCCGCGACCGACCCCGGCGCCGCGCTGAAGGAACTCGGTGGCGCCGCCGTCATCGTGGCCACGGCCGCGTCCGGCGCCTCCATGTCACCGCTGGTCGCGGGACTCGGCAGGCGCGGCCAACTCGTGGTCGTCGGAGCCGCTTTCGACCCGCTGCAGATCACCACGAGCGACCTGATCTTCGGCTCCCACGTCGTGCGCGGCAACCTCACCGGCAGCTCGATCGAGAACGAGGACAACGTCGTGTTCGCCGTCTCGAACGACGTGCGCTGCTCCAACGAGTACTTCCCGCTGGAGGAGACGCCGAAGGCGTACGAGCGGATGATGTCCGGCGAGGCGCGGTTCCGCGTGGTGCTCACCATGGGTGAGTGACGCGGCTCGTGCCTGAGGTGTGCCGGAGTACGTGCGGACGGTGAGGCGTCCCGCGGTACGTGTGGAGGGCCGCGCGCCTCGGCTGACGTGCCGTCAGCCGAGGCGCGCGGCCGGCGTCATTCGGCGGCGGTGTCGGACGGCGTGCCCAGGCGGCCGCGCCCGGCCAGCCGGAACAGCACCACCAGCGACGGCAGGATCAGCACGCCCGCGGCGATGGCCACGCCGACCAGCACCCACAGCGTCGCGCGCGGCGCCGCCCCCTGGTCGAGCGTGAGATGGGTGCCCAGCAGATACGGGTACTGGGCGACACCCCAGCCCAGCACGACCAGGGCCACCGCCGCCGCGGCCGTCTCGCGCAGCCCGATCCGGATGCCCTGGTAGCGGAGCAGCAGCACGATGCTCACGATGCCGCCGACGGCCGCGAGGATCACCAGGGGCAGCGCGCGGTGGCTGAGCTCGTGGAAGAGGCGGTGCGCGTCGCTGTGGAGGATGAAGATGCCCGCGATGCTGACCGCGCCGGTGACCACCGCGGCGCCCAGCGCGCGGTCGCGGAAGTAGCGCTCCAGCACGGCGTCCCCGTCGCGCGCAGCCATGACGCACAGGTAGACCGCGGCGAGATAGGCGCACACCAGGACGGCGAGCACCCCCCCGAGCGCGGACGTCGGATTGAGCCAGCTCGTCGCCGGGTCTCCGTACCCGCTCGTCGGCACCCGGCCCGAGGCGATTCCGCCCACGATCGAGCCGAAGCAGTACGGGGCCAGGATCGACGACAGCGCGAACGCGGCCCCGAACAGGCGCTGTTCGGAGGTGCGGATCGACGCGTGGCGGAACGCGAACCCGGCGCCGCGCAGCACGATGCCCAGCGCCGCGATGCCCAGCGGGAAGTAGAGGGTGGTGGTGATCGCCGCGAACGCCCGGGGGAACCCGGTCCACAGCATCACCAGGCAGTAGATGAGCCAGGTGTGGTTGGCCTCCCACACCGGGCTCAGCGAGACGTCGACCAGGTGCCGCGGGGCCCGGCCCCGTTCCGCTCCGCCGGCGGTCAGGTCCCAGAAGCCCGCGCCGAAGTCGGCGCCGCCCAGCAGCGCGTAGGCGACGACCCCGATGAACAGGAAGACGGCGATCAGGTCGGTCACGGGGTGCCCGCTCCTTCGGCCGCCCCGGGGAGCCCGCTTCTCGGCCCGTACGGGACGTCCACGTTCTCGTCGCCGCCCTCGGCCTGCCAGCGGCGTTTCATCGACAGCAGGACGGACACCGCCGTGACGCCGACCGCGACGTAGATGGCCAGGACCGCGGCGAACAGGGCCCACAGATTGCCGTGCGTGGCCACCGCGTCCCGCGTCAGCAGGTTGTTGACCACGATCCACGGCTGGCGGCCGACCTCGGTGGTGATCCACCCCGCCTCCAGGCACGCGACGGCCGCCGGACCGCCGAGTACCGAGGCCCGCAGGAACCACCGCTGCCGGGCGATCGGGTGCCGCCGCCACAGCAGCCAGGCGCACCACACCGCGAGCAGCAGCAGCGCGAAGGACAGCCCCACCATGACGTCGAAGGCCAGGTGCACGGTGCTGACCTCCCGGTCGGTGGGCCGGTACTGCGGGGGGATCGCCTCCAGGCCCTTGATCCGGGTGTTGACGCTGAAGCCGGCCAGCAGCGACGCGCCGTCGGGGATGCGCAGGCCGTAGCGGACCTTCCCGTCGATCAGCACGCCCCCGAGCGTCTCGGGCACGTGGGTGCCGGTGCTCGGCAGGAGCTCGATCGCCGAGAACTTCGCGGACTCCGAGTCGAAAACGTAGCGGGCGATGGTGTCGCCCATGATGATCTGCAGCGGGGTGGCCGCCGCGGCGACGACGAAACCGGTGAGGAAGCCCGTCCGGTGGTAGCGCGAGACGCGCCCGCGGAGCATGCCGACCGCGTAGACGCTGGCGACCATGAACCCGGCCACGATGTAAGCGGCCAGCAGCATGTGGAACAGCTCGTACCAGAAGGCGCCGTTGAAGAAGACCTTTCCCGGACTGACGCTGGTCACCTGCCCGTTGTGCACGGTGAAACCGGCCGGCTGGTTCATCCAGCTGTTGGAGGCGATCACCGCGGCGGCCCCGCCGATGCTCGACAGGGAGACGACGACGCCGGTCCAGAAGTGCGGCCAGGGCCGCAGCCGCTTCCACCCGTAGATGTAGATCGACACGAAGATCGCCTCGGTGAAGAAGAACAGCCCCTCGATGGCGAAGGGGAACCCCACCGCGGCCCCGTAGCGGCCCATCAGACCGGGCCAGAGGATGCCGAGTTCGAACGACAGCACGGTGCCGGTGATGGCGCCGACCGCGAACAGCACCGCGGCGACCTTCGACCAGCGCCGGGCCAGCAGCATCGCGTCGGCGTCGCCCTTGCGCAGCCCCCGGTAGTGCGCCACGAGCATCAACGTCGTCAGCGCCACGCCGAACGGCACCAGGATGATGTGGAAACCCAGCGTGAAGGCCATCTGCTGGCGCGCGGGCAGCAGTTGGGACGGGTCGCCGGTCGCGGCCAGGCCGTGCGCCACCGTGCCCGCCAGGCTGTGGGCCGTCGCGCCGGCCAGGGGTGTCACCGCGGGCACCGGCCGTCGGCGACGCCGGTGCCCCGGGAGCCCGCGGCCGACCGTCCTCCGGATCCGATCATGCGCGGCACCACCCCAGCCTGTCTCAGTGTGACGTTTTCACCACACTAAGTCACCGGCATGAGTGGCCCCGGCATTGCCCGGGGGAGTCGTGGCGCCGATTCGCACGGGCGAGCCACGGCCCGCTCCGGGGAGTGGACCGGAGACCGGCCCGGCCCCCGGCGGCACGGTACGGCGCGCGACCCGGAACCGGGCCGCGCGCCGTACCCGTCCAGGCGCTCAGCCCGCGGCGGTGACCGCCAGGGACGCCAGCCGCGCCTCGCGCGGCGCTCCCGGGGCGACGGCCAGGGCCACGTAGCGCGCCTGCCCGGTCAGTGCCAGCGACGCCGTGCCGTCACGGCCGCCGGCCAGCGTGCCGGCCTGCGTGTACGTCAGGCCGTCGGCGCTGACCTCGACGCGGGCCGCCGGCGCCCGCTCCACCGTCCAGCGGGCGGTGACCGTGCCGAGCGGCACGACCGCTCCCAGGTCCACGACCATCCGGCCGGCCGGTCCCGGGGTCCACGCGGTGTGCGGGTCGCCGTCGACGGCCGCGGCCGGGGCGGACATGCCGGGCGGCAGCGGCGACGTCGGGAACGTGACACGCCCGAGCGCCAGGTCGTCCAGCGGGTAGGGCGCGGTGCCCGGGAGGGTCACCGTACGGGCGCGTCCCGCACGCAGCGGGACGCGCACCGCGCGGCCGCCCGGCGCCGCGATCTCCACCTGGCAGGTGGGACCGGTGAGCACCACGGTCGCCGCGTCCGACACCTCGGCGGTCAGCCCCTGCGGGACCCGGCCGTCCACGGCCCGCAGCACCGCCCGGGCCGGTGCCACGACGGCGGAGGCCGCGGCCAGCCGCGCCCGGAACACCGTGCCCTGCGCGGTCACCGTCTGGCTGCCCGCGTACAGGGTGACGGCCCCGGTGTCCTGGGGCACCGTCACGTCGGTGGCCACCGACGCGGCCGACAGGTTGAACAGGCTCAGGTGGCCGCCGGCCGTGGACGCCCGCACCGCGTCGTTCCCCGGCTCGGGCGCCGGACGGGAGGCGGCGGCCCGTACCGCCGCCGGGTCGCCGTCCGGCAGGCCCTCGACGAGCAGCGGTTCCGCGGGACCGTCCGACAGCAGCACGGTGTCCCCGTACACCGCGAGGGGGTTGGCGCCGCCCCGTACGACGAGCCCGGCCCGGCCGTCCACACTGATCCAGCCGCCGCGGCTGGACACGTCGGCCGGCGGGTAGGCGATCAGGTCCGTCCACGCCGACCCGTCCGCCGACCCCTGCACGGTGAACGCCTGGCCCGCCGCGGTCTCCCAGCTCAGCGTCACCCGGTCCACCTCGGCGGGCGCGCCCAGGTCCACCTCCAGCCAGCTGTCGGTGCGGGCGCGATCGGCGACCGACACCGCCCAGCGGGTGGCCGCGTCGCCGTCCACCGCGAGCGCGGCGCCCTTGCCGGTGTCGGCGGACGACGCGGTCGCCGTCCCACCCCTCGCCAGGTCGGGACCGGACGCGCCGTCGCGCACCTCGAACGCGTACAGCGAGTAGCCGTACTTGGGGTTGCCGCGCCGGCCCAGCATCCGCAGGTAGCGGTAGGTGCCCTGCGGGAACGTCAGGTCGTCGACCCGCGGACCGGTCGTCGGGTGCCCGCTGTTGCCGGCGTCCGCGGCGGCCACGGAGACCGCCCCCTCGGCGGTGGTGTAGGTGCGGCTGCCGTCCAGCCCGGGAACCCCCGGCATGGTCAGGTTGAACACCCCGACCCGGCCCTCACCCGCGGCCGTTCCCGTCGTCGCGTAGACGACCTCGCCGCCGGGCAGCGTGGTGAAGCCGGCGTACCCCGTGTCGAGGCCCAGCAGCACCGCGCTGGCGTCCAGGCCGTCGCGCACCTCCGTGTACGTCGCCACCGTCCGCGTCGCGACCTTGCCCGTCGTCGCGGGCAGGAACATCGGCGTGTTGCCGCTCAGCGAGAACAGCCAGTCGTCGTGCGCCGGCTGCCAGCAGAACTTCACGAAGCCCGGCTTGGTGACCGTGCCCGCCCACGCCCGCGGCGACTGGTGGGAGACCAGGCCCGGCCCGGTGCCGAAGTCGGTGACCCCCGACGCGCGGCGGAACAGCTCGTCCGCGGTGAGCGCGGTGACGCTCTCGCGCTGCGCGGCCCGCCACTCGTGCAGCAGGTAGCTGATGGCCAGCTCGGCGCGCGCCTCCGGCTCGTACTTCGGCTCGCCCGAGAACTTGGTGATCCGGTCGGCCGGTGCGTAGGCCTGGTACGCCGGCAGGCGCTCCGCCAGCGCGATCTCGGCCCGCGCGGCCGCCTGGTCGCCCAGCACCTGCGCGAGGAACGCCACCGGGATGACGTCACGCCCGTAGAGGTGCTCGCGGTCGTTGACCATCGGCATCAGGGGCTCGCCCGCGTCGCTCATGACCGCCAGCGTGGACGCCCACAGGCGGTCGGCGTTCGGCTGTGCGGAGAGGACCTCGGGCAGCGGGCGGCCCGCGGTCAGGAAATGCGCGGTGTTGCGGCCCGACGTGCGCCACAGCTCGCACTGGTAGTGCGGGCCGAACGAACCGTGGTTCTCCACGATGAACGTGTCGTACAGGTTCTCCGCGGTGTTGGCGCTCACCTTGACGCCGTCCACCACCGCCGGGTTGGCGAGGTCCGCGGCCGGCAGACCGGTCTCGTTGCGGCTCCAGGTGCCGTACCAGGTGGCCCAGTCCCCGTACCGCGCGTCGTCCGGCGCCCAGGCCAGCGCGGGCGCCAGCGACTGCGCGTAGACGCCCATCTCCTCCAGCTTGGTGTCGCCGACGTGGTTGCCGCGCAGGCCGTCCGGCGTCCACGACCCCGACAGCGGGTCGTTCCCCGAGCCCAGCGAGGTCGTGTAGGCGGCCTGTGCGCGCACGATCGTGTCGACGTTCTTCTGCGTCGCGTCGTCCAGCTGATCCCACAGCAGGTGCGCGGCGAGCACGAAGTAGAGCTGGAACGTGGTGTCGAAGAACAGCGTCTTGCCCCACTCGGTGCCGCCGGTCAGCCGGTTGGAGGCGGCGAAGTGCGAGAGGGTGGCCAGGGTCCGGGACCGCAGCGTGTCCTCGTCGATCCCGGCGACGTCGGCGTCGAAGCCGCCGCGGGTCAGCAGCAGGGCGTGCCCGAGGACGACGGCGAAGCCGAAGTCGGTGGCGGTGTAGTGGCCGGCCGCCGCGTTCCACTGCGTCTCCGTCCACCGGGTGTGGCGCAGCAGCACCTGGTGGTACGTGGCGGCGACGGCGTCCGGCGGCGTGCTCGACGGCACGATGCCGAGGGGCGCGGAGCCGCCGGCCGCCGCCGCGGGCGTCGCGGCCCCGAGCGTCGCCGGCGCGGCCGCCAAGGCCGCGGTGATCCCGGCGAGTTGGACGAATCGGCGGCGGCTCATCGGGGCGGTGCGGTGCTGCACGGTGGCTCCAACCTCGGCGCTCGCACGCCGACGCTCATTAGACAACGTTGTCAGATGGCCGTCATTCTTGGCACCCCGCGGGTTCGGCGTCAACCCCTCGGGCCGGGCGGGTTGGGCGGACGGCGCGTCAGGGACGGGGGAGGGGAGGCGGCGCGGGCGCGAGGCCGTGGCCTGGTGACCGGTCGCCGAGGGCGGGGGCGCGGCTCCGTGGCGGGCGTTCACCCGGGCGGACCGACGTCACGATCGAGGTGGTCGAGACCGAGGCGCCGCGACGGATCGTCGAACGCAACGTCAGCGCGGGGGGCCGCAGGGCGGCCCGCGGCACGTACACGCTCGACGTCCTGCCGGACGGGGGCAGCCGGGTGTCCTTCACCTACGCCTGGGAACGCGCCCCGCTCGGGGACCGCCTCCTCGCACCCCTCGTGCGCGCCACGATGCGGCGCGCCAACCGCACGGTGATGCGACGGCTGGCGGCGGAGGTGGCCGCGCAAGCGGTGACGGGCTGAGTCCCCGGCCCGCCCGCCCTCCACCCGCCAGCGCTGTCCGCCCGCTTTCGCCCCGTCCGCCGCCCGCCCGCCTCCGCTCGGTGCCCTCACCCCCGTATGCCTCCGCTACGAGGCGGCGGTGCCGGCCTCCCGGGCGACCCGCTCCAGGGTGTTCCGGTACTCGTCCCACCATGTGGCGTCGCCCTCGGCCACGTTGGCGCCCGCTCGCCGCTGGCCCGTGCCGCCGTCGAGGAGTTCCCGGACGATGTCCGCGTGGCCGGCGTGCCGCTGCGTCTCGGCGATCATGTGGACCAGGGCCCGGCGCAGGGTCAGTTCGGTCCGTGCTCCCCACGGCACGCGGCCGACGGCGTCGAGGGCCAGCGACTCGATCGTCTCGTCGGCGTGGGCGCACACCCGCCGGTAGTCGCCGACGATCCCCTCGCGCGACTCGTCGGCGGTGGCCCACAAGTCGCTGTTGCGTTCCGCCGCCCCCGCGATCCACAGCGGCGGCGCCGCCACCGGCCGGCCGAACGTCTCGCCGAAGTACGCCGCTTCGGCGCCGGTCATGTGCTTGACCAGCCCCAGCAGGTTCGTTCCCGTGGCCGTCATGGGCCGGCGCACTGCGTACTCCGGCAGTCCCTCCAGCTTCCACACCAGCACGTCCCGCGCGTCCTGCAGGTAGAGGCGGAGGTCCCTCTTGGCGTCCGTATCTGTCATCCCGCGATTCTCGCCGTCCCGGAGCAGGGCGACCGGCTATTTCAGTTGGTGAGACCCGTGCAGTACGACGCGTGCAACCCCGCCTGGCACGCCTCCCGTTGGCGCTGCTCGTACTCCCGCGTTCCCACGGTGTGCGTGCCCGCCATGACGGCGGCGACGACGCCGAACACGACGGCCTGGCTCCACGCGAACCGCCGCGCGCGCCGTGCGGCGGCGGCGACCGCGGCCACCGCCGCCAGGCCGGCCACGGCACCCATCGCCGTCACGTACCCGCCGGCACGCGGCCCGACGTGCTGCGGGTCCCAGCTCCCGTAGGTCCCCAGCGACCAGCTGAGGAAGATCACCACGACAGCGGCGAGTTCGGCACCCGCCAGCGCCGCGGCGGCACATCCCCGATCCGTTCTCCCACTCACCGCCCCATCGCATCATCGGCACCCGCCACCCCACATGAGTACGGGTACTCAACCGCCCCGTCGTGTCCGGTGGAACGCGGTCCGGCCGCCGGAGACGCACCCGGGCGTCACTGGCGGCCGACCATCGCCGCCGGGTCGACGACGCGGTCGAACTCGACGGCCCCGCCCCGGTTCGCCCCGCCCCGGTTCGCCCGCCCGGTTCGCCCCCCGGCGGAAGACCGTCGCCGTCCAGCTCCTTGACGTCGCGCGGGGAGGGGCACAGACTGCCGGGGCGCAAATGACAACGATGTCAACCGAGTTACTTTACGCCCACGCGACATTCTCGACAAGGAGCGTCATGGGACGACGACTTCGCGGCAGATGGAGCAGACTCGCCACGGTGGTCGCGGTGTTCGCGGCCTGCGCGGCGACGGCGCCGGCGGCGGTGGCCGCGGACGGCGGCACCGTGCACACGGTGAAGGACCCCACGGGGTACGTCAACGCGTTCATCGGCACGAAGAAGGGCGCGGACTGGGAGAACACGTTCCCCGGTGTGACCGCGCCCTTCGGCATGATGCAGTTCAGTCCGGACACCACCTCCGGCGGCACCGGATACAACTACGACGACAGCGCGGTCCGCGGCTTCAGCCTCGACCACTTCTCGGGCGGCTGTTCGTCGTTCGGCGACATCCCGGTGCTGCCGGTGACCGGCGCGATCGGCGACGACCCGGCCGCCCGCACCGAGCACTTCTCGCACGACGAGGAGCACGCGGCCCCCGGCTCGTACGCGGTGCACCTCAAGGACTCCGACGTGCAGGTGCAGCTCGGGGCGACCGAGCGCACCGGCATCGCCCGGTTCCGCTATCCGGCGGGCAGCCAGGCGCAGGTGCTGGTCAAGTCCGGCACCAGCCTCGGCGGCGACATCAAGGCCCAGGTGCAGGTCGTCAACGACCACGAACTGGCGGGCACCACCACGCCGCACGGCCTGTGCAACAACAGCCAGTACACGATGTACTTCGACATCGTCTTCAGCCGGCCCTTCACCGCGCACGGCACCTGGCAGGGCGGCGCGGTCACGCCCGGCGCGTCCAGCGCGGAGGGCTCAGGCTCCGGCGCGTACCTGACGTTCGACACATCCGAGGACAGCGCCGTCACCGCCAAGATCGGCATGTCGTACGTGAGCACCGCGGGTGCGGCACTCAACCGCGCGGCCGAGATCCCCGGCTGGGACGTCGGCCGGGTGCAGGCGCGGACCCGCGACGACTGGCGCGAGGCCCTGCGCAAGGTGGCGGTGGGCGGCGGCACCGAGGACCAACTGAGCGTCTTCTACACCTCGCTGTACCACAGCCTGCAGTCGCCGAGCGTGTTCAACGACGTCGACGGCCGCTACACCGGCTTCGACGGCGCGATCCACCAGGTGCCGAAGGGCCACACCCAGTATGCGACGTTCTCCGACTGGGACATCTACCGCTCGCTGGCCCCGCTGCAGACCATGCTCTACCCCGACCGCGCGGGCGACATGGCCAACTCCCTGCTCCGGGACGCCCAGCAGCAGGGCGGCTGGTGGCCCAAGTGGCCGTCGCAGAACATGACCGGCAACGTGATGAACGGCGACAACGGCGTGCCGCTGTTCGCCCAGTACGTGGCCTTCGGCGCGACGGGCGTGGACATCCGCGACGCCCTGCCGATCATGGAGAAGGCCGCCAACCACGCGGAGAAGGTGGGCTGGGGCTGGGTGGAGCGGCCGGGCGTCGAGGACTACGTCCGTCTGGGCTACGCCCCCAACAACGCGACGTCGCAGGGCGACCACGGACTCCAGGGCGCCTCGGAGACCCTGGAGTGGTCGCTCGACGACTTCACCATCTCCCGACTGGCCGCGGCCGTGGGCGATCACGCGACCGCCGACACGTACGCGCGGCGCGGCCAGAACTGGCAGAACATCTTCGACCCGAGCACCGGCTACCTGCGGCCCCGTGACGACAACGGCGCCTTCCCGGCCGGCCCCGGCTTCGTGACGCCGCCCGCCGGCGCCTTCGGCCAGGACGGCTACGACGAGGGCAACGCCGCGCAGTACGGCTTCTCGGTGCAGCAGGACATCGCCGGCCTGGTCACTGCCATGGGCGGGCCGGCGCAGGCGATCCCGCGCCTGGACGAGTTCTTCTCGCAGCTCAACGCGGGCGGCAACGCGCCCTACGACTGGGCGGGCAACGAGATCGACACCACCGCCCCCTGGGTCTACGACTACGTGGGCCAGCCCTGGAAGACCCAGGAGGTCACCCGGCGGTTCGAGAACGAGCTGTTCACCACGGCGCCCGACGGGCTGCCCGGCAACGACGACAACGGCGCGCTGTCCTCGGAGTACGTGTGGGCGGCGCTCGGCATGATGCCCGCTACGCCCGGCACTCCGGCCCTCGCGCTGAACAGCCCGCTGTTCAGGAAGTCCGTGATCAGCCTCGGCAACGGCCGCACCATCACCGTCGACGCGCCGAAGGCCGCCACGGGCGCGCCCTACGTGACCGGCATGACGCTCGACGGCCGCCGCTACGAGTCCACGGCCCTGCCCGCCTCGTTCGCCACCCGCGGCGGCGCCCTCGCCGTGGACCTGTCGGCGACGCCCGACACGCGGCGCGCCACCGCGCCGCAGGACGCCCCGCCCTCGTACCGCGACCACGAGGTGCCCGCCGTGGGCTACCTGACGCCCACCGGCACGCAGGTGCTGCCGGGCGGCAGCTCCCTGCCCGCCACCGTCGGCGTGTCGTCGCTGGCGGGGAAGGCCGGGACCGTGCGCTGGACCGCGGCCTCCGACACCCCGGGCGTGACCGTCACCCCGTCCTCCGGCACCCTCGACCTGACCGGCGGCCGCACCGCGCAGGTCCCCGTCACCATCGGCGTCGCCACCGGCACGCCCTCCGGCTACCACCCGGTGAAGGTCTCCTTCACCACCGCGTCGGGCGTGGCGCTGCCCGGCGGCGCGGTCAACGTCACCGTGCCCGCCGCCGACGCCACCGCCACCGCGTGCGACACCCTCGGCAGCACCGATACCGAGTGCGGGCTGCGACTGCGGGACAACGGTGACGGCCACACCCTGCCCGTCACCGTCGGCGGCCGGCCGGGCCGCTCCACCACCGACGGCTCGCCGTACGCGTACTTCGACGTCGACAACTCGATCGTGCCCGGCGGTGGCCCCTACCACGCGACCGTCACGATCGACTACTTCGACCACGGCACGGGCAACTGGACCCTGCAGTACGACGCGGTCGGCAACACGTACAAGAACTCCGCGCCCGTGGCCAAGACCGGTACGGACACGTGGAAGACCGCCACCTTCACGGTGGACGACGCGGCCTTCCACAACGGGGAGAACGCCGGCACCGACTTCCGTGTGGCCAACGGCGGCGACACCGGCACCCTGGGCCGGGTGCACGTCACGGTGAGCGGCGGCAACGTGCTGGCGCTGCACCTGTGCCCGGACGACCAGTGACACGGTGAAGGTGGCTCCGCCGGCGGATGTCAGGGGCGTCCGCCGGCGGAGCCGGTTCCCGGGGAGGGAGGAGGGAAGGTCAGCGGGATCCGGACCGTCGGCCGCCCGGAAGGGCCGGACCGGTCGGACCGGTCGGACCGGTCAGCTGTTCCAGACCTGGAACTCGGACAACTGCCCAGCCGGCCAGCCCGTGTTCGCGGTGATGTTCAGCCGCAGGTAGCGCTGGCTGGTGGCGGGGAAGGTGATCGTGACGGTGTTCCCGGACGCGGGGTCGAAGGTGTAGGCCCCCGAGGCCCTGACGGTGCCGAACGTGGTGCCGTCGGTGCTGCCGAGGACGGACAGCGTCTGGGTGCGTGCGCCCCAGCCCGCGGGCAGTTGCAGCACGACCCTGGACACGGTCGCCGCCGAGCCGAGGTCGACCTGGATCCACTGCGGGAACGCGTTGTTGGCGCTCTCCCAGTAGGTGGACTGGGAGCCGTCCGTGGTGTTGGAGGACGGGTAGACGTCGGTGTGGCTGGACTCGCTCGTCGGCCGCCCGGCGGCGAGGTCGGTCTTCGGGGCGCCGCCGTTCGCCGTGAACGTCAGGGAGTTGGCGTTCCAGCCGCCGTTGTCCTGGTTGACGGTGAGTACCTGCCGGCCCGCGGGCAGGGTGACGGTGGTGGTGGCCGTGGCCCACGTCTGCCAGTCGCCGGTGGCCGGCAGGGCGACGGCGCCGCTGAGGTTCGCCCCGGACGCGTCCGACAGGTGCAGGGCGTCCGCGACGGCCGAAGGGGCCGCGACGCGCAGGCCGACCGTGTAGGTGCCGGCCTGGGCGACGTTCACGGTGTAGCGGAACCACTGCCCGCTTCCGCTCCAGCCCACGTCGTAGCCGCCACCGGTGTCGGAGGTCGTCTCCAGGTCGACGCCGTCCGCGCGGTAGCCGTTGGCGTTGCCGTTCACGCTGCTGACGTCGTAGGCCACGCCCTGGCCGCCGGTGTCGTAGTTCTCCGCCTGGACGGTGCCGGGCACGGCCGCGGCGGTCCCGCCGTAGGGGCCCTCGGGAGCGGCCGGTTCCCAGGTGTTGCCGCTGAGCGTCGCGGTGAAGCCGCTGGAGTCGTTCACGAACGCGGTGGCCCCCGCGTGCAGGCCGCCGACGGTGTTGCCGGTGATCGCCGCCGAGCCGGTGGGAGCGGGATAGAACGGCGGTGAGATCGCGATGCCGTTGCGGCCGGGGTCGGTGACCGTGTTGTTCTGCAGCAGCGTGTTGGTGGAGGTGGAGAAGCCGATCCCGTCGTACAGCGAGTCGACGACCGTGTTGCCGGTCGCGGTCACGTGGTCGACCGTCCCGGTGTTCTGCCCGTCGCCGCCGTTGCCGATGTGCAGGGCCGGCTGACCCTGGCCGTAGGCGTTGCCGCCGGAGCGGACGACGGTGTTCCCGGAGACCGTCGCGGACAGCAGATCGCTGCCGTTGACGCCGAACCTTCCGGCGCCCAGCCCGATGTAGCGGGCGGTGTCGGCGATGTAGTTGCCGGACACGTGGTGGCCGCTGCCGCCGTAGATCCCGATGCCCTTCCCGCCCCATGGCGCGATCGACGTGTTGCCGGTGACGGTGATGTTCGTCATCGGGTTGTAGAAGGTCTGCGAACCGTCGCCGTTGGTGTTGTAGTGCACCGAGTTGACGGCGATGGCGTCGTCCCCGGTGCCGCGCACGAAGTTGTTCGTGACGGTCAGGTCGTTGCCGGTGTCGGCGCCGAGAGAGACGTTGTTGACGTTGATGCCGTCCGCCCAGACCGACGTCAGCCGGCTGTTGCGGACGGTGCCGCCGGTCCCCGAGGCCCAGAAGCCCGACATGGTGTGCTGCGTCCAGATGCCGTCGGCCACCCAGTTGGTGCCGGTGGTGTCCATGGCGCCCCCGTCGCCGCCGACGGTGCTCCTGCTGACCGCGTCGGCGTCGATGTGGAAGTTCTGGACGGTGCAGGAGGTCACGTCGAACAGCGCTGCCAGCGGCGTGCTGTTGGGCACCGTAACGTCACGGTAGACGGTGCTGTACCACAGGCCCGCGCCCGCGATGGTGATCCCCTGGGCGGTCAGGCCGGCCGTGCCCTTGACGTAGAAGGTGCCCTGCGGGATCCACAGGATCTTGCCCTGCGCCTGCGCCTGGTTGATGCAGTTCTGGATGGCGGCCCTGCTGTCCACGGACTGCGGGTCGGCCGCGCCGTTGGTGGGGGCGGGGTCGGACACGGCCCCGCAGCTGGTGATCGAGAGCGAGTTCGCCGGCTGGGCGAGCGGCGCCGGCGGGTTCTCCACGTCCACGGAGTCGATGTCGTAGGACGACGCGCTGTTGGCGGCGTCCTTCTGCAGGGAGAAGGTGGCGCCGGCGGGGATCGGGGTGCCGGTGACGAAGGTGTGCGCCTCGTCCCAGAAGACCCGCGGGTCGCCGTCGGCCGGGTTCTGGTCGTCGCTGGTGTTGTAGTTGTTGTTGCCCTCGTACACCCAGGACTGCTTGGAGTTGAGGTCGAGGGCCTGCCGGAAGACGCCGTTGACGTAGAGGTCGAGGGTGGCGGTGGTGCCGCCACCGGACGGCGAGTCCGGGATGCTGGCGCGGACGTTGAGGAAGCTGATGGGCCCGCCTGTGCCGTTCGTCCACCGCACCGAGTCGCCGGTGGAGCCCAGGTGCACGTAGGCGTGGCCGGAGGCTTCGAGGGCGGCGCTGGAGTACTGAGTGGCGGGCGGCGACGTCAGCGAGGTCACGGTGGCGGCGCCGCCGGCGGTCCCGGCCTCGCCCTCGTAGGTGGTGAACGGGACCGTCGCTCCCGCCGCGGCGGGGGAGGCCGCCGCGGTCGCCCGCGGTGCGGATCCGGGCTCGGGCGTGCGGTGGGACGCGGCGGTCGCGGGGACGGCGGCCAGGCACAGTGCCGCGACCGCGGCGAGCGCGGTCGCCGCGGATCTGCGCCCGGTCGTGCCGAGGCCGCGCGAACGTGGGGGGATCGCCCGCATCTGATGCTCCTTCAGGAACGTGGGAAACCGGCGCCCCGACCGTACAGACCGCCTGTGAGGCCCGCAAGGTTCCGTGCACTGTAAGAAAATTCCCCGCACAATGTTGGAAGTTCGCGCCACTGTCGGGGAGTTGAGGGCGGGCGCGGGCGTGACCGGCCCGGCGTCAGGGCCCGGCGTCAGGTCGCGGCGCTGGCGCGGAGGCCGCGGAAGAAGGGTCCGCTCGCCCCGGCCGGCCCGCGAGGCGCCGCGGGGTTCAGCCCGCCGGCGAGCCGCCGGTCCGGTGGAGCGCGGCGAAGGCCAGCATCAGGTCCGCGGTCCGCCGCGGGTCCTCGATGATCGGCGTGTGCCCGGAGCCGGGCACGGCCCGCACGTCGGCGCCGGGGACGGCGCGGTAGTCCGCGAACGAGGCGGGCCGCCAGCGCCGGTCCTGGTCGCCGAAGAGCACCTGCACCGGCGTGCCGAGGGCGATCAGCCGGTCCGGTACGGGCTTCAGGCCCAGATACGCGAGCGAGCCTCCCATCGCCGCGCCGACCGCGCGGATCCTGATGCCCCGCAGCTCGTCGACGAGTTCCTGGGGGATGCGGAAGCCGTTGCGGAACGCGCTGCTCGCGAAGCCGCGGAGCTGCTCGTCGGACGGCGGCCACTGAGCGGGGTCGATGGCGGCGGACTCCGGCGCGAGGTACGCGCCGGTGCTGGGCCCGGTGTTGACGAGGACGAGCGCGGACACCAGGCCGGGACGCTTCTCGGCGAGCGCCACGGCGGTGTAGCCGCCGCTGGAGTGCCCGGCCACGACCGCGCGGTCGACGCCCAGCAGGTCGAGCGCCTGGCCGACGGCGGCGGCCTGCTCCTCGACCGCGTAGTCCCCGCCGGCCGGTTCGCCCGAACTGCCGTGACCTGGCAGGTCGATCCGGACGACGCGGTGGGACGAGGTGAGCAGCGGGACCAGCGCGGACCAGGCGCCGGCCGACGAGGCGGAACCGTGAACGAGGACGAGCGCGGGGGCGTCACGCGGGCCGTCCAGGCGGACGTGGACCTCGCCCGCGTCCAGCGCGAGGACGGCGTCCTGGGCGTCCTCGGCGTGCGACCGGTCCGCGCTGACCGGGGTGTCCGGAGCGTTCGGAACGTTCGGGGCGTCCGCGGCTGCCGCCGCGGTCCGGGCGGCTGCGTCGGGATGCGGCGGCATGGCGGGCGGTTCGGGAGGAGTCATGAGCCCACTGTGGAGGCCGGCCCGCCGGCCCGGCTTGGACGAATGTTCCGCCGAACGACTCCGCGCGGCGGTCCGTCTTCCTAGCATGGACGGGTGGGGTCCACCGCGGGCGAGCGGGCCGATCCGGCTGCGTGGGACGTCGCCCGTCCCCGGCGGCCCAGCCGGGTGGCCGGTGTCGACATGGCCGCGTTCGAGGTCCCCGGCCGGATCGAGGGCGGCCTGCGGGTGGTACCGCACCCCGCCGTGATGCTGGTCCTGCTGGTCGGGACGGGCCGGGCCGGCGTGGACGACGGGGCGGGCCGGCGGCTGCGCCGGAGCCTGGTCGCCGGACCGGGGTTCGGCTCCGGCGGCGCGGTCCGGGCCTGGGGCGAGGACGTCACGTGCCTCCAGGTGCGCCTGTCGCCGGTGGCCGCCCGCGCCGTGCTGGGCGCGAGTCCCGCGGACCTGGCGGGCGGGATGGTGGCACTCGACGACCTGTGGGGCCGCGACGCGGCGCGGATCGGCGCGCAGCTCGCCGAGACCCCCACGTGGGAGGGGCGTTTCGCGCTCGCCGAGGCGCTGGTCGCGCGCCGCGTGCGGGCCGCGCGGGCCGCGGTGGATCCGGAGGTCGCCTGGGCCTGGGAGCGGATCGCCGGCAGTCGCGGCCTCGTGCGGGTCGAGCAGGTCGCCGCCGACGTCGGCTGGAGTCGCAGGCGCCTGTGGTCGCGGTTCCAGGCCCAACTCGGCCTGCCGCCCAAGCGCGCCGCGACGCTGGTGCGCTTCGACCATGCCGTGCACCGCCTGGCGGCCGGTGACGGCACGGCCCGAGTGGCCGCGGACGGTGGGTACTTCGACCAGTCCCACCTGCACCGCGACGTCATGGCGTTCGCCGGTGTGACCCCCGCGACCGTCGCGGGCGAACCGTTCCTGACGATCGACGACGTGGCCTGGCCGGCCTCCGGGCGGCTGCACACGGGCCCCGCCGCGCCGCGCCGCAACTGATTCGGGTTGGTCCGCGCCGAAGTCTTTACATCGCCAACGGGCAGCGACTACAACGTCATTCGTCCGATGTTAGGTATGCCGCATCCCCCCATGTGCCCGCTGAAGGCGACAGGGTTGTCGTCCGAGGGGTGATTCATCGGATCACACACTGTCGTGTCTCGTGAGCCCTGGAGGGCAGCGTGCAGAAGAACAGCCACCATCGTCGCGTCCGGCGACGGCGTGCCCTGGCCGTGTGGTCGGCGGCCCTGACCGCGGTGACCGGACTCGTCCTCGCCGACCCGGGAGCCGCCCGGGCGGCGGCGCCGGCGCCCGCGACCACCGCCTGGCAGCGCGGCGCCTTCGCGGTCGACCCGCTGGGCGTCGTCAGCCGCTCCGACCTCGTCCTCGGCGCCCCCAACTCCGCGCCCACCGCGTCCGTTCCGCTCGGCAACGGCTCGCTCGGCGTGGCCGCGTGGGCCGCCGGCGGGTTCACCGCGCAGCTCAACCGCTCCGACACCATGCCCGACCGCAAGTCGCCCGGCCAGCTCACCATCCCTGGGCTGTCGGTGATCTCGCACGCCGCGGACTTCTCGGGACGCCTCGACCTCACCGACGGCACCCTGCGCGAGTCCGGCGGCGGCATGGCGCTGAAGGCCTGGGTGGACAGCGGCAAGGACGAGCTGATCGTCGACGTGACCGGCGCCGACCCGCACGTCCCGCAGACCGCGTCCCTCAGCCTGTGGCAGGGACGCAAGCCCAGCGCCGCCGCTTCCGGCGCCCTCGGCACCCTCGCCGAGACCTGGACGGACACGGGCCCGCAGATCCCCAGCGGGAAGACCTTCGGCACCATGGCGGCGATCACCGCCGGCGGCCGCGACGTGGCCGCGTCCGTCGCGAGCCCCACCCAGGTCACGGTCGCCTTCGCGCCGCACGCCGACGGCAGCTTCCGCGTCGTGGTCGCCGCCCCCGGCTGGACCGGCGGTGACGCGGCCGCCACCGCGACCGCAACTATCGGCGACGACGCGACCGCCGCGGAACGGTCCCTGACGGTCGGCCAGGACCGGTGGTGGTCCCGGTACTGGACCCACACCGGACTCGTCGCGATGGACTCCGCCGACGGAAGCGCCGCGTACGTCGAGAACCTGCGCACGCTGTACCTCTACGAAGAGGCCGCGTCGATGAAGCAGGGCATCTACCCCGGCAGCCAGGCCGGCGAGGCCGACATGTTCGCGTGGAGCAGGGACCAGCAGACCTGGCAGCCCTCCGCCTACTGGCTCTGGAACCTGCGCACCCAGATCGCCGCGAACATGAGCAGCGGCAACTACCAGCTGAACACGCCCGTCTTCGACATGTACGCCGACGACCTGCCGCAGATCGAGGCGTGGACGAAGCAGCAGATGGGCGGCCGCCCCGGCATCTGCCTCCCCGAGACGATGCGGTTCAACGGCAACGGCGGCGACCCGGCCCCCGGCGCCAACGCCTCGTGCAGCGAACCGGGCAGCCCCAACTGGAACGCCCTCGACATCTCCAGCGGCCCCGAGGTCGCGCTGTACATGTGGGAGCAGTACCAGGCCACCGGCGACCACGCCGCCCTCGCGAAGTACTTCCCGTTCATCAAGGCCGCCGCGGTCTTCCAACTCGCTTACCAGAGCCTCGGATCCGACGGCCTGCTGCACGCGGACGCCAACGCGCACGAGACCCAGTGGGCGGTGCGGGACCCCACCACCGACATCGCGGTGGACCATGCGCTGTTCCCGGTCGTCGAGCAGGCCGCCCGGGTGATGGGCACCGACACGACCACGGACAGGGACCTGGTCGCGCAGGTGCGGAAGGCCGCCACCGAGATCCCGCCGTACCCGCGCACCGACCAGGCCACCCGCACCCAGTTGCTCAACCCGCACTACACGCGGGCCGAGACCGACGCGGCCGACGCCACCGGCAGCGACATCCTCGCCATCTCCTACGAGCCGGCCGCCGAACGCCGCAACGGCGAGAACATCGAACTCGAGCCGCTGTGGCCCTGGAACACCGTCAGCGACCAGGACCCGGGCCTGTTCGCGCTGGAGCAGCGCTCCTACGCGCACCGGCCGAACACCGGCGGCAACGACTGGTCGATGGACGCGATCGACGCCGCCCGGCTGCAGGACCCCGCCGAGGTCCGCGCCAAGCTGGTGTCCATCACCGAGTCCCACCAGGTGTATGCCAACGGGTTCGCCGACCTCGGCAGCAGCGTCGGCTACCAGCCGTACATCGAGCAGGAGTCGGGCGTCGCCACGGCCGTGAACGAGGCACTCGCCCAGGACTTCGACGGCATCATCCGGTTCGCCCCCGCCTGGCCGTCCGACTGGAACGCCAGCGGTACCGTCTACCTCCAGCACGGCACCAAGGCCGACGTGCAGGTGCAGGGCGGCACGCTGACCACCGCCGCGATCGAGGCCGGCGCCACCGGGACGCTGACGGTGAAGAACCCCTGGCCGGGCGGGCGTACCGAGGTCGTGGACGGCACCACCGGACACGTCGTCACGCCCGAGAGCGGCGCCGGGCTGCTCGCCGTGCCCGCCAAGGCCGGCCACTCCTACCTCGTCCAGCGCGCCGACGCGCCGACCACGGGGCTGCCGTTCGCCCGGGTCACCGGCACCCCCGCGGCCTCGGCCAAGCACCTGGGCGGCGTCCGGCTCGGCCTCGACCAGGTCGTCACCAGCGGAACCGCCACTGTCGGCACCGTCCTCGCGGGCACGGACCGCTCCTACGGCCTGACCCGCGTCGACGACCCCGCCTCGCCCGGCTCGGCCACCACCCCCGGCGACGTCGGCGGCCGGACCGCCCGCACCACCGGCAGCGGCACCGCCGGCAGCGACCTGTCCTTCGACGTGGCCGACGACACGGCGGCCACCGGTGGCTACCACGGCACGGTCCACGTCTCCTACTACGACTCCGGAACCGACCCCCTCGAGGTCCAGGTCGACGCCGGGCCCGCCGACCCGCACCACACGGCCGGCACCATCGCCCGGACCGGCAGCGACACCTGGAAGGGCGCCGACGTCGCCGTCGACACGGCGTGGTTCGGCGGGGACCAGGCCGCGGGCGCCGACCTGCGGCTGCACTCCGCGTCGCCGTTCAGCGTGCACAGCGCGGCGCTGACGGTGAGTGGCCCGTGGGTCGCCGACCGGCGGGCGTTCCCGCCCGCCCCCGCGATCGGCACCCCCGTGCAGGGCAGCACCCTGAAGCTCGCCGCTCCGGTCAGCGGCACCACCGTCCCGAACGGCGCGGTGACCGTGCACGAAGGCGCGAGCACGGTGTGCACGGCGACCGCCGACGACTCGGGCGCCTGGACGTGCTCGCCGGCCGGCGGGTTCACCGCCGGGCACCACAGCATCAGCGCGAGCACGGCCGACCCGAGCGGTCCGGTGGGCGACGCGTCGGCGCCCGTCGCCTTCAACGCGTCCGACCTGCCCCCGGGCACCGCCGTGGTCGGCGCCGTCGTCGGACCCGACGACCACGCCTACGGCATGAGCGAGGAAGAGCGGCCGTCCGGAGGCTTCGACGGACCCACCACCGCGTCCGTCATCGACGGCCTGACCGCCCGCACCAGCACCCAGAGCAACATCTACTTCGACATCGACGACTCGATCGCGCACGCCGGCTACTACGCCGCGACCTTCACCATCTCCTACTACGACCAGGGCGCCGGATCGTTCGCCGTGCACTACGACAACGGCTCGTCCGACCCCTACAAGTCCACCCAGTCGATCCCGCTGACCGGCACCGGCACCTGGAAGACGGCGACGGTCACCGCGGGCGACGCGTACTTCGGCGGGCTCCAGCACTCCGGCGCGGACTTCCGGCTGCGCAACGGCGGCGGCCAGGTCACCGTCCACAGCGTTTCGGTGCGCATCACCGGCGACGGAGTCGCCACCACCACCCCGTTCGCGCCGCCCGTCACCGTCACCGCACCGCAGGACGGCGCCACCGTCACCGCCACCCCCACCGTGGCCGGTACGGCCGAACCCGACGCCCGTGTCGCGGTCACCTCCGACGGCGCGGACCTCTGCACGGCCACCGCCGCCGACGACGGCACCTACTCCTGCACGCCCACCACCCCGCTCCCGCCCGGCCCCCACACCCTCGCCGTCACGGCGACCGACCCCACCGCCACCCCGTCCCCGCAGGCCACGATCCGCATCACGGTCCAGTAGCCGCACCGGCCGCAGTCGCGCGAACGGCCGGCACCCCGCACCAGTGCGGGGTGCCGGCCGTCGTGCGTGCCGGGCCGAAGGAAAAGGTGTGCCGTCAGGTACCCGGCGGACCCGCGTCGGTGGGCAGGGCGGCCGCCGCGGGATCCGCGGGAGACTTCCTGGACGAACCGCCGCCGCCGGGGATGTTGTCGATGTCGCCCCCGGCGCCCTCCAGGAGGCAGATCAGGGTCACGATCAGAGCGGCCACGCCGAGGACGAGGGCGCCGCACACGGCGGCGAGAGGGACGGCGACCAGGAGGGTCAGGCGGCGTTTCACGAACGGGCGGGCGAGCAGGACGCTGCCCAGCGCGAAGACGATCGCCCCCGCCGCCAGGATCGCGATGCCCTTCCGTTCGTGGGCGGACTCGTGCCACGCGAGTTTCACGGTCGTGACGGTGAGCAGGCCCCCGATGCTCTCGTGCTTGGCCCGCGACACCACGTAGGCGATCGGGCCGGCGAGCCCCACCAGCTGGAGGGCCAGTCCGCCGCTGATCCAGCGCGCCTTGTGGAGAACCGGCCGCAACCGGCCGCGTGCGTCCGCCGGTTCCACCGCCGCGTCCGTGGCCGGACCGGCACCTGTCCCTGATTCCGCCCCCGTGGTCATCGGGACAGCGTAGTGGACGCGCGCCCGGCCATCCCGCGGAAGCCGGGTGCCGGGTGCCGGGTACGGCGGGCCGGGACGCGACGGGCCGGAGCCGTCCGGGTGCGCGCACCCGGACGGCTCCGGCGTCCCCGCGTCAGGTGCGGGGGCGGTGGCCGCGCTCCTGGCGCGGCGGCGTCTGGGCGGCCGGGACCGAGGGCAGCGGCAGGTGCGAGGCCTCGTACTGGGCCAGGTTGTAGAGCCCGCCGGTCTGCGGCAGGCCGGGGGCCGGGCGGCGCGGCTCGGACATCCGCAGCGCCGACGTCAGGTCGCCGGTGGTGCGGCGCCGCCACTCGCTGATGTTGGGCTCGGCCACACCCGTCACCCGCTCCAGGAACTGCAGCACCGAGGTGTGGTCGAAGGTCTCCGACGCCACCCAGCCGCCCACCGTCCACGGCGAGACGATGACGCACGGCACGCGGAAGCCCAGGCCCACCGGCAGGTTCCCGCCGGGCACGCCCGTCGGCGAGGTCTTGGCGACGAACTCGCCGGCGGTCCCGGCGGGCGGTGTCGGCGGCACCACGTGGTCGAACAGGCCGTCGTTCTCGTCGTAGTTGAGGATGAAGACGGTCTTGGCCCAGGTCTCCGGGTTGGCGGCGACCGCGTCGATCTTCCCCGCCAGCCAGTTGGCGCCGGCCGCGGGCAGGCGTGCCGGGTGCTCGTCGTACAGGGACGGCGGCAGCAGCCAGCTCACCTTGGGGAGCGTGCCGTTGAGCGCGTCGTACTCGAACTGCCCGAAGGCGCTCTCGGCGATCGCCTTGTCGTACAGCGCGTCACCGGGCCGCGCCGTCTGGTACTGCTTCATGTTGGCGATCGGCGCCAGTCCCGTCGGGCCGCCGCCGGGACCGGTCGACGGCTCGTGGTAGATCTTCCAGCTCACGCCCGCCGCCTCGAGGCGCTCGGGATACGTCGTCCAGGTGTACGTGCCCTTGGCCGCGTTGTTGTCCAGCGCCGGACCGCCGGCCAGGCCGTCCGCGTCGATGGTTCCCGTCATGTGCATGTACCGGTTCGGGTGGGTGGGGCCCATCACCGAGCAGTGGTACGCGTCGCAGACGGTGAACGCGTCCGCCAGTGCGTAGTGGAACGGGATGTCCTCGCGCGTCAGGTAGCCCATCGTGTACGGGCCCTTGGCGTCGCCGTCCGCGTCGCGGTGCGCCGGCAGCCAGCTGTCCATCCGGCCGCCGTTCCAGGCGGTGTGCTGTGCCTGCCAGGCGTGGCTCAGCGAGGGTATCGCCATGGCCGCCGTGGTCCTGGAGTCCATGTGGTAAGGCAGCAGGTAGCCGTCCGGGTTGAGGCTGTCCGGCTGGTAGTAGACCGGGCGCCCGCCGGGCAGCCGCACCGCCCGCGGGTCCTCGAAGCCGCGCACGCCGGACAGGGTGCCGAAGTAGTGGTCGAAGCTGCGGTTCTCCTGCATCAGGATCACCACGTGCTCGATGTCCGACAGCGACCCGCCGGAGCGCGGCTCCGCGGCCGCCGCACGGCTGAGGTGGGGCGGCAGGACCGACGCGGCCGCGGTCAGACCGCCGACCGCGGCCGCGGCACCGAGCAGCCGCCGCCGGGTGGGTCCGGTCTGCGGGGCGTCGTCATGCGAGGCGTCGGACATCCGTCTTCCTTTCGCGGGCGCACGCCGTCAGGGACGGGCGAGCGGGTGAAGGGGCAGGGCAAGACTGCTCGACCCCCGGCACCCCCCGGGTGACAACTGGATGGCCACTACAAGAAGAAGCCCCGCCCAGTTCCCAACGACCCCACAGGTCACGGCCCGTGGCGTGGACCAATGACGGATCGGCAGTTCCGGCCGGGTACGCCCGCCCTCTGGCACTGCCGCCCCGACCCCGGTAAGAACCACGGGTCGGAGGTCAACTGCGCCCGTTCTCCGATGAGTTGGTTGCGTACGGTTTCCTCCGGATGAAGGAGATACGTGTCCAGACGCCCCTCTCCACCCCGTGCCGCGGGTGGCACGCCCGCGCTCCTCGGCGCGCTCCTCACCGTTCTCGCCGTGCTCGGCGCCCTCGTCGCCGGCTCGGCCGTCACCGCACCCGGCGCGGTCGCCGACATGGCCGGGTCGGCCGGCCCGTCACCCGCCACCTTCGACACCGCACCCGCCGCGGCCGCCATCACCCGGCTGATCGGCCCGCAACTCGCCGCACAGGTCACGCTGAAGGGCATCGACGCCGGCTCGGCCCAGGACCACTACCAGATCGAGGCCGACCGGGGCCGGGTGCTGATCAGCGGCACCACCCCCGCCACGCTCCTCGCCGGCTTCGGCACCTACCTGCGCACCGTCGCGCACGCCGACGTCTCCCTCGACGGCGACCAGCTGAACCTGCCGCGTCACCTGCCGCTGCCCACGGCGCCGCTCGCCGAAGCGGCCGACGTCACCCACCGGTTCGCCCTCAACGACACCAACGAGGGCTATGCCGGCCCTTATCTCGACTGGGCGCAGATGCAGCGCCGCATCGACGTGCTGGCCGTCGACGGAATCAACGAGGTCCTGGTCTACGAAGGCCAGGAAGCCGTCTACCAGCAGACGTTCGAGCAGTTCGGCTACTCCGCCGACGAGATGCGCGCGTGGATTCCACAGCCCGGCCACCAGCCGTGGTGGCTGCTGCAGAACATGTGCTGCCAGGGCAGCCCGATCAGCCAGCAGCTCATCGACCGCCGCGCGGTGCTGGGCCGCCGGATGACCGGCTACCTGCGGCAGCTCGGTATGACCCCGGTGCTGCCCGGCTACTTCGGTACCGTCCCCCCGCAGTTCGCCCAGAAGAACCCGGGGGCCGAGATCGTGCCGCAGGGCACGTGGAGCGGCTTCCCGCGCCCTGACTGGCTCAACCCGACGACTCCGCTCTTCGACCAGGTCGCCGACACGTTCTACGCCCAGCAGACGCGCATGTTCGGCGACAGCACCATGTACAAGATGGACCTGCTGCACGAGGGCGGGGTGGCGGGCGACGTGAACGTCGGCGACGCCTCCCGCGCGGTGCAGAACGCCCTCGACCGGGCGCACCCCGGTGCGATCTGGGCGATCCTCGGCTGGCAGAGCAACCCGCGCAAGGAGACCCTGGAAGCCGTCGACCGGTCCCGCATGCTCGTGCTCGACGGCAACTCCGACACCGCCTCCGCCGTCGACCGCGACCAGGACTACCTCGGCACCCCGTACGCCTTCGGCACCATCTGGGACTTCGGCGGCAACAGCAACATGGGCGCCGCCATGACCGTCTGGAACCAGAAGTTCCACGACTGGCTGGCCAGACCGGGCACGGCGCTCGACGGCATCGCGATGATGCCCGAGGCCGTCGACAACAACCCCGTCGCCGTGGCGTTCTTCACCGGCCTGGCCTGGCGGCCGGCCCCGGTGAACCTGGACGACTGGATGGCCGCGTACGCCACCTCGCGGTACGGCGCCGCCGACCCGCACGCGATCGCGGCCTGGCAGATCCTCGGCCGGTCCGCCTACACCTGGCAGCCGCCCAGCTCCGGGGCCAGATATCCCACCAGCCTGTTCGCCGTGCAGCCCAGCCTGCTGGCGAGCCAGGTCGCCCTCCCGTACGACCCGCGGGACATCCAGCACGCCCTCGACGAACTCCTGCGGATCAGCCCGCCGTTGAGGAACAGCACCGCGTACCGGCACGACGTCGTGGACGTCGCCCGCCAGGTGCTGGCCAACGACACCCGCACCCAACTGCCGCTGATCCGGCAGGCGGTCAGCGCCCACGACCTGGCGGGCTTCGAAGCGCTGGCGTCGCAGTGGATGACGAAGCTGAACCTGATGGACCGGCTCCTGGCCGGCGACGCCTCGACCCTGTTCGGCGCCTGGCAGAAGGACGCGGAGTCCTGGGCCGCCACACCGGCCGAGGCCAAGGCCCTCGCCTACGACCTGCGCACCCTGGTCACCGACTGGTCCGACCAGCACCCGATCCAGGACTACGCACGACGCGAGTGGAACGGCCTGGTCGGCGACTACTACGGCACCCGCTGGCGGATGCTGTTCGACGCGCTGGACAAGGGGCTGACGTCGGGCGACTCGGCGCAGCCCATCGACTGGCACGCCGTCGCGGCCGACTGGAACGCCAAGGACACGCAGTACCGCAGCACCCCCACCGGCGACGCCTACGGACAGGCGCAGCAGGTCGCCGCGTACCCCGCCGGCCACCTGGGGGCGACCGCCGACCCCAAGTCGGTCGCGCCCGGCGGGACCGTGCGGGTCACCGCGACCTTCACCAACGACAACATCCTGCGGGCCACCGACCCCGTGCAGTTCCGGCTGACCGCGCCCGCCGGATACACCGTCACCCCCGTGGACGGCTCCTCTCCGGCCGTGGCGCCCGGCGGCACGGTCACCACCGCGTGGGACGTCGCCGCCCCCGCCGATGCCGCGCCCGCCGACTTCGCGCACCTGACGGCGGCCGCGCACTGGACCTCCGGCGGCTTCACCGACTCCGTGACCGCCACCACCGACGCCGTCACGACCGGCCCGGTCGGCGATCCCTACCGCACCGCGTCCAGCGCCGCCGTCTCCTTCGGGCAGGACGGCGACACCTTCACCCTCGCCGGCGGCGGCGGCGACGTGGGCGCCACGACGGACCAGTACGGCACCGTCTACCTGCCGCGGTCGCTGGCGTCCGGCCAGGGCGTCAGCACCGAGGTGCTCGACCAGGACCGCAGCGGGCCCTGGGCCCGGGCCGGCCTCGTCGTGCGCTCCGACCTGTCCGTCCCCGGCAGCGCCGGCTACGCCGACCTCGCCGTCACGCCCGACCACGGCTGCGACTTCATGTGGGACTCCGACGGCAACGGGACCCTCGACCGCTACACCACCAGCGGAGGGTTCACCGCCGGCGGCCCGGTCCATCTCCGGATCACCCGCGACGGCGACACCGTGACCGGCTGGTGCAGCCAGGACGGCGCCGGCTGGGTCGTGGTCGGCTCCGCGCCCCTGCCCGGGGCGGCGACGGCGGAGGATGCCGGGCTGATGTTCACCGCGGCGAACGCAGGCACCCAACTCCTGGGCGCCGCACGCTTTCACGGTCTCACCACGGCGCCCTTCACCGCGCGGGACACCTCCGGCGACACCGTGCTGAGCCTGGGCGCGCCGACCACCGCGCTGTCCGCGGAGGCCGGCAGCCCGCCCTCCGCGGCGGTCGACGGCGACCACACCAACCGCACCTACTGGGGCAGCGGCATGGACAGCGGCGAGACCTGGTGGCAGGTGGACCTCGGCGCCGTCCACGACCTCTCGTCCGTCAACGTCCGCACCTACGTCGACGGCAAGCGCGCCTACACCTACACCCTGTCCGGCAGCACCGACGGCGTGCACTGGTCAGCCCTCGGCGGCAAGAACTCCACCGCGGCCGCCACCGACGCGGGCGACACCTTCACCCTCACCGCCGCGGCCCGCTACGTCCGTGTCACCGGTCTCAGCAACACCGCGAACTCGTCGTTCCACCTCAGCGAGGTCACCGTCACCGGCGTCCCGCTTCCCTGACCCGGGCCCCGCACGGCAGGGCCCGGGCCGCGACGGCCCGGGCCCTGCCGTGTGCCGGTCAGGAGGGGTGCCGGCCGGCGGCGCGGCGCTGGCGTTTGGCGAGGGGGGCCTGGGAGAGGTCCTCGGCCTGGGCGCGCAGGTTCTTGAAGGCGTAGCCGCGGTCGCTGAGCCAGCGGACCGCGGCGGACTCCGCGCGTTCCGTCGCGAGCAGGATGTCGGCCTCCTCCTCGCCGGAGTCCAGGAAGCGGAAGGTGAAGGCGGCCCGCGCGGCCAGGTCGTAGGTGAGGTGGCCCTCGGGGGTGAACGCGGCGGTCAGGATGTCGTGGTCCGCGGCGCGGGAGAGGAGGTCGGCGCGCTGCTCGGCGGTGAGGGCGTCGAAGACGCCGCGGACGGTGATGCGGAAGGTACGGGTGCTCACCGGCCGACCCTAACCGGCGGCCCGCCGCGGCTCCATCGGGTTTCCGACGGCGCCGCCCGCCTCCTCCGCGTCCAGGCCGCGGTCCACGCCGTGCGGGACGACGCCCTGGCCGGGTTCGGGCCGCAGCCGCACGCCGTCGAGGTGGACCTCGACCGCGTCCGGCTCGAAGGAGACCATGCCGCCGATGCGGTCCACCTCGCGGTACGCGTCGGGGTACGACCACGCGGCCCGGCGCGCGTCCCCGATGTCGTAGTAGTCGCACAGACCCTTGTACGGGCAGAAGGTCCGGCCCTCGACCGGACGCAGCCGGGTCTCGTCGATGTCGGTGCGCGGCACGTACCAGCGCGGCGCGAACCCCGACTCGAACAGCACGAGCGGGTGCTCGGAGCGGGCGATCGCCATCTCTCCGAGCCGGACCTCCAGCGTGCGGGACGTGGCGCGGATGTCGATGCGGTGGTACGGGTCCGCGGCGTGCCCGAGGATCCGCTCGTCCTCCTCGAAGAACGCGTCCATCGCCCGCCAGGCGAACGCGACGCGGCCCCGCAGCTCCGCCGCGTGCCCGGGCAGGGCCGTGAACTCCCAGGCCGAGCGTTCGGCCGTGTGCCCGCCGGCCTGCACCGCGTACCACGCCGTGTCCCCGAGGTCCTTGTGGTGGGTGACCTTGCCGCTCGGCACCAGCGCCTGCTCGGCGACGTCCCGGCCCGGAAAGTAGGCGACGGGGTAGCGGCCCGGCTCGTGCAGCAGCACCACGTCCTCGCTGTCGGCGACCCACGTGTCGTGGAACCGCACCCGCACACGGCGGCGCAGCGGCTCGGCGAACAGCAACCGCTCGGGCAGGGGGCCGGGCGTCAGGAAGTGCCCGACGGCGCCGGGGGAGAGGGGGCCCTGCTGCCATGACAGTCCCATGGCCGTTCCCTTCGGATGCGTGCCTGCGGGTGCGCGGGATCCCGCGCCGGCCCGCCGGAGGGCGTGGCCGCGTCAGGCGGCCAGGGCACGGCCCAGGAAGTCGCGCATGAGCGCCGCGATCTCGTCGAGGTGGCTCTCCAGGGCGAAGTGCCCCGACTCCAGCAGATGAACCTCCGCGGAAGGCAGGTCCTGCCGGAACGCCTCCGCGCCCGCCGGGCCGAAGATCTCGTCCCGGGCGCCCCAGGCGGCGAGCAGCGGCACCTGCGACTCACGGAAGTACCGGTGCACCCGCGGGTACAGGCCGACGTTCGTCGGGTAGTCGCGGAACAGGCCCAGCTGGATCTCGTCGTTGCCCGGCCGGTCCAGCAGCGCCTGGTCGTGGACCCAGTTGTCCGGGCTCACCAGGCTCGGGTCGGCGACCCCGTTCACGTACTGCCAGCGAGTGCTGTCCAGCGTCAGGGCGGTGCGCATCGCCGCCTCGGTCTCCGGCCGCGGGTCGTCGGTGTACGCGAAGACGCCGTCCCAGAACGGCTTCACGAAGCCCTCCTCGTAGGCGTTGCCGTTCTGCGTGACGATCGCGGTGACGCGCTCGGGGGCGCGGAGCGCCAGGCGCCAGCCGATGGGCGCGCCGTAGTCCTGCACGTACATCGCGAAGCGGTCGACGCCGAGTTGCCGGAGCAGGCCCTCGGTGACGTCGGTGAGTGCGTCGAAGGTGTACGGGAAGTCGGCCGGCGCCGGCATCGCGGACTGGCCGAAGCCGATGTGGTCGGGGGCGATCACGTGGTAGCGGTCGGCGAGTTCGGGGATGAGCCGGCGGAACATGTGCGAGCTGGTCGGGAAGCCGTGCAGGAGCAGCACGACGGGTGCCGCCGCGTCGCCGGCCTCCCGGTAGAAGACCTCCAGGCCGTCGACGGTCGCGGTGCGGTGGTGGATCACGGGAGTCATGGTTCTAACCCTTCTGCTCGACTTGACTGGTTACGTTTTCCAGTCGAGCATGGATGGGCTAACCTGTCAAGGTGGAATGAAGGGTTAGCGAGTGATCGGGTTCGTGTGATCGGGTTCGTGTAACCTGTCAACAGACTTCAGCGGGTTAGGAGGCGCGGGTGGCAACGGAACGCGAACAGCAGGACGCCCTGCTGGCGCTGCTCAACAGCACACCGGTCGTCGAGGGCGACCCGCGCGACGACCTGGCCGACCCGGCCGCGCGGAGGTCCTGGCAGCGGGCGCACGGCGGCACCGGCTCGGCGGCCGAGGGCCGCGCCCTCGTCGAGGCGCGCGACGCCCTCCAGTCCGTGGTGCGCGGCAGCAGCCCCGCCGCGTCCCTGACGCCGCTGCTGGCCGGCGTGACCTCACGGCCGCGCGCCACGCCCGAAGGCGTCGACTGGGAACTGGACGTTCCGGACGACCGTCGGCTGGCCGTCGACATCGTCATGGCGTGGAGCGCGGTACAGCGGACGATGCCGAGTCGGCTGCGGCCCTGCGCCAACGACGAGTGCCGGCTCTTCCTGCTGGACCGCAGCAAGACCAACAAGGGCCGCTGGTGCTCGATGGCGGTCTGCGGCAACCGCATGAAGGCGCGGCGCCACTACCAGCGGACACGCGAGGCGACGGCGGACGCGGCGGGCGGCGCGGCCGCGCGGGAGCCGGCGGAGTAGCCGCTCAGCACGGCGCGTCCTCGCCGTCCCCGCCGCCCTCCTCCGCCTCGTCGGAGCTCTCCGCGCCGCCCGACCTGCGGCGCAGCCACCGGCCGTGCGCGGCCTCGGAGTGCGTGACGACCAGGACGTCGATGTCGTCGCCCGAACCCTCGATGATCGTCTCGCCGATGCCCCGGCTGAGGAAGCGGTGCACGCGGCTGCGACGTGTCGCGCCGATCAGGATCTGGCTCGCGTTGACCTCGCGCGCGAAGTCCAGGATCACCCGGGCCGGGTCGCTGCCCGCGATCATGTGGCAGGTTCCGCCCAGCTCCTCCACCAGCTCCCGCTGCCGGGCCGGCAACCGCTGCGTGCGCGTGGCGAGCGCGTCGTCGGGCTCGACGTGCAGGGCGAGGAACTCGCCGCCCGCGCCCCGGGACGCGGTGCGCTTGGCCCGGCGGATGAGCGTGTCGCCCTCCGGCCCGCCCGAGAGGGCCACCAGCACGCGCTCCCGCGTCGCCCACGGCTGCTGGATGCCGTGGTCGTGCCGGTAGCGCAGCAGCGCCTCCTCGACGCGGTCGGCCGCCCACAGCAGTGCGATCTCGCGCAGGGCGGACAGGTTCCCGACCCGGAAGTAGTGGGCGAGCGCCAGCTCGACCTTCTCCCGCGGATAGATGTTGCCGTGCGCCATCCGGCGGCGCAGTGCCTCGGCCGACATGTCCACCAGCTCGATCTGGTCGGCGCCGCGGACCACGTCGTCCGGAACCGTCTCGCGCTGCTTGACGCCCGTGATGTGCGCGACGACGTCGTTCAGCGACTCCAGGTGCTGGATGTTGACCGTCGAGATCACGTGGATGCCCGCGGCCAGCAGCTCGTGGACGTCCTGCCACCGCTTCTCGTTGCGCGAGCCGGGGATGTTGGTGTGCGCCATCTCGTCGACCAGCGCGACACGCGGGTGCCGGGCCAGCACCGCGTCCAGGTCCATCTCCGTGAACGTGCAGCCGCGGTACTCCATCGTCCGGCGCGGCACGGCCTCCAGACCCTCGGCCATCTGCCGGGTCAGCGGCCTGCCGTAGTCCTCCATGTACGCGATCACGACGTCGGTGCCGCGTCCGGCACGCCGGTGCCCCTCGGCGAGCATGTCGTACGTCTTGCCGACCCCGGGCGCCGCCCCGAGGTAGACCCGCAGAGTGCCGCGCACCGCGACCACCCCTTCCGCGTCCTCTTCCATCGTCGTCCACCCGGGCGCGCCGTGGCACGTCAAGGCCACGTCAAGGCGGTGGCAGCCGCGCGTACGGATCGCGTCAGGACGCGGCCCGACCCGCCGCCGGAGGTGTTCGCTTGGGTCTGCGGCAGCGGGACGCAGGGCGCTCGGCGCACGGACGGCGAGCCGCACCGGCGGCGCGTCGGCGCGCCGCCGCATCGGAGAGGGAGCAGGCACTGTGGGACAGGGCGGGCGAGTCGTCGTCGGGGTCAGCGGATCACTGCAGAGCCTGACCGCGCTGCACCGGGGGGTGGAGGAGGCGCGGCGCCGGGGCGCCGAGCTTCTGGTCGTGCTGGCCTGGACCCCGCCGTGCGGAGAGCCGGCCCACCGCAGCGCGCCGTGGCCGCCGCTGCTGCAGGAGTGGGAGAAGTCGGCGGCCGGGCGGCTGGAGCAGGCGCTCACCGACGCGTTCGGCGGCTGTCCCACCGACGTGCCGGTCCGCCTGGTGACCGCGTGCGGGGAGACCGGCCGGGTACTCACCGAACTCGCCGACCGCCCCGACGACCTCCTCGTGATCGGCACCGGCCGCCACCGCCTGCTGCCGCGCCTCTTCCACGGTGGTGTGAGCCGTTACTGCCTCGCGCACGCCTGCTGTCCCGTGCTCGCCGTCCCCCCGTCCGAGCTGATGCGCGACCTCGGCCGCACCTCCCGGCTGCTCGGCGAGCTCCCCCTCGACCACGCGGCCTGACCCGCGTGACCGGGGCCGGGCGGCCCTCCACCGCTCCACGCCGGCCGCCCGGCCCTGAACGGGGCCTCACGGGCCCCTCTCGTGCCCGGACGTCGCCCACGCCTCGCGGTCCGGACCCGTCGCCGTGAGGGGGCCGGACCGCGAGGGAGGGGTCAAGCGGTGGTGCAGGGAGTGCCGTTGAGGCTGACGTCGTGCGGGGGCGCGTTGCTGGAGGTGTAGGTGGCGGTCAGGCCGATGTCGGCGGTCGCGCCGGCGGCCAGCGCCGCGTTCCAGCCCGCGTCGTGCGCGGTGACCTGCTGACCCGACTGGGTGACGGTGGCGTTCCAGGCGTTGGCGATGTGCTGGTCGCCGCCGAAGGTCCAGATGACCGTCCAGCCGTCGAGGGCGGCCGAGCCGGTGTCGACGACCTTCACGTCGGCCTGGAAACCGCCGGACCACTGGTTGGTGACGGAGTACGTCACCGTGCAGGCCGCGCCGGGCGGAGGCGTCCCCGTCCCGCCGCTGGTGCCGCCGCCCGAACTCCCGCCGCCGGCACCCGACGTGGTGCCCGCGGACGTCCCGCCGGTCGTGCCCGCGCTCGTCCCCGCGCTCGTCCCGGCCGTGGTGCCGCCGGTCGTCCCCGCGGTCGTTCCCGCCGTGGTGCCGCCGGACACCGAACTCCCGCCGTCGGCCGGAGTGTTGCCCCACACCTGCGTCGTGCCGTCGTACAGGACCACGTGGTCGTCGGTCACCGGAGTGGCGCCGGACGTGGCCGGCACACCGGCGAACGACCAGTCGCCCGAGGGGTTGTGGGCGCCCGGGAACGCGAGGCGGAACTGCACCTCCCGGTGGAACGCGGACTGGCCCGCGGGCGCGATGTCCTGACCCTCGCAGCTGACCGTCACGTAGTAGACGCTGCCGGCGTACTGCGTCGGCCCGCCCGGCGCCGAGCACTGGTTGTACGGCGAGCTGAGGGCCACCTGCGCGGGGCTGGTGCCGGGGTCCAGGGTGAAGTACCAGCGGAACGAGCCGTGCAGCAGGTGCCGGGCCGGCCAGCCCGAGGTGTTCACCACCTGCGCCTTGATCTCGTAGAAGTTCGCGCCCGAGGTGTTCAGCGCCGCCTGCACGTACTCCTCCGGGCCGTCCGGCGCCTCCTTCGGCGGGAAGTTCGCCCGCGGCGTGCCGCCGTACTGGGCGGTCAGCGCCGCCAGCGCGCCGGAGAAGCCCGCGTTGTAGTCCAGCGCGCCCTCGGTCTCACCGTAGTTGGAGCGTTCGTCTGAGAAGCCGTCGTCGGCGGAGCCCGGTCCGCCGACGAGCAGCCCGTAGTCGAGATGGCGGGTGGCCGCCGGGTCGGTCATCGACTGGTCCCACGAGCCGTGCGCGGTGCGGTTGTGCGGATTCTGCGGCCACGCGGTGCTGGTGCCGGAGTTGGTGAAGCCGATCTCGTAGCTCTCGTGGCGCGGGTTGTCGCCGAGGATGTAGCCGATCTGCCGCACCCCGAAGTCGTGGTACGTCTGCGCCTTGGCGGCGTCCCTGCCCTGTCCGGTCAGCCAGGACGAGAACTGCAGTGCCGCGTAGGCGGTGTCGGCGGAGTACCGCAGTGAGCCCCAGGTGTCGAGGAACGCCTCGCCGCCCGGCGAGTAGGCGACCTTCTGGCCGTTGACGCCGGTCGTCCACCAGTCGAGCCACCGCTCGGCGTCGTCCACGTACACCTGCTTGCCGGTGAGTTCGGCCAGCAGCACGTAGTCGCCGTAGGTCTTGTCGTCCCACGCCAGCGTCCAGTTGTACTCCGGCGTCGTGGTCTGCTGCGCCTTCGGCAGCTGCGCGTAGTACGTCTCGGCCTTCGACAGGTACGAGCTGTCATCCGTGGCGCGGTACAACCAGAGCGCGCCCCACACCAGTTCGTCCCAGTAGCCGCTCCAGGAGTTGTAGTAGCCCTGAGCGCCCGTGATGCACTTGTCGTACGTGCCGCGGTAGGTGTCCGCGAAGGTGTAGAGCTGTTCGGCGTTGGTGAGCAGTTCGGCGGCGTACGACGGGTCGTCCGACGAGAAGACCATGCTGGAGGACGCGAGGGCGGCCGCCGCCTCACCGGCGAGGTCGGAGCCGGGGCAGGAGGCGTCGATCTTGTAGGCGGGCCGTGGCTCGGGGTTGACCTCGGCCGGCCCCCAGAACGCGTGGTCGCTGCTGCCGTCGCCGACCTGGCCGTAGAGCACGTTCGGCGACGGGTGCGCCTTGAGCAGCCAGTCGTCCCCCCAGCGCAGGTTGCGCTGCAGGAAGGACTTCTGGCCCGCGGCGGCGTAGCCGGACGCCTCGTCGATGCCGCCCCAGCCCAGCATGGTCATCGAGAACGCCATGGGGAAGCCGAACTTCACCTCGTCGCCGGCGTCGTGGTAGCCGCCGGTGAGGTCCAGGCCGGCGTCCTTGCCGTCGGAGAGGTCCGAGTCGCCGCGCCAGCCGACGCGGTTGTCGGCGGGAAGGGCTCCCGAGCGCTGCGACTCGTAGAAGAGCATCGAGTCCTGCAGGGCTTCGGCGTAGTCGAACGATCCCGCGGCGGCCGCGGCGGGCCGCGCCGCGTCGGCGCGGGCGGCGCCGAGGGCCGCGGGACCGGCCAGGGGGAGCAGCGCGGCGACGGCGGCCGCCACGACGGTGCGGCCGAGTGGTCCGCGGCGGTGCGGCGGGCCGGACGGCCGCGGTGGGCGCGACGGGCGGGGGCGCCGCGACAGGCGGTGGCGGAAGGGTGTGCGGATGGTGGACACGCGTCCTCCTGGGAGAACGAGGAGTGGGGGGATGAGCCACCGGCCCGGCTGCGACGTCAACAGCCCCGCCGGCGGGCGGAGAGGGAGCCGTGTACGTGATGGGAGCGCTCCCACATGCTGACCCCCGCGCCCGACCCCGTCAAGGCACCCGCACGCCCCGGGCCGGAACACCCGCGTGCCGCGACATGCCGCACGGCCTCCCGCGCCTGCGGACGGAATTCGTCCGGTACGGATGCCAAGGTGACCCCCAGGGACGGAGCGCCGCGCGACCTCCCTCCGCACCCGCATGCCGCCGCGAACGGAGCCAACCGATGAGCCGTGAGTTCCAGGTCACCTTCGACGCCCACGACCCGCGGGCCCTGTCCGGGTTCTGGCGGGACGTGCTGGGGTACGAGCACCCCGCCCCGCCCGGGGCCGACCTGCCGGAAGGGGCTGACCCGCTGGCCGCGTGGGATGTGTTCCTCGCCGAGATGGGCGTTCCGGAGGCGCGGCGCAACACGCGTTCGGCCATCGAGGACCCCGACGGGCGCGGCCCGCGGCTGTTCTTCCAGCAGGTGCCGGAGGACAAGACGGTCAAGAACCGCGTGCACCTCGACATCCGCGCGGCCCCCGGACTGGCCGGCGAGGAGCGCATGCCGGCCCTGGAGGCGGAGTGCGCGCGCCTCGTCGCGCTCGGCGCCACCCGGGTGCGGCGCCACGAGCCCGAACCGGCGCTGGACCAGGGCCACATCGTCATGCGTGACCCCGAGGGCAACGAGTTCTGCCTCGACTGAGGGCGCGCGGCCGCTCCGCCGCTACCAGGTGGGGTTCGCCGGGTCGGGGACCGGCGGCAGCGCCTTGTCGTGCGGGGTGATGACGTAGGCGACCCCGCCCGAGCCGTGGCCCGTCGTGCCGTCCGCCCGCGTCCAGTAGGTGCGCAGCCAGATGTTCTCCAGCTGGGACCGCGCGTAGACGTGGCGGACCTGGGCGTCGCTCGCCGAGAAGGGGTCGTTGACGATGAAGTCGCCGCTCGCGGTGAAGCCGACGACCACCATCAGGTGGCCCGCGGTGCCGTAACCGGAGCCGGTCAGCTCGCCGTTGTCGAAGGCCACCGACAGTGCCACCGGGATCCCGGCGGCGACCAGTTGCTCGACGTCGTCGGCACTGCGCAGCTGCACGACCTCGGCGTCCAGGCCGAAGTGGGAGGCGTAGCCGGCGTTGAACGGCCAGTTGCCGGTGCCCTGGTAGCGGTAGTCGTAGGTCTCGCGGGCCGCGTAGTCGACGCTGGGGTCGGCATACGAGGGGTCGACCCAGGACATGTCGGCGGCCGTCGGGCCCGCGCCCCAGAACTCGTCGATCATCTCGTTGGAGGTGGGGCTGCACCAGGCGTCGCCGCCACCGCCGTACTTCTTGTACTCGCCCGCGTGGATCTGCTGCGAGTACCGGGGCACGGCGAGTTCGACGCCCTCGGCGCCGCCGGGCGCACTGACCGGGACGGAGGACCGGGCGGGGACGGCGGAGGCGAAGGCGGCGACCTGCCACACCCGCGGTGTCGCGGTTGAGCCGGCGAGGCGGTACAGCGTCGCGCGCAGTTGGTAGGCGTGGACGGTGTGGCTGCCGGACGCGGTGAACGTGTCCGTGTCGACCCCGCCGTAGGGGGCGGCGCTCGGGCTGACGGACGTCCGGGCGATGTCGTTGTCCAGCGCGGCCCAGTGGCCCATGTCCAGCCACCCGGTCTGGACGCCGTCCTCCATCGTCGCGTTCAGCTCGACCTTCAGCCAGGTACCCGCGGGCGTCTGGGCGTTCCATGAGGCGACCACTTCGGTGGCGCCGAACGCCGGCGCGTGCACCGGCGAGGTCCAGGTGGCGTACCCGTACGTCTTCGTGGTGTGGAGGTACGCGTCCTTGTAGGCGAGGGACCCGACCGTGCCGGAGATGTCGATGCCGGCGCGGTCGCCGGGCAGGTCCTCGACGCCGTTGGCGGTGCCGGAGGCGAAGTCGTCCGGGGTGGTCCACTTGTGGAAGTCGACGCGGCTCGCGGCGGCGGCCGCGGCGCCCGCGGCGGACGGGGCCGGGGTGTGCGCGGCCGCGCCGGCCGGCCGGCCCGCACGCGTGCCGTTTCCTGTGGCGGTCGCGGGCGCCGCGCCGGCCGCCAGCCCGGCGACGGACAGCACGAGCGCCGCGGCTGCGCGGGCCGCGCGGCGAGGCGGGCGCAGGGCGGACATCACGGTGTGCACGCTCATGCGCGAGCCTCCACGGACACGGCCGGGCCGGACGGCCCCGCTTCTGCCGGAGCAGGGTGCCAGTGCCCCTGCCGCACGTCAATACCGCCTGTCCGCAGGCCACTTGGGGGCGCCGCGCGGTACACGGAGATCCGTGCGGGACAGCTGTCCGGTGCGGGGCCCGGCGCCGGCACCACCCGGCCGCGCCCGGCGGCGCCGGCGGCGCCGGCGGGCCGGGGCCGCCGGGCGGCTCGTTTCAGGACAGCTCCTGGATGCGGACCAGGTTGCCCGCCGGGTCGCGGAACGCGCAGTCCCGGATGCCGTACGGCTGCTGTGTCGGCTCCTGGACGACCTCGGTGTCACCGGCCTGGACGCGCGCGAACGTGCCGTCGAGGTCCTTGGTGGCCAGCAGGATCCACCCGTAGGTGCCCTTGGCCATCATCTCGGCGACGGTGCGCCGCTCCGCTTCGGTGATCCCCGGGTCCGCGGCCGGCGGCGCGAGCAGCAGGGAGGTGCTGGGCTGTCCGGCGGGGCCGACGGTGATCCAGCGCATCTTGCCGGACCCCACGTCGCTGCGGACCTCGAAGCCGAGGACGTCGCGGTAGAAGACGAGCGAGGCGTCCGGGTCGTCGTGGGGGAGCACGCTGGCGTGAATGGTGATGTCCATGGCGTTCACGCTAGCCGCGGCTCAGGCAGGCGCGCTTCTCGATTCCTGACCGGCCCCGGCACCTGCCCGGCATCGTCCGGTGGCAGGTCCGCGCCGCCGCGCGCTGCCTGCCTCCGGTAGACGCCGGGCGGCACGCCGACCACGGCGGTGAAGCGCGCGCCGAACGTCTCCGGTGACGGACAACCCACGGCGGAGCGGATCTCGGCGACGCCGGGGGCGCCGGGGCCGCCGCGGCACAGGATCGCCACGGCGCGCTCGATCCGCCGGGCCGTCAGATAGCCGTGGGGCGCCTGGCCGTAGGCCAGCAGGAACTGGCGGCTGAGGAGCCCGGCCGGCATGCGGACGCCGCGGGCCAGCGCCTCGACGTCCAGGGGGAGTGCGTACTCCCGGTCCAGCCGGTCCCGCACGCGGCGCAGCCGCGCGAGGTCCTCCAGGTGCCGGGCGAACGTGAGCGCCTCTTTGAGGGCGGGGTGGCACACCGTACGGGTCCTTTCGGCGGAGCGATCGGGCGGACACCGGGCGCCGCGGCGCCCGGCCGGCACGGCTGGTGAGTGCGGTCGGCCCCGCGGGCGTCAGCCCTCCGCCGTCTCCCACGCGAACCCGTCAGGGTCGGTGAACGGCCCGGCCCCGGCGCCGATCGCGAGCCGGTGCGCGCCGCTGCCCTCGGGGGAGACGCCCGCGTCCTTGGCGAGCGCCTTGCGCCCGTACAGGCCCAGCCCCACCGGGCTGCCGGGAAGCGCGAACTCGACGTACTTGCGGCCGTAGCTCTTCGCCACGGTGAGGCCGTGCTCGACGTAGAACTTCTTGCTGGCCGCCACGTCCTCGGCGCCGAGCAGCAGCACCATCTTGTCGAACTGCCGGGTGTCGGGACCGGTGTCCTTCTTCTCGGAGGAGGCGACCTTCCAGATCGACCCGTCGGGGGCCTGGACGACGCCGCCGTAGCCCCACAGGGACTTGGCGACGGGCTTGAGCGCGGTGGCGCCCGCGGCGAGCGCGGCGTCGACGAAGCCGTTGACGGTGGACGGCTGCGACACGACGAGCGACACGGTGAAGCCGCGGAAGCCCGACGTCGGGGCCTCGGCCGCGCGCAGGCGCACCTGCTTGTCCAGGCCCAGGGCGGAGGCGTAGAAGTCGGCGGCGGCCTCGGTGTCGGCCACTTCGAGGGTGATGAAGTCGATGGAGTTCATGTCCTTCACGCTAGCCAGCGGCCCGGGGCGGAGGCTTCTCGAATCCTGACCGTCCTGACCGTCCTGGCCGTCCTGGCCGTCGTGACCGTTCAGGGCTTCCTGCGCGCCCGGGCCGCCGAGCCCCACCTGCCCGTGGTCGCGGGTCCTCGCCGCGACCGGTACCGGCGGGGCCCGCCGGACTCAGATGAGGGCGCGCAGTGACGTCGCGGTCCGCCCTATGCAGACGTCGAAACCGGGCGGGTCCTCCGCCGTGATCCAGGAGGCGAAGGCGACGTGGAAGACCGACACCGCGCTGTGGGCGGCGAGGCTCGCGGCCGGCTCGGCCACCCCGCGGGAGCGCAGCGCCTCGGCCGTCGACTCGGTCATCGCCGCGAGCTTGAGCAGTTCGCGCTCCTGCAGGCTCGGGTCGGCGGCGACGATCCTGGCGCGGCGCACCGCGAACTCCCGGCGCTCCTGCAGCAGCCCGCCGCCCGCGGCCATTCCGGCCAGCGCGGCCTCCAGCGCGGTCAGCTCGCCGGGGGCGGCCAGGATCGCGTCGTGCACGGTGTGCTGCAGGGTCGCGGAGCCGTCGAAGAGGACCTCGCGCTTGTCGGCGAAGTGCCGGAAGAAGGTGCGTTCGGTGACGCCGGCGCTCGCGGCGATGTCACCGGCGGTGGTCTGCTCGAAGCCGCGCTCGGTGAACAGGTCCAACGCGGCGCGGATCATCCGCCCCTTCGCATCCGGCTCCCAGCGACCCATGGCCATGAGTGTAGCCATGGCAGTCGCTGACATCAATGTGCTACGGTCGATGTCAGTCACTGTCATACGCGGTTCATGGTGCGTGCCGGTCGCAGGCCGGGGTCGCGGGCCATGGCAACGCAGGAAGGACGTCCGTCATGCATGTCTTCGTCACCGGAGCCTCCGGCTGGATCGGCTCGGCGGTCACCGACGAGCTCCTCGCCAACGGCCACAAGGTCACCGGCCTCGTCCGCACCGACGAGGCGGCCGCCGCCCTCGAGGTGAAGGGCGCCACCCCGCTCCGCGGGAACCTCGACGACGTCGACGGCCTCGCTGCCGCCGCCGCGGCCTCCGACGGGGTGATCCACCTGGCCTTCAAGCACGACTTCACCGACTACGCGGGCGCCGGGCGCAGCGAGAACGCCGCGGTGCGGCGCATGCTGGACGCGCTCGACGGCAGCGGCCGGCCGTTCCTGCTCGCGTCCGGCCTCGCCTCGGGCGCCGTCGGCCGTCCGGCAACGGAGGACGACGCCTCGCCCTTCCACGGCGCGGACTCCATGCGCGGCGGCAGCGAGAATCTCGCGCTGTCCTACGCCGAACGGGGCGTACGCCCGGTGGCGCTGCGCTTCTCGCCCACCGTCCACGGCATGGGCGACCACGGCTTCACCGCTCAGCTGGCCCGGATCGCCAAGGAGAAGGGCTTCGCCGGCTACATCGGGGACGGGGCGACGCGGTGGGCCGCCGTGCACCGCTCGGACGCCGCGCGGCTGGTCCGGCTCGCCCTGGAGAAGTCCGCCCCCGGCTCGCGGGTGCACGCCGTCGCCGAGACCGGCATCCCGAGCCGCGACATCGCGGCCGCCCTCGGCGCGTCCCTGGGCGTGCCGACGGCCTCGGTCGCGCCGGACGAGGCCGAGGCGCACTTCGGCTGGATCGGCCGCTTCTTCGGCATGGACGTCACCGCGTCGAGCGACCGCACCCGCGAACTGCTCGGCTGGGCGCCGACCGGCCCGACGCTGCTGGAGGACATCGCGGCCGGCGCGTACGCCCTGGGCGGCTGACAGCACTGACGGTGCCGATCGCGCTGACGGCTACCGACGGCGGCCGGCACGGCCACCGCGCGGCCGCCCCGACGGCAGCGTGGTCAACGGGCCGAGCCGTCGCTGACCACGGGCCCGTCGGGTGCGCGCTCACAGCTTCCCGCCGGCCGCCAGCCGCATCAGGTCCGTGGAGAAGTCCACGTCGTCGGCGGTGCGTTCGGCGCGGGTCGCGGTGCCGCCGAACCGGTGGTCGTAGCCGTTCCACGCGGTGTCGGCGATGGCGCTGCCGACGCCGCTGCGCAGCAGCAGGACGAGTTCGGTGGCGGCGCGCGCGATCCGCTCGCCCAACTCGCTGTGACCCCAGTCCTCCGGCGCCGCGAACAGGGAGGTGGGCGCGGGGATCGCGCGCAGGAACGCGAACAGCGGGCGCATCTGCTCGTCGACGACCATCGAGTGCCGGGCCGTGCCCGCGGTCGCGGCGAGCACCACCGGCTTGGCGATGATCAGGTCGTTGTCGAGCAGGTCCGCGAAGGACTTGAACAGCCCGCTGACACCCGCCTTGTACACCGGCGTGCTGACGATCAGCCCGTCGGCGGCGGCGAGCCGTTCGAAGGCGTTCCGCAGCCGGTCGCTGGGGAAGCCGGACACGATCGCCTGCGCGATGTCGACGGCGAGCGGGCCGAGTTCGACGGTGCCGACGGTCGCCGAGCCGCCGGAGGCGCGTATCAGGTCGACGGCCTTCTGCGCCGTGCGGTCGGCGAGCAGCCGGCTCGACGAGGGGTCGCTGACGCCGGCGCTGACGACGACGAGGCGCACGGCCTGCTCCGGCCCGGCGGCGTCGTGCGGCTGGACGGTTGCCACGGTCATGGCGTGTTCCCTTTCTCCACGTGGTCCGCGTCCTCGTCGGGGACGTGGGTCTTCTTCTGCGCCGCCGGCTTCCGCGTGCGTCCCCGGGCCTGCGCGGCCCGGGCGGCGGCCCGCTCGTTCCGGGCCGAGGCGAGCAGGCCGCTGCTCAGGTCGCGCAGCACCGCCAGGTCGCCGGGGTCCAGCGCCCGGTTCATCGTCTCGGCCACATGGCGGGCCACCGCCGCGCCGACCCGCTGCTGGGCGGCCAGGCCGTCGGGCGTGAGGCGGATCCGGGACGCCCGCGCGTCGTCCGGGTCGTCCCCCCGCTCGACGAGTCCGCGGGCCTCCAGTCTGATCACCAGCCGGGACATGCCCGGCTGGGTGATCAGCAGGGCGTCGTCGCGCAGTTCGCTGATCCGCAGCCCGTGCGGCGCGTTGGACAGCGCGTGCAGCACGCCGTACTCCAGCGGCAGCAGGTCGCCCCAGATGTCGGCCTCGGTGAGCTCGTGCGCCAGGAGGGCCTGGGCGCGGCTGAGCGCCTCCCACGCCTCGTTCGCCAGGCGGATGTTGCGTGCGGCCACCGTCACACGACCTGCGGGAAGCGGGCCTCGGCGTCCGGGTCGCTGTCCTGGTACGGCGAGGCACCGGACAGGTTGTCGCCGCGGTTCGGGTTCGGGCGCGGCTGGCGCGGTTCCGCGTCACCGTACTTCGCCCGCACCAGGTCGGAGTGCGTGGGCGCCTCGGGCACGTCCGGGGCACGCAGACTCGCGGTCTCCTTGCGCAGTACCGGCACCACCTCGGTGCCGAGCAGCTCGATCTGCTCCAGCGCCATCTCCACCGGCAGGGCCATGCTGTCGACCGCGAACATCTGCCGCTGGTAGTCGCCGAAGCCCTCGCGGAACGTCAGCGTCTTGTCGATGACCTCCTGCGGGCTGCCGACGGTGAGCGGCGTGCCCGCCATGTAGTCGTCGAGCGAGCTGCCGCGGAAGATCGGATACGACTCGAAGTACGGCCGGAACGTCTTCACCGCGTCCTGGGAGCGGCGGGCGATGAACGCCTGCCCGCCCAGTCCGACGATGGCCTGCTCCCTGGTGCCGTGCCCGTAGTGCTCGAAGCGCGACCGGTAGAAGTCCACCAGCGGTTTGAAGTGCAGGTTGGGCGCCAGGATGTGGTTGGCGAAGTACCCGTTGCCGTAGTACGCGGCCTGCTCGGCGATCTCCGGCGTGCGGATGGAGCCGTGCCAGACGAACGGGGGCACGTCGTCCAGCGGCCGCGGGGTCGAGGTGAAACCCTGCAGCGGCGTACGGAAGGTGCCCTCCCAGTCCACCACGTCCTCGCGCCACAGCCGGTGCAGCAGGTTGTAGTTCTCCAGCGCCAGGGCCACGCCCTGCCGGATGTCCTTGCCGAACCACGGGTAGACCGGCACCGTGTTGCCGCGCCCCACCATGAGGTCGAGCCGGCCCTTGGCCACGTGCTGGAGCATGGCGTACTCCTCGGCGATCCGCACCGGGTCGTTCGTGGTCACCAGGGTGACCGAGGTGCTGAGGATGATCCGCCGCGTCAGCGCCGCGATGTGCCCCAGCAGGGTGGTGGGGGAGGACGGCACGAACGGCGGGTTGTGGTGCTCGCCGAGGGCGAAGACGTCCAGGCCCACCTCGTCGGCCTTCTGCGCGATGCGCACGATGTTGCCGATGCGCTCCGCCTCGCTCTGGGTGTAGCCGGTGACGGGGTCGGGCGCGATGTCGCCGACCGTGAAGATTCCGAACTGCATGATGTGCGCCTCTCTCGCTCGCAGCGATCGTTACCCCAGCCATAACAACATGACTGAGCATGTATTCCGCGCTGCCGGAGACGCCGGCGCCCGGCGGTGGCGCGGAGGTGCGGAAGCCCGGTGGCCGGATCGGACGGGTCGGGGCGAGGTGCGGCGGGGGTTCCGGTCGGGAGGGGTTGACAGTCCACCGTCAGGGGAAGACGCTGCAAGGTAATTAGGAAAGCTGACTAACTAAATCGACCCGGCTGACTCCCGGCCTCACTCGTCCACCTCGCTCCATCCCTCCGCCAACGATGGGAGCGCATGTGATCCTCCGACGGAAGCCAGTGATCGCGGCGGCCGCCCTGAGCCTGGCCGTGCTGACCGCACTGCCGGCCGGGGCGGCCGACGCCTCGGGACACGGCGGTCAGGACCGCGGCACGCGGTCCGCCGCCCCCGCCCGGTCCGCCGCCCCCTTCACCGACCCCCCGACCGGCTCCTCGGCGCTCGCCGACCTCGGCGCCGCCACCGGCTGGCAGGTCCAGTCCAGCGCCACCGCCTCGCAGACCGGGTCGCAGATCTCCACACCGGGCTTCGCCACCACCGGCTGGCTGCCCGTGCAGAACGACGGCGGGGGAGCGCCCGGCACCGAGATCAACGCGCTGCTGAGCAACGGCACCTGCCCCGGCGTGTTCGTCTCCACCACCATGAAGTCCTGCTTCGGCCAGATGACCAAGGTCGGGCCCGACACCCTCGCGCAGTTCTCGGTGCCCTGGTGGTACCGCACCGACTTCACCGCCCCGCCGTCCGGGCAGAGCGCGTCCCTCGTCCTCAACGGCGTCATCGGCACCGCGGACGTCTGGGTCAACGGCACCCAGGTCGCGGCGTCCGCCACCGTCACGGGCGCCTACGCCCGCCGCTCCTTCGACGTCACGAGCCTGATGCGGCAGGGCACCAACTCCCTGGCGATCGAGATGCACCCCAACGATCCGACCGCCATGCTCAGCCTGGACAACGTCGACTGGAGCCAGATCCCGCCCGACAACAACACCGGCATCCAGTTCCCCGTCCAGCTCCGGACCGGCGGGCCGCTGATCGACGGCAACGCCCACGTCGTCCAGAACACCGCCGCGGACCTGAGCAGTTCGGCGCTGACCGTCAAGACCGACGTCACCAACACGTCCGCGGCCGCGCAGTCGGGCACCGTCACCGCCACCGTCACCCCGCCGGGCGGGGGTACCCCGGTCACCGTCACCCAGAACGTGACGGTCGCCGCGGGCAGCACCCAGACCGTGGTGTTCGCGCCGTCGGCGTACCCGGCGCTGACGATCGCGTCCCCGCAGCTGTGGTGGCCCTACCAGCTCGGCGCGCAGCCCCTCTACGGCCTCGCCACCTCGGTCGCGCAGGGCGCGACCGTGCTCGGCACCACCGGCAGCACCTTCGGCATCCGCACCGTCACCTCGTATCTGACCGGAGCCTCCTCCCAAGCACCCAGCGGAGTACGGGCGTTCAAGGTCGACAACGTGCCGGTGGTGATCCGCGGCGGCGGCTGGGACCCAGACCTGTTCCTGCGCTACGACCCGGCCGACACCGCGCGGCAGATCGGGCTGATGAAGGCGCTCGGCATCAACACCGTCCGGCTGGAAGGCCACTTGATGCCCGCGGACTGGTACCGGCAGATGGACGAGGCCGGCATCCTCGTCAACGCCGGCTACCAGTGCTGCGACTTCTGGGAGAACAGCACCTACAGCAGCGCCCAGCAGGCCGACTACCAGCTGACCGCCCAGTCCGTCGGGCAGACGCTGCGCGACCACCCGTCCGTCTTCAGCTTCCAGTGGAGCGACAACCAGCCCACCGCCACGCAGGAGTCCCTGGCACTCGCCGGCTTCGCCGCCGCCGACTACTCCGGCCCGTTCATCGCCTCCGCCGAGTACAAGAGCAGTCCCCAACTCGGGCCGGCCGGTGAGAAGGAGGGCCCGTACGACTGGGTCCCGCCGAACTACTGGTACGACACCACGCACAGCACCGGCGGCGACCTCACCAACTCCGGCGGTGCCTGGGGCTTCGACAGCGAGCAGAGCTCCGGCAACACCGTGCCCACCCTCGACTCGCTGCGCCGCTTCCTGTCCGCCGCCGACCAGTCCGCGCTGTGGCAGTCACCCGGCGCCAACCAGTACCACAACAACTACGAGGGCACGAAGCACACCGGCTACGCCTTCGGCACCCTGTACAACCTCGACACCGCGATCACCCAGCGCTACGGCCCCTGGACGGGCCTGAACCAGTACGTCGAGGAGGCCCAGGTCCAGAACTACGAGAGCACCAGGGCCCAGTTCGAGGCGTTCCTCGCGCACTCCACCAAGGCGGCCGCCCCCTCGACCGGGACGATCTACTGGCAGCTCAACAAGGGCTGGCCGACGCTGCTGTGGTCGCTGTACAACAACGACGGCGACCAGGCCGGCGCGTTCTTCGGCGCGCAGAAGGCCAACCGGACGCTGCACGCCCTCTACGCCCTGGACGACGGCACCGTCGCCCTCGACAACCTCGGCGGCACCGCGCAGGCCGCCGTCACCGTGGAGTCCAAGGTCTACAGCACCGCGGGCGCGGTGCTCGACGACCAGACCTCCGGCACCCTGTCGATGGCCTCGCAGCAGGTCAGGACCGGGCTGCTCACCCCGGCCGTGCCGGCCACCGCCGGCACGGTCAGCTTCGTCGAACTGCTCGTCCGCCAGAACGGGACGGTCGTCGACCGCAACGTCTACTGGCTGCCCGGCACGCAGGACAAGGCCAACTGGAACAAGACCACCGGCAACCCGCAGGCGTCGATGTCCCAGTACGCCAACCTGACCGCCCTGAAGAACCTGCCCGCCGCCACCGTGTCCGCGACGGCGGTGACCAGCAGCGCGTCCGGCCCGGCCGGCGCCGACCGCAAGGTCACGGTCACCGTCACCAACACCTCCACGCAGCCCACCGTCGGCTTCTTCCTGCGGGCCGATGTGCGCCGCGGCACCACCGCCGGCACCGAACTGCCCGGCGACAACGAACTGCAGTCCTCGATCTGGAGCGACAATGACACCACCTTGTGGCCAGGTGAGTCGGAAACGCTCACCGCGACCTACTCCTCCGCCGACCTGCAGGGCGCCACGCCGGTCGTCAGCGTCTCCGGCTGGAACGTCCCGGCGTTCGACGTCGTGGCGGGGTGACCGGTGATGAGGATCCGGCACACCCTGATCACGCTGCTCGCCGCGATCGGCCTCGTCGGCGCCGGCGTCCTCGCCGACGCCGCCCCGGCCGCGGCTGCCGCCCTGCCCAACACCGTCGTGCCGGCGCCGGTCAGCGCGGTCGCCGGCGGCAGCGCCTTCACCCTGGCGCCGGCGGCGACGCTCACCTCCGACGACGCCGGTGTGGGCACCTACCTGGCCGGCGTCCTGCGCGCCTCCACCGGCTACGCCCTGCCCCTCACCGTCGGCGCCACCACGCCCGGCAGCATCGCGCTGGAACTGTCCGGGGCGCCGGGCAGCACCGGGCCCGAGGGGTATCAACTCACCAGCGGCGCGAGCGGCGTGGTCATCCAGGCCCAGCAGCCCGCCGGGCTGTTCCACGGCGTGCAGACCCTGCTGCAGATGCTGCCCTCCGACGTGATGAGCGCGACCGTGCGGCCGGGACCGTGGACGGTGCCCGGCGGAACGGTCCTGGACTACCCGCGGTTCTCCTACCGCGGCGCGATGCTCGACGTGGCCCGGCACTTCTTCACCGTCGCCCAGGTCGAGCGCTACATCGACGAGTTGGCGCTGTACAAGGTCAACTACCTCCATCTGCACCTGTCCGACGACCAGGGCTGGCGCATCGCGGTCAACAGCTGGCCCAACCTCGCCACGTACGGGGGCAGTACGGAGGTCGGCGGGGGAGCGGGCGGCTTCTACACGCAGGCCGACTACACGGCCATCGTCGCCTACGCCTCCTCGCGGTTCATGACCGTCGTCCCGGAGATCGACATGCCGGGACACACCAACGCCGCCCTGGCCTCGTACGCCCCGCTCAACTGCAACGGCGTCGCGCCGCCGCTCTACACGGGCACCAACGTCGGGTTCAGCTCGCTGTGCGTGTCGCTGCCGTTGACGTACACCTTCATCGACCAGGTCGTCGGCGAGCTGGCCGCGCTGACCCCCGGGCCGTACCTGCACATCGGCGGGGACGAGGCCAGCTCCACCAGCGCCTCCGACTACACCTCGTTCATCGGGCAGGTGCAGCAGATCGTCGCCGCGCACGGCAAGGCCGCGGTCGGCTGGCACGACGTGACCAAGGCGCCGCTGCAGCCGTCCACCGTCGCCCAGTTCTGGGGCACCACGACGACCGACACCAACGTGGCGGCCGCGGCCGCGAACGGCACCAAGGTCGTCATGTCGCCGGCCAACAAGGCCTATCTGGACATGAAGTACACGCACAAGACCAAGCTGGGCCAGACCTGGGCCGGCCTGATCGAGGTCAACACCGCGTACGGCTGGGACCCCGGCGCCTACCTGTCCGGGGTCACCGGCTCCTCGGTGCTGGGCGTCGAGGGCCCGCTGTGGACGGAGACCATCGTCACCTCCGCCGACATCGACACCATGGCGTTCCCACGGCTGCCCGCCCTCGCGGAGCTCGGCTGGTCACCGTGGTCCACGCACGACGTCACCGCGTTCGACCAGCGGCTCGCCGCGCAGGGCCCGCGGTGGAAGGCGATGGGGGTGTCGTACTACCACTCACCGCAGGTGCCCTGGCCCGCGGGCTCCTGAACCGTCGCGCCGATCGCGGGCGGTCCCGTCCCCACGGGACCGCCCGCGGTCAGTTCCGGTACGCGGCGGCCGCGAGCTCCACGAACGAGCGGACCAGCGGGCCGGCGTCGCCGCCGCTCCACGCCACGACCGCCCGGCTCGGCGGCATGTCCGCCAGCGGCACCACCGCCAGGCCCCGCCCCGGCTCGTGGCCGAGCAGGGTCATGCCCACCGTGCCGTTCCACAGCACGGCCTGCCGGCACTCCTGGACGGCCCGCACCACCGGGCCCGCACGCTGTTCGCCGCCGTTCCAGTACGCCTGCCACAGCGGGTCGGTGCCGGGCGGGAACCGGAACCACCGGCGCGGCGCCAGGTCGGCGAGCGTGAGGTCCGCGCGCGCGGCGAGCGGGTCGTCGGCCCGCAGCAGCGCCCCCACCGGGTCGGCCCGCAGTTCCCGCACGCGCAGCCCGGTCCCGTCGAACGGGCCGCGGGTCAGGGCGACGTCGACGAGGCCGGCCCGCAACCCGCAGGTGGGGTCGGTCAGATCGGTCTCGCGGATCCGCACCTCGACGTCCGGGTGCCGCCCGCGGTACTCGGCGGCCAGCCGGGTCACGGCCGGATCGGCGCTGTCGCCGAGCAGGCCGACGGTCAGGCTCGCGTGCCCGGCCGCGGCGGCCACCCGGACCGCCAGGCGGTCCGCCCGGTCGAGCAGGGCCCGCGTCTCGTCGAGCAGCACCGCTCCGACGGCGGTGAGCCGCACTCCGGCCGGCGAGCGGTCGAACAGCACGGCGCCGAACTCCGCCTCCAGCTGCCGGATCGCCCGGCTCAGCGGCGGCTGGCTCATGTGGAGTCGCGCCGCGGCCCTGCCGAAGTGCAGCTCCTCGGCCACGGCCACGAAATAGCGCAGTGTACGCAGCTCCATGCTGCAACGATACCCGTCGGGTATCGGCGTTCCGCAACAGGTCCTGGACGCCCGCGGCACCGCGCCGGTGCAATCGGGTGCATGGACACCGCCTACTGGATCGTCGCGGGACTGCTCGCGCTCTTCTACCTCTACGGAGGCGCCCTCAAGATCGTCCGGACCCGCGAGCAGCTGCTGCCGATGATGGCCTGGGTCGACACCACCCCGATGCGCGCCGTCAGGGCCATCGGCGCGGTCGAGGTGCTCGGCGCGGCCGGCCTGGTGCTGCCGCCGGCCACCGGCGTCGCGCCCTGGCTCGCGATCGCGGCGGCCGCCGGCTTCGTCGTCCTCCAGATCGCCGCGACCCGCGTCCACCTCGCCCGCGACGACCGCGACGTGGCCCTCAACGGCGTCCTGCTGGCGGTCGCGGCCGTCGCCGTGTGGCTGGCCACCACCTGGCTGTGACGCTCGGGGGAGGGGCGGCGCTCGTGTGGCAGGGCCCACGGGCTGGTCCGATAGTGAGGAGCGGGGGACGCTTCCGAGACTCCGGGATGAGCCATGGACCGCTACCCCCCGATCGCCGACCACGGCCTGGTGGGCGATCTGCAGAGCGCCGCGCTGGTCTCCGCGGAGGGCGTCGTCGACTGGTTCGCCGCACCACGGTTCGACTCGCCCAGCATCTTCGCCGCGCTGCTCGACCACGACCGCGGCGGCTACTTCCGGTTCGGCACCGAGCACCCGGACGTGGTGCGCAAACAGCTCTACCTGCCCGACACGGCCGTGCTCGTCACCCGGTTCATGTCGCCGGACGGGGTCGGCGAAGTGATCGACTTCATGCCGCCCGACGGGTCCGGCACCGCCACCGACCGGCACACCCTGTTCCGCGTCGTGCGGGCGGTCCGCGGCGAGGTGGAGTTCACGATGGAGTGCCGGCCGCGCTTCGACTACGGGCGGGCCGAGCACGAGGCGCGGGTCGACGGCGCGAACGCGCTGTTCCGCGCGCCGGGCACGGACGCCCACCTGCGGGCCACGTTCGCGCTGGAGGCCGACGGCACCGACGTGCGCGGCCGGGTGGTGCTGAAGGCCGGGCAGACCGCGGGCGCCGCGTTCACGGTCTGCGAGGCCGGCGGCGAGGCGCCGCCCGCACCGACCTTCGACTCGGTCGCCGAGGAACTGCGGCGGGTCGTGGAGTTCTGGCAGGGCTGGCTGCGCAAGTCGCGGTACAGGGGCCGCTGGCCCGAGCTGGTGCACCGCTCGGTGATCACCCTCAAGCTGCTGACGTACGCCCCGAGCGGCGCGCTGGTGGCGGCGGCGACCATGGGCCTGCCCGAGCAGGTCGGCGGGGAGCGCAACTGGGACTACCGCTTCACCTGGGTGCGCGACGGATCGCTGTCGGTGCGGGCCATGCTCGACCTGGGCTTCGCCGAGGAGGCCACCGCATTCGTGCACTGGATGACGGCACGGCTCCAGGAGCGGGAGGGCACGGCGGACGAGCCGCTGCAGACGATGTACCGCATCGACGGGGACCCCGATTTGTCGGAGGAGACCCTGGACCATTTCGAGGGCTACCGCGGCTCCGCGCCGGTGCGCGTCGGCAACGGCGCCGCCGACCAGCTCCAGCTCGACATCTACGGCGAGGCCGTCTACGCGCTGTCGCAGGGCCGCGAGATCGGCCAGCAGGCGTCGTACCGCGGCTGGAAGTCCTTCGCCACGACGCTGGACTGGCTGGCGGACCACTGGGACCGGCCCGACGAGGGGATCTGGGAGACGCGCGGCGGGCGCAAGGACTTCACCTACAGCCGGGTGATGGCCTGGGCCGCCTTCGACCACGGGCTCAAGCTGGCCGAGGCGTTCCGCAGGCCGGCCGACATGGAGAAGTGGCGGGCCGCCAGGGACGCGATCTACGAGCAGGTCCTGCACCGCGGCTGGAGCGACAAGGAGAAGGCGTTCGTCCAGCACTACGACGGCGACGTGCTCGACGCCTCGCTGCTGCTGATGCCGCGGGTCGGGTTCGTCACCCCCCGGGACCCGCTGTGGCTGTCGACGCTCGACGCCATGGGCCGCACGCTGGTCTCCGACAGCCTCGTCTACCGGTACGATCCGGCCGCCTCGCCCGACGGGCTGCGCGGTTCCGAGGGCACCTTCAGCCTGTGCACCTTCCTGTACGTCGACGCCTTGGCGCGCGCGGGCCGGGTGGCCGAGGCCCGGACCACCTTCGAGAAGATGCTGACCTACGCCAACCATGTCGGCCTGTTCGCCGAGGAGATCGGCCCGAGCGGCGAGCAACTGGGCAACTTCCCGCAGGCGTTCACGCACCTGGCGCTCATCATGGCGGCGACCACCCTGGACGAGGCACTGGACGAGGCGCACGCGCGCGGCCGCTGACACCGGGACCGGCCGCTCCCGGGACGTCGCGGCTCCGACCACCCGTCACGAAATGTCCCTATATTGCCCTGCATGGCGATGATCGGTAAGAGCGGACCGCAATGGCAGGACAGGGTGCGCAGGGATCCCTCGCTGCTGGCGCCGCTCCTGGTGACCGTGCTGCTCGGCGGCCTCTCGCTGCTCACGCCGCACAACGTCCCGTTCACCCGGCTGCTGCCGACCGCACCGGCGCTGGCCGCCGCCCTGTGGACCGTCGGGCCCACGCTGCTCCTGGGCCTGGCCTGCCTGGCGGGTGTGTCGGTCTACGCCGTGGTGACCTCGGACCACTCCATCCTGTTCACCGCGGGCGCGATCGGCGCGGTCACCGTCGCCGCGACGTACGCCAGTTACCTGCGGCTGCAGCGCGAGACGGCGCTCACCGGGGTGCGGGCGGTGGCCGACACCATGCAGAAGGTCCTGCTGCGGCCGATCCCCGCCCGGGTCGGGGTGCTGGAGACCGGGAGCCTCTACCTGGCCGCCACGCCGCACGCCCGGGTCGGCGGGGACTTCTACGCGCTGGCGGACACCCGCCACGGCATCCGGGTGGTCATCGGCGACGTCCGCGGCAAGGGCCTGCCCGCGCTCGCCGCCGCGGCGGCCGTCCTCGGCTCGTTCCGGGAGGCCGCGTACGAGGCCGAGACCCTCACCGAACTCGCCCAGTGCCTGGAGACCACGCTGGTGCGCGACGACGCGTCGCTCGCCCACGGGGACCCGGCCGAGCTCTTCGCCACCGCCGTCCTCGTCCAGATCCCGCGCGACGGCAGTCAGGCCGCGCTGCTGACCTGCGGCCACCCGCCGCCCCTGCTCGGGCGGCGCGGCTCCGTCGAACTCCTCGACACCGACGACCCCGCCCCGCCGCTCAACCTCGGGGGCATGCTCACCGCCGCCGCGACCCCGCGGCCGTTCGTCTTCGGCGCGGGCGACCAGCTGCTGCTCTACACCGACGGCGTCACCGAGACCCGCAACGCCGCCGGAACATTCTTCCCCCTCGCCGCCTGGGCCCGCGACCACCTCGACGGATCGCCCCGCCAGGTCCTGACCGGCCTGCACCACGCCCTGGTCAAGCACAGCGGCAACAACCTCAACGACGACATCGCCGCCATCGCCATCCTGAAGACGGCGTGACGGCGTGACGGTGCGACAGACCCTAGGACCGGTAGTAGTCCTCGATCGGGACGCGGGCCTCGGAGAGCAGGGCCGGACCGTCCTGCACGACGTCCGGCCACGCGCCGGACGCCGGGTTCAGCTCGACCAGTTGCTCGGTCGAGAGCGCGTAGACGACGCGGCCGAGGCCGGAGCGCACGATGCCGCCGGCGCACATCCCGCACGGCTGGCAGCTGGTGTACATCGTGGTGCGCGCCGCCGTCGCCTCGTCCAGTTCCCGGGCCGCCCACCGGGCGAGTTTGAGCTCGGGGTGGGCGCTGATGTCGTTGTCGCGCCGCACGGTGTTGTGGGCCTCGGCCAGCACCTCTCCACCGGGCCCGGCGAGCAGCGACCCGTACGGCGCGTCGCCCTGGGCGACCGCCCGTGCCGCCAGACCGACGGCCCGCCGCAGCAGCGCCTCGTCCTCAGGGGTGATCATGCGGTCTCCTCCAGCGTCGGGTCGGCCGCGCGTCGGCGGGGCCGGGCGGTTCGGGCGGGCGGTTCTGGCGGGTGGCGGCCGGGTCACGCCGGGGCGCCGCCGGACCACCCCGGGATCGTCGGCAGCACCGCCTCGGCGACGCGGAACAGCACGTCGTCGTCCGGAACCGCCCCGTCGGCGCGCCAGAGGGTCACCTCGAACGAGCCGCCGCTGTCCTTTGTATCGCGGGCCACGACGAGACTGTGCTCGGGGACGCCCGGGCTGCTCTCGCTGTCACCCCCGCCGAGGCTGATCCGCATGCTGATGGTGCGGTCCGCGTACACGACCGCCGGGCGGCCCAGCAGGGTGTGCCGACGTGCCGACTGCCCCAGCAGTGTCGCGGCCTCGGCCACCGGGAGGCGGTCGTAACTGGCCTGGAGCGTCACCGTGTAGGTGTCCAGCTCGACCCGGGCCGAGGGTGTGGCGATCTTCGAGCCCGAGGCGAACGTGAAGGACCCGCCGCTGGAACTGGCGGACTTGGCCGTCTCCGCCGGCGTGCCCAGCAGTTCGGGGAGGTCGGCGCGGTTGAGCGCCGCGCACAACTGCCCCCCGGAGGCGTGGCCCGGCGCGATCTTCTCCTTCTCGTCCCACTCCCGGCACTTGGCGGGCCGGGCGGAAGCACCAGAGGTGTTCGACGCGTCCGAGGAGGAGGCCTGCAGCTTCCACAATCCGACGCCGAGTGCCGGCACCAGCACCAGGGCCGCCACCACCTGCTTCCACGCACTCGTTGCCGTTGCCGTTGCCGGCACGGTGGTCCCATGGGTCCCGGAAGTCCCGTCGGTCTCTCCGGTTCTCGCGGTTCCCGCGGGCGCGCCGTCGTCGTCCGTCATGTCCCCCACCTGTGGCGATTCCCCCATATGCGGAGGCGACCCTAGCCCTTGGCCTACGGGCCGACAACCTGTGACCACCGGGCGGACGGGCCGGACCGGCCGCTTCCCGCGACCGGCGGGCGGCCCGTGGGACACGCCGCTCCACCCCTCGCGTGTTCGATTTATGTTCGAGTAGGGTGGGCGGAGACGCGGGAGGTGGCCGGTGGGGACAGTGCGGCAGGCGGGAGCAGTGGGCGCGCACGTGCTGCACGTGCGGTGCCGGCCCGGCACGGGCGAGGCGGAGTACCGGGCGCTGCTGTCGCTGATCTGCGACATCTCGCCGGTGCTGCAGGTGCTGCCGCCGTCCGCGGCGCTGGTCGACGTCGCCGGTGCCCTGCGGTACTGGGACGCCTCGCCGTACGACCTCGCGCAGCGGATCCGGGTCCGCGCGCTGGCGCATCTGAACGTGGACGTGCGGATCGGCGCGGGGCCGAACTGGACGGTCGCGGCGATCGCCTCCAAGGGGCCGCTGCCGGTCACCGTCGTCACTCCGGAGCAGGTGCGCGGCTTCCTCGACCCGCTGCCGGTCGGGATGATGCACGGCATCGGCCCGGTGCAGGAACGCGAGCTCACCTCGTTCGGGCTGCGCACCATCGGCGCGCTGGCCGCCGTCCCGGAGTCCACGGTCCAGCGGATCCTCGGCGGCCGGGCCGGACGCCTGCTGCGCGACCGGGCGCACGGCGTCGACCCCCGCCCGGTGACCCCGACCGGCCTGCCCGGCACGACGAGCGAGCGCCGCCTGTTCGACGCCGACACCCTCGACCCGGCCCTCATCCGCGCGAGCCTGCTGGAGACCGCCGTCGTCCTGGGCGACCGGCTGCGCCGGCGCGGCCAGATCGCGGCCGGGCTGGCCGTGGAGGTCGCCTTCGCCGGCGGCTCGACCGTCAACCGCACCAGGCAGCTGCCGGAGCCCTCCCACCACACCGACGACCTGCGCTCCGCCCTGTACCGGATGGTCGACGGGCTGCACCTGCAGCGTGCCCGGGTCCGCGGGATCACGGTCACCGCGGAACGCCTGCGTCCGGCCGGCACCGCCGGCGGCCAGATCAGCCTGGAGCGGGTGCGGGAGAACCGGCTGCGCGCCGAGCCCGTCATGGACAAGGTCAACGCCAAGTTCGGCCCCGGCGCGGTGCGGCCCGCCACGCTGGCCTGGCGCAAGGCCGGCTGACCGGGGGCGGCCGCCGCCCCGCGCCGCGGCGCCCTGCCGCCACCCGCACCGGCCGCCTCACCCGAACCGGCAGGACCCGCGGGATCCTCCGGACCCGCCCGGATCGGCTGAACCTGCCGGATCACCCGGACCTGCCGGATCACCCGAACCGCCCGAAACGGTCGTGGAGCGTCCCGCACCCGGCTGTGAACGCGTCGGACATCAGCACCCAGACAGGCGCATGTCGTCAATTTCCTTCAGTGCACGAGAATGTGGTGACTCATCAGGTCCTCGTCCCTACGGTGAACCGCGGCGGACTCCGTGCCGCCGACCGTGTGACCCGTGACGACAAGGAGAGCTCCGTGGCCATACGCCTGATGCCCGCAGAAAGATCCCGGCCGCCCCGCAGAAGGGCGGCCGTCGCCGTGAGTACCGTCCTTCTGGCCGTCGGCGCCGGCTCGTTACAGCCGCTGTCCGCGCTCGCCGCCACCCCCGCGTCCGCGCCGCACTCCGCCGCCGCGGACGCCCCCGGCACCTCCACGCTGGTCAAGACCGCCCAGAACGTCACCCACCCCGGCCAGTCGACGGCCGGCCACGGCGACACCGTCAACTGGACCGTCGGCTACCACAGTTCGGCCTCCGCCGACCCGGCGTCCGCCACCATCACCGACGCGATCCAGGGCGCCGGCGAGAGCCAGAGCTTCGTGCCCGGCTCGCTGAGCGTGCCGCCCGGGTGGACGCCCTCGTGGTCCACCGACGGGACCACGTTCACCTCCGCCGATCCCGGCGCCGCCACGACCGCCGTCCGCGCGACCGACCCGGCCGCGACCTCCGACGGCACCGGCGTGCGCGCCTCCCTGCTGCCGCCGGTGCAGGCGGCCGCCCGCTCCACCGGCGGCGACGGCTTCACCCCGATCCTGTACCGCACCCCGTCGGGCGACGTCGAGGCGTGGAACATCTACCACCACACCGGCCCGGCCGTACCGCTCGTGGTCTGCAACGACCTGTCCAGCGGCCAGGCGTGTGCCGGCGGACCCTGGCCGCGCCCGCTCAACACGACGCCCGGCCCGCTGGGCAGCGGCAGTACCGGCAACGTGTACACGCCGCTGACTCCGCAGTACGTCCTCGACCCCGGCAGGCCCGGCGTCGTCTACTACCCGGCGGTCGCCGCGGGTGCCGTGGGCGTGGGATGCCTCGACATGGGCGCGCGCGCCAACTGCGGGTTCGTGCCGCTGCTCGCCTCGAACGGCACACCCTCCAGCGCCAACGGCCTGGCGGGGATCGTCGCCACCGGCGGCAAGGCCTACGGCGTGGCCAGCACCGGGCAGGTGCTGTGCATGGACATCGCCGCCAGGGCCGCCTGCTCCGGGCAGCCGTTCGCGCGGATCGTGCCCCCGAACCACGATGTTCCCGGCAACACCAACGCCCTGTACCAGGGCTCCACCGTGGTGATCGACGGGAAGGTGTTCGCCTCGTCGGCTCCGCAGAACGGGTCGACGGCCGGTGGCCCGCCCGCCCTCGGTTGCTTCGACCCAGCCACGGGCGACGTGTGCGCCGGCTGGACCACACCGCACCCGGCCGGGCCGTCCGCGTCCGCCTACACGTACAACGCCTTCGGGACCTGGGACGCCGCGGGCCACGCCACCGGGGTCTGCACGACCGACACCACCGCTGGCACCCCGGCCACGTCCTGTTACGCGCTGGACGGCAGCCCGGCCGCCGCCCCCGCCACCGGCCTCGACGCCCTGAGCGCGGGGACCCTCGTCTTCAACCCCGAAGTGGTGAGCACCGACGGCGACCTGCGCAGCTACTTCGCCGTCTGGGGCGGCCCGAACCCGGGCGACACCCTCTGCTACAGCTGGACGCACGCGGCGCCGTGCGCCGGCTTCCCCGCGTTGGCCGGGCACCCCGGCGTCAACGGGGGAGCGACCCGCGACTACGGCTACTCCTACGACGCCACGACCGGATGCCTCATCGGGCTCGGCGACGCGGGCGTGCTGTTCTCCATGGACCCCGCGTCCGGCCGCTCCCCGTGCGTGCACAGCGGCGCCACCGTGGAGTTGCGCCCCAGCGCCTTCTACTGCGACGGAGCCGGCGGCCACGTCCAGGGCTACACGCAGGCGCGGCTCGAGGACATCGACCTCGCGCACGCCGACCTGACCGCCTCGACGGTGACCGTGTCCGACACCGGCGGTGACGTCGTCGCCCGGCCCGCGCTGCCCGCGAACGGCATCATCGACCTGTCCGGGATCTCCGCGGCCGACCATCCGTCCCTCACCGTCACGGTCCAGCTGGTGCTGACCGACACCAGCGACTTCACGACGGACAACCACCCGGCGCTCACCGCGTCGTTCCAGGGCGACGACCCGCAGGTGTGCCTGCGCACGATGGTCGCCGCCGACTGCGCCACCACGCAGGTGACCGACACCGCGACCGGCGCCGACAGCACGGGCGCGCTGACGTCCAACGCCGTGTCCGTGGACGTCGAGCCGGGCGCCTCGTGCCGGCCGCACGTCACGGTCGACAAGCAGATCTGCACCGTGGCCTCGCCGCACGCCTGCGGACCCGGCGGCGCCGGGCCCTGGGCCAAGACGAGCCCGGTCGGGCTCCTGGGCCTGCTGGGCACGGCCTACTGGCGGATCACCGTCACCAACGACGGCCCGGTGGACGCCGTCGGCGTGACCGTCAACGACCACACGACACCGCAGTGCCACATCGCCGCGGGAACGTTCACCCTGGCGGCGGGGGCCAGCGCGCAGGTCTGGTGCAGCTCGTTCCTGCTCGCACTGCCCCTGACGAACACCGCGAGCGCGACCTACGGCGCGGCGCTCGACCCGCCGGGCACCCCGCCGGTCACGTCGGCCCCGTCGTCGGCCATCGCCTGCTCCCTGCTCTGCATCCTCGCGAAGGGGGACCGGGCCGCCTGAAACCGCCGGCCCGTCGCGCGCACCACGGTGCGGCGGGCCGGCACCCACCCCCTGGCAGCGGACTCACAGCCATCACCTAAGGTAAGGCTCACCTAATTCTTCAACGGTGAACCACATTCAGGGAGTCCTGCCATGCCATCTGGGCGCCGCGCCTCTGCCGCCCTCGCTGTCGCCATCGCCGCCGCGCTGGGCCTCGCCGCCTGCGGCGGATCCGGCAGCGGGGCCAAGGACAGCTCCGCCGGCTCCGGCACTTCCGCCGCGAAGGACTCCAAGTCGGTCGCGCAGGGCGGCAAGGACTTCGGCGACGCGGCCGACAGGACCGCCGCGCTCGGCACCGACGCCCGGCCCGGCCAGTGGCCGCGCACCGTCAAGCACGCCATGGGCAGCACCGAGATCAAGGCCCAGCCCAAGCGCGTGGTGGTCCTCGACGTCGGCGAACTGGACAACGTCGTGTCGCTCGGGATCAAGCCGGTCGGCCTCGCCGTCACCGAGGGCTCGCCGAAGCTGCCGTCCTACCTCAAGGGCGAGGCCGGCGACCCCGCGAGCGTCGGCACCATCAACAGCCTGAACCTGGAGGCGATCAACAACCTCCACCCCGACCTGATCCTGGGCAGCCAGCTGCGCGCCGCCGACTCCTACGACGAGCTGTCGAAGATCGCCCCGACGGTCTTCTCGATCCGCCCCGGCTTCACCTGGAAGCAGAACTACCTGCTGAACGCCGCCGCGCTCGACCGGACCGCGCAGGCGAAGGCGAACCTGGCCGCCTACGAGGCGCGGGCCACGGCACTGGGCGCCAAGCTCGGCGCGAAGAAGCCGACCGTGTCGATGGTCCGCTACATGCCCGAGGGCAAGATCCGGCTCTACGCCAACGACTCCTTCATCGGCACCATCCTCAAGGACGTCGGCATCCCGCGGCCCAAGAACCAGGACATCAGCGACCTGGCCGCCGAGATCAGCGCCGAGAACATCGACAAGGCCGACGCCGACTACATCTTCACCGGCGTCTACGGCGACCCCAAGGCCACCGACAAGTCCAAGGCCCAGGGCAACCCGCTGTGGAAGAACCTCCGGGCGGTCAAGGACGGCCACGCCCACGACGTCCCCGACGAGACCTGGTACCTCGGCCTCGGCGTCACCGCCGCCAACGCGGTGCTCGACGACCTGACGACCTCTCTCACGGCCTGACGGAACCCGACCCCACGGAACTCCCGGCGCGGGGGAGCGAGGGCTCCCTCGCGCCGGCACGAAGGAGAGTGAACGCGGCGGATGGCGCGACCCACCCGTAGCCGTATCGCCTGGCTGATCGGATGCGCGGCGCTGCTGCTGCTCGCCGTCCTGCTCAGCCTCGCCGTCGGCAGCCGGCAGATCGCCCCCAGCGAGGTGGTGCAGGCCCTGCTGCACGGCGGGACGAGCAACGACGCCGAGGTGGTGCGGTCGTTGCGGGTGCCCAGGACCGTCGTCGGCGTCCTCGCCGGCGCCGCGCTCGCGGTCGCCGGCGCCGTCATGCAGGGGCTCACCCGCAACCCGATCGCCGAGCCCGGCATCCTCGGCGTCAGCCAGGGCGCGTCCGCCGGAGTGGTGTGCGCCATCGCGTTCTTCGGCGTGCACACCCTCGGCGGCTACGTCTGGTTCGCCTTCGCCGGCGCCGCGCTGGCGGCCGTCGCCGTGTACGCGGTCGCGGCCGGCGGCCACCGCGGCGCGTCCCCGGTCAAACTCGCGCTCGCCGGCGCCGCGATGAACGCCTTCCTCGCCTCGGTCGTCTCCGGCATCGCCACGACCGACGCCCGCGCGCTGGACGAGTTCCGGTTCTGGCAGGTGGGCTCGATCAGCGGCCGCGGCACCGACGTCATCGAGCGGATCTGGCCGTTCGTCGCCGCCGGCCTGCTGCTGGCCGCGCTGATGGCCCGGGGTCTGGACGCGCTGGCCCTCGGCGACGACGCCGCGCGCGCCCTCGGCCACGACGTGGCCCGGCTCCGCGTCCTCGGGGCCGTCGGCGCGACCGTCCTCACCGGCGCCGCCGTCGCCGCGGTGGGGCCGATCGCCTTCACCGGCCTGGCGGTTCCGCACATCGCCCGCGCCCTGGTCGGGTCCGCGCACCGCTGGGTGCTGCCGGTCGCCGCGCTGCTGGGCCCGGTGATGATCCTGTTCTCCGACGTGCTCGGCCGGATCGTCTTCCCGCCCTCCGAGGTGCCGGTGGCCGTGACGACCGCGCTGCTCGGCGTCCCGTTCCTGATCGCGCTCGTACGGCGCAGGACGGTGGCCGCCGCGTGAACCGCACCACCGCCGGCGGTACTTCCGCCGCCGCTCCCACCGTGCCCGCCGCTCCCACCGCCGTCCGGTCCGCGGTCCGCCCGGCCGGCCACGCCGTGCTGCGGGCCGGTCGCGCCAGCTTCCTGGTGCACCGCAGGGCCGCGGTCGTCGCGACCCTCCTGGCCGTGCTGCTGACGGTCGCCGTCGTGGCCTACCTGTGCGTGGGGGAGTCCTTCGTCTCGCCCGTGCAGGCGGTGGACGTGCTGCTGGGCCGGCCCAGTCCCGACACGTTCGTGGTCGGGACGCTGCGGCTGCCCCGGCTGGTCGTCGGCCTGCTCGCCGGCGCCGCGTTCGGGGTCGCGGGCGCGCTCGTGCAGACCGTGGCCCGCAACCCGCTGGCCAGCCCCGACGTGATCGGCGTGACCCACGGCGCGGGCGCGGCCACCGTCGCCGCCATGAGTTTCGGCCTGGTCTCGCACACCTCGCTGCCGTACGTGTCCGTGGGCGGCGGCCTCGGTGCGGCCCTGCTGGTCTACGCGTTCGCCTGGCGCCGCGGCCTGAACGCCTCCCGGTTCGTGCTGGTCGGCATCGGCGTCTCGATCGCGCTCGGCTCGCTGACCCAACTGTTCCTCACCAAGGGCGACTTCCTCGTCGCCCAGCAGGCCAAGGTCTGGCTGACGGGCTCGCTCAACAGCCGCGGCTACGACCAGGCGGCGCCGCTCGGACTCGTGCTGCTGGTGGCGGTCCCGGCCGCGTTGTGGGCGGCCCGCGCCCAGCGTGGCGCGTCGTTCGACGACGACACGGCCGTCGCGCTCGGCATCCGGCTGGACCGGCTGCGGCTCGGACTCACCGTCCTCGGGGTGGTGCTGGCGTCCGTCGCCACCGGCGCCACCGGGCCCGTCGACTTCGTCGCGCTGCTGGCCCCGCAGATCGCCCGCCGGCTCACCCGCACCGCGCAGATCCCGCTGCTGTCCTCGGCGCTGACCGGCGCGCTGGTCGTCGTCGTGGCGGACCTGCTCGCACGCCGGCTGTTCTCGCCCGTCGAACTCCCTGTCGGCGTGCTCACCGCCGCGGTGGGCGCCCCCTATCTGATGTGGCTGATCGCCCGCACCCGAGGCCGTTCCGGAGGAAGCACCTCATGAGCCGTACCAGCCGACTCACCGCGCGGGCGCTCACGCTGGCGTACGAGGACCGGACCGTCGTCGACGGCCTGGACCTGGAGATCCCCGACGGCCAGGTCACCGTGATCGTCGGCCCCAACGCCTGCGGCAAGTCCACGCTGCTGCGGGCGCTGGGCCGGCTGCTGAAGCCGCGCGGCGGCGCCGTGCTGCTCGACGGCGCGGAACTCGCCCGCATCCCCGGCCGGCAGCTCGCCCGGACCGTCGGCGTGCTGCCGCAGAGCCCGACCGCGCCGGACGGCATCACCGTCGCCGACCTCGTCGCGCGCGGCCGCCAGCCGCACCAGAAGTGGTGGCAGCAGTGGTCGGAGGCCGACGAGCGCGCGGTCGCCGAGGCACTGGAGCACACCGGCACCGCCGAACTCGCGGACCGTCCGGTGGACGAACTGTCGGGCGGCCAGCGGCAGCGCGTGTGGATCGCGATGGCCCTGGCCCAGGACACCGACATCCTGCTGCTGGACGAGCCGACGACCTACCTCGACATCGCGCACCAGGTGGAGGTGCTCGACCTGGTCAGGCGCCTCAACCACGGCCGCGGGCGCACCGTCGTGGCCGTGCTCCACGACCTCAACCAGGCTGCCCGCTACGCCGACCACCTCATCGCCATGAAGTCCGGCCGGATCGTCGCCGAGGGCTCTCCCGCGGACGTGGTCACCACCGACCTGGTCCGCGACGTGTTCGGGCTGACCTCGGTGATCGTCTCCGACCCCGTCACCGGAAGCCCCCTCGTCGTCCCCGGCGTCCCCTGGCAGCCGCCCGCCCCGGAGTGAGGCGCCCGCGCCGCGCCGGCGCATGGGGCGGCGGACCGGACGGCCCGGTCGGGCTCCCCGAGGAGGCGGGTCAGTGCTTGCGGTAGTGGGGGCCGCCCATCAGGAAGAGCAGCAGGGCGACGGTGAAGGCGATCACGCCCAGTGAGAAGCCGATGGTCTCCAGCGCGCGCATCCCGGGACCTCCTCGCGAGTGCGGGCGGTGGCCTGCGGCACCGTGCCGCGGAGCCCGTGGCCCGTGGACGAAGCGGCCGAAGGCGCAGGTCACGCCGACCCCGGCCGCTCCCACCGTCGCACGGGCGCCGGCACCGCGCAGGGCGGCGTCTCGCCGGTCGGACTGCGCGTCCCGGCCTTCGGACCGGGGCCTGTGCGACCGGATTTTCGATTTCGTCATAATGGGCCGATGCGCCGACTCGTCCTGCTCGATGCCCCGTCCAATCTCGGCCTGCGGCCGCCCGCGGAAGGAGTGGTGCCCGGGTGCTACAAGCTGGCGGGAGCGCTGCGCGAGCAGCGGCTGCTGGCCCGGCTGGGAGCCGCCGAGGGAGGGGTGGTGGTGCCGCCGCGCTACGACCGGGGCAACTGGAAGCCCGGCGACGGGGTGTTCAACGCCGCCGCGATCGCCGCCTACACCCCCAGGCTCGCCGACCGCGTCGAAGGGCACGTGCGGGCGGGGGAGTTCCCGGTGGTCCTCGGCGGAGACTGCTCCATCCAGCTCGGCGCCTCGCTCGCGCTGCGCCGCATGGGCCGGTACGGCATCGCGGTGATCGACGGTTCCGCGGACTTCCGTCACCTGGGCAACGCCCCCCACGTCGGCGCGGCTGGCGGTGAGGAACTGGCCCTGGGGACCGGCCGCGGGCAGGCGGACCTCACCGACCTGGAAGGGCTGCGGCCCTACCTGCGCGAGAGCGACGTGCGCGTGTTCGGCATCCGTGACTACGACCCGGAGCGGGCCGAACTCGCCGCGGCCGGGATCGCGAGCAGCACCGTCGGGGAGATCCGCGAGCGCGGCCCCGAGGAGGCGGCCGCGGACGCCCTGCACGTCCTGGAGACCCCCGAGCTCGACGGATTCTGGGTGCACCTGGACGCCGACGTCCTCGACCCTGTGGTCATGCCGGCCGTCGACAGTCCCGATGACGGAGGCCTGCTGCCCGGCGAACTGGAACCGCTGCTGCGGACCCTCGTCGCGTCCGACCGGTGCGTCGGACTCAACCTCACCATCTACGACCCCGACCTCGACCCGGACGGCACCTGCGCCGCGCTTCTGGCCGACCTGCTCGTCTCCGCGCTCACCAGAGCCTGACCGCGACCGCGGCGCATCTGTCAAGGAATCCTTGACGGTCCGCATCTGTCAAGGCATCCTTGACGTGTGGCCGAACCATCGCCGTCGCTGACGGAACTGAGCACGTCGCTGGCCGAGCGGGCCGCGGCCCTGTCCGCGTCGCTGGGGCACCCGACCGCGCCGCCCGCCTACCTGGACCTCGTCCGCCAGGCGACGGACACCGACGGGCTGGCGGCACAGGTGCTCAAGCTGTGCGTGCAACAGGCCCGCGACGCCGGCCACACCTGGCAGGAGATCGGCGACCTCCTCGGGGTCACCCGGCAGGCCGCCTTCCAGCGCTTCGGCAAACCCATCGACCCCCGCACGGGAGAACCCATGGACAAGACCGTGCACATGACGGACGCCGCGGAACGCGCGCTGGCGATCGTCACCGACGTGCTCGAGGACCGCATGGACGACGCCCGGCCGTCCTTCAACGCCGAGGTGCTCGCCGCGTTCACCGACCAGGTGCGCGGCGACGCCCTCGCCTCGGTGGCCGGCCTCGTCGGCGCCTTCGAGGGCTACGGCGACGGCGAGCCGTTCGTGCGCCGCATCGGCGACCACACCGTCGTCGACATCCCGCTGCGCTACGAGGCCGGCGACATGAAGGCGCGGGTCGCGTTCGACGCGGACGAGAAGGTCGCCGGCCTCTTCATCGTGCCGCCCTCCACCCCCTGACCCGCCGTGACCGACATCGCCGGGTGGGCCGGACGCGCCGGGTGGGCCGGCCTGGCCGGCATCGCCGGCGGCTCCCCGCCGTCCCCGTGGGCCGCGCTCGTGCCACTGGTGGCGCTCGTCCCCGCCGTCGTGTGCATGATCGACATCACCCGGCACCCACACACCCGCGCCCTGACCCCGCGGGCGTGGCTCGCGATCTGCGCCTTCGGGAACGTGGCCGGGCTCGTCGCCTATCTGAAGTACGGCCGCGACGAGGACAGATGACCGCCGAAGTGCCGGCAGGGTGAGTCTCACCGTCCCCCGCCGTCGGCCGGGCCCATGCGGGCCGCGGCACGCACCCCGGGCTCCGTCACTCCTTGACCGAGCCGGCGTTGGAGCCGCGGACGAAGTAGCGCTGGAAGCAGAAGAACAGCGCGGCGACGGGCAGCGTCGACAGCAGCGCCGCGGCCAGCTTCAGCGGGTACTGCGTGCCGCCGCCGAGCCCGCCCGACACGAAGTGCGCGAGCCCCGTGGTGAGCGTGTCGTAGCGGCTGGACTGGGTGGACACCAGGAAATGGGTGAACTCGTTCCACGAACCCTGGAACGACAGCACCGTCAGCGTGATCAGCGGCGCCTTCGACATCGGCAGCACCACCGACCAGAAGATCCGCGGCACGCCCGCCCCGTCGATGCGCGCCGCCTCCTCGATCTCCCGCGGCAGCGACTCGAAGAACTGCTTCATGATGAACACGCCGCCCGCGTCGACCAGCAGTGGCGTGATCATGCCGCTGTAGCTGTCGAACATCCCGAAGCTCTTGAGGACCAGGAACTTCGGGATGAGCAGCACCACCGGCGGCACCGACATCGCCGACAGCAGGAACACGAAGAGCGTCCTGCGGCCCGCGAACGGCAGCCGGGCCAGCGCGTAGCCGGCCATGGAGTCGAACAGCACCCGGCCCGAGGTGACCGCCACCGTGACGAAGGCGGAGTTGCCCAGCCATCGCAGGAACGGCACGCTCTCGACGCCGCCGCCCGCCCCGAACAGCCGCCGGTACGCCGCGACCGTCGGGTTGCCCGGGAACAGCGTCATCGGGTGGGCGGCCGCGTCCGGGTCCGTCTTGAGGCTGGTGGCCAGCTGGATGAGGAACGGCAGCACGTAGAGCAGCGCGAAGGCGCACAGCGCGAGCCGGCCGGCGATCCGCGCCGGCCGCGGGAAGCGGCCCAGGACCGGTCGTTCGTCAGCCACGCGCCCCCACCTCCTCGCGCGGTGCCCGGAGCGGCCCGCGCCCACCGCGCCGCAGACGCCGCCCGCGCCCACCGCGCTCGCGCAGCACCCACCGCTGCAGCCCGGCCAGCGGCAGGATGATCGCCAGCAGCACGAATGCGATCGCGGCGCCGTGGCCGTAGTCGGCGTTGTCGAAGCCCGACGAGTACGACAGGTACGCGGGGGTGAGCGTGGTGTTGCCCGGCGCCCCCTTGCCCATGACGTACACCTGGTCGAAGACCTGCCACGTGGCGATCAGACCGAGTGTCAGCACCAGGAAGACGACCGGTCGCAGCGCGGGCAGCGTGACGTGCCGCAGCAGCTGGCGCCGGTTGACCCCGTCGAGGGCCGCCGCCTCCTCCAGCGAGCGGGGGATGCCCTGCAGCGCCGCGAGGAAGATCAGCATGAACGTGCCGGACGTCGTCCACACCGACAGCAGGATCAGGGTGCACATGGCGACCGACGGCCCGGAGAACCAGTCCGCCCACGACAGCCCCAGCACGCCGTGCCGGGCCAGCGGACCGCCCGGGTGGTCGGGGTCGGTGAAGCCCAGATCACCCAGCACCAGCCACACCACCCCGCGCGGATCGGCGAACCAGTTGGGGCCCTTCACCCCGATCCACGACAGCATCCGGTTGACCGAGCCACTGCCCTGGAAGAGGAACAGGAACACCGTGGACACCGCGATGGAGCTCGTCACGGACGGGAAGTAGAAGACCGTGCGCGCGACGCCGCGCCCCCGCATCATCCGCTGGTTCACCACGATCGCCAGGCCCAGCGCCAGCACCGTCTGCGCCGGGACGGTGAGCAGCACGTAGTACGCCGTGTTGCGCAGCGAGGTGGCGAACAGCGTGCGGCTCAGGCCGTCGCTGCTGATCAGGTCGCGGTAGTTGCCCAGACCCACGAAGTCCGCGTGCCCGGTGAACGGGTTCGACTGGCCGTCCCAGTGCAGCAGGCTCACCCACAGCGCCATGAGGATCGGCAGTGCCATGAACAGTCCCAGGACCAGGACCATGGGCGTGACGAACAGCCAGCCCCATGCTCCCTGGCGTATCCGGTCCCGCACCGGCCGGCGGCGGGTGACCGCCGCCGACCGGCGCGGTCCGGCCGCCGCCGGCGTGCCCAGCAGGCCGCTACCGGCCATTCTTCAGCACCTGTCCGCCGTTGCGCTGCAGTCCTTCGAGGATCTGCGCGGACGAACTCGTGCGCAGCGACTGCAGATCGGTGTTGAACTGGGTGAGCACCTGGTTGAACCCGGCGATGGTGACCGGCCGTTGGGCGTAGGCGATGCCGTCGACCCAGGCCTTGGCCGCCGGGTACTTCCGCGCGTACGTGGCCAACGCGTCGGTACGGGACGGCATGACGCCGAACGCGTCGGCGAACGCGAGCTGCTGGCCGGCCGACGTCAGGTGGCGCACCAGGTCGACGGCGGCCTTCTGGTGGCCGCTCCTGGCCGCCACGCCCCAGCAGTTGCTGAACACCAGAGTGCCCTTTCCGGCCGGGCCCGCGGGCAGCGGCACCACCGTGTAGCCGACGCTGGGGAAGTCCGCCTTCATCGCGCCGGCCAGCCAGTTGCCCTCGATCGTCATCGCGGCCTTCTTCTTGCCGAGGGCCTCGCCGCCCCACCCCGCGTCGACGTCGGACGCGTACTTCAGGGAACCGGCGGACATCATCGACTTCACGAAGTCCAGTGCCTGCCTGTCGGCAGCGCTGTCCGCGGTCATCGCCGTCTGGCCCGGGTCGGTGATCCAGCCGCCGGCCTCCTTCATCAGGGCGCCGAGCCGCTGGTAGTCGGGCGTGGTCACCAGCCCGGTCACGCCGCCCTTCGTCAGCTTGGCGGCGACCTTCGCCAACTGCTGCCACGTCGTGGGGTAGTCGGCCGCCGTCAGCCCCGCCTGCTTCCACAGGTCGGTGTTGATCGCCAGGCCCAGCGTCGAGCTGTCCTTGGGCAGGCACACGAGCTTGCCGCCGTAGGAGAAGGAGTCGCGCAGCGGGCCGGAGAACGCCGAGGCGTTCGGGATCTGGTCGCCGTAGGCGTACAGCGAGCCGCCCTTGGCGTAGTTGGCGAACTGGTCGGAGTTGACGTAGAAGACGTCCGGGGGCTTGTTGCCGGCGAACGCCTGCCCGAGCTGCTGGTTGATGTCGCTCGCCAGCTGCACCGTGACCTTGTTCCCGGTCTGCCGTGCCCAGGCGGCGGTGGCCTGCTTGACGGCGGCGGTCTCCGCGTCGCCCGAGGTGGCGATCATGACGGACAGGCTCTGCGGCGAGCCGCTCGACGACTGCTTGGGGGCCGAGGAGTCGAACCCGCCGCCGGACGAGCAGCCGGTCACGGTGAGCAGCACGGCGGCCGCGCAGGCCGCGGCCGCGCCGCCGAGCGATCGTGAAATGGGCATGCGTGATCTCCTGACGTAGGCGGTGTGCGCGGGCAGATGAGGTGCGGGGGAGTGCCGGAGGAGCCGGGGACGGGGGACGACGGGAGGAGCCGGCGCGGCGCGGACGGCCGGACGCGGTCCCTGAACGGCGGCGGGGAGGAAGGTCGGAGGGGGGAGGCGCGCCGGAGCCGGCGCTCAGATGCTGTCGCGGACGACGAGTTCGGGCGCGAGCAGCACGTGCTCGGCCGGGCGCTCGACACCGTTCAGCCGGTCGAGCAGCAGCCGCACGCACTCCCGGCCGACGGCCTCGATGGGCTGGGCGAGGCTGGACAGCGGCGGCCAGAGCATGGTGGCCGTCGGCGAGTCGTCGAAGCCGACCACCGCGACGTCCCTGCCGGGCGTGCGGCCGCGCCGGTGGAGCGCCTGATAGCACCCCACCGCCAGGGCGTCGCTCGCCGCGATCACCGCCGTCGCGCCGCCGTCCAGCAGGCGATCGGCCGCCTCGGTGGCCGGCCCGAGGTCACCCGGGCTCTCCACCCGCCGGTTGCGCACCGGCAGGCCCAGCGCCCGCATGGCCTCGTGCCAGCCCCTGGCCCGGTCGTCACCGGCGCCCGAACCCCTGGGCCAGCCGAGGAAGCCGATGCCGCGATGGCCCAGTGACGCGAGGTGGCGCACGGCGGCCGCGGTGCCGGCGGCGCCGTCGATGTCCACCCAGTCGCCCACGTCCCGGCCCGTCCAGGTCCGGCCGAACGCGACGAAGGGGACGCCCTTCTTGTGCAGCCACGCCTGGCGCGGGTCGCCCCGGTCGGTGCCGCTCAGCACGAAGGCGTCCGCGCCCTGCTCGTCCAGCAGTTGCTGGTAGCGGTCCAACTCCTCGTCCTGCGGCGCCGAGAACAGCACCACCCGGTACCCGGCCCGGTCGGCCGCGTCCGAGATGGCGTGCAGGAACTCGTCCAGCACCGGGCTGGCCACCCGTCCGGCACCGGGCCGGATCCCGTAGCCGATCAGCCGGCTCGCCCGGGTGCGCAGCGCCTGAGCGGCCCGGTGCGGGCGGTAGTTGAGCTCGTCGATCGCCCGGCGCACCCGCTCCAGGGTCTGCGGGCGCAGCAGTTCCGGGGCGTTGATCGCGTTGGAGACGGTCTGCCGGGCCACACCGGCACGCGCGGCGACCATCTCCAGCGTCACCGTGGGACCCGCCTTCGGCGGCACGGAAGGGCTTGCAGGCACAGGCACGTCCCGGATTCTGGGGCTCTTGCGGGTTTCCGTCCATCGTCAGGCCGGTCGCTCCTCCTTGGAGCGTTCCAAAAACTGCTGTCGCCGGTCTTGCCAGCGGGCATGATTTCTTGGAACGCTCCAAAAACAGCATCGATGGCAGAGAGGATCGGCCTCGTGGACGCACCTGTCAAGGCTCACGACGGCTTCGCCGAAGGTGAACCGCCGCCGCCACTGCAGCCGTTCCTCCACGACGCGTGCGTCTCGCTCGCCGCGCCGAGCCTGTGCGTCTCCGGTCCGGACGGGGCGATACGCGGCGGCGCCGACGGCTTCTACCACGGTGACCGCCGCCTGCTCTCACACCTCGACGCGACCGTGGACGCCGTCCCCATGGCGCCCCTCGGCGCCGCGACGCTGCCCGACGGCGAGACGGTGTTCCGCACGGTGCTGCGCGGCCTTGCCGAGCAGACCCCGGACCCCGCCGTCGTCCTCGAACGCCGGCGGACGCTGGCACCCGGGCGGCTCACCGAGCGGTACACGGTGCGCAACGCCGGCGGGCTCAGCGCGCGGCTGCGGCTCACCCTGACCGCGGCCGCCGACCTGTCGACGATGGAGCAGGTCAAGTCGGGCCGCCCGGCGGCTGCTTGGCCTGCGCGGCCGCTGCCCGACGGCGCACGGTGGAGCGACGGCGCGGTCACCGGCACGCTGACGCTGTCCGCCCCGCCCGACGAGCGGACCGTCGAGGCCGGCGGCGCCGTGACCCTGGCCTACGACCTCCACCTGCGGCCCGGCACGGCGTGGACCGTCGTCCTGCGCTGCGACGCGGAGCACCGCGACGGCGACCTGTTCCCCGCCCCGGCGACCGGCACCCGCTGGTGGAGCGTGCCCGCCGTCTCGGGTCCGGACCACCGGCTGGCGCACTGGGCCGCCCGGACCGACCGCGACCTGCGCGGCCTGGTGCTGAGCGATCCCCTGCGGGCACAGGACGTGTTCCTCGCCGCCGGAGCCCCCTGGTACCTCACCCTGTTCGGCCGCGACGCCCTGTGGTCGGCCCGCATGCTGCTCCCGCTCGGCACCGACGTCGCGGCGGGCACGCTGCGCACCCTCGCGCGGCGGCAGGGGCGGGCCGACGTGCCCCGGACGGAGGAGCAGCCGGGCAAGATCCTGCACGAGGTCCGCCGCGACGAGCCCGGGGGGCCCCGTGCCGGCGGTCTGCCACCGTCGTACTACGGCACGGCCGACGCCACGCCCCTGTGGCTGATCCTGCTGCACGACGCGTGGCGCTGGGGCATGCCCGACGCCGAGGTCGAGGCCCTGCTGCCGCACGCGGAAGCGGCCTGGAACTGGCTCGAACGGTACGCCGACGCGGACGGCGACGGCTTCCTGGAGTACGCGGACAGCACCGGGCGCGGGCTGTCCAACCAGGGGTGGAAGGACTCCTCCGACGGCATCCGGTTCCGCGACGGCCGGCCGGCCGTCCCGCCGATCGCGCTCAGCGAGGTGCAGGCGTACGCGTACGAGGCCGCGGTGAAGTCCGCGGCGCTCCTCGACGCGTTCGGCAGGCCGGGCGGCGAACGCCGCCGCGGATGGGCGGCCGAGCTGCGGGAGCGCTTCCGCGCCCGCTTCTGGGTCGAGGACGCGGCGGGCCGCTATCCCGCGGTCGCGCTCGACGGCGGCAAGCGGGCGGTGGATTCCCTCGCCAGCAACATGGGGCACCTGCTGGGCACGGGACTGCTCGACCCGGAAGAGGCCGCCCTGGTGGCGCGGCGGCTCGTGGGACCGGCGTCCGGCATGGACTCCGGGTTCGGGCTGCGCACCCTCGACGCGGCCGCGGCAGGCTTCAACGCCCTCGGTTACCACACCGGTTCGGTGTGGCCGCACGACACGGCGATCGCGGTGCACGGCCTGGTGCGGCAGGGGTTCACCGAGGAGGCGGGCCGGCTCGCCGCCGGACTGCTGGGCGCCGCCGAGCAGTTCGGGTACCGGCTCCCCGAACTGTTCGCGGGGTATCCGCGCGAGGAGCAGCCGCGGCCCGCGCCGTACCCCGCGGCCTGCCGGCCGCAGGCCTGGGCCGCGGCCTCGTGCGTGCTGCTCCTGCAGGCCCTCTTCGGCCTGGAGGCGGACGCCCGCGCCGGCAGCCTGCGGCACGCGGTCCGGGTTCCGCCCGGGTTCGAGGGCGTGACCCTGCGCGGCGTCCGCGTCGCGGGCCGGACCTTCGCCCTCTCCGCCGCCGCGGACGGCACGATCAGCCTCCACGAGGGGTAGCCGCGGTGGCGGCCCCGAGCACGGCACACCGCTCTCACCGTCTCACCCGCCCTAGCCGTTACCGCGGGGGCTGCTTGTAGGGAGTGACGGCCTCGGTGGTGGCGGCCATCGCCTCGGTGGTCTGGTCGAAGGTGCGCTGGGCGACGGCGATGTAGAGCAGGTCGAGCACGGCCATCTGCGCGTGGCGGCTCAGGATGGAGCTGTGGCCGGGCGCGTCGTGGCGGACGCACGTCGCCAGCAGCAGGTCGACGCGCCGCGCGAGGGGAGCCTCGGGATCGTTGGTGAGCGCCACGGTCGTGGCGCCGCGGGACGCGGCCTCGGCGGCGAGGTCGATGACCTCGCGCGTCCGGCCGCTGTGCGAGATCGCCAGCATCACGTCGTTCGGCCCGAGCAGCGCCGCACCCGTCAGGGCGACCTGCGTGTCGCTCCAGCACCAGGCGGGAACCCCGATGCGGAAGATCCGGTGCTGGAACTCCGAACCCATGCCGGCGCTGCCGCCCATGCCGCACACCTCGACCCGGCGGGCCCGGGCGATCGCGGTGGCCGCCTCCTCGACCGCGGACAGGTCCAGCCGGGACAGCGTCTCGCCGACGGAGTGCCGCACCGCGGCCGAGATCGCCTCGGCGACCTGCCCGAGCTCGTCGTTCTCCGAGATCTGGCGGCCCATGTTCGCCTGCCACGTCTCGCGTTCGGTGCGTCCGGTGTCCGCGGCCAGGGCGATCCGCAGCGCCGAGTACCCGGGCAGGCCGAGCGCGCGGCAGAAGCGGGTGATGCTGCCGGTGGAGACCCGGCAGGCGTCCGCCAGGTCGAGGATGGTCATCCGCGCGACGGCGGCGGGGTCGTCGAGGATCAGCGCGGCGGTCGCCCGCTGCGCCTCCGGCAGGCCGGGCAGCAGTGCCCGGATCCGTTCGACGACCCCGTCGTCGGAGAGCTCGGCGGCAGTGCGCATGGGGGGACCCTCTCGCAGACGGAAGCAAACAATTATTCTTCACAGTCCGCGAGTTGGGTGTCAACGTTGCGCGCACACCATTGACGGACCGGGTCGAGTGGGGGCACAGTCCAGCCGCGGAGAATAATTTTTCTCCGACCGTGACCGTGCAGCACCACCCACCTTCCGAACCTGGAGTGCGCACCCATGACATCCCTTGCCGAGCCCAGGCGCCGCCGGACCGCCGGACGAGCCCGGGGCAGAGCCACCACCGCCCTGGCCGCACTGCTGACATCCGCGGGGATGGCCGCGACCGCGCTGGCCGGACCGGCCGCCGCGGCCCCCGCCCCCGCGACCGGCACCGCCGCCGACGCGGCGCCCGCGCTGATCCCCGCCCTGCAGGACTGGACCCCGGGCAGCGGGGCCCTGCACCTCGGGCCGGACACCCGGATCGACACCGACGCCGCGGGCGAGGCCACCGCCCGCACCCTGGCGGGGAGCCTGCACGACGCCCGCGGCTGGGTGGTCCCGGTGGTCCGCGGTCCCGCGAAGCCCGGTGACATCGTGCTGCGCACGGACCCGGGCCGAAGCGAACTCGGCTCCGAGGGCTACCAGTTGAGCATCGGCGACGAGGCCGTCATCACCGGTGCCGGGGCCGCCGGCCTGTTCTACGGCACCCAGAGCGTGCTGCAGATGCTCACCTCCGGCACGGACCTGCCCGCGGGCAGCACCACGGACGTGCCGTCGTCGCGCGAGCGGGCGGTCGGCGTGTGCGCCTGCTACACGTACAACACCGACGCCTGGTTCACCCGCCTGATCAAGGACATGGGGTACCTCAAGCTCAACACCCTGCACCTGGAACTGAAGGTCAAGAACGACCAGTACCCGGCGGTCAACACCTTCTCGTACTACACCAAGCCGGAGATCCGGCGGCTCGTCGCGCTCGCCGCGCGGTACCACATCACGGTGATCCCGGAGATCAACTCCCCGGGCCACGTGGACCCGTACCTCACCCCGTACCCCGACCTGCAGCTGAAGAACGCCGCGGGCACGCCCGACCCCACGCGGCTGGACGTCACCAACCCCGCCTCGTTCGCGTTCTACACGCAGCTGATCGACAACGACCTCAGCGTCTTCCCCGGCCCGTACTTCCACATGGGCGCCGACGAGTACATGATCAACTCGGCGTACTCCAACTACCCGCAGCTGCTGGCCTACGCGCGGCAGAAGTACGGCGCGAACGCCACCCCGCAGGACGCGTACATCGACTTCATCAACCGCGTCGACGCGTACGTGCGCTCCAAGGGCCGGACGCTGCGGATCTGGAACGACGGCCTGACCGGGGCGAACACGATCCCGCTCAACAAGGACATCGTCATCGAGCACTGGCTGCCGGAGAAGGAGACCACCCAGCAACTGCTGGACTCCGGCTACCAGGTGATGAACGCCACCGACGCCTGGTACTACGTGCGCGGCGGCTACCAGCCCGACGCGCAGCGGCTCTACAACGCGAACTGGTCGCCGCTGGACTTCGCCGACGGCACGGTCACCGACCCGGACTCCCGGGTCACCGGCGCCGAGTACATGGTCTGGCCCGACAACTACGGCAAGGAGAACGAGAACACCGTCCAGCAGCGGATGTTCACCTCGCTGCGGGCCTTCGCCCAGGGCACGTGGGGCAGCCCGAGGCCGGCCGCCGACTACACCGCCTTCACCACCCTCGCGGCCTCCCTCGGCCACGCCCCCGGATGGGGTCCCCAGTGGGTGCAGCCCCTGCCCGCCGGCACCTTCCGGATCCACGGCACCGCCGGCGCGCTGACCGCCCCCGCGACGGCCGGCTCCCCGCTCGGCATCGACCCGAACGCCCCGGCTGGCAGCGGCAACTGGCAGCTCCAGCCGACCAGTGACGGCTACTACCACCTCGTCGCCGCGGACAGCGGCCTGTGCGCCGACGTCAGCCGCGGCCAGACGAACAACATGCACGTCGTGGAGCAGGCCGGCGCGGCCGCCACGGCCGAGACCTGCGGCACGTCCGAGAGCCAGAAGTGGCAGCTCGAGCCGGCGCCCGGCGGCTACCGGATCGTCGACGCGATCACCCAGCAGGCCCTGGACGCGCCCGGTTCCGGCGCCGTCGTCCAGCAGCCCCGGGACGCCGCCGCACACGACGTGTGGCACTTCGAGACCGCCGGGGGTGCCGCATGATCAGCCGCAGGGACCTGATCGCCACCGGTACCGCGGCCGCAGCGGCCCTGGCGACCTCCGGACTGGCCGCCACCGCGGCCCGGGCGGCGGACGGCGGCACGCCGGCGACGGGCACCGGCGCGGGCACCGCGGGAAGCGGCGGCGCCGAGCGGATCAAGCCCGCCTCGATCCTGCCCGTCGACCCCGCCGACACCCCCGAGCGCATCATCGCCAAGGCCGCGGCGATCGTGCCCCGGCCACCCCAGGTCGCCTGGCAGGAGCGGAAGGTCACCGGCTTCACCCACTTCGGGATGAACACCTTCACCGACCGCGAGTGGGGTTCGGGCTGCGAGGACGAGGCGACGTTCGCGCCCACCGCCGTCGACATCGACCAGTGGATGCGCGCGTACGCGGCGGCGGGCATGCGCCAGGTGATGCTCACCGCCAAGCACCACGACGGGTTCGTGGTGTACCCCACGCGGTACACCAACCACTCGGTGGTGGCCAGCCCCTGGTGGTACCGCGGGGCGCCCGACGCGACCGCCGCCGCGGCCCGCGCACGGGCCGCCGACGCCCGCGGCGACGACTACGCCGCCTTCTGGAAGATCCGCGGCGAGGGCAACGTCAACCCCGACGGCGACATCCTCGGCACGTACCTGGCGGCCGCCCGCAGGGCCGGGCTCAAGGTGGGCGTCTACCTGTCCCCGGCCGACGGCGCCGAGCTCCCGCACGCCTGGCACGAGACGTTCGTGGCACAGATCGTCGCCAAGCACGACGCGGGCAAGCCGCTGAGCACCGAGGAGCAGTCGACGTACGACGACCGCGACCGGACGCCCTCCGGCATGGGCCGCTACGGCAGCGGCAGCACGGTCACCGCGCGCACCATCCCGACGCTCGTGGAGGGCGACGACCGCGCCGGCGCGGTGGCCGCCGGACGGCTGCCGGTCTTCCGGGTCACGGCCGACGACTACAACGCGTACTACCTCAACCAGCTCTACGAGCTGTTCACCCAGTACGGCCCGATCGACGAGCTCTGGCTGGACGGCGCCAACCCGTGGACGTCCAGCGGCATCAGTGAGGCGTACGACTTCACCACATGGTTCAGGCTCATCCACGAACTGTCGCCGGACACCGTGACGTTCGCCGGGCCGCAGGGCACCCGCTGGGTCGGCAACGAGGGCGGCACCGCGCGGCTCACCGAGTGGAGCGTCACCCCCGCGACCGCCGACCCCGCCACCGCCCACGGCGAAGGGCTGCTGCCGCGCGGCGCCCAGGTCACCGACATCGGCTCGGACGCCGCGATCACCGCGCCCGGCGTGAAGTACCTGCAGTGGTTCCCCGCCGAGGCGGACGTGTCGATCCGGCCCGGCTGGTTCTGGCACGCCGACGAACAACCCAAGACGGCCGAGCAGTTGGTGAGCCTCTACGGGACCTCGGTCGGCCGCAACGCGGTCCTGCTGCTCAACGTCCCGCCGAACACCTCCGGCCGGGTCGACGACGCGGACGTCTCCGAACTCACCAGGTTCGGCACGGCGATCGCCGCCACCTACCGGCGGAACCTGCTCGAAGGAGCCAGGCCCGCGGCGCTGGCCGGCACCCTCACCGACGGGCGCCTCGACTCCTCCTGGCAGCCGCCCGCCCGGGCGACCACGGGCAGCTTCGTGCTCCAGCTCCCCGACGGCGTCGAGTTCGACCAGGTCCTGCTCGGCGAGGACATCACCCGCGGCCAGCACGTCCAGGGGTTCACCGTCGAGGCCGGCGACGGCACGACGTGGACCCCGCTGGCCTCCGGCACGACGATCGGCTACTCCCGCATCCTCACCGTCCCCCTCCAGACGGGCCCGCACGCCCTCCGCGTCACCATCACCGAGGCCCGCGCCACTCCCCACCTCTCCACCCTCGCCCTCCACCGCACCGCCCCGCCGCCCCCCGCCTCCTGACCCACCCCTGCCACGGGGCCCGGACCACCGGTCCGGGCCCCGCGGCGTGGCACGGCGGGACCACCTTCCGGAGAGCCGTCTCTCTGGCCGAACTCGGCGACTGGGAGGCGGTGTTGACAGGGCGGGCGTGGTCCGTCGCAGGGCCCGCTGTAGTGTCCTGAGCTCCGTGCGAGCTCCTGTGGAGGAACGATGTCCCGTCCCCTGCTTCCCCGTCCTGCGGCGGGCGAGGTTCTGATGGTCAGCACCTGCTACGAGGAGGGCGGGAGCCTGTGGGGGGCCGTGCTGGAGGGTGTCGGAGGGCGGCGGGAGGGGGATGTGGTCGTGCTCGGGGAAGGCGCCGTGCGGCTGCGGCTGGTGGGCGACGACGCGCTGGACGAGGTGTACGCGGGCGGGGTGCCCGCACTGTTGCCCGGGGAGCACGGCGGGGCGGGGCCCAAGGTCGTGGTCCTGGTGGACATACCGGCGGTGTACGGCGGGGGAGAGCCGCTGCTGGTGGACGTCGCTCAGGTGCCGGGGCGCGGGGTGCGGGTGACGGCGCCGCGACTGGCGGAGGTGCTGACGGAGCTGGAGGAAGGCGCGCTCGGCTTCGACGACCTGGTGCGGCGCATGGACCTGTACGGCCTGTACGAGGGTGACGGCGGCCGGCCGGCCGTCGCCGCGCCCACCGGCCTTCCGCACCGGGCCTTCCCCCAACTGCCGCCCACCGCAACGTCCTTGCTGGTCCGCACCTCCTTCGACGACGAGGCGGGCTGGCAGGCGCTGCTGTCCGAACTCGGCGGCGTGGACGCGGACGGCATGGTGGGCGCCGGGCTGGACCCGGACGAGATCGACGTGGACCACTACCCGCTGGAGGCACGGGTCGTCGACGACCGGGCCTACGAGGGACTGTGGCCCGGACAGGTGCCCGCCCTGGTACCGCCGGGGGAGGAGACCGTCCTCGTCGCCCTCGCCGACGCCCGGACGTTCAGCGATCCCGACCACCCGCTGACCGCGGTCGACCTGTACGACACACCCGGGCAGATCGCCGTGCTGCCCTGGTCCATGGCCGGCTCGCTGGCCTGCAACCTCGAACTGGCCAACATGGACTTCCACGAGTTCGTCCTCGCGGAGGGCGCCGAACCCTGGTGGGAGTGAGACGCCCCGCGAGCGGCGAACCGCCCGCGGGACACCCGGCGCACGCGGCAGGTCAGGTGGCCGCCTGGCCGTCCTGGGGCGCCAGGAACTGCATGTCCAGCTCGATCCTGACGGTGTTGCCCACGGACAGCCGGTTGAAGTCGAAGCCGAAGTCGGGGAGGTGGATCTCGCCCGTCGCCTCGAAACCGGCTCGCGGGATGCCGTCGAGGGGCCCGTCGACGAGCCCGCCGAACTCGACCGCGAGCGACACCGGCCGGGTCACGTCACCGATCGTCAACTCCCCGTCCATGGAGTAGTCCTCGCCCGCGCCCGTGATGCCGGTCGACGAGAAGGCCATCGTGGGGCGCTTCTCGACGTCGAGCAGGTCCGCCGAGCGCACGTGCGCGTCGCGGTCGGCGTGACCGGTGTCGAGGGAGGCCGTCGCGATCGTCGCCGAGACGCGCACGTCGTTCAGGGACTCGCCCACGTGTAAAGCGGCCTCCAGCTCGGAGAAACGGCCGCGCACCTTCGCGATGCCCAGGATGCGCACCGTGAAGTGCACGCCCGAGTGCGCGGGGTCCATCGTCCAGTCGCCCGCCCGCAGAGGCAGTTCCGTTGCTGAAGTGGTCTGTGTGGAAGCAGAGTGGGAATCAGTCATGCGGCCGACTATAGGCAACTCGGCCACCGTGCAGAGGCGGTTCAGGCCAGCGACGACCGGCTCGCGAGCACCCGTCGCGGGGCCGCCGTCACCGGGCGGCGGCCGCGCGGGAGGCGCCGGCGTCAGCCGATCCTCACGACCTCGCCGCCGGTCGCCGAGACCGTCGAGGACGTGGTGCACGCCGGTGCGTCGGTGCAGGCCGGCCACATGATCGCCTTGTTGGCCACGTACACCGAGCCGTCGCGGCCGGCCAGGAACCCGGTGGGCGCGAACAGCTTGCCCTGCCCCAGGACGGTCCGGGTGCCGTCCCGGCCGATCTGCACGACCGCGCCGATCGGGTCCCCGGGCGGCAGGAAGCCCGTGGTGTCCAGCTCCGTCACGTAGAAGTCGCCGTTGGCGCCGAAGCCGCAGCCGCTGATGGCGCTGAACCCGCTCTGCCAGACCGAGAGCCGCCCGGTGTGCGGTGCGTACCGGTACACCTTGGCGGCGGTGTTGTCGTTGCCGTACCCCGTGATCTCGCCGACGTACACCGAGCCGTCCGGGCCGACGTCCAGGCAGGACGGCACGGCGTCGGTGCCGGCCGGGGTGTCCGGGATGAACGACAGGACGCGGACGTTGCCGTGCGCGTCGACGGAGTCCAGCGTGTTCGCCGACGCGTCCACGACGTAGAAGCCGCCGCCCGGCCGCGGCTTGAACGCGTACGGGTTGGCACTCGGATAGTCGTTCGGCTCCAGGTCCTTGTGCTCGACGGTCCACGCCCAGTCGTACGTGCCGGGGTCGGCGACCACCGAGACGTGCCCGCCGGTGACGTCGAGCAGGGCGCCGAACCGCTGCTTGAGCCGGGCGGTCAGGTCCGCCGGCAGGCCGTCCGGCACCTGCTCGGGGGAGGCCGTCTCGAGTGTGTACAGGTGCCCGCCGGTGTACGCCATCGCGTCGGGGCCGACGACCTCCTCCTCGTCGAACACCGAGGCCAGGTGGTCCACGACGTGCACCGGCGTACCGGAGGAGAGGTCGGTGATGGACCCGGTCTCGCCGTAGCAGACCGTGGAGAACCCGCTGCCCTGGCACAGCGCCGGCGGCGTGCCCGCCTCGGCCACCAGCAGGTGGCCGCCCGGGCCCCAGATCATGTCCTTCGGCTCGCTCAGCCCGCTCGCGATGACGGTGACCGGCGCGTCGGCGGTGAGTTCGCCCGGACGCCCGGCCGCCGAGGCGGCCGCCGCACCCGACGGACCGACTCCCAGGCCCACCAGTGCGGTCGCCGTCGCGACCGCGGATAACAGTACGCGGCTCGTTGTCAGACGTCGCATCGTCCCGTTCCCTCCTTGTGGCCGGCAACAAGAAAGGCGCCCTGGCCTGCGGGGATCTGAGGAACGGCGCCGGTGCTCGTGACGCCGGAACGGGTGCAGGACCGGGAACGCCTTCTGGTGGGCGAGTGTAGCGAGGGGTCAATGGTCCGGCTGTGACGAAGGCTCCGACCGTGAAGGCCATAAAGAGCCGTTTGAATAGAAGGCACCGCGCCGGCGGCGGGAATTCACGCGGGTTCGAGCATTTCGGGCGGCTGGAAAGCGACGCACGCTGTGGCCGTATTCTGGCGGAACTCCACCGGACCTGCGACGGAACGCGGTCCGGAATCCAGGAGTTTGCCGCGCCGGATGGAGGCAAGGCGAGGGCCAAGAGCGGAAGTTGGGGAGGCAGGCAATGTCCGCAGCAGCGATTGTGGGTCTGGTTGTCGCCGTCGTGGTCCTGGCCGCCGTCGTCGCGGCCGTCACCCTGATGCGCGGCGGCACGGGGCTCGGTGGCGTCGGGCTCAAGCACCGGTTCGGACCGGAGTACGAGCGCGCGCTCGCGCACCATGACGGCGACCCGAAGGCGACACGCCACGAACTGGCGCAACGCGTCAAGCGATACGGCACTCTGGACCTGCGGCCGCTGGCGGCGCAGGACGTCGAACAGGCCGAGGCGGACTGGTCCGAACTCAAGGCGGAGTTCGTCGACAGCCCGGCCGGGGCCGTGACCGGCGCGGACCGGCTGATCGGCCGGCTCGCCGAGAAGCGGGGCTTTCCCGAGTCCGAGTCGCCCGAGCACAACGACGCGCTCTCGGTGCACCACCCGCACCAGTTGCAGGGCTACCGGCGGGCGCACGAACTCGCCGGGCAGGCCACACCGCTCGGGCCGAAGGCCACCGAAGAGCTGAGGCAGGCGATGGTCGCCTCCCGCGAGATGGTCGACGCGCTGCTCGGCACGGCGCCTGCGCCTGCGTCCAGGGCCGCGGTCGCGGTCCCGGCGGTCTCGACCCCGGCGGCCGTTCCGCCGCCTCCGCCCGCGCCGGCCCCTCACGGGACCGACGCCCGCGCGGAGACCGGCGACCGTGGTGGGGAAGAGACGGCGGCACGCGACGACGAGAGCGGTGACGTGCCCGACGAGCAGTCCGGTCCGCACGGCGGCGACTCCCGCCGTCGCTCGCCGCTCGGAACCCGCCTCGCCGCCCTGACGGCGACCGGCAGCCGCAAGACCGACACGGACGCGAGGAGTTGAGCACGGTGAAGCTGACCCGCGGATCGGGCGCGCCCGCGCCCGCGATGACGAAGGAACAGGACGGCGCTGCCGAGAGCGTGGAGCCGGCCGACGCAGACCGGGCCGACCGGGACGACGCGCCCGCGCAGGCGCAGGCCGACGAGGCGGAGGGGGCCGCGCGGCGGTCCACCGAGTCCGCCGCGGCCACCGAGTCCGAGCGGTCCACCGCGTCCGCACGGTCCACCGAGACTGACCGGCCCGTGGCGGCGCGCCCCGCCGAACGCGCCGGGGAGAGCGTCCCGGAAGCCGCCGGCCACGAGGGCGGAAGCCCCGGACGGACCGACGGCCCGGACACGGACGTGGACGCGGACCGGGGCCGCTCCGGACCCGCCGCCTCCGGCGCGAGGCCCGCGACGGGCAGCACCGTCAGCACCGGCGGCAAGGACAGCGCTGCTGGCGCCGGCAGCACGGGGACGACCGGTACGACCTCGTCCGGTACGAGCAGGACGCTCTCCGGCACGACGACGTCCGGCATCGCGACCTCCGGCACCGCGAGCAGCGCCGCCGCCGACATCGACCGGCTCAGCCGGCGCATGGACCGCGCCGTGCACGGCTTCGTGGACGACCCGAAGCGCGCCGTGCGCGAGGCGGACGAGGTGCTCGACGCGGCCGCCGGCCTGTTCGAGCAGCGCCGCGAGGAGATGCGCCAGGGCCTGGGCGACGGCGGCGACACCGAGGCGCTGCGCCTGGCGCTGACCCGCTACCGGGACCTCACCAGGCAGCTGATCTCCCTGACTGTCGCTCCCTGACCGCGGGCGGCGGCAGGGAGCGACAGTCAGGGGCTCCGCCACAGGAGCGCGACAGAGCGTGCCCCGCGGCACGAGGGCGCCGCGGGGCCCGAGCCCCCGGGCAGGGGAGCAGAAGGGGCCGGGTTCAGGAGGTCGCGACGTCGCCATCACGGTCGACGAAGCGGCCCGATCCTGAACCCGGCCCCTCCGTCGCGAGCCGGACGATCGCGTCGGTGCCCTCGGTCACGGTCTGCGGCCCGCGGTGCCCGTTGAGGTCGGTGGCCGTGTAGCCCGGGTCGGCGGCGTTGACCCGGACATCGGTCAGCGCCTTCGCGTACTGGCTGGTGAGCATGGTGAGGGCGGCCTTGGACGCGGTGTACAGCGGGGCGACCACGGACGACTCGGGACGGTCCGGGTTCTGCGTCAGGGCGATCGAGCCCATGCCGCTGCTCACGTTGACGATCACGGGGTCCTCGGACGCGCGCAACAGCGGCAGGAACGCGGACGTCGTGCGGACCACGCCGATGACGTTGACGTCGAGGACGCCGAGCGCGTCCGCGCCGGTGAGAGCGGCCGGGTCGCCGGTCGGGCCGTGCACGCCCGCGTTGTTCACGAGGACGTCGACCACGCCCTCGTGCGCGGCGACGTCGGCCGCCGCGGCGGCCACGGACGCGTCGTCCGTGACGTCGATGCGCACGAAGCGTGCCCCGAGCGCGGCCGCTGCCGCGGCGCCCCGCTCCGGGTCCCGGGCGCCGAGGATCACGGTGTGCCCGAGGGCGATCAGGCGGCGGGCGGTCTCGTGGCCCAGCCCCTTGTTGGCTCCGGTGATGAAGGTGGTGGTCATGCTTCGATCGTGCGCCGGACGCCGCCCCCGTTCCAGGGACGCCCCGACCCCAGGAACGCGATTACCAGGCTCGTCCGCGTTCCGCGCCTGCCGCCGCCGCCGGCGCCGCGCCGTTACCGGGTTCACGGCGGGTGGGGGACGATGGACGGTATGGCAGGACGAGAGGACCCGCGGCTGGGCGCCACGATCCGGGCATGGCGGGAGCGGCTGTCCCCGCAGGACGTGGGCCGGACGCCGGGGACGGCCCGCCGCCGCGCCACCGGGCTGCGCCGCGAGGAGCTGGCGGATCTCGCGGGCGTGTCGGTGGACTACGTGGTGCGGCTGGAGCAGGGCCGTTCGGCCGCCCCGTCCGCGCAGGTCGTCGCCGCGCTCGGGCAGGCGCTGCGGCTGTCGGCCGCCGAGCGCGACCACCTGTACCGTCTGGCCGGCCTGGCGCCGCCGGACGACGGACCGGTCCCGGACGACCTGCCGGCCGGCGTGCGCCGCGTGCTGTCCCGGCTGGGCGACGTCGCGGTCGCCGTGTTCGCCGCGGACTGGCACATGATCTGGTGGAACCCCGGCTGGGCCGCGTTGCTCGGCGACCCGGAAGCCGTGCCCGCGGAACAGCGCAACTTCGCCCGCGAACGCTTCCCGGTGGGACCCGACCCGGTACGGATCGCCCGCTGGCCGGTCCTGGTGCGCGACGGCGAGGCGTCGGACCTGGCGATCGTCTCCGACCTTCGCCGGGCCACCGGCCGCTTCCCGCGCGACGCGCGCCTGTCCGCGCTGGTTCGCGAACTCACCGCGGGCAGCGACGCGTTCGCCCGGCTGTGGGCGGGCGGCACGGTGGCCGCGCACCGCGAGGACCACAAGACCGTCGACCACCCGGCCGCGGGCGCCGTCGAGGTGGACTGCGACGTGCTGACCGACGGCGACTCGGAGTTCAAGATCGTGCTGCTGACCGCCGTCGCCGGTGCGGGCAACGAGGACGCCTTCCACCGCGCCCTGGGCGCGGCACCGCCCGCCGCGCCCGTGCCCGCGCGCTGACCCGCCCCCCGGCTCGCCCCGGTGCCGGGCCTCGGCCCGCTGCTGACGCCTCGTCGGGGCGCGGCCGGCCGCCGCTCCGGGATGAGGAGCGGTGGCCGGTTCGTGCCGTCACCCACCCGGCGGCGCCGAGACGGAACGGGGGTGCCTCCCGGAACCGGGAGGCACCCCCGTCGCGGTGCCCGGTGGTGCGGGCGGGGTCAGGAGACGTTGAGGGCCGTGTCGTCGAAGACGAAGTCGGTCGTCCCGCCGTTGGCGTCCGTCTCGGTGCCGGTGAACTTCAGGGTGACGGTCTGGCCGGCGTAGGCGCTCAGATCGTGGCTGTGCTGCGCGTAGCCGGTGAGGTGGTCGAGGTTGGAGTAGGTGTGCAGGGTGGCCAGCACGCTGCCGGTGCTGCTGAGGACCTGGACCTTGAGCGTGTCCGGGGTCGCGGTCGTGGTGCTCTCGGTGGTGTCGACGTGCAGCCAGTAGCTGAACGACGCGGTGCATCCGGCCGGGATGGTGACGGACTGCGCCACCGTGTCCGTGTCGGCCGCGCTGTCGCCGTTCAGCCACGCCAGCCAGCCGCCCGCGTGCGCGGCCTCGTCGGTGCTGGACGCGGTCACCGGGGCGAAGCCCAGCGAGGAGGACTGCGTCCAGGGCGCGGGGTTGCTGCCGTTCTCGAAGCCCGGGTCGCCGAGGAGCTGCCCCGCGGTGCAGCCGCTCCCGCCGGAGGTGACGGTGAGGGTGTACGTGGCGGTGTGGCTGCCGGAGGCGGCGGTGCCGGTCACCGTGACCGGGTAGCTGCCCGCGGGTGTGCCCGTGCCGGTGGTGACGGTGAGCGTCGAGGTCCCGCCCGCGGTGACGGACGCCGGGCTGAACGAGGCGGTCGCGCCCGACGGCAGACCACTGGCGGACAGGGCGACGCTCTGCGCGCTGCCCGAGGTGACGGCGGTGCTGACGGTGGCCGTCGCGGACGAGCCGGCCGCGACCGACCCGGCCGAGGGGGACACCGCCACCGAGAAGTCGTTGGCGGGGGCCGTCGCGCTCGCCGGGTTCCAGTAGTCGCCGGCCATCACGATGGCGACGAGCGTCTTGATGCTCTCGCCGTAGTAGCCGTCACCGAACGGGTTGGTGCCCAGCTGCTTCCAGATCGCGTCGGTCCACGCCTGGTCGCCGGCCGCCATCGCCGCCGGTCCCACCGAGTCCCCGGCCTCCTCGGCCTGGTCACTCGTCGAGTACGGCGTGCAGTTGAGCTTGGTGTGCGGGTAGACGTTCTGCGGGTTGCCGCCCGCCTCGGCCTTGAGGCAGGCGGACTCCTTGGTCGCCAGACCGTAGGCCGTGGCGGCGGTGGTGGTCCCGTTCAGCAGGGCGTCGGTGCCCATGTGCCAGGGCACCCGGATGGAGTTGTAGCCGACGATGTTGTCGGGCTGGCTCTCCTGGTAGTCGGCCGGGGCGGGCTTGGGGCTGCTGGTGTTGGCGCCCACGACGAAGTCCGAGAGCAGGCCGGTGCTCGCCGAGTACGCCGCGCTGAACGCGCTGTCGACGGCCTCGGTGCGCTGGACGACCTTGTTCCAGTCGTGCGCGGTGTCGTAGGCGGCGAACGCCCGCAGGTGGTCGAGCATGTGGTCGGACGGGCGGGTGTCGGTGGACGGCCCGTCGTCCTCGCACTTCAGGTGGCCGTCGGAGGCGACGTCGTGGGCGTAGATGTTCGCCAGCCACGCCTTGGCGTCGGTCGTGTACCCGCCCCACTGCTTGTCGGCGAGTATGAGGCCGTAGCCGATGTCGAGGTCGCCGTCGGTGGCCGAGTCGGGCGTGCCGGTGTCGGTGTAGGCGCAGGTCTTGCCGTCGAGCTGCCACTGCATCAGCCCGTCGGCGTCCTTGTGGTCCTTCACCAGCTGCCACAGGCCGTTGAACTCCGTCTGCGCGGCGGCGTCGTAGCCGGCCATCAGCGGCACGATGTTCATGCCGTAGCCCTGGCCCTCGGAGACCGGGCCGTTGTTGGGGGCGTCCCCGTCACCCTTGGTGGAGACGTAGTACTCGTTGGACGCGCAGCCGTGGACGAGGTAGGTCGCCTTCCACGAGTCGTACTGCTTCTCGACCGCGGCGTCCCGGGTGGACTGGGACGCCGAGGGGGTGACGCCGACCTTGTAGGCGGTGTGGGTCGGGAAGGGGTGGCTCGCCGTCGCGGCCTGGGCGGGGGACACGGCCAGTGCGGTCAACGGCAGGGCGAGGAGGGCGGAGACGGCTGCGGAGGCGAGCAGCCGTGAGCGTAAGGCGCGAGGACGCATGCGGGACTCCCAGCAGTTAGTAAAGCTTCCTAACTTCGGGCACAGGGTTGTCCGTCGGCGGGTGTCAGGTCAAGAGGCCCGGCAGGAACCGTTGTGACGCCGTGCCGGAAAGCGTTCGTGCCAGGGCTTGTCAAGACTGTTTCCACCCGCCTTGCACCGCCGTGTCCCTGGGCGGCCGGGCGCGACCGGCGAGCGTGAGGGCGGCGGCCGTGGCCGTGGCGGCCGCCAGTCCCGCGCCGACCGTGACGGCGGCCACGACGGGAACCGAGCTCAGCGACCGGCTGCCGACCGCCGGCAACAGGCCCGCGCGGAACGTGATCGCGGCCTGGAGGGCGACACACCCCGTGACCACCGAGGCCTCGGCCACCCGCCGCGCGCGGGAGCGCGGCGGCCGGGTCACGAAACCGGCCAGCGTGTTGCTGACGACGCAGAAGGCCAGGTGGGACGCGGTGAGTGCGACCAGCATCCAGGCGATGAGCAGCGGGTCGGTCCAGCGCTCGCCGACGGCCTGAGCCGCCGTCAGCGCCGCCGCCGCGCACACGCTCAGCGTGACAAACACCGTCCACGCATGGGCGCGCACCCACGCCGCCGCCCCGGGCGCGGCCCAGCGCCGCAGCACCGGGACACGCCCGGTGACGAGGAGCGCGTCGCCGAGCCAGTCGTGCCGCCACCCCGCGGACGAGCCGAGGGGGCTGCGGCCCCGCACCAGCAGCCGCGCCGTGCCGAGGACGAGGAGCGACACCGCGGCCAGCCCGCCGGTCAGCAGCCACGTCCAGCCGTCGCGGTCCGCGCGGTGCCGCCCGCCGAGCAGCGCGGCCCACTCGAACCCGGCGGCGAGTGCCGCGAACGCCGTCGCAGCCCCCGCCGCCCGCACCGTCTGCTGGGCCCGGTCGGGGCCGCCCGGAGCCCACCACACCGTCAGCCGCAGCGCGATCACCAGGGCGAGCACCGGCACCGCGAACTCGGCCAGGCCCACCACGGCGTCGTAGGGGTCGTCCTGCCAGGGGCTCGCCGCCCGCACCGACTTGTCCTGGGTCGCCAGCAGCGACAGCGGCTCGAACAGCACCGCCGTCCCCAGGCCCGCGCCCACCGCCGCCAGTGCCGCCTGTCCGCCGCGGGGCTCGCGGCCGTTCCCGTTTCCCATGTTGGCTCGCATGAGACGCATAGTACGCGCCACGTAGTACGCGTCAAGGAGCATCGTGTGGCGTACTATCGACTCGGGAGGCAAGGAGGCCAGGGATGCACAGCAACGACGCGCAGATGCTCGTGCTCACCGTCCTCGCGGACGGGCCGCTGCACGGCTATGCCATCAACACGGCGATCGAGGACCTCACCGGCCGCAGACTCGGCCCGGGCAGCCTCTACGGCGCGCTCGCCCGGCTGGAGGCCCGCGAACTGATCGAGGCCGCCGACGCGGGCGGCGAGGCGGCGGAGCGGCACCGCACCATGCGGATCACCACCACCGGACGCGACCAACTCCGCGCGGAACTCCAGCAGATGGCGCGCATCTCGGCGGCCGGGCTGCGCGCGCTCGGACCGGGGCCGGCATGAGCGCCGCGTCGTTCCTGACCGGCCTCTACCCGCCGCCGGTGCGGGAGCGCTGGGGCGGCGAGATCAGCCGCGAGGTCGCCGCGTCCGGCATCCGGTGCTGGCCCGACACCGTCGCCGGTGCCGCCCGGCTGTGGCTGCACCCCACCCACTGGCCCGAGGCGCGGGCCGGCCAGACCCGGCGGGTCGTGGTGGTCGCCCTCTCGGCGGTCACCGCTGCGACCGTGCTGCTGCTGCGCTCCCTCATCCCCACCACCACGCTGACCGCCGACGTCCGGCACCCCGCCACGAGCCTGTGGCTCGTCCCGCTGCTACTCGGCGTGCTGCTCGCGGTACCCCTGCCGCCGCTCGACCGCACGCTGTTCGCCCGTCTGGTGGCCGCCGCGGCCCGCACCCTCGCCGCCCCGGCCGTCGCGGTCGCGGCTCTGCTCGCCCTCGCGTGGAGCGGCGCGGTCCGGCAGGCCACCGGGCCCGCCGAGGCCGCCCTCGTCGCGTACTACTGGCTCACCCTCGGCTTCGTCGCGGTCCGGCTGTGCGCGTGCGTCGCCCGCGCCGCCGCGCTCACCACCCCGCCCGGCACGCGCCGCCTGTCCGCCGCCGTGCTCTCCGTCGGAGCGGGGCTGGCCGCGGCCGCCGTGCAGACGCTCGCGGCGCTCGCCGCGTCCGGCGGCCACCCGGCCGCCGCCGCCGAGGGGTCGGCGCTCGCCCTGGCCGCCGTCGTCACGCTCGCCGCGGGCCGTGATCTCGGGAGCCTGACGGCGTGACCCGTGGTCAGGCCGGCTCGGGAACCGCTCAGCCGAGGCTGCGGCCTGGCCCGTCGGCGTGGCCGCGCCCGTCGGCATCCACGGCCACGCACCCGGGTCCGTGGACCGTGAGCGGCGGCGTGACCCGGACGGCCGCCAGGTCGGCGGCGGAGGCGAGGACGCCGGGGCCTGCCAGGCCGATGCCGACGCAGCGCATACCGGCCGAGCGGGCCGCGTCGAGGCCGATCGGCGCGTCCTCGAAGACCAGGCACCGCTCCGGTGCGGCGCCGAGCTTCTCCGCGGCCAGCAGGTAGCCGTCGGGCGCGGGCTTGCCCCGGTCGACGTCGTCGGCGGTGATCAGCAGCGCCGGTTCGGGCAGGCCCGCGGCGGCCAGCCGCCCCCGGGCGATCGGGGGAGTGGACGACGTGACCACCGCCCAGCGGTCAGGTGGCAGCGCGGCCAGCAGGGCGGCGGCGCCGGGCATCGCCGTGACCCCGTCCATGAACCCGAGTTCGAGCGCGGTGATCCGGGCGACCTCGGCCGCGACGTCCAGCGCGGGCGCCACCTCGCGGACCAACTCGGCGTCACGCCTGCCGTGCGCGAGCGCGAGGACGGCGTCCCCGTCGAGCCCGTGCAGCGCGGCCCAGGCGCGCATGCTGCCGTCGATCGCCGCGCGCGAGTCCACCAGGACCCCGTCGAGGTCGAACAGCAGCGCCTCCACCGCGCCCGCCGTCCATCCGTGGTCCACCGCTCGCCTCCCCGCTCGGGCACGCCGTCCCCGGCGGTGCCGCCGCCGCTCCGGGGACGGCCGCGAAACGGCCGCCGCGGAATCCGGAAGAATTCTCACGTGAGGGAGTACGCGATGACCACCTACCTGAACGGGTGGCACGCCCACCCGTTGAGGTAGGGGCGGAAGACGTATGCCGCCGATTCCGCTCCCGGGCGCCGGTCATTCGAGTGGTAATGATCCCCGGCCGCCTCCACTACAGTCGCCGCCATGACGTGGGATATCGCCGGTATGGGTGCCGTCGCGAGTGTGGGCGCGGATCCCGGCCGGATATTCGAGGCCCTGTGCGCGGGGCGGGACGGGCGGGCCCCGCTGCGGGTCTTCGACCCCTCCGCGTATCGCATGCGGTACGCCTACGAGATCGACGACCGGCCTGAGCCGGGACGCGACGAGCCCGGACGCGCGTCCAGGTGGCTGGGTGACGCGGTGGCCCAGGCGCTGCGCGACGCGGACGTCGACCCGGGGTCCGCCGAGGTGCCCGTGCTGGTCGGCACCACTCTGCGCGAACAGCGCAGTGCCGAACTCTGGTGGCGTGACGGAACGCCTTTCGCACCGCGCGACCTGCATTTCGACGCGGCCCTGCGCAGCCGGATTCCGGGCGCCTCGAGTTTCACCTTCGCCAATGCCTGCTGCGCCGCGCTCTACTCCCTCGCACTCGCCGGTGACCTCATCGAACTCGGCCTCGCGGACACCGTGGTGGCCGCCGGTACCGATTCCCTCTCGGAAAGCACCTACGGAATGCTGGACCGGGTGCAGAACGAGACGCCCACCGCGGCACGCCCCTTCGACGTCGGCCGCAAGGGAATGGTGATGGGGGAGGGCGCCGTCGCCGTCGTGCTCCGCCGCACCGGCACCGGCTCGGGCCGCGTCCACGCCCGCCTGCGGGGTGTCGGCGTCAACTGCGACGCCTTCCACGCCACCGCGCCCGACCCGGCCGGCATCGCCCGCGTCATCGCGGACGCCCACCGGCGCGCCGGGGTCGGCGCCGACGACATCGACCTCGTCATGCTGCACGGCACCGGCACCCAGCTCAACGACCAGACCGAGGCGGAGGTGCTCGGCGCGCTGTTCGCCGGGGGCGCGAACCGGCCCCTGATGACGGCCGTGAAGTCCATGACCGGCCACACGCTCGGCGGCTCCGGCCTGCTGAGCCTGGTCGTCGCCGTCCTGGCCATGCGCCACGGGAGGGTCCCGCCGGTCCACGGCCTCGACCGGCCGGTCCCCGCCGCGGACGGCCTGCACCTCGTGCGGCACCGCGCCGCCACCGCCGACATCACCACCGCGCAGGTCAACGCGTTCGGCTTCGGCGGGATCAACGCGGTGGCCGTCGTGGAGGCGGCGTGATACCCGGGACGGCGCACCCCGCCGTCACCGGGACCGGCACCGCGGTGCACGGACTCGCGGGACCCGCGGACCTGGTCGGACGCGGAGACGGCGGACCGGCGTTCGACACGGCGACGGCCCTCACCGGCCGGGACATGCGCAACAAGGACCGCGGATCGCGGCTGGCCATCCGGGCCGCGGGCGCCGCGCTCGCCGCCGCCGGGCTCCTGGACGCCTCGGGCCGCGTGGCCGACCCCGAGGGAACGGCGGTGGTCGTCAGCTCCAACTTCGGGAACCTGGGCAGCGTCGTGGAACTCGCCGACACCATCGCCGCGGAGACCGTCACGGGCCTCAATCCGCTCAGGCTCCCGGAGACCGCGTGCAGCGTCATCGCCGCCTGGGTCGCCATCCGGTTCGGCCTGCGCGGCCCCAGCCTGACCGTCTGCAACGGCACCAGCGGGGGCCTCGACGCGCTGTTCTGGGCGAGCAGCCTCCTCGCGACGCGCCGGGCCCGCGCCGTCACCGTGATCGGCGTGGAGCCCACCAACGACGCGGTCCGCAGGCTCCTGGGGGCCGACAGCGTCGACGGCGCCGTGGCCGTGGTGCTGGAAACGGCCGAGGCGGCGGACGAGCGCGGCGGCCCCGCCCCCGCCGCTTTCCTCACCGGCTACGGCCGCGGCCCCGACGCGGCCGGTGCGATCGCCGCGACGGGTCTGCCCGGAGCCGGTGGCCGCCACGACCTCGGCCTGTGGCTCACCGAAGTCGATCGGCCGGACGGCGCGTTGAGCATGGTCCGGACGTCCGGCGGTGTGCTCGGCCTCGAACGGCGGCTCGGCCGCTGCTCGGGGGCCCTCGGCGTGCTGCAGTGCGCCGCCGCGGCGGCCCACCTGAGCGGCGGCGGCACCGGCCCGGTGCTGGCCACCGCGGGCGGCGCGGGGGAGCCGGTCGCCGCCGTGCTGCTCACCGGCGCCGACGCCACGCCCGCACCGCTCGCGAGCACCGAAGTCCCGCACAGCACACCGCACGTCACTCGTGCGGTCCCCACCACGGCCTTCACCGACGCGGAGAACACCGACCCGGAGGTCTCCGTCCGACACCGAAAGGGTTCCCGCCATGCCGAGCGATGAGCAGCCGAGCACCGCCCACACCGCCGAACTGCACAGCCTGATCGCGGACGTTCTCGAACTTCCCGTGGAGGAGATCACCGCCGAGAGCCGGTTCATCGACGACCTGGAGGTGGACTCGCTGGCCTCCCTGCAGATCGCCGTCCAGGTCGAGAAGCGGTTCGGCGTCAGCATCGGCGAGACCCACCTGGCGTCCATCGGCTCCGTCGGCGAGATGACCGAACTCGTGGAATCCCGGATGGCCGGGAAGTCGGGCGGCTGACGGTGGGTGCCACCGTCCTGTTCCTCCCCTCGCCCTCCGCGTCGGGCAGTTGGGGCTCCACCGTGCGCCTCGCGGCCATCGCCGAGGAGTGCCGCAGGCGCGGTGACCGGGTGGTGTTCCACGCGTGCGAGCCCACCGACGCGCTGCTGCGGGAACGCGGCCTGGAGGTGGCCCCCTTCCGCGGCATCGCGCCCGCGAGCCTGGCGCGCGGGCCGATCGACACCTTCCACGACATCTGCGAGGTGCTCGGCTTCAGTGAACCGGCCTCCTGGGAAAGGCTGTTGCGGGACGAGGACGACATGATCGCCGAAGTGGCGCCGGACGTCGTCGTCGCGGACATGCGCCCGACCGCGCCGCTGTCCGCCGCGCGGCACGGCGTCCCGCTGGTGGCCTGCGCCTGGGCGGGTGCGGACCCACGCCTGCACGCCTCGGGCGACCACCCGTACGACGACCTGGCCCGCGCGGTCGCCGCGAAGTGGTGCGACCTGGTGCCGGACTCCATGGCGGAGCTGATGTTCTGGCGGTCCGACCGCCAACTGGCGCTGTCCTTCCCCGCGTTCGAACCCGAGCTGGCGGACGCGCCCGCCGTCGCCTACACCGGCTACCTGCGCGACACCTGGCGCCCGGCGGGGGGCGAGGCACGGCCGCCGGTGCCCGAGCGCCTCGTCGTGGTCTACGCGAGCTCGTCGCCGTGGGGCGTGCCGCGGATCGCCGACGCGCTCGACGAGGCGGCGCGCCGCGCGGCTGTCACGGTCTGGTGCGTGCTGCGCTCGGACACCCCGGCCCGGCGCCTGTCGGACCGCTGCGAGGTGTTCCGCTACCTGCCCATGGACGACGTGCTGCCGGAGAGCGCGGCCCTGGTCTTCCACGGCGGGCTGAGCACCGCGCTCGCCTCGGTCCACTACGGCGCGCCCGCGCTCGCCGTGCCCGGGCGGCACTACGAGCGGCGGCGCAACGCCGACCGGCTCGGTGCCATGGGACTGGGCATCACGGGGGAGCTGGGCGACCTGCTGCCCAGCAGGCTCAGCGCCCTCTTCGAACGCCTCGTGGACGACACCGGGTTGACCGCCGCCGCGGAGACCGCCCGCGCGGAGGCCGCCCGCTACGGCGGGGCGGCGGCCGCCGCCGACGCCGTCCACGGGCTCCTGTGACCACCCCGCCCGGCCGGAACCCGGGGTAGGCCGGCCCGCACCCCGCACCCCGCACCCCGCACCCACCCCAGCGCCGGCGACCGGCACGGCACATCCCGCCCGCGGCCCTCACGCACCGCCCTCAGGACGCACGGAGGCAGAGCCCATGAAGACGATCCCCGCGCCCGCGACGCAGGCGGTGTACCACGACTTCCTCGCCGCACCCGACACCTACCTCCCCATCAAGCGGATGTTCGCGGCCGTCGCCCTGGACTCCGTGCTCGACCGCCGCCGTCTGGAGGCGGCGATCCGCGCCGTCGCCGGCGCCCACGAGATCCTCCGCACCTGCCCGGTGACGGTCGACGGCCAGGTGCTGCAGGAGATCCGCGAACTCCCCGAGATCGACGAGCCGTTGCTCGTCACCACCGACTGGGACGGCAGCGCCGAGGCCGTCACGGACCTCAAGACCGGTCTGGAGAACTGGTGGGCCGCACCACGGCAGCTGGCCGTCCGGCCGATCCTGGCGACGTCGGGGACCGGCCGGTCCTACCTGCTGTGCGCCTACAACGGCTGCAGCATGGACGGGATCTCCGCGCACTTCCTGCTGGACCAGATCAGGGCCCACTACAGCGGCCGCCCCTTCGTGACGGCACCGGTCCAGTTCAGCGACTACTCGGCCGCCATGACGGAGGAGGGACACGCGCTGGCCTACGACGACTGGATGCGCCTCATCGACCGCTCCGCGTCCGTCCTGCCCGACGCGCTCGCCAAGGACCGGGAGAGCATCCCCAAGGCGTGGATCAGAGTCCTCCCGTTCGAGCTGTCCCCGGACGTGACCGCCGCCGTGGGCACGCTGTGCCGGACCTTCGCGTGCACCCGGTTCGAGGCGCTCGCGGTCGCCACCGAGCTGTACTTCCGGCGGGACGACGACCGGCCCGCGAGCGTCGGCGTCCTGCACGGCGGACGGCGCGGCCCGCGGTCCCTCGAGGTCGCCGGACTGCTGCGCACCCAGGTCATGGACGTGGTGCAGATGGACGGCAGCCCCACCGCGGGCGCCGCGTTCACCGCCCAACTCGGCAGCCTCCGCGCCGCGCTGCGCCACCTCGCGCGCCTCCCCGTCGAGGAGGTGTGCCGCAGGGCCGGCCTGCCGGGCGGATTCCGGTTCGGCGAGCGGCGGTTGTGGGAGGTGTCCATCATCAGCCGCTTCTCGCGGTTCCTGACCGGCCCGTTCGGTGAGGCCGCCATCGAGCCGCTCGACGCGCCGATGCGGGACGACTGGTTCTGCGAGAACGGCGGGCCGGTCTTCAGCGTCAACTTCACCCTCGGCAAAGGCGCGTTGACCGGCGGCCTGCAGTACGTCGACCCGCCCGTCGACCCCGGGACGGCCGCCGCCGTCGTCGCGGGCATCCAGCAGACGGTCCTGCGCGTCGCCGGCGACCCCGCCGCATCCGTCGCCTCCGCCCCGGCGTTCCTGCGCCTCGTCTCCTGAAGGCGGTGCCGACGGCCATGAGCAGGAAGCCGCGGTCCACGCCGGGCCTGCGCCCCGCGCTCGCCTCCCTGCGGGAGCCCGTGTTCCGGCAGTGGTTCCTCAGCCAGATCCTGTCCTCGTCCGGATCGATGACCCAGGGCGTCGCGCTGTCCTGGCTCGTCCTGAGACTGACCGGCAGCGGCGTCGCCCTCGGGCTCATGACGTCGTGCACGTTCCTGCCGCTGTTCCTCGTGGGCCCGTTCGCCGGGCGCCTGGTCGACCGGGTGGGCCCCCGGCGCGTGCTGGTGTGGACGCAGATCCTGCTCGCCGCGCTCTCCCTGCTCGTCGCGCTGCTCGCGGCGACCGGCACCGCGAGGATCTGGATGCTCTACGCGACCGCCGCGGTCACCGGCCTGGTCAGCTCGCCCGACGCCACGGCCCGCCAGGTCTACGTCGTCGAGCTCGTCGGGACCGAGCGGGTGACCAGCGCGGTCGCGCTCAACGAGGTCGTGCTGAACGCCTCCCGCGTGCTGGGTCCCGCGCTGGGCGGTGCCGTCCTCGGCACGGCCGGGGTCGCGTGGTGCTGCGTGCTCAACGCGCTGTCGTTCCTGCCGCCCCTCGCGGTCGTGCTGCGGCACCGTCCCGCCACCGCGCGCGAGCAGGCGGCGCCGGGACCGGGCGAGTCCAAGGCCGGCGGGCTCCGCTACGCCTGGCGTGACCCGGCGATCCGCGCCTGCCTGATGCTGGCCGCCGCCTCGGGCATGCTGTTCAACCTCAACGTGCCGGTCCCGCTGCTGGCCACCGGCGTCCTCCACCTCGGCGGCGCGGGGTTCGGCCTGATGATGGCCACGTTCGGACTCGGCTCGATCCCCGGCGCGGTGCTGGCCGCCGCGGGACCCGCCACGCCCCAGGGCCGCACGGTCGCCCTGCTCGCCGCCGCCACGGGTCTCGCCGTGCTGGGCACCGCCTACGCGCCCGACGTCGCACTGGCCTTCACCGGCATGGCCGTCACGGGCTGCCTCTCCATCTGGTTCATCTCGCTGGCGAACACCCTCGTGCAGCTGTCGGCCGAACCCGGCATGCGCGGCCGGGTCAACGCCGCCTGGACCATGGCGCTGCCCGGCTGCGAGCCGGCGACCAGCCCCTTCGTCGGCTGGGTCGCGGGCGCGGCGGGCCCGCGCGAGGGCTTCGGTGTCGCGGGGCTCGCGCTGCTGCTGGCCGCCGCGGCGGGCCGGCCGGGGCTGACGCGCCCTCCGCGAGCGGACCGGCACCATCCCGTGCCGGTCCCCGCCGCCGCGCACCACGCCCTCGACGAGACCGTCGGTGACTGACCGGGCCAGGCCGCCGGCGCTCCCGCCGTGGAGTGGGACAGGCCAACCCGCGGCAGCGCTGGACGAGTTGAGCGAGATGCGGCGCGGGGGCCGAGGGGGCCAGGGGGAGCGGGGCCGCCCGGACCCCGGCGCGGGAACCGCAGCGCGCGTCAGCGGTCCTGCCCGCACAGGTCGGTGAGCAGCGTGGCGGCGATCCCCCGCCCGTTCTGCGTCAGCACCGACTCCAGGTGGAACTGCACCGAGCTGAACCGCTTGCTGCGCAGGGCGTGCACCTCGCCCGTGCGGTCGTCCCGGCTCACCTCGACCGACACCCCGAGCTCAGGGCTGGTCAGCACGTCCCGGTCGCACTCCGCGACGTAGGAGTTGTACGAGCCGACGCGCTGCGGTTCGCCGAACAGGCTGATCCGCCGCTGCACGCCCTGGTGGGCCTCGCGGCGCCGCCGGATCGGCAGGCCCAGCTGCGAGCTGAGCACCTGGTGGCTCAGGCACACCGCGAGGAACGGCACGCTGCCGGCGAGCAGCGTCCGGACGACGGCGTGCAGCCGCGCGATCCGCGGGTCGTCGAGCGCCAGTGGGCTGCCCGGGCCGGGGCCCAGCAGCACGCAGTCCACGCCGTCCAGCGTGAACTCCTCGGCCACCGAACGGATCCCGACCGGGCAGCCCAGGGCGCGCACGTGGTGCGCGAGCATCGAGGTGAAGGTGTCCTCGGCGTCGAGCACCAGCACCCGGGGGCTGCCCGGCACGGTGGCCTCGTCCTGCGACGCTTCCCCGACGCCGCCTGCGTGCGGGGCCACGGGCCCGTCCACGGACCCGTCCGCACGGGCCGGGCCGAGCCAGAACCCGTTGAGCCGGGTGTTCCTGGCCAGCAGCGCCTGCCGCACCCGCGGATCGTCCTGCGGGGCGGCGGCCGTACCCGGCTGCCCTCCGGCGTTCGGCCGGTGCGCGGCGGGCGGCCCGCCGACGCCCATCGCGCCCAGCAGGCCGCGGACCTTCGCCCGGGTCTCGTCCGCCTCGGCGGCCGGCCGCGAGTGCCGTACGACGGTCGATCCGGCGCCGACCCGCAGCCGCCCGTCGGGACGGATCTCCGCGGTGCGGATGAGGATCGCGGAGTCCAGCCGGTCGCCGCCGTGCGCGTCCCTGCTGATCAGCGCGGCGACACCGCTGTAGTAGCCGCGCCCGCCGCGCTCGTGGCGGGCGATCACGCGGAAGGCGTTCACCAGCGGGCTGCCCACGACGGTCGGCGCGAACATCGTGCCGCGCAGGATCCGCGCGGGCGGCAGCGCGGTCGGGCCGGAGATGACGTACTCGGTGTGCGCGAGGTGCGCCATCATGCGCAGCCGGGGGCCGTCGACCCGCACCCCGGTGCCGCAGACGGCGGCCATCATCTTCAGTTCCTCGTCGAGCACCATGAACAGCTCGTCGGACTCCTTGCCGTCGCCGAGGAACCCGACGAGCCCGTCGGCCGTCGGCCCGCCCTCGGGGTACCGGTAGGTGCCGCTGATCGGGTTCATCGTCGCGACGCCGCCGGCCAGCGTGACGTGCCGTTCGGGGGTGGCGCCGACGAGCGTGCGGCCGCGGGTGCGGACCAGGAACGTCCAGTAGGCACCGCGCTCGTGCCGCAGCAGGTGGTGGAACACCGCGAGCGCCTTGGCCACCGAGAAGTCCGGTATGTCGGCGAGGAACGAGCGGCTGATGACGAAGTTCGCGCCCTCGCCGCCGCCGATCTCGTCGGCCGTCACCCGCCGGACCGTCTCCTCGTACGCCGAGTCGTCGACGTCGAACGCGCCGGTGGCGACGGCCCGCGACGTCGCGGGGTCCACCGGTCCGGGGTCCTGGAGCGTGACGCGGAGGTGGTCGTGCACCCGCATCGCCAGCAGCGCGGCGTCGTCCTCCCGGCAGCGCATCCCGCGTTCGGCGGCCGTGCGGTAGGGGACGAGCAGGAAGACCGGCGAGCCGTCGTGGTCGTCGGGCGCCGGCACGTCGTCCAGGCCGGCCAACTCCCGCACCGGTCCGGCGAGCAGTTCGACGACAGGGCGGCCGTCGACGTCGGCGGGGAGCACGCCGTCCGCACCAGGGCGGCGCAGCAGCACGAACTCGGAGGGCAGCTCGGCTGGTTGCAGCAGTCCCGCGTACGCAGGCGTGCCCGTGGCCCGGCCCGGCGAGCGGCTTCCCGCGTCCCCGCCCGCCTCCGCCGGACCGGCGCTCACCGTCCGGCCCCCGCCAGTGCCAGCGCGCCGAGCACCTCGTCGGTCGTGGTCGGGACCGCGCAGCGCCCGGCCGCGTACTCCAGTGCCATCTTGTGGTCGGCCGCGGAGAAGTCGGCGAGCGCGTCGGCGGCCAGAAAGGGCTCGATGTCGTGGGAGTAGGCGTCGACGGCCGTGACCAGGCAGCCGATGTGGGCGTAGACGCCGCAGACGACGAGCTGGTCCCGCCCCTGCTCACGCAGGAAGGCGAGCAGACCGGTGCGGTGGAAGGCGCTGTAGCGCCACTTGGTGAAGACCTGGTCGCCGGGTGCGGGCGCCAGCGGTTCCACGATCGCCCGTGCCGCCGGGTCCCTGCTCATCCCCGGGCCCCAGAACTCGCTGAGCAGCCCGCGCTCCCGCGCAGTCATGCCGCCGGGCTGGGCGGTGTACGCGACCGGCACCCCGGCCGCGCGGCACCCCTCCCGCAGACGCGCCGCGTTGGCGACCAGGGTGGTCACCGGCTCGCGACCGGCGGGGAACATGTCGAGGAAATAGTGCTGCATGTCGTGGACGAGCAGCACGCACCGCTGCGCGTCGAGCCGCCAGCGCGCGGTGCCGGCCGGAAGATCCTCACGCGTCGGCATCGGGTACGCCTCGATCGGCGGTATCTGCATGGTGCCCTCCCAGGCTGGGGGTCCGAGCGGCCTCTGCGCGGCGGGTGTCATGCGCCGAGCACGGCGCCGCCGTCGACGCACAGGTCCTGCATGGTGATGTGGCCGGAGCGCGCGGACAGCAGGAACAGCACCGCGTCCGTGATGTCCGCGGGCCGCGCCAGCTTGCGCAGCGGGATGCCGAGCCGGTACGCGGCGGGGTCGCCGTCGACGGTGTGCACGGGGCCCGAGTCGTCGGTCCACATCGACCGCAGCATGGGCGTGTCCGTCGACCCCGGGCTGACGACGTTGCAGCGGATGCCGAACGCCGCCGCCTCCAGCGCCAGCGACTTCGCGAAGTGCGCGGTCGCCGCCTTCGACGCCCCGTACGCGGCCATCTGGGCGCGCGGCACCCGCCCGGCGTTGGAGGCGACGGTGACGATCGTGCCGCGGCGCCGCGGCATCATGCGCCGCAGCACCGCCCGCGACAGGTGGAACACCCCGTCGACGTTGACCGAGAAGATGTGCCGCCAGTCCTCGTCGGTGGTCGTGGCGACGTCGCCAAGCCGCAGCACCCCGGCCGCGCTGACCAGGTGGTCGATGGGGCCGCAGGCGTCCTCCACCTCGGCGACCGCACGGTCCACGGCGCCCGAGTCGGCGACGTCCACCGCGACCGGCAGCACGGAGAATCCGGCTGCGGCACACTCCTCCGCGGCCGCACGCACGGCCTTCGCGTCGCGGTCCAGCAGCGCCACCGTGCTGCCGCACGCGGCCAGCGTCTGCGCGACGTGGCGCCCGATGCCGCTGCCCGCGCCGCTGACCACCGCCGTGGTGCCCGCGAACTCCCCGTCCGTCACCGGGTCGTGGCCGTTCATGCCAGTACCTCCCCGTCCACCGTCGCGTGCGTTCCGCCGGCCGCCGCGAACGCGGAGAGGTCGGCGTACCGGTCTCGCAGCAGGCGCTTGAGCGTCTTGCCGGTCGGCCCGGTCGGCACCGCCTCGCCCGCGCCGGTGAGGTCGAGCAGCCCCAGCGCCGGCTGGCCGGCAGCGGTGAGCGCGCGGTTGGCGCGCGCCAGCAGATCCCGGGGATCGGGCGTGCCAGGTCCGGCGTGCGGGCGCACCAGCGCGACCGCGACCTCGGCACCGTCCCGCCGCCCCGCGACCACCGCGCAGTCCGCGACGTCCGGCAGCCCCGCCAGCAGGATCTCCTCCATCAGCAGCGAGTAGCCGACCCCCTGCCCAGCCGGCCTGATGACGTCCACGACGCGGTCCATGTGGAAGAACTGGCCGTGGGCGTCGCGGTACACCAGATCCCCGGACAGCCAGTAACCGCCCAGCATGCTGCGGTAGTAGCGGTCGCTGTCGTCCCAGTAGCCGGGCGTCACCGAGTCGCTGCGCACCCCCAGCCGGCCCACCTCGCCCGCCTCGGCCTCGGTGCCGTCGTCGCGGAACACCCGCACGTCCGCGAGCTCGGTGGTGGTGCCGATGTAACCCGGCCTGGACGGCATGTCGTCGATGACCACGCGGTGCAACGCGGCCCAGCCCAGCTCCGAGGAGCCGAGGCCGTCGCCGAACACCGAGCCCGGACGCCGCCTCTTGCGCACCACGTGGTGTCCGAGAGCGGTGAGGCGCCTGATGTGCTCGTGGTGCGCGGAGTCGCCGATGTTGATCCAGCTCGCCACCGAGTCGAACGCCTCCGTGTCGATCTCGGAGGTCGCCAGCGCCGAGAAGGCCTCGTTGAACGCCAGGACGATGGTGGGGCGGTGGCGGCGGGCCGCCTCGGTCAGCCGCCCCGGACCGGATCCGGCCACGGCCACCAGCGGGAGACCGGCGAGCAGCGCGTAGAAGGTGAAGCCGATCGCGCCCGAGTGGGACTGCGGGAGCGCCGACAGCAGCACCGAGTCCTCACGTTCGATCTGGGTGCGAAGCCGGAACCGCGGTCCCGCGGCGCTCTGCCCGTGCGACCAGACGACGAGCTTCGGCAGGCCCGTCGTGCCCGAGGTGTGGCAGATGCCGATCGGGTCGTCCGCGCTGTGCCGGTACCTGGCCGCGTCGGGCAGCCCCGTCGCCCCCGCCGGTTCGCCGCCGGTGCCGCACCGCGTCCAGCGCAGGGACGGCGCCAGGTCACCGGGCGACGGCAGCCGCGCCAGGCGGGACCGGTCGGTGTAGAGCCCGACGGGGTCGGCGCGCGCGATGAGCCGGGCCGCGACCCCGGGGTCCATCCGCCCGTTGAGCAGCACCGGGATCGCGCCGAGCTGCGCCAGCGCGGCCAGGTGCAGCTGGTCCTCGAAGGAGTCGTCGACGTAGACCACGACCCGGTCACGCGGACGCACCCCCAGATCGAGGTACCAGGCGGACAACGCGTCGGCGCAGACGTTGAGTTCGGCGATGCTGAACACCGTCCGCGCGGACCCGTCGGGAGCCGGCAGCGGTGTGTCGGTGGTGAGCAGCGGCGCGTCCGGTGCCGCGCTGTGCTCCAGGGCGGTCCGCCACACGTTGCCGCCGCCGAACGTCTCGGCCCCGCCGAGGCGGGTGCGGGCGGGGCCGTCCAGCAGCGTGCGGGAATTCGGCATGTGTCACCTTCGCTACCTGGCACGTGGATTCACGCTGAATCTAGGTCGGCGGCCGGAGGGCGATAACCCGCGCGAACGGGTAGGCGGCAGGACAGAGCAGGTGGTGGCGGCCCGGCTACCCGACCGCGGGGGTTACCCGGCCCCGCGTGCGAACGGAGGATGTGACGAGCAGCTGCGACCGGAACCGGGACCGGCGGACGCGGCCGGCGGCAGGACGGCCGGCCCGCGCGCCGGGTGCCGGCCCGGCGCCCCGACACGAGGAGACCTGGTGCCCGCCACCCCGGAAGCCGCCACGCGGGAGCGCCTGCGGGCGATCCTCGCGGACATCCTCGAAATGGACGTGACGGACGGCGACGTGGACGCGTCGTTCTACGACGACCTGGGTGTCAGCTCGCTGGAGAAGGTCGCGATCGTCACCCGGGTGGAGAACGAGTTCGCGGTGACCCTCACCGACGGCGAGGCCGCCGCCATGACGAGCCTGCGCAGCGCGGTGACGGTGCTCGCGGACAAGGGCGTGCGGTGAGCGGCACCGATCTGGTCGGACGGCTGACGGGTACGCAGCTGGCCGCCGGCCGCGGCGGGCACACCGCCTACGCGGACCCGGACGCCGGAGAGGTCTCCTACGCGCGGCTGCACGCCGCCGCCCGGCGGTACGCGCGGGCACTCGACGCGTCCGGTGTCCGCGCCGGGTCCCGCGGGCTGATCGTCGCCGAGGACTCGGTCGCCACCGTCGTCGCGGTCCTCGGCTCGTGGTGGCACGGCAGCGTGCCCGTCCCGGTCAGCCCGTTGCTGCCCGACGCCGACATGGACCACGTCGTCCGGGACTGCGCGCCGCGGTTCGTGTACCTCGACGTGCGGGCCAGGCGCGCCGGCCGGCTGCTGCGGTTCGCCGGCGGCGCGCCGGCCGTCGACGCCGCGGCGGTGCTCGCGGCGGTGCGCGCGGACGCCGGACCGCACGAGACCCTGGGGGAGGAGTTCGTGGACGACGTGCCGGGTCCGGCCCGCTGGCCGGACGGCACCGACGCCCTCGTCCAGTACACCTCCGGCAGCACCGGCGCACCCAAGGGCGTGCGGCACTCCGCCGACGCGATCACGGCCATGCTCGCCGGGTTCGGCAGCACGGTTCCGCTGCGGCCCGAGGACCGCGTGCTGGCCACCGCGCGGATGAGCTTCGGCTACGGCTTCGGCAGCTCGGTGCTGTGCCCGCTGGCCGCGGGCGCGACCGTGGTGCTCATCCGCGGCGCGGTCGACGTCCACTCCGTGACGGCCGCGGTGCGACGGCACCGTCCGACGGTGCTGTGCTCGGTGCCGCGGATGTACGCCGCGCTCCTGGACCACGTCGAACGCCGGGACTCTCCGGACCTGGACCGCGGCGACCACCGGGAAGGCCAGGGCACGCGGGAGCCGTCGGAACGCCGCTCGGACGACGCGTTCGGCACGCTGCGGCTGTGCCTGTCGGCGGGCGAGAACTGCCCGCCCGAGCTGGCCGGGCGCATCCGCGCCTCCTTCGCACCGGACCTCGTCAACTGCCTCGGCGCCACTGAGGCGTTGCACGTGGTACTGGCGGGCCACGCCGGAGGCGGGGCCGTCGGAGCGCTCGGTCACGCGGTGGCGGGGACGACCGCGACGGTGCGCGACGAGGAGGGGCGCGAGGTCTCCGCGGGGACCCGGGGGCGCCTGCACGTCGCCGGCCCCACCGTCTCCCTCGGCTACACCGGGCAGCCCGGCACGACCGCGTTCGCCGACGGCGGCCTGTACACCGGGGACGTCGTGCTCCGGCACCCGGACGGCAGCTTCGACTACGTGTGCCGCAGCGACGACCTGCTGATGCTCGGCGGCCACAAGGTCGCGCCGGGGGAGATCGAGTCGGTCGTGCGCGCCGCCGACGGGGTCGGGGACTGCGCTGTGGTGGGCAGCGACGACGAGCACGGCCTGACGGTCGCCGTCGTGTACGTGGTTCCGGCGTCCGGCGCGGAACCGGACGCGGTCCGGCGGTCGGTCGCCGCGGCGCTCCGTGCCGGACTGCCCGCCTACAAGCGGCCCTCGGGCATCCGGCTGCTGGCGGAGCTGCCGGTGACGGTCACCGGCAAGGTCGCCGCGCACCGCCTGCGCGCACAGAGCGCCACCCGCACCCGCTGAACCGCCCCCCGGCAGTCGCCGACCGGCCACCGGCCGTCGGTACGTGACGGCCGGTGGCCTCCGGACGCTCCATCGGCCGCCGGGCAGCACCCGGAGGCCGGAGGACCACTCGCGCGCGGGGCCGGTTCAGGCGCCTTCCCGCAGGCAGTACGTGGCAAGCTCCACCCGGGAGCGGATCTCCAGCTTCTCGAAGATCCGCCGCAGGTGGTAGTTCACGGTGTGCGGCGAACGCCGCAGCGAGTGCGCGATCTGCTGGTTGGTCATGCCGGACGACACCAGGTGCGCGATGCGCAGCTCCGTCGTGGTGAGCAGGCTCGCCGCGCGCTCCGGGACCTCCGAACGGGCCTGCCGGTGCGGCGTCGCCACGGCGACGAGCTCCGCCTCGACGGTCCTGGCCGGCTCGCGGCGCCGGTCGAGCGACCGCAGGTGCTCGCCCGCCAGCCGGGCCGCCCACAGGTCACGGTGCGCCGAGGCGGCCTCGCGCAGTGCCTCCGTGTCGTGTCCCAGCAGCGCCCGTGCGTGCAGCGCGGTGGCCCGCACCGTCGGATACCCCGGGTTGCCGGCCGCCAGGCGCTCCACGGCGGCGACGACGCTCGTGGCCAGGAGCACGTCCCCCGCGGTCTGGGCCAGCCGCACCAGCCAGGGTGCCGCGGCCGCGTCCATGACGAACAGCGCGGGGCAGTCCAGCAGGTCGGCGTACTCCTCGGTGAACGTCTCCACCGCCCGCTCGGCGTTGAGGCCGATGGTCGACACCAGGTACTCGCACCACCGGTACGCGAACGACGGGCGCACCAGCGGGTCGCCGGTGAACTCGGCCCGGCACTTCCACATCGAGTCGCAGGCCGCACGCAGGTCGGGGCGGCGCAGGTCGGTGAGCGCCAGCAGCAGCAGCCCGTACCGCGTGGTCCAGTCCGCTCCGGCGCCCGCGGCCCGCCCGACCGTCCCGGAGATCTTCCGCCGCGCCGCGCGGAACATGCTCGACGCGTACAGCAGGCGGCCCTTGCCGATCTCCACGTCCACCGCGGCCGGATGGTCCTCGCGGTGCGCGGCCGCCGCGTCCGCGGCCTTGATCAGGACCTCGGCCTCGTCCAGTTCGCCGATGTCCAGCAGCTTCTCCGCGAGCGCCAGGCACGGGTAGGGGCGCCAGGGGTCAGGGACGCCCTCGCCGTTCAGCGCCACCGCGTGGCGGCCCCAGCGCATGCCCTCGTCGAGGTCGCCCGCCTCCCAGGCCAGGTTCGACAGGACCGTCGCCGCGACCACCGTCTCGGCCGTCCCGGCGTCCGCGGACAGGATCTCCCGGGCGCGTTCCGCGGTTCCGCCGTCCGGCGAGAGGAGGCCGGCGATGCGCTGCGCCTGGCGGCCGAAGTCGCCCAGCCCGTAAACGATTCCGGCATGCACGTCCTCCACCACCCCCGGGGGCAGCTCGCCCAGGGCGCCGTTCCGGGCGAGCAGCAGTACCGGGAAAAGGCGATTCGCCGTCCCGTACCGGTGGTTGACCGTGCTCGTCGACATGCCGAATGCAACTGCCATCGTCCGCTGACTCCCCGTGCGGTCTGGTGATTCGGTGTGCGGGTTCCGCGATGCTGGTGCGACATTTCCCGATGCCGCACCGGAACACCGGACCGTCGCGGGGGATCTCCCCGGCGGTCCCGGGAGAGGAGTCCGGAACGTGTCCGGAGCCGGTCCAGCCAGGAACGATGGAGCCAGGACCGCCCGCGCCGCACCGGATCGTGGGACAGCGGGCAGTACGTGGCCGGTCACAGTCAGTCTAGGGCGGTCCGATGGTCATTCCATAGGCCCCGGGTCGCCGATTTCCGGCGCCCGGTGCGCTTTGGGTCCACAGGAATGGATTTTCCGCGAGTCCGCGAGCGAAGAGGAAAAAGCACGAAAAACGGGGGAGTGCGGCACGGACAAGACGGGCAGCGCGGTCCGGTTCCCGCCCGTGCGTGGCCCCCGGGCGGCCGGGTGACAGGGCTCCGCGCGGGCCCGCCATGGGGGATCGGAAGACGTCCGCCGCACGTGGGCTCAAGGCGGACTCGAGACCGTGTCGAGCGGCCGTTCCGTTGCCCGCTCCCGCTCCCGCTCCCGCTTCCGCCCCCGCCCCCGTCCCGCACCCGCGGTCACGCGCCGATCCCGGTGCGGTGCGCGGGCGGAACGCTACGCGACGGACCGCCGGTGCCGGACCGGGTTCCCCGGCTCGGCACCATGCGGGACGGTGCGGAGCAGTCTGGGGCAAGACATGCGGAACCGCTCCTCCCGGCGGGGGACCCTAGCGAACTCTGGCGTGTGCCACGGGAAATTGCCAGAACTCCCCTCGACCGAAGGAACGTTGTGTAACGTCTCGATCACCCGAGCGGCCCTGCGGTGCGGCTCAACCGGGCCTATCCGCAAGGGGGTTGCGTGTCCGGCATCGACGAGTGCCTGCTCGAGGCCATGCGGCTGCCCGGCGCACGGGGCGCCGCCCTGGTCGAGTGGGTCAGCGGGCTGGCGCTCGGGGTCGTCGGGGAGGCGCCCGGCGGTGACCACGAGGTGATGGCCGCCGAGGCCGCCGAGTTCGCCCGCGGCGCCGCGGAGATGCCGGTGTTCACCGGCCCCGGGGGGCCCGCCGCCGAACAGGAACCCGCCGATGCCAAGGCGCTGCCCGTCGAGGACGTCATCGTCGTCGCCCGCACCGGTTACCACCTGCTGCGCTTCCTCGAAGCCCCGTACGAGGGCGGGGTGTTCCTCCACCTGTGGCTGGACCGCGGCCAGGCGAACCTCGCCCTGTCACTGATGCGCATGCGCGACCTGGCGGAACGGCTGGTCCTCGAATGAGCCCACACGTGCCCTCGATGCTGGTGCGGCTCGCCGAACGCGGCGCCACCGGAGCCCTGATACGCGACACCGGGGCGCTATACCTGGCCGACGGCGCCGTCGTCCACGCCGAGTCGCCGGCCGCTCCCGGCATCGACGTGCTGCTCACCGCGGACGGGCGGCTGCCGAGCGAGCAGTGGCGCGAGGCGATGGACGCCGCGGGCCCGCACTGCCGCATCGCCCGCTATCTGCTCGACCACGGACGCCTGTCCGGCGCCGAGCTGGAGATCCGCCACCTGAGCGCCCTGTACGACGCCGCGTACTTCGTCCTGGCGCCGGACGGCGGCCCGTCCCGGTTCCGGCACGGAGCCGTGCACTGGTTCGGGCGGGTCCGGCCGGTCGGCGTGGCGGACGTGGAGCGGGAGTCCCGGCGGCGCCGCCGCTATCTGACCGACCTGTGGCCGCACGCCCATCTGGACGCGGTTCCGCCCGTCCGCCGTCGACACGCCGCCCGGCTGCCCCCGGTTCCCCGGCGCCAGCAGGACGTCCTCGACCTCGCCGACGGGCGCCACACGCCCGCGCTGATCGCCGCGAAGCTGGGCCGGCCCGCGTTCCACACCCTGGTCGACATCCGCCGCCTGGCCGCCTCGGGGCACCTGGAGACGCGCACGTCGCCGCCACCGGGCCCGGGCCACGCCGAGGCCGCCGGTCCCGGTGCCGTCGCGGCCGGCGCCCCGCGCGGCGCCGCCGTCCGCCGTCTCCCGTTCCCCTTCCCGGACACCGCGGAAGACGTCGACGTGGTCGTGCTGCGCCGGCTCCGCGACGCATTGGAGGCCCACCTGTGACTCCCCCTGCCGCCGCCACCGCGGCACCCCCCGCGCCGTGATGCGGCGGGGGCTCCGACAACGCGCCGAGAGGAGGAAACTGATGGCGCACGAAGGTGAAGTGCGCGACGAACTGGCCCGGCTGCGGGCCCGCACCGCCGACGTGACCGCGGTCGTCGCCGCGAGCGTGGACGGCCTGGTCCTGGCCGCCGACCCGCCGGTGGAGGACGCGGAAGGAATCGCCGCGCTGACGGCCGCCGCGCTGGGCGTCGGGCTGCGGCTCGCCGACACCACCGGCCGCGGCGCGTTCCGCGAACTGCTCGTCCACGGCGAGAGCGGATACGTCGCCACGTACGCCGCGGGAATCGGCTGCGTCCTGACCGTCCTGGCCGGCCCCCGCGTCAACGTCGGGCGCCTGCACATGGAGGCACGGCGCGCAGGCGCCCGTGTGGCCGAACTTCTCGACGGCGCCGCCGTACGACTGGAGGACAGCTGACGCCATGACCACCCCCCGCTCGCCGAGGGCGCGCGGCACCGCCGCGCACGCGCGGGCCCCCCACCCCGCGCAACCGACCGACCGATCCGACCCGCCGGGCACTCCGGCACCAGCCCAGCAAGGGAGCAAGCGCACCATGGCCAACACCGAAACCGCCCTGAAGGACGCGATGACCTCGATCGAAGGAGTCATCGGCGTCGCACTCGTCGACTACACCAGCGGCATGGCCCTGGGCACCATCGGCGGAGGCAAGGACCTCGACCTCAACGTCGCGGCGGCCGGCAACACCGACGTCGTCCGCGCCAAGGTCCGCACCATGGAGATGCTCGGCCTCAAGGACGAGATCGAGGACATCCTCATCACCCTGGGCACCCAGTACCACCTGATCCGGCTGCTCAGCGGCCGCGGCAAGTCCGGCCTGTTCCTCTACCTCGCCCTCGACAAGAACCGGGCGAACCTGGCGATGGCCCGCCACCAGCTCCGCAGCATCGAGGCCGACCTGGAGGTCTGACCGGCCGGCCGGCGCGCGCCCCCAGCGCGCCGGCCGGCATTCGCGGCGCGGTGCGTCACCACCGCGGGTGACGGGGGATGATCGGCGGGGCGGGCCAGGTGCGCCCGCCAGGACGGAGGCCCTCGTGGTCAGCAGCGGCACCAGCGACGGCAGCGGCGCCACCGGCACCCACCAGGGCGACGGCCCGCCCGGGCCGGGGGCCCGCAACGCGCTGACCGACGTCGCCGGCCTGCGGGTCGGCCATGCCCAGCGCACGGGCGACGGGTGGCTGACCGGCGTCACCGTCGTGCTGGCTCCCGAGGGCGGCGCGGTGACCGCCGTGGACGTGCGCGGCGGCGGCCCTGGCACCCGGGAGACCGACGCCCTCGACCCGCGCAACCTCGTCCAGGAGGTCGAGGCCGTCGTGCTGACCGGTGGCAGCGCCTTCGGACTGGACGCCGCCTCCGGAGTGATGGGCTGGCTGGAGGAGCAGGGCCGCGGGTTCCGGGTCGGTCCGCCGGGACGGGTCGTGCCCGTCGTTCCCGCCGCGGCGCTCTTCGACCTCGGGCGGGGCGGGAGTTGGGGCGCGCGGCCCGACGCCGCGATGGGACGGGCCGCCGTGGCGGCCGCCGCACGCACCGCCGAGGGTGCGGACGTCCCCCAGGGGTGTGTCGGCGCGGGCACCGGAGCGGTCGCGGGTGGCCTCAAGGGTGGTGTGGGTACGGCCAGTTGGGTGCTGACGTCGGGCACGGTGGTGGCCGCCCTGGCCGCGGTGAACGCCGCCGGCTCGGTCGCCGATCCGGAGACGGGCGCGCTGTGGGGCGCCCGCCCCGCGTGGGCCCGGGAGTTCGGCACCGGCGGCGCCGGCCGGCCGCCCGCCGTGCTCGCGCGGGCCCGCGAACGCCTCGCCGCCGTGGCGGCCCGGCCGCTCAACACCACACTCGCGGTGGTCGCCACCGACGCCGCGCTGACCAGGGCCCAGGCGCAGAAGCTCGCCGGCACCGCCCACGACGGCCTGGCCCGCGCCGTGCGGCCCGTGCACCTGATGTCCGACGGCGACACCGTGTTCGCGATGGCCACCGGGACCCGCCCGCTGCTCCCGGCGGACGGGCCCGCTCCCGCCGACCCGGCGTTCGGCACGCACCTGGCCGCGGGCGCGCTCAACGAGATCCTCGCCGCCGGTGCCGACGTCCTCACCCGGGCGGTGCTGCACGCGGTGCTGGCTGCCGACGGCGTCGTGGGCCCGGGCGGCACGTTCCCCTCGTACCGGGAGGTGTACGAGCTCAACCGGCCGGGAAACGGCTGACGCCGGGGAGCGGCACGTCGGACCGCCGCACGACGGCCATGTGCGTGGTGCCCGGCAGCACCGCCGACCCGGCCCGCGGCATGAGCCCGTGGTGGACCGGCAGGCACGGAACTCACCGGCACCCCGCGAGCTCGGTCACGCGCCGGGCGTTCGCGGTGCCCCGCCCCCCATGTGCAAGCCTCTGCTTGCACATGCGCGGATGACGTGCAAGCCTGGACTTGCGCATGGAGGACGTCCACGCGCGCAGGGACGAGAGCAGGACCGCCGAGGAGGCGACCGTCATGGAAGACCGCATCGTTCAGGACATCACCATCGACGCCGGCCTGGAACGCGTCTGGGACCTGGTGACCGAGCCCGGCTGGTGGGTGCCCACGGACCACGAGGTGGTGCCGGACCGCACGCCGGGCCACCAGACCGTGCGGGAGAGCGCCAAGTACGGCCGCTTCCCCGTGGAGGTCGTCAAGCTCGACCCGCGCACCTACGCCGCGTTCCGCTGGGCCAGCCAGTTCCCCGGTGAGGAGCTCGCCCCAGGGCGGACCACCCTCGTCGAGTTCGCCGTCGAGGAGCTGCCCGCGGGAGTGCGCGTCACGGTGACCGAGAGCGGGTTCGCGTCGGTCGAGGCCTCCGACGAGGTCAGGACGCAGGGCTTCAACGCCAACACCGAGGGCTGGAAGCTGGAGCTGGGCTCGCTGCGGACCCGGGCGGAGACGGCATGAGCCCTGCGGGTGCCCCCGCGGCCCCGCCGGAGATCGACGGCGTCTTCGCCGCGCTCGCCGACCCCACCCGCCGTCTGCTGCTCGATCTGCTCGCCGTCCGCCGCCCGTCGAGCGCGACGACGCTGGCCGCGGAGGTCACCGTCTCCCGGCAGGCCGTGGTGCAGCACCTCGCGGTGCTGGAGCGCGCCCGACTCGTCGCCGCGCGGCGGGCGGGACGCGAGGTGCTCTTCAGCGTGCGCCCCGAACCGCTGCTGGCCACCGCCTCCTGGATGACGCACCTCGCCGAGACGTGGGACGAGCGCTTGCGGCTGCTCAAGCAGCGGGCCGAGGCCGCCGAGCGGGCCGAGAACCCCGGCGCCGGTCGCGGCGGGGACGAAGCCGCGGTGCGAGGCACAGGGCGCCACGCGGACGGCGGCGACGTCCGGCCGGGGCAGGGCCCCGGCTAGGGCGTGTCCGCGGAGTCCCGCCCGGCCGGCGTGGCTTGGCACGCGGCAGGGCACCCCGCACCGCCGCGTGCGGGGTGCCCTGCCTCCTGCGCTGCGGCCCGGGGGTCTACAGCGGCTCGGGCAGCGCGGCGCGCGGCACGCCGCCGTGCACCTGGTCGAGGAGCGCGCCGTAGGCCGCGACCATCCGCGTCCGGCTGAACTGCTCGCGGGCGGCCTCGAGCGCCGGTGCGAACAGCGGCGCCCGCACCACCGCCTCGGTCCAGGCCGCGGCGATGGCCTCCGGGTCGAACGGGGTCAGCAGCCCCCGGCCCGCCACCAGTTGCGCGCAGTCGCCGACGTCGGTGGCCACCGGGATCGCGCCGCACATCATGCCCTCGATCAGGCACAGCGGCGCCGCCTCGCCGGACGACGACGTCAGCGACACCACGTCGCTCGCCGCGTACAGCGCCTCCATGTCGCCGCGCACCCCGAGCATCCGCATGCGGTCGGCCAGCCACGGCTCGCCACCGAGCGCCGACGCGATCTCCTCACGCAGCCCCGGGTTGTCCGCCGTCATCCCGGCTCCGCACATCACCACGTACCCGGCCGGGTCGCGGCGCAGGAACTCCCGGGCCGAGGCGAGGAACAGCGGCACGTTCTTCATGGCGGCCCAGCGCGCCGCGAACGTCACGACCGGTGCCCGCGCGGGGATGCCCAGGGCCGCCCGCACGCTCGCGCGGCGGGAGGCGTCCGGCCGGAACCGCAGCAGGTCCACGCCGTTCGGGATGACGTGCAGCAGCTCGGCGGGCACGCCGGCGGCCGCGTACGCGAGCCGGGTGGACTCCGCGCAGCACACGCAGGCCTGCACTCGGCCGGCGGCGACCGCGGCGAGCAGCGCGTCGAGCGCCGGGCCCTGGTTCTCGGGGTCCGAGCGGTGCAGGCACACCACGACCGGGCGCAGCGGCAGGCCCGCCTGGTTGAGCAGCGCCAGCGGCTGCTCCTTGAGCGACAGGACGACGTCGGCCGCCGCGGTGGCCCGCGCGGTCGCCGCCAGCTCGTCCGCGGTGAAGACCGGCGGCGCGTCCGCCGCGTCCGGGGAGCCGGCGGTGCCCGTCTCGCGGCGCAGCGCCGCCACCTGGACGCCGCCGGCGGTCAGCGACCGGTAGCAGGCGTCCTCCTCCATGGGCTGCCGCGTGGCCTCCCGGTACATCTCGCCTTCGATGCTCAGCACCGAATGACGCTGCGCCCCGCCGTGCAGCCCCAGCAGCACATCACTGTGCAGAATGCGGGCTCCGCCGGAAAAGAAACCCTCGTAGATCGACAGCACACGCAGTTCGCTCATGACGCGCACCCATCGGGACGTCCCGCGCTGACGGGAAAATGGACCGGATCCCCCTTGACCAGCGGGTTAGCCGCGATGGGACCAGGTAAAACTTGACGGCATGTGAATTCCGCATTTCCGGCCGGGGTGGGGCGCGTTTCCGTGCGGCTCTGCCCAGGTGGCGACGCTGCGCGGGCGTCCCGCGGCCCGTGCCGGAGACCCCGATCCTTTGCCGAACGAGGACGCGGGGCTTGCCCGTGGAAGGGAGGGCCCGGCCCCGGCGCGGCGGCCGGGGTCCCTCCGGAGGCTGCACCTGACCGGGGGTTTTCGGGTGACCGGCCGCCGGGTCGCGGCGTTGGAGCGGTCGGGCGCGTGTGCAGGGTGGGCGGGGCCGGCGCGGACCGGCGACCGCCGACCCGGCCGTCCCGCCCCTGTCCCGTCCAGCCCCGAACCCCGCCGACAAGGAGACCCCGCCATGACCGACGCCCCGGCCGATGCGGTCCTCGAGGCCGCCGCGCCCCCCGCCGCGGCCGTGTCCGCCGTGCCGGAGCGGGTGTCCCGCGTGCCCCGGACGCTGCCGACCCGTTCGGAGGCCAGGGCCTGGTTCGGGGTCGGCTTCGGCGCCGCGCTCGGCGCCACTCTGGCGTGGCTGCTCGTCCACCTGGTGCTGCGGCTGAGCGAACTGCTGACCCTGCTGCTGCTCGCCGCCTTCATCGCGGTCAGCCTGGAGCCGGTGGTGGCGTGGCTGGGGCGCCGCGGGATGCGCCGAGGCTGGGCCGTGCTGACCGTGGCCCTGGGGCTCGCCGGGCTGCTGGGCGGCTTCGTCGCGCTGGTCATCCCGCCGGTCAGCCGGGCCGTCACGTCCCTGACGGGCGCGGTGCCCCGCTGGCGCCGGCAGCTGCACGACCACCAGTCCCTCCTGGGACGGCTGGAGGACCGGTACCACGTCATCGAGCGTGTGCAGACCCAACTCGGCAGCGGCGGCGGCGCGTCCGAGGTCGCCGGCGGGGTGCTGGGAGCGGGCCGCATGGTCGTCAGCGCCCTGACCTCGCTCGTGGTCGTCGTGACGGTGACCTTGTACGTGATGGCCGCGCTGCCCGCGATCAAGCGGTTCTGCTACCGGTTCGTGCCCGGCACCCGCCGTGCGCGCGCGGAGGCGCTGAGCGAGGAGATCCTCAGCCGCGTCGGCCGGTTCATGCTCGGCAACACCCTCACCTCCGCGGTGGCGGGACTGTCGACGTTCGCCTGGTGCTCGGCGATGGGCGTGCCCTACCCGGCGGCCCTCGGGTTCCTGGTCGGCCTGGTCGACATGGTCCCGGTGGTCGGCTCGACCGTCGGGGGAGTGGTGGTGAGCCTGGTCGCCCTCGCGGTGTCGCTGCCCGTCGCCCTGGCCACCACCGGCTTCTACACCGCGTTCCGGCTCGCCGAGGACTACCTGATCATGCCGCGTGCCATGAAGTTCGCGGTCGACGTGCACCCGGTGGTCACCGTCGTCGCCGTCCTCATCGGCGGATCGCTGCTGGGCATCGTCGGCGGCCTGGTCGCCATCCCGGTCGCCGTCGCCCTCGGCATCATCCTCGACGAGTGCGTGTTCCCGCGGACCGACGCGTCCTGAGGCGTGCCGTGACCGCGGCCCACAACGTCCGGTTGTGCGGCGCGCGGCGCGAGTTGTTTGACCCGTGGTCGCGCTCCTCGGTTGGATCGTCCCGGTCAACGCGCGGTTGTCCGGGCGCACCGGGCACGACGTCGAGGAGGTGCGGCATGGCGGCCGGGCAGCGGTTGGGGCGGGCGTTCGGGTGGCTGTGGGCGGCCTACGCGGTCAGCGCCCTCGGCACGTGGCTGGCGTTCGACGCCTTCCCGCTGATCGCCGTCCGGGTCCTCCACTCCGGTCCCGTCGAGGTGTCGGCGCTGGCCGCCGCGGGCCTCGCCGTCGGTGCGGTGCTGGCCGTACCGCTCGGCCCGTGGATGGAGTTCCGCCGCAAGCGGCCGGTGATGATGGCGATGGACCTGCTGCGCTTCGCCGCGCTGCTGACCGTGCCCGCCGCCTACGGGCTGGGCTGCCTCACCTTCGCCCAACTGCTGGCGGTGTCCGTCGTCGTCGGCGCAGCCGACATCACCTTCAAGGCGGCCAGCGGCGCCTGCCTGAAGGCGCTGGTGCCGCCCGAGCGGCTGCTCGCGGCCAACGGGCGCCTGGAGTCCACCGCGTGGACCACCACCATGCTGGGCCCGCCACTCGGCGGCGCCGCGATCGGCCTGCTCGGACCGGTCGCCACGGTCGTCGCCAACGCGGTCAGCTTCGTGCTGTCGGCCGCGGGGCTCGGGGCCGTCGGCGGCGGCGAGGCGCGCCCCGAACGCCCGGCCGACGCGGGAGCCGGCCGTCCGCGCCCCGGCGACCTGCTCGAAGGCTGGCGGTGCATCCTCGCCTCGCCGGCGCTGCGCCCGCTGTTCTTCAACTCCGTCCTCGTCAACGGCCTGATCATGGCCTCAGGTCCGCTGCTGGCGGTTCTGATGCTCGGCCGCCTCGGGTTCGCGCCGTGGCAGTACGGCCTCGCGTTCGGGCTGCCGTGTCTCGGCGGGCTGGCCGGCGCGCGGCTGGCCGGCAGGCTGGTCACCCGATACGGGCAGTACCGGGTGCTGCACGTCTCCGGGGTGCTGCGCGCCTGCTGGTCCGTCGGCCTGGCGTTCGTCGGCCCGGGTGCCGCGGGGCTGGCCCTGGTCATCGGTGTCGAGTTCGGGCTGATCGCCTGCTGCGGCGTGTTCAACCCGGTGTACGCCACCTACCGGCTGGAGCACGCGCCCGCCGGGCGGGTCGCCCGCACCCTGTCCGCCTGGTCGGTGTCGACCAGCGCGAGTATCGCCGTGATGACGGCGCTGTGGGGCGTGCTGGCGGGCGTGACGGGTCCCAGGACCGCCATCGCGATCGCCGGTCTGCTGCTGCTCGCCACGCCGCTGCTGCTGCCCCGGGAGGTCGCGGCACCGCGACACGAGCCGCAGCCCGTCGCGGGCCGCGCCTGAGGCGGCGCCCGGTCAGCGCCGGCCGCCCTCCCGCGGCAGTCCGGAACCCGCCGTGTCGCCGTCCCGGCCGGGGTCCGCCGCCGGGCGCCCGGCGACGTCCGGCCGGCCGCCCCCGGGCTCGCGCGTGCCGTCGTCGCGGACGAGCAGCACCATCGAGCGGGCCTCGGCCTTGACCCGCTCGCCGGGGCCATACGCAGCCGGGCCGGCCGGGCCCGCCGAGAGGTCGGCGGTGTCCGCCTCGACCTTCCAGCAGTCGCCGAACTCGGGCCCAGGCAGCGTGAACACCACGTGCTCCCAGTGGGAGTTGAGCAGCACCAGGAACGAGTCGTCGCGCACCGGCCGCCCCTGCATGTCGCGTTCGCCGATCCCGTCCCCGTTCAGATGCACCGCGATGGCGTGCGCGTCCGAGCGGCTCCAGTCCTGGCCGCTCATCTCCCGGCCGTCCGGGCGCAGCCAGGTCAGGTCGGCCGGCGCCAGACCGCCCGAGGGGCGACCGCGGAAGAAGCGGCGCATCCGCAGGACCGGGTGCGCCCGGCGCAGGGCGATCATCCGCCGGGTGAAGTCGAGCAGTTGCCGCTGGTCCGCCCCGAGGTCCCAGTCGACCCAGGTCAACTCGCTGTCCTGGCAGTACGCGTTGTTGTTGCCCTGCTGCGTGCGGCCGAGCTCGTCGCCGTGGCAGAGCATCGGCACGCCCTGCGAGATCAGCAGCGTCGCCAGGAAGTTGCGCTGCTGCCGCGCCCGCAGCGCGAGCACGTCCGGGTCGGCCGTCTCGCCCTCGACGCCGCAGTTCCAGGACCGGTTGTGGCTCTCGCCGTCCCGGTTGCCCTCGCCGTTGGCGTCGTTGTGCTTGTCGTTGTACGACACCAGGTCGCGGAGCGTGAAGCCGTCGTGGGCGGTGACGAAGTTGATGCCGGCCCGCGGGCGGCGGTGGTCGACCTCGTACAGGTCGGAGGACCCGGTCAGCCGGGACGCGAACTCCGGCAGGGCGCCCTCCTGGCCGCGCCAGAAGTCCCGCACGCCGTCCCGGTACTTGCCGTTCCACTCGCTCCACAGCTGCGGGAAGTTGCCGACCTGGTAGCCGCCGTCGCCGACGTCCCAGGGCTCGGCGATCAGCTTGACGCGGCTCACCACCGGGTCCTGCTGGACCAGGTCGAAGAACGCCGAGAGGCGGTCGACCTCGTGGAACTGCCGGGCCAGCGTGGCCGCCAGGTCGAAGCGGAAGCCGTCGACGTGCATCTCGGTGACCCAGTACCGCAGGCTGTCCATGATCAGCTGCAGCACGTTCGGGTGCCGCATCAGCAGGCTGTTGCCGGTGCCGGTGGTGTCGAAGTAGTGCGCCTTGTCGTCGTCGACCAGGCGGTAGTACGAGGCGTTGTCGATGCCGCGGAACGACAGGGTCGGGCCCAGGTGGCTGCCCTCGGCGGTGTGGTTGTAGACGACGTCGAGGATCACCTCGATGCCGGCCGCGTGCAGGGCCTTCACCATCGACTTGAACTCGGTCACCTGCCCGCCGCGCCCGCCGGAGGCCGAGTAGGCGTTGTGGGGCGCGAAGAAGCCGATGGTGTTGTAGCCCCAGTAGTTCGTCAGGCCGCGCGACAGCAGATGGCCGTCCTGCACGAACTGGTGGACCGGCATCAGCTCCACCGCCGTGACGCCCAGCCGCGTCAGGTGGTCGACCACCGCCGGGTTGGCCAGGCCCGCGTAGGTGCCGCGCAGTTCCGGCGGCAGGTCCGGGTGCCGGCGGGTCAGACCCCGCACGTGGGCCTCGTACATCACCGACTCGTGGTACGGCCGCTTGATCGGGCGGTCCCCGCCCCAGTCGAACGCGGGGTCGGCGACCACCGACAGCATGGTGTGCGCGCGGCTGTCCTGGAAGTCCGGCCGGTCCGGGTCGTCCGTACGGTAGCCCAGCAGCGCCCGGTGGCCGTCCGCCTGGCCCTCCACCGCCTTCGCGTACGGGTCGAGCAGCAGCTTCGCGGGGTTGCAGCGGTGCCCGCCGTCCGGGTCGTACGGCCCGGACACGCGGTAGCCGTACCGCTGCCCGGGACCGACTCCGGGCAGGTACGCGTGCCAGATGACCCCGTCGACCTCCTCCAGCGCGATGCGCTCCTCGCCACCGTCGTCGTCGAGCAGGCACAGCTCGACGTTCTCGGCCGCCTCGGTGAACAGCGCGAAATTGGTACCGGCGCCGTCGTAGTCGGCTCCGAGCGGGAACGGATGTCCGGCCCACTTCTCCATGCGGCGACCTGGCCTTCTGCGTCAGGGAACTCGTCGGCAAGAGGACTCCCAGTCCACACAGCACCGCCTGTGCAGCGCAACCCCGGCCGGGCAAACAGGTGGCGGAACCCACGCCTCCGGACGTGGGGAGACGCCCGTGGCATACCACCGGGATCAGCGGGTACACGCCTGTCGGTCGAACGGGCGGCCTTGACGGGGGTGCAGGAGATGACATGGCGTACGTGACGGCCGGCCGCGGCCGGGAGGGCTCGCCCCGCTCCGGGCTGCGGGCGGGCGCGGCCTACGACGGAGGCACCGAGTCGATCGCCGACGCCCGGCTGCTGGCCCGTGAGTTCCTGGACCAGGTGCGCGAGTCCGGCATCCGGGTACCGGCCGCCACCGTGTCGGAAGCGCAGCTGGTGGTCAGCGAGCTGGTGACGAACGCGTGCAAGTACGCCCCCGGCCCCAGCGCGCTGAGCCTGGAGGTCCGCGGCACGGTCCTGGAGATCACCCTGTGGGACAGCGAGCCCGTACTGCCGATGGCACGCGCCGCCGAGCCCGGCCGCATCGGCCAGCACGGGCTGGAGATCGTCTTCGCCCTGTGCGAGGGGTTCGACGTGCAGCGCGAGCCGGTCGGCAAGCGCATCACGGTCCGTCTGGCGCTCCACGCGCGCGGCGCCTGGTGACCTCCGGGCACGCCACTGGCTGACCGCCGCTCACGGGACCCTGGCGACTTACGGCCGACGGCCGGCTCCTAGACTTCATGATCGGTTCACGCCGTCCGGCGACCGGTCGCGGCGTGTACCGCCGGCTCCATTCCGCCCGGCCCGGGGAGCGTCCGCCCGCGGGTCCATGCCCAGGGAGGCCCCGCATGCGCTACACCCGACTCGGCTCGACCGGCCTGGAGGTGTCCGCGATCAGCCTCGGCTGCATGAGCTTCGGCGAACCCTCCCGCGGCAACCACCAGTGGACCCTCGACGAGGAGTCCTCGCGTGCGCTCATCCGGCGCTCGCTGGACGCCGGGGTCACGTTCTTCGACACCGCCAACGTGTACTCCGACGGAAGCAGCGAGGAGATCCTGGGCCGGGCGCTGCACGACTTCGCCTCCCGCGACGACGTCGTGATCGCGACCAAGGTGCACGGCCGGATGCGGCCCGGTCCCAACGGCGGCGGCCTGTCCCGCCGGGCGATCCTCAGCGAGATCGACCACAGCCTGCGCCGCCTCGGCGTCGACCACGTCGACCTGTACCAGATCCACCGCTGGGACTACGACACGCCGATCGAGGAGACCCTGGAGGCCCTGCACGACGTGGTGAAGGCCGGCAAGGCCCGGTACATCGGCGCGTCCTCCATGCACGCCTGGCAGTTCGCCAAGGCGCTGTTCACCGCGGACCGGCACGGCTGGACCCGGTTCGTGTCCATGCAGAACCACTACAACCTCCTCTACCGCGAGGAGGAGCGCGAGATGCTGCCGCTGTGCCAGGACCAGGGCGTCGCGGTCATCCCGTGGAGTCCGCTGGCCCGCGGGCGGCTCACCCGACCCTGGGACGCCACCACCGCCCGGACCGAGACCGACGAGTTCGGCCGGACCCTTTACCACGACAGCGACCGGGTCATCGTGGAACGCGTCGCCGAGCTCGCCGAACGGCGCGGCCTGCCGCCCGCCCGGATCGCGCTGGCCTGGCTCGCGGCCAGGCCCGGGGTCACCGCCCCCATCGTCGGCGTCACCAAGGCCCAGCACCTCGACGACGCCGTGGCCGCCCTGGAGGTGGGCCTCGACGACGAGGAGATGGCGTTCCTGGAGGAGCCCTACGCCCCGCACACCGTCGCCGGCTTCCGCTGAGTCACGGGCTCCCGCGGCCGCCGGCCGGCGGTCCCGCCGCCGCGGGACCGCCCGTTCGGCGGCGGTGCGGGGCGCGCCCGACCGTGATCCGGCCGACAATGGCACGAGCAGAGCCATGGGACGACCTCGGCGGGAGCGGCGCATGAGTGCATCGAACGGAGCAGGCGGGACCGGCGGCGACGGACGCGCGGACATCGGCGTCACGGGCCTCGCGGTGATGGGCAGCAACCTGGCCAGGAACTTCGCCCGGCACGGCTACACCGTCGCCGTGCACAACCGGACGAAGGCCAAGACCGACACCCTCCTGGAGGAGCACGGCGAGGAGGGCATGTTCGTCCCCGCGGCTACCGCGGAGGAGCTCGTCGCCGCCCTGGCCACGCCGCGCCGCATCGTCGTCATGGTCAAGGCCGGAGACCCCACCGACGCGGTGATCTCCGAGTTCGCCCCGCTGCTCGAACCGGGCGACATGATCGTCGACGGCGGCAACGCGCACTTCGAGGACACCCGGCGCCGCGAGCACGACCTGCGGCAGAAGGGCGTCCACTTCGTCGGCGCCGGGATCTCCGGCGGCGAGGAGGGCGCGCTCAACGGCCCGTCGATCATGCCGGGCGGCTCCCCGGAGTCCTACACCACGCTCGGCCCGATGCTGGAGACCATCGCCGCCAAGGCCAAGGACGGCGCCCCCTGCACCACCCACATCGGACCCGACGGCGCCGGGCACTTCGTCAAGATGGTGCACAACGGCATCGAGTACGCCGACATGCAGCTCATCGCCGAGGCGTACCACCTGCTGCGGGAGGTCGCCGGGTACGAGCCGCGGCAGATCGCGGAGACCTTCCGCACCTGGAACACCGGGCGCCTGGACTCCTACCTGATCGAGATCACCGCCGAGGTGCTCGCCCACACCGACGCCGCCACCGGCAAGCCCTTCGTCGACGTCGTCGAGGACCAGGCCGAGCAGAAGGGCACCGGCCGCTGGACGGTGCAGATCGCCCTCGACCTCGGCGTGCCCGTCTCCGGCATCGGCGAGGCGGTCTTCGCCCGCTCCCTGTCCGGGCACGCGGACCTGCGGGCCGCCTCCCGCGACCTGCCGGGCCCCGGCGCCGGCACCCCGCTCACCCCGGACGCGGCGGCGGTCTTCGCCGACCAGGTCGAGCAGGCCCTGTACGCGTCGAAGATCGTCTCGTACACCCAGGGCTTCCACATGATCCAGGCCGGCAGCGACATGTACGACTGGGACATCGACCTCGGCAGGATCGCGGCGATCTGGCGCGGCGGCTGCATCATCAGGGCCGCGTTCCTCGACCGGATCACGGCCGCCTACGACAGCCGGCCCGACCTGCCCAGCCTGCTGTCCGACAAGCGCTTCGCCGAGGAGATCGGCACCGCGCAGGACGACTGGCGGTCCGTCGTCGCCGCGGCGGTGCACCACGGCGTGCCCGTGCCCGGCTTCTCCGCCGCGCTGGCCTACTACGACGCGCTGCGCGCCGGCCGGCTCCCCGCCGCGCTCACCCAGGCCCAGCGGGACTTCTTCGGCGCCCACACCTACCGCCGCACCGACCGCGACGGCGTGTTCCACACGCTCTGGAGCGGCGACCGCAGCGAGGTCGCGGTCGGCTGACGGGCCCCGCCGGGGAATTCCCCGGACCCCGACCCGCGAACCCGGTGGATACCGGCGCCGCACCGGGGCAGACGGACAGAGAGGGCACCGGCCGTGCCCGCGGCAGGAGGGCTGAGATGATCCACCCCGCTGATCTCCGCGAGTGGCGTGACTACGCCGTGGTCGACGACGACGGCCACAAGATCGGTGTCCTGGAGGCGGTCTACGTCGACACGGCGACGGACCAGCCCTCCATGGCGACCGTCCGCACCGGACTGCCGACCCGCTACCGGCTCGTGTTCGTGCCGGTGGGCGAGGTGGTCGCGGGCCCGGACTACATACGTGTCCCGTATACCAAGGAGCTGGTCAAGTCGGCCCCCTCGATCGGCACGGACGACGTCCTGCCGATGGAGGAAGAGGAGGCGATCTTCCAGCACTACGGACTGACGTACAAGCCCGGGGCGGACGGCGTCCGCCAGCTCGCCCGCCGCTGAGGCGGCCGGAGCCGGACGGGCGCGCGCACCGCCGGCGCGCCCGCGAAAGGAGTCCGACGCATGACGGTGTTCCTGCTGATGATCATCGTGGCCTTCGTGCTCGGCATCATCGGCGCCGCCGCCAGCGGCCTCGGGTGGGTGCTGGCGATCGCCGTGATCGTCTTCGTCGCCGATCTCGCCTACGGCTACTCGCGGCTGCGCGGGCGCCGCCGACCGGTCAGGTGACGGGAGCCGCCGCCGCATGCACAGCATCACCAACTGGCTCCAGCACGCCTCGCCGCCCATGGTGTACGCCGTCGTGGGCGCCCTGGTCTTCTGCGAGGACGCGCTGTTCTTCGGGTTCGTGCTGCCCGGCGAGACCGCGGTCGTGCTCGGCGGCGTCGTCGCCTCCCAGGGCCACGTCTCGGTGTACTGGCTCTGCCTGGTCGTCGTCGTGGCCGCCGTTCTCGGCGACACCGTCGGGTACGAGGTCGGCGCGCGCCTCGGGCCGCGCATCCTGGAGACCCGGTTCCTCAGGAACCACCGGGAACGGATCAGCAGCGCGCAGGACCTGATCCGCCGGCGCGGGCCCGTGGCGGTCTTCCTCGGCCGCTTCATCGCGTTCTTCCGCGCGCTGATGCCCGCGCTGGCGGGCATGTCCCGCATGCCCTACCGGACCTTCCTGGCCTTCAACGCGGCCGGCGGGCTCGTCTGGGGCGTCGGCTTCACCCTGCTGGGGTACTTCGCCGGCGCCGCCTACAAGCGGGTCGAGCGCACCGCCGGTACGGCGGTCGCCATCGCGATCGCCGCCGTGGTCGTCATCGCGCTGGTGGTCTGGGAGGTCCGCCGGCACCGGAGCGCGAAGGAACGCGAGGACCGCGACGAGCGCGAGCGGCGCGAGTCCGCGCGCGAGCAGGGGGACACGGTGGAGGACGGCGACGCGCCCGAGGAGCGGGAGCCGGGCTCCGGGCGGGGCGGGGCGCACCGGTGGTCGCCGTCGTCCGAGGCGTCGGAGCCGTCCGGTGCCGGCGAGCCGCCCGGGCCTGGCGCGCCCGGGGAGGGCGAGCAGCGGCCGGGCGAGCGCTGAGGGCCGGGCCCCGCGCGCCGGGCGCGCTCCACGGGCGGACGGGTGCGTCGCGCGCTGGAACGAACACCCCCGGCTCGTACGGCGGTTCGAGCCCGCCGGCGCCGAATGTGGGGGATCGGCAACAATAGTGACCGCAGAGGTTCGAAGCGCCTTCCGGGTGAGTAGCCGACAGGTATGGGTACCTCGACGCAACCCGGTTCCGCATCCGCAAGGCGCACGCGGCCGCTGCTCGCCGCCGGTGCCGTGACCCTGCTGGCCGTCGCCGCCACCGCGTGCGGCAACGGCGGCCCGCCGCGGTCCGCTTCGTCCTCGTCGTTGCTGCCGCCCGGCACGTCCGCCTCGGCAGCGGCGTCCCCGTCTCCGTCGTCCCCGGAGAGCGCGACCCCCGCGCCGCCGTCCGCGACCTCGGGCCCGCCGCAGCCAGCGCCGACCGCCGCCGGCTCGGCCTCCGCGCCCGCCGCCCGCGCCTCGGGAACGCCGGGGAGCCGCTGCACCGTCACCGGCCTGCGCATGCGGCTGGGCACCCCCGACCACGGCGCCGGCAGCGTCTACTACCCGTTGCGGTTCACCAACACCGGCAGCCGCACCTGCACTCTCGACGGCTACCCCGGCGTGTCGCTGATCCGCGGTGACGGCAGCACCATCGGCCGCCCCGCGGACCGCACGCCCCCGCACGGCACGACGGTCGAGGTCGCCCCCGGCCAGACCGTCGAGGCCGACCTGCACACCCTCAACCAGGGCATCAAGGGCGGCAGTTGCTGGCGCAGGCCGACTTTCCTCCTGGTGTACCCGCCGGGTTCCACCGCGTCGATGTCCCTGGCAACATCGAGTCCCCTCGTGTGCGGCGGCACCTTCGAGGTCGGCGCCGTCCACTGAGCCGGCCACCGCGCACCGCCACCCACCCACGACCGGGCACCCCCACCAGCACCGCGCACCGCACTCACCACCCGGGCCCGCGCCCGTACGAAAGGAACCGCCCATGACCGTCAGCGGCATCGACGTCGCCTCCTACCAGAGCACCGACTACAGCACCGCGGGCCTGAGCTTCGTAATGGTCAAGGCGACCGAGGGCAGCAGCTACGTCAACCCCCGCCACGCCGCGCAGGTCGCGACGGGCCGCGGCCACGGACTGGTCGTCGGCCACTACCACTTCGCCCGCCCCGGCTCGATGACCGCGCAGGTCACGTACTTCCTGCAGCACGCCGCCCCCGGGACGGGCGACGTGCTCGCGCTGGACTGGGAGGACGCCGGGGTCTCGGGCGCCGAGAAGGACGAGTTCATCAAGCACCTGCAGGCCGCGTCACCCGCGCACCGCGTGGTGCTCTACTGCAACCGCGACTTCTGGCTGAACCGCGACCGGACCAGCTTCTGCGGCGACGGCCTGTGGATCGCCGACCCGAACGCCCCGGCCGGCCACCCCCAGATCACCCACCCGTGGACGTTCCACCAGTACAGCGAGACCGGCGGCGTCGACCACGACGTGGCGAACTTCGCGAGTGCCGCCGCCCTGCGCACCTGGGCGTCCAAGGGCCACGCACCCGCCTACGAGCCGTTCCCCGGCGTGGCCTGGTTCACCGTGGGCCGCCGCTCGCCGATCGTGGCCGCGATGCACGACCGGCTCGTCGCCGTCGGCTGCAACCACTACCAGAGCAGCGCCAACAAGGACGTCATCGGCTCCGGCGACATCGCCTCCTACGAGGCGTGGCAGCGCAAGTACAACGCCGAGCACCACAAGGGCTGGACCGGGGCGGCGCTGAAGTGGCCGCCGGGAAAGGAGACCTGGGACGCGCTCAGGGTGCCGAACGTGTAGCCGGCCCGCCAGGGGGGCGGCACGACGCGAACCCCCCGCCCCGCGCGCGCCGTGTCACGGGCCGCCCGACGGGTGACGCCGGGCGGCCCGGCCGTTAGCCCGGCGCCGATCCGGGAAGAGCCCTCACCATGGAGCCGATCGAGGCACTGGAACGGATCGCGTTCCTGCTGGAACGCGCGGAGGCGCCCACGTACCGCGTCCGGGCGTTCCGCAACGCCGCGGACGTGCTCGCCGCGCTGCCCGCCGAGGAGCGCGAGCGGCGCGCCCGCACCGGACGCTTCACCGACCTCAAGGGCATCGGCGGGACCACCGGTCAGGTGATCGCCGACGCGTACGCGGGCCGCACCCCCACCTACCTGGCGGATCTCGAGGAGGAGGCCCGCACGCCGCTGGCCGAGGGCGGGCAGCAGTTGCGGGAGGCGCTGCGGGGCGACTGCCACGTGCACTCCGACTGGTCGGACGGCGGCAGCCCCGTCATGACGATGGCCCGCGCCGCCCGCGACCTCGGCCACGACTGGGCGGTGCTCACCGACCACAGCCCGCGGCTGAAGGTCGCCCGCGGGCTGACCGCCGAGCGGCTGCTGCGCCAGCTCGACGTGGTCGACGAGGTCAACGCCGAGCTCGCGCCCTTCCGGCTGCTCACCGGCATCGAGTGCGACATCCTGCCCGACGGCTCGCTGGACCAGCGCGACGACCTGCTGGCGCGGCTGGACGTCGTGGTGGCCTCCGCCCACTCCGAACTGCGCATGCCCGCCGAGGCGTTCACCCGCCGGCTGGTCGCCGCCGTCGCCAACCCGCTGGTCGACGTGCTCGGGCACTGCACGGGACGGCTGATCACGCCCCGCGGCCGGCAGGGCAAGGAGCGTCCCGAGTCGACGTTCGACGCGGCCGAGGTGTTCGCCGCCTGCGCGTCCTCCGGCACCGCGGTCGAGCTCAACAGCAGCCCGCACCGCCTCGACCCGCCGCGCCGGCTGCTCGCCCAGGCCCTGGAGGCCGGCACCCTGTTCAGCATCGACAGCGACGCCCACGCGCCGGGCCAGCTCGACTGGCAGATCCTCAGCTGCGCCCGCGCGGAGGAGGCCGGCATCCCCGCCGGGCGGATCGTCACGACCTGGAGCGCCGGCGAGCTGCTGCACTGGGCGGCGACCCGCGAGGTCCCGCGGGGCTGAGCACGCGGTGGCGGGCCCGGCCGGGACGTCCCGGCCGGACCCGCCCGCCGTGCACGGTCCGGTACCGTCAGGTGGTGGTGCAGACCGTGCCGTTCAGGGTGAACACCGTCGGCGGGGGATAGGCCCCGGTGGTGGCGCCGGTGAAGCCGAAGCTCGCGGAGTTGCCGCCGTTCGCGGCGAGCGTGCCGTTCCAGTCGACCGGAGTGGCCACCACGTTCCGGCCCTGCTGGCTGACGTGCGCGTTCCAGAACCCGCTCACCGTCTCGCCGGCCGACGGGAACGTGAACGCCAGCGTCCAGCCGGTGACCGGGTTCGGGCCCGTGTCGGTCACGGTCACGTTCGCGTTGTAGCCGTTGCCCCAGCCCGCCGTGACCTGGAAGGACACCTGGCAGGTGGAGTGGGCGGGCGTCCCCGTGCGGACCGTGACCGGCTGCGAGGGCCGGGACAGCCGCCCGTCCGCGTCACGGGCGAGCACGTTCCACGTGTAGGTCGTGCCCGGGGTCAGGTTGGGCACCGTCGCCGAGGTGCCGGTCGAGTCGGCCAGCAGTTCGCTGGTCGTGCCGTTCTGCCGGTACACCTCGTAGCGCACCGGCGTCCCGCCGGTCGAAGGGGTCCACGCCACCGTCGCGTCGGTGGCGTCCGCGGCCGTCACCCGCGGCGCGCCCGGCGCGGACAGCGTCGACTGGGTGCCGGCCCGCGGGTGCAGGGTGACCGTGGTGATCGAGAAGGGCGGGAGCGTCTGCGCGGTGACGTCGGCGGAGGTGGTGGAGTCGATCGCGGTCGCCTGGTCGCGGTAGGTGTCGACGGTCGCGGACGAGGTGTCCGGGGAGAAGCCCGCGTAGTGCAGGGCCACTTGCTGCGCGTGGTCCGGGTCCTTGTTGATCAGCATGACGCTCAGGTCTCCGTCGGCGCGGTGCACGGCGTGCGCCGACACCAGCGGGCTCGTGGTGCCCGCGCCCACCAACTGGTCGCCGGGACGCCCGAGATGGCTGAGCATCGAGATCGCGTGGTAGGTCGGGAACGGGGTGTTGAGCGGTGGCTCGCACACCGAGCCCGTGCAGGTGCCGCTGGAGAGGATGCCGTAGTCGTTGTAGTCCGTGGCGCCGTCGGGCGCGGTGCTGATCGGCCCCGGCCCGTTGTGGGTGTCCCACCAGTCCACGGTGAACGCCCCGCTCTCCAGGGCGGTGACGTAGGTGTCGGCGCCGAACAGCGCGTCCGGCTGGGTGTCCTCGTCGACGTTGGAGTTCACCTCGGTGAGCGCGATCGGCGTGCCGGCCGCACCGGCGGAGTCCAGCTGGTCGCGCAACTGGGCCAGCTCACCGGTGAGTTGCGCAGGCTCGCCGAGCATCTGAGCGGCGTCGGAGCCACCGGGGTACCAGTGCACGATCACGAAGTCGGCCTTGCCCGCGATCAGCGGGATCACCGTGTGGTTCCAGTCCGCGCTCTCCCCGGCGGCCATCACCCCGTCGGGCCAGTTGCCCGGCAGCGTCAGCACCGCGCCGATCCTCACCGTCGGGTCGACGGCCTTCATGGCCGTCGCGAAGTCGGCGACGTTGTGCGCGTAGGCCGTCGGCGAGGTGTCCGCGTGGTCGTCGTGCTCCCAACCCGAACCGTAATGGCCGTTGCCGTACAGCTCGTTGCCGATCTCCCAGTACTTCGCGCCGTAGTGTTTCGTCACGTTGGCGTAGCGGACCCAGTCGGCCGCTTCCTGCGGCGTGCCCGAACCGTAGTTGGCGATGAGGATCGGCTGCGCGCCGATCTTCTGCACGGTGCCCATGAACGCGTCGAAGTCGGTGCCCGGGGCGACGTAGCCGCCCGGCGCGGTGTTGTCCTGCCAGTGGTAGATGTCGCCGTACGACCCGCCGGGATACCGCAGCATCCCGACGTTGGCGCTCTGCAGCAGGTCCTGCACCTGCGGGACGTTCATCTGGGAGTCCCAGACCGCGCTGTTGAGGCCGTACGCGGTGTCCGGGATGGTGCCCTGGCCCTCGGCGGCGTTGACGGTCACGTCCACCGGGGCGGGTTCGGCGGTGTCGGCGGCGGCCGTGCCGCCGCCCGAGAGCAGGGCGGCGCCGAGGACCGCGGTGGACAGCGCGGCGGCGGCGCGCAGGCGCCACTGTGCCGCGGACAGGGATCGGGGGAGGCGCACGACGGATCTCACCTTCGGGAGGCGGGTGGGGGGCATGCGTGCGGGACGAGATGCCGGGGATGGGGCCCCGTGGGAGCGCTCCCATGTTTGGCCGCGCACCCCACCCCTGTCAATGCCCCTGGGGGTCAATACACCTGGGGTCCGTCGCCGCCGAGGCCCACGAGTTTCCGGGCCTCGTGGAGGTTGTGCTCGACGATGCCCGTCATGAAGTCGCGGTCGGGGAAGTCGCCGTCGAGGAGGCGCAGGGGGCCGGCGACCAGGGACAGGCGCATGGCGAGCAGGTAGAGGGCGAGGCGCCGCGCGTCCAGGCCGCCGGTGCGCAGCGCGGCGTAGTGCGGGCCGAAACGGAGCTCCAGGAAGACGTGCTCCCATTCGATGTCGAAGAACATCAGGCCCTCGATGTCGATGAGGACCGGCCGTCCCCGGTCGTCCACCAGGACGTGGTCCGGGCCGAGTTCGCCGTGGACGAGGCTGTGGTCGGCACGCGGGGACACCGCGTCGAAGGCCTCGTGCAGCGCGTCGTGGAGGGCGGTGCCCGCGGCCGCCGCCCGGGGATCGCGCTGGGACGCCTCGGCGAGGTCCGCCAACGCCCGGTCGAGCACGATCCGTTCGCACGACACTCCGCGCGACGCGCCTCCCTCGTCCAGCAGCGCGACCTTGCCGAACGCCGGGTCGCGGCATTCCCGCATCGCGGCCAGGCCCTCTGCGAGGCGGCCCAGCACCGGCCGGGCCGCCGCCGGATCGGCGCGGATCAGGGTTTCGAGCGTCGGTCCCCGGAGATCCTCGACCACCGCGAAGTCCGCGGTGTGGCGCCGCCGGCTCCCGTCCGACCAGTGCAGGTGCGGGGTGCGCAGGCCGAGGTCCGTCAGCCGGCGGTGCGCGGCCACGAACAGGCCGAGGCCCGACGCGGGGGAGAAGGGGTCGCGGCGGTCGTCGGCGTCGGGCCCCGGACCGGCGGCCGGCTGCCAGAAGTTCTCCGACTCGTCCCACGCGTAGGCGACGGCGGTCGAGCCGTCGTCGAGGACCAGGCGGTACACGCCCTTCTTGCTGCCGCCCCGCAGCCGCACCGCCCCGCGCAGGGTGCGGCGCCCGTCGAAGGCGTCCCGGACGATTCCGCCGAGGTGTTCCCGGACGGGGAAAGCCCGCTCCCTCGCGCGGTCAGCCGGCATCCGCGCCGCTCCTGAGCACGTCGTAGCCGACGAACGTGAACATGCGCTCGCCTGGCGGCAGTTCGGCAGGGTGCCCGGTGAACCGGTGGACGCCCACGCCCTGGGCGCGCTCCGGGTCGTTGACCCAGACGCGGGTGAAGGCGCGCTGCTCGAACCAGTCGCAGATCTGCGGGAAGGCGTCGGGCCGGTGACGGTTGCGCGTCCAGATCACCGTGCCGCCGTGCGCGCACAGCCGCGTGCAGTACTCCGTGACCCGCTCGATGTCGGCGAGCGTGATGTTGCCGAACAGCCCGCACAGCAGCACCAGATCGGCGGGGGCGAGGTCCGCGTAGGCGTCGGTGACGGCGGCGTCGCCGGTCACCGCGTCCAGCCCCGTGAGGCCGAGCGCCGCGGCGGCGCGGCGCGCCGCCGCGGTGTTGCGCGGGTCGAGTTCGACCAGGCGGGCCGTGACGTCGGCGCGGCGCGGGTGGCCGTCCAGCGCGCCGATCAGGTCGCGCCCCTGTCCGGCGCACGCGCTGACGACGCGGAGCGGGCCGGGCGGGCCGGCGTCCAGGGCGAGCGAGATCCGGTGCTGCACGGTGTGCAGGCGCACGGCCAGCGGCGAGTCGGGGGAGTCGTAGGCGCCGTGCCAGGCATGCCAGTCCATGCGGGGCACCCTAGGCAATGCGGGGTGGCCCGCGCACCCCGAATAGTGGCGGATCACCGGCTTCGGCGCGGTCGGCGAGCGCCCCTGGGCGTGTGGGGGTGCCCCTGGGACGGGTTCCGACCCGCGGGCCGGATGCGGCCGAGCGCGCGGCTCCCCGCGCTTTTTCTGGGCTGCGGGAAGTCCGTCGCGCTGGCGGTCAGTCGGCGGGGGGGAGTTCGATGAGGGCGTCGCCGAGGGTGAGTTCGAGGGGACCGCGGGTCTGGAGGCCGCGGTCGAAGAGGACGGCGGTGCGCCGCTGGGAGGCCTCCGAGCGGACGTGCTCCTGGAAGAGGGCCGCGTCGGCGCGGACGGCGTCGGGGGTGGGGAGGGCGACGGCGTTGACCGCGGCCTTCGCGGCGGCCAGGCCCGCGCGGGGGAAGCCGGCCAGGCGCGCGGCGAGGCGGGCCACGAACGCGTCGAGTTCGGCGTCCGGGAGGGCCCGGTTGATCCAGCCGTAGCGTTCCGCGAGATCCGCGTCGAAGTCCGCCGAGGTCAGCAGCACCTCCAGGGCGCGGCCGCGGCCGAGCAGCCGGGTCAGGTGCTGGATCGCCCCGGCGCCGGGCGGGGTTCCGACGCCCACCTCGATCTGGCACAGCACCGCTTTCTCGCGCGACGCGAACCGCATGTCGCAGGCGAGCAGGAACTCACTGCCCGCGCCGCGGGCCCGGCCGCGCAGCAGGCCGATCGTGACCACCGGCAGCAGGCTCAGCTTGCGGAACAGCATGCCGAGGGACGCGTCGCCGGGCCCGCCCGCCTTCGCGGCCTCCGCCGTGTACGCGGCGACCTTCGTCAGGTCGACGTGCGGAAAGAAGAAGTCGCCGTCCGCACTCGTGAAGATCACCACCCGGGGCGCGTCCGGCTGTGACAGGTCGTCGATCAGCGAGACGAGGTCACGGACGACCTCCGGCCCGATCAGGTTCATCGGCGGCGCGTCGAACCTCGCCGTCATGACCTGGCCGTCCACCCTGACGTCGATCGTCTCGTACGAGCGGTTCACCTCGCTCCTCCCGTCGTCGCGCACGCCGAGCCACCGTAGGCAGGCGCGGGACCCCGCCGCAGAACGATTGGGCGGAACGCGTGAACGCCCGCGCCGCCCGCCGCGGCCCCGTCCCCGCCTCCCGAGCGGACCTAGGGATACCCCTACTCCCGATGCGCGGCGCCTGCCGGCCCGGTCGCGGCGCCGCGCACACTCATGCGTCGGCCCGGGCAACCAGAGCGGCACGGTCGGCACCGCGGTGAGCCTCCAGATCCACGCCACCGACCCCGGCGGCCAGTCCCTCACGTACAGCGCCACCGGGCTGCCCGCGGGCCTGTCCGTCAAGGCCGGCTCGGGCCTGATCTCCGGCACCGTGGGACGGGCCCTGGTCGGAGCGGCTGACCTCGACCGAGCGCAGCGTGGTGGCCCGCGTCGCGCAGGGGGCGGGCAACCGCGAGATCGCGGCCGGTCTGGTGGTCAGCGTGAAGACCGTGGAAGCGGCACTGACCCGCGCCTACCGCAAGCTCGGGGCGAGGTCGCGGGTCGAGGTCACCCGCATCGTGATGGCCCGCCCCACGGCCTGACCGTTCACTGGTGGCGGTGCGGGCGGTGCAGGGGACTGCGTCCCGGCGGCTGCTCCGGGGGCTTGGTGTGCGGTGTCTCCGGAACGGGACGTGACGCGGGCCGTCCCTGTGCCAGTGGCACCGACTCCTCGTAGTGCAGGATGTCCAGCGCCGGCCCGTCGGTGAGCGTGTAGGTGGCCGTCTTCGGTGTGATCTCGACGTGCAGCCGCCGCCCGCGGAACATCAGGCGGAACGCGATGCGGCTCAGCGCGTCCGGCAGCCGCGGGGCGAACCGCAACTCCTCGGCGTCGAACAGCCGCATCCCGCCGAACCCGGCGACCAGCGCCATCCACGTCCCGGCGAGCGCGGCGATGTGCAGCCCGTCGCGGGCGTTGTTCTCCAGGTCCTCCAGGTCCATCAGCGCCGACTCGCCCAAGTACTCGTAGGCCAGCGGCAGATGGCCGACCTCTGCGGCGATCACCGCCTGGCAGTAGGCGCTCAGCGACGAGTCGCGGACCGTCAGCGGCTCGTAGTACGCGAAGTTGCGGGTCTTCTGCTCCAGCGTGAACGCGTCGCCGCGCAGGTACATCGCCAGCACCAGATCGGCCTGCTTGACCACCTGCTTGCGGTACAGGTCGAAGTACGGGTAGTTCAGCATCAGCGGGTACTGGTCGGCGCCGGTGCTGTCGAAGTCCCAGCGCTGGTGCCGGGTGTAGCCCTGCGACTGCTGGTGGACGCCCAGCTCGTCGTCGAACGGCACGGTCATCGCGGCGGCCGCGTCCCGCCAGGTCGCCGTCTCCTCGTCGGTGACGCCGAGGCGCGCCGCGTGCCGCGGATGCCGTTCCGCGGCGTCCGCGGCGGCGACGAGGTTCCCCTGCGCCATCAGGTTCGTGTACACGTTGTCGTCGGCGATCGCACTGTACTCGTCGGGGCCCGTCACCCCGTCGATGTGGAAGGCGCCGGCGTGGTCGTGGTGCCCGAGCGAGCGCCACAGCCGGGCGGTCTCCACCAGGATCTTGAGGCCGGTGTCCGCCTCGAACGCCCCGTCGCCGGTGGCCGCCACGTAGCGGACGACCGCGTGCGCGATGTCGGCGTTCACGTGGAAGGCGGCGGTGCCCGCCGGCCAGTAGCTCGACGCCTCCTCGCCGTTGATCGTCCGCCACGGGAACGTGGCCCCCTCCAGGCCGAGTTGGCGGGCGCGCTCCTGTGCGGCCGGCAGCATGTTGCAGCGCCAGCGCAGCACCTCCGCGGCGGCCCGCGGCGCGGTGAACGTCAGCAGCGGGAGCACGAACGTCTCGGCGTCCCAGAAGGTGTGCCCGTCGTACCCCGAACCGGTCAGCCCCTTCGCGGGGATCGCGCGCTCCTCGGCGCGGGCGCCGGTCTGCAGGACGTGGAACAGCGCGAACCGCACGGCCTGCTGGATCTCGGTGTCGCCGTCGACCTCCACGTCCGCCCGGTCCCAGAAGTCGTCCAGGTACGCGCGCTGCTGCTCCAGCAGCCCCTGCCATCCGGTGTCGCGGGCGCCCACCAGCGCCGCGTCGGCCTGGTCGCGCAGCGCCGGCAGCGAGCGCGCCCCCGACCAGCCGTAGGCGACGAACTTCTCCAGCCGCAACTTCTCGCCCTCGCCCACCACCGAGGTGACCGTCAGCCGGGCGACGTCCTCGCTCGACTCGGCCGACAGCTGAGTCGTCGGCGGGCCGCTCACCAGGTGGTCGGCGGCGGTCGCGACCCGCAGCCGGCTTCTGCGCGTGGAGTGGATGAGCCGCAACCTGGTGCCGTGCGCGAAGTGCTCCTCGGGATCGAGCGGCGACTCCAGCGCGGCGGCCCTGCGCGGGTCGCCCGGGGTCGTGGGCAGCTCCTCGTTGGCCGCCAGCTCCGACTGCACCACCACCCGCACCTGCCCGTCCAGCGGTTCCACCTCGTAGGAGAGGGCGGCCACCGCGCGCTGCTGGAAGGACACCATCCGGGTCGAGGTCACGCGCACCGCGCGCCCCGCCGGGGACACCCACTCGCACGTGCGGCGCAGCACCCCCGCCCGCATGTCGAGCTCGCGCACATGGGAGCGGATCGTGCCGTAGCGCAGGTCGAAGGGCTCGTCGTCGACCAGCAGCCGCACCAGCTTGCCGTTGGTGACGTTGATGACGGTCTGCCCCGACTCCGGATAGCCGTAGCCGGCTTCCGCGTACGGCAGCGGGTGCAGCTCGTACAGGCCGTTGAGATACGTGCCCGGCAGGCCGTTCGGCTCACCCTCGTCGAGATTGCCGCGCCAGCCGATGTGCCCGTTGGACAGGGCGAACACCGACTCGCTCTGCGGCAGCAGCTCCAGGTTCAGCTCGCTCTCGCGCAGCGTCCAGGGCGCGACCTCGTACGCCGGATCGGTGATCACGCGCGCCGCCCGAGGAGGTCGGCGAGGTCGGTGACCACGGTGTCCGCCCCGTGCCTGCGCAACTCCTCGGCCTGGCCGACACGGTCCACGCCGACGACGTAGCCGAACTTGCCCTCGCGGCCCGCGTCCATGCCGACCAGCGCGTCCTCGAACACCGCCGACTGATCCGCGGTCACCCCGAGGTCCTTGGCCGCCTCCAGGAAGGTGTCCGGCTTCGGCTTGCCGCGCAGGCCGCGCTCCAGGATCGTCAGGCCGTCCACCCGGACGTCCATCAGGTGCTCGATGCCGGCGGACACCAGCACGTCCCGGCAGTTCGCGCTCGACGAGACCACCGCGGTGCGCAGTCCGGCGGCCCGCACCGCCTCCACGTAGCGGACCGAGCCCGGATACGGCCGCACCCCCTCGGTGCGGATCTTCTCCAGCACCAGCAGGTTCTTGCGGTTGCCGAGCCCGTGCACGGTCGCCGCCTCGGGCGGGTCGTCCTCCTCCCCCTCGGGCAGCTCGATGTCCCGTGAGGCCAGGAAGGTGCGCACCCCGTCGGCCCGCGGCCGGCCGTCGACATAGGCGTCGTAGTCGCCCACGGGGTCGAAGGGGCGGAACCCGTCGCCGTCACGCTCGCGCAGGAAGGCGTCGAACATCTCCTTCCAGGCCGCGGCGTGCACCAGCGCGGTCGGCGTGAGCACGCCGTCGAGGTCGAACAGGCAGGCGCGCACGTCGGCGGGCAGACCGATCTCCGTCATGCCGGTCCTCCTGCCCCTCCCGGGCGCGAGCGATGCACGACGGGGCCGAAGTCCGCCCGACTCGCCGAACGGCCCGCCCGGGGGATTCCCCCCGGGTGAACCACCGGCCTGCCGGATGGGCCGTGCACCGCGAGGCGTCCACCCTGGTGGGAACCGCACCATCCACGCCTCCCTGGGGGAACCACCGTGCAGACACGCCGGGCCGCCGTGCTCTCGGCCGCCGCCGTCGCCCTGTCCGCCCTGTCGAGCCGCGCCGCGTCGGCCGCCGCGCCCGCGCGCGCCTCCGGTTCCGTCCCGGCACCCTCCGGCACGCCGGGACCGGCGGCCGCGGTGTCCGGCGCCCGGGACGGCCTGGTGCGGATGGCGCTGCCCGCGCCGAGCGGGCCGTACGCCGTCGGGACCGTCGCGCTGCGGCTGGTGGACCGCTCGCGGCCCGACCCATGGGTGGCGCGCCCGTACCGCGAGCTGATGGTGTCCGTGCGCTATCCCGCGGGCCGCGCCTCGGGCCACCCGCCGGCCCCGCAGATGCTGCCCGGCGAGGCCGCCGCTTTCGTCGGTCTGAACAGCCTGCAGGGAGTGCCCGCCGAGCGCGTCGACTGGGCGGCGACGCCCACCCACGCGCACCAGGGCGCCGCGGCCGCGGTCGGGCGGTTCCCCGTGGTGCTGTACTCGCCCGGCGCCGGCGACCCGCGGAGTCTGGGCACCACGTTCTGCGACGACCTCGCCTCGCGCGGCCACGTGGTCGTGGCGATCGACCACACCTACGACGCGGCCGGCGTGGAGTTCCCCGGCGGCCGGGTCGAACTCAGCGTGCTGCCCGCCGAGTTCGCGAAAGTCGTGCCCGACCCCGAGCACCCGGACCCGGCGAAGGTCGCGCCGCTGCTGCGCAGGACGGTCGACGTACGGGTGGCCGACACCCGGTTCGTCCTCGACCGGCTGCCGGACGTGCTCGCGCCCCGGCTCCGCGACGCCGTGGACCTCCGGCGCGTCGGCATGTTCGGCCACTCGGCCGGCGGCTTCACGGCGCTCGAGGCGATGTACGAGGACCCGCGGATCGCGGCTGCCGCGAACTTCGACGGTGTGACCGCGTACGTGATGGACGACCCCGACCGCGGCTACCTGTCACCGGTCGCCGCCCACGGCCTGGACCGCCCCTTCCTGCTCGTCGGCAAGGACGGCAACACCCGTCGGACGGTGCCCTCCTGGGACGCGCTGTGGCGGCACAGCAGTGGCCCGCGGCACGGCCTGACGCTGCGCGGCGCCGCACACGCCACATACACCGACGCCGAGGTCCTCGTGCCGCAGATCGCCCGCGCCCTCGACCTGCCGCGGGCCACAGTCACCGGGCTGATCGGCACGATCGCGCCGCGCCGGGCCGTCACCACCGGACGGACCTGCCTGGCCGCGTTCTTCGGCCACTACCTCCGTCCCCCGGTCACCGCCCAGGGCCCGGGCCCGCTGGAGTGGCCGTCGCTCCAGCTGCCCGACCTGCGCCCGTTCGTCTGACGGACGCCTCGCGCCGGCCGGCGTGTCGCCTGCCGTGAACGGCGGCGTGCGACACGCCGGCCGCTGCCGCGAGCGAGCGCCTACAACGCCAGGTCCGCGCGGCCCGGCGGGTCGGCGCCCGTCCGCGTGCAGGTCAGCGCGGCCGCTCGGGCGGCCAGCGTCAGCGCCCCGCCCAGGACCGGTGGGAGGCCACCGCGCCCGGTGGCCTCCCGCAGCCGCGCACGGCTCTCGGGGGCCGGGCCCAGCAGTCCGGCGTCGAGCAGGGCGCTGATCAGGGCGGACGTGAACGCGTCACCCGCGCCGATGGTGTCGGCCACGGTGACCCGGGGCGCCGGCACCTCGAGCGTGCCGCTTCGCCACCAGGCCCGCGCACCCCGCGCGCCGCGCGTCACGACCACCAGCGACGGGCCGCCGCCGGTGGCCCAGTGACGGGCCGTCGCGTCCGGGTCGGCACCGGGGTACAGCCACGCCAGGTCCTCGTCGCTCGCCTTCACGACGTCGCTGGCCGCGACCAGGGCCTCGACCCGCTCCCGTTGCCCTTCGGCCGGGCCCAGCAGGTCCGGCCGCAGGTTGGGGTCGTACGAGACGGTGGCGCGGGGCGCCGCCCACCGCACGGCCGCGAGCACCGTGTCGGCGCCCGGCGGCAGGGCCGCCGCGATCGACCCGGTGTGCAGATGCGCGACCGGACCGGACCGCACGGCCGCCGCCGCCTCGGCCGTCAGCGACCAGGAGATGTCGAAGGTGTAGCCGGCCGCGCCCGACGCGTCGAGCGTCGCCGTCGCGGTGGACGTCGCCTCCCCGGTGACCGAACCGGGGATCAGCAGCACGCCGCCCTCGCGCAGGTGCCGGCGCAGCCGCCCGCCGTGCGCGTCACGACCCACCCGGGTGGCCAGGCGTACGGGATGGCCGAGGCGGCCCAGGCCGAGCGCCACGTTCGCGGGGGAGCCTCCGGGCAGCGCCCGGCCGACCCCGCCCGCCGCGTCCACCACGACGTCGGCGAGCGCCTCGCCGACCACCAGCGCGGGCGCCGCGGTGAACGTCACGGCACCACCTGGATCTTGCGGCCCCGGCCCGCGCTGAACCGCTGGAGGGCCGCGGCGTAGTCCACCAGCGGCAGCCGGTCGCTGATGAACACCTCCGGGTCGAGCACCCCGCCGGCGAACAGTTCGGCGGCCCGTTCGTAGCTGTGCAGCACCGCCATCGACCCGGTGATGGTGATCTCCTGGTTGTAGATGCGGTACGGGTCGATGGTCGCGCGGGTCGCGTAGTCGGCGACGCCGAACTGCAGGAACGTGCCGCCCTTGCCGACGCGCTCCAGGCCGTCCTGGATGGCCGCCGCGTTGCCCGTCGCGTCGATCACGACGTCCCAGCCGCGCGGCCGGTCGATCGCGGCGGCGCTGGTCGCCGTGGCACCGCACCCCAACGCCCGTGCGGTGGCCAGGCGTTCCTCATTGACGTCGACCACGTCGACGCCCGCGGCGCCGGTCCGCTTGGCCAGCTCCAGCATCATCAGGCCCATGGTTCCCGAGCCGTAGATCAGCACGTGCGCCGCCAGCCGGGAGCTCAGCACGTCGTATCCGCGGACCGCGCAGGACAGCGGCTCGATCAGCGCGGCGTCGCGGGTGGCCACGTGCTCCGGCAGTTTGACGCAGTTGGCCGCGGGGGCTGCCGCGAACTCGGCCGCGCCGCCGGGCTTCGTGACGCCGATGGCGTTCCACCGTTCGCACAGGTTGTTGCGGCCGATCCGGCAGTAGTGGCAGGCGTGGCAGTACAGCGACGGATCGACGGCCACCCGGTCCCCGACGGCGAGTCCGGCGACCCCGGAGCCCACGGCGACGATCTCGCCCGCGAACTCGTGGCCCGGCACGATCGGCAGCGTCGGCGCGAACTCGCCCTGCAGGATGTGCAGATCGGTGCCGCACAGCCCGCATGCGGCGACCTGCACCACCACCTCGCCCCGGCCGGGTGCCGGGTCGTCGACGGTCTCGATGCCCACGACACCGGGGGAGCTGATGACGGCTGCCTTCACTTGACGGCTCCAAGGGAGAGGCCCTGGACGAGCTTGTCCTGGGCGGCGAACCCGGCGGCGAGCACCGGGAGGGAGATGCAGACGGCCGCCGCGCACACCTTCGCCAGGAACAGGCCCTGGCTGGTGACGAATCCGGTCAGGAAGACCGGCGCGGTACCGGCCACGACGCCGGTGAGCACGCGGGCGAACAGCAGCTCGTTCCAGCTGAAGATGAACGAGATGAGGGCGGTCGCGGCGATGCCCGGCAGGACCACCGGGGTCACGATGCGGGTGAGGACGGTCGGCAGCCCGGCGCCGTCGATCTGCGCGGCCTCCATGATCGCCACCGGCACGTCGGCCAGGAACGACCGCATCATCCACACCGCGATCGGCAGGTTCATCGAGGTGTAGAGCACGACCAGCAGCCAGATGTCGTCCAGCAGACCGGCGTTCTTCGCGATCAGGTACACCGGCAGCAGCCCGGCGACCGCCGGCAGCATCTTGGTGGACAGGAAGAAGAACATCACGTCCGTCCACTTGCGCACCGGCCGGATCGACAGCGCGTACGCGGCCGGGATCGCCAGCAGCAGCACCAGGGCGGTCGATGCCAGGCTGGCCGTCAGCGAGTTGACCAGCGGCGGCCACGGGCTGACGCCGGTTCCGGAGCCGAAGAACTCGCGGTAGCCGTGCAGCGTCAGCGACGCGCCGACGTGCGGGGGGTTGGCGGCCGCGTCCTGCTCGCTGTGCAGGGAGGTGAGCACCATCCACGCGAAGGGCAGGAAGAACACGATCCCGCAGGCCCAGGCCAGCAGCCCGAGCAGGCCGCGGTGCCGTCGCTCGCGGGCCCGTGCCCGGCCGGACGCGCCGGAGAGGGGCCGCACCCCCGCGGTGGCCAGGGTGGTCGCCATCAGCGGATCTCCTCTCGGAACAGCGACGAGACGGTCCGCAGCGCGAACGTCGCCACGATGATCGACAGGGCGACGACGATCACGCCCTCGGCGGACGCCTGCCCGTAGTCGTGCGCCTGGTAGAAGGTCGTGTAGACGGCGTACGGCAGGTTCGCGGTGCCCAGGCCGCCGGAGGTGAGGGTGAACACCGCGTCGAAGTTCTGCACCACGTACACCGTGCCGAGCAGCGCGGCCAGTTCGAGGTAGCGGCGCAGGTGCGGGAACGTCAGGTAGCGGAAGACCTGCCAGGCCCCGGCGCCGTCCACCCGGGCCGCCTCGACGACGTCGGTGGGACGGCTCTGCAGGCCGGCCAGCAGGATCAGCATCATGAACGGCGTCCACTGCCAGATCAGCGACGCCTCCACCGCCAGCTTCGGCGACTGCGACAGCCAGTCCGGCTGCGGCGCGTCATGGCTGCCGAACAGCCGCCACACCCAGGACAGCGTGCCGTTGATCAGCCCGTACGAGGCGTTGTACAGGGCGTGCTTCCACAGCAGCGCGGATGCCACCGGCACCACCAGGAACGGGGTGATCAGCAGGGTGCGCACGATCCCCCGTCCCGGGAAGCGCCGGTCGAGCAGGAGCGCGAGGCCGAGACCCAGCACCAGGCTGACCAGCACCACCGCCACGGTCAGCACCACCGTGGTGGTCAGCGACGAGCGCAGCTGGGGATCGGTGAACTCGGTGCTGTAGTTGGACAGTCCGGCGAAGCCGCGGTCGCCCGGGTCCAGCGCGTTCCAGCGCATGAAGGAGATCACCAGCGTGCCGACGAACGGCAGTTGGGTCACCACGATCATGAAGACCAGGGCCGGCAGCAGCGGGGCCCTGCGGGACCAGGCTCCGCGCGGCCGGGCGTGCGGCGGGGAGGTGCCGGCGCGCCCGGTCGCGGCACGTGCGGCGGACGACCGCCGGAAGAGCGCCTGGGAACTCATCTCACTGCCCCGCGTACTTGGCCGCGACCTTCTCGGCCAGCGTCTGACCGGTGTGCAGCGCGCTGTCGACGCTCGTGCGGCCCGCGATGGCCGAACTGATCTCCTGGGACACCTTGGTGCCCAGGTCGGTGAACTCGGGGATGTCGACGAACTGGATGCCGGGTGCCGGGCGCGGCTGCACGCCCGGGTCGGCCGGGTCGGCGGCCTGCAGCGCGGTCAGCGTGGGCTTGGCGAAGGTCGAGGAGGCGGCCACGTAGTCGGGGTCGGAGTATGTCGAGGTGCGCTTCCCCGCCGGGACGCGCGACCAGCCGAGCTGCTTGCCGACCAGTTGCTCGTACCCCTTGCCCGACGCCCAGGAGATGAACTTCCAGGCGTCGTCCTGGTGCGTGGACGCCTTCTGCAGGCCCCAGGCCCAGGTGTAGAGCCAGCCCGAGCTCTTGGTCCGGTCGACCGGTGCGGGCGCGTAGCCGATCTTCCCGGCGACCGGTGAGTCGGAGGCCTCCAGCGAGCCGGCGGCGGACGTGGCGTCGTACCACATGGCGGCCTTGCTCTGCTCCAGGTCGTTCAGGCACTCGGTGAACCCGGCCTGCGGGGCGCCGGCTTCGCCGTGCGCGCGCACCAGGCCGACGTAGAAGGACACGGCCTTGGTGAACTCGGGGCTGTCGACCTGGGCCTTCCAGTCCTTGGTGAACCAGGTGCCGCCCATGGTGTTCACCACCGTCGTCAGCGGCGCCATCACCTCACCCCAACCGGGCTGCCCGCGCAGGCAGATGCCCTTCATCCCGGGCTGGGCGCCGTCCGCCTTCGCCGCGAGATCGGCCACCTGCGCCCAGGTGGGTGCCGCGGGCATCGTCAGGCCCTTCGCCGCGAAGACGTCCTTGCGGTACATCAGGAACGAGGACTCGCCGTAGAACGGCTCCGCGTAGATCTGCCCGTTGTACGTCAGCGACTGCGCAATGGCCGGCAGGACGTCGCTCTGCGCGAACGCGGTGTCCGCGGAGGAGTGCGAACTCAGCGACGCCAGCCAGCCGTTCCTGGCGAAGATCGGCGCCTCGTAGTTGGAGATCGAGGCCACGTCGTACTGCCCCGCCTGGCTGGAGAAGTCCTGCGTGATCTTGTCCCGCACGTCGTCCTCGGGCAGCACGGTGAAGTTGACCTTGATTCCCGTGGACTTGGTGAAGTCGGCGGCGGTGAGCCTCTGCAGGTCCACCATCTGCGGGTTGTTGACCATCAGGACGTTGATGGCGTGGGACCCCGACCCGCCGGCGCCGCCGGCACCGGAGCAGGCGGCGGCGAGGAGCGTGCCGCAGACCGCGAGGGCGAGCGGTGGCACGGTACGGCGGGCCGAACGCGAGGTGTGGAGTGTCATGGTGCGTCCCTTTCCTGGCAGGGGGGAGGGTGTGACGCCTGGACGGATGCGCGAAGGAGGGGTCGGGGAGTCAGCAGGGTGAAGAGAGGAAGGAGTGGTGGCAGTGAAGGGATGGGGAAGTGGGGGAAGGGGGACGGGAGGTGCCCGGTGCTGCCCGGAGTTGCCCGCGTCACGGGCGGAGGAAGGGGGCTGAGCGGTGGGTCAGACCCTGATGACCCGTGGACCCAGCAGGGCGTAGCGGTGCGCTTCCGCACTGGACAGACCGGTGTCGGTCACGATCGCCTCGAAGTCGGCGACCTCGGCGAAACGGCAGAAGCTGCTCGCGCCGAACTTGCTGTGGTGGCCCAGGAACACGCGGCGCCGGGACACCTGGAGCGCCTTGGCCTTGACGTCGGCGACCACCGGATCCGGTGTGGTCAGGCCGAGTTCCCTGGAGATGCCGTTGGAGCCCAGGAAGGCCAGGTCGATCACGAAGCCGGACAGCATCTCGCAGGCCCACGAGCCGACGGTGGCCAGGGTCCGGGCCCGGACCCGGCCGCCGAGCAGCAGCACGGTGGTGTTCGGTGAGTCGGCGACCGCCGCGGCGGTGGACAGGGATGCCGTGACCACGGTCAGCGGGCGGTCGCCGGGCAGCAGGGCGGCCAGGATCTGAGGGGTGTACCCCTCGTCGACGAACACGGTCTCGGCCTCGCCCAGCAGGGTGGCCGCCTCCGCGGCGATCCGCCGCTTGTCGGCGACGTGCCGGGTGACGCGCTGGGCCAGGTCCGTCTCGAACCCGGCGCCTTCGACGGGGTAGGCACCGCCGTAGGTGCGGCGGACCAGCCCCCGGCGTTCCAGCACACCCAGATCGCGCCGGATGGTCTCCGGCGCGACCTCCAGATCGGTGGCCATGGCGGTGACCTCGACCTGGCCCTGGTGGCGGGCCAGCGCGAGGATGCGGTGCTGGCGCTCCTGTGCTCGCACGGCCACCTCGCCTCGTCTCCGGTCCGGGCACGGGGTGCCCGGTGCTGCCCGTAGAAGAGTTATACCGCCGTGGACATGCCCGACAGCCGCCCGGAACGGACGACCTTGCGCCCGGTTCCGCCCGTCCCGTGGGTCGCCGACCGCAGGTCGCGGCACGGGTGTCGGGCAGGGCGATCCGATGTGCCCCCGTTGGCGGCCGGACGGCGCCCGGTTCGGGCGCGCTTCCGGTGCCGGGCGTCTACACCTATCGGCGGGCGGTCACGGGCGGGCCGCACGTGGGCCGGACGGGTCCCACCGGGGGAGCGGGACGGGCGGCGTCAGCGGGGGAGCGGCTCGGGGACGCCGCTGCGGGTCTCCTCGACGGCCTTGACGAACGGGGCGAGCTGCGGGTCGGCCGCCGCCAGGTCCAGCGCCTCGCGCAGCGCCGCCGCGTTCGTCGGGCGGGCCGCGGCGAGCAGGTCCAGGCCGGCCTCGCTGACGTCGGTGTAGATGCCGCGCCGGTCGGTGGGGCAGAGGTAGCGGGCGAGCAGGCCGCGCTCCTCGAGGCGGGTGACCAGCCGGGTGGTGGCGGACTGGCTGAGCACCACCGCGTCGGCGACCTGCTTCATCTGCAGGTGACCGCCCTCACCGTCGTGCTGCCTGCTGAGCACGTCGAGCAGCGAGTACTCCCGCACGCTCAGGTCGTGCCCGGCCTGCAGGGCGCGCTCGATGTGCGACTCGATCCGCCCGTGCAGCAGCGACAGGGCGCACCAGCTGTCGGCCAGAGCCGTCAGCGCCGGATCCGTAGCGGTCATGGTCCCTCCTGGGCGGTTCGCGCCCGGGCCCCGCTGCCCGCGGACGCGTTCCCCACTGTAGCGCGTTTGCAAATAACCCGCGCATGCAACTATTGTCGACGCTTGTAAGGAGCTGGCGCTGACAGTGTGCTCGTGACGAGCATCCCACGCACTGGCCCGTACGCCCGCACCACCCACTCGCCACCGGGAAGGTTGTCCCCCATGCCTCTCGCGCTCCTGGCCCTCGCCATCGGGGCCTTCGGGATCGGCACCACCGAGTTCGTCGTCATGGGCCTGCTGCCGCAGGTCTCCGGGGACTTCGGGGTCTCCGTGCCCACCGCAGGACTGCTGGTCACCGGCTACGCACTCGGCGTGGTCGCCGGCGCGCCGCTCATGACGGTCCTCGGGACCAAGATGTCCCGCAAGCGGATGCTGATGCTGCTGATGGGCCTGTTCATCGTCGGCAACCTCGTCTCCGCCGCCGCGCCCGTCTTCGCCGTGCTGCTGATCGGCCGCGTGATCGCCTCCCTCGCGCACGGCGCGTTCTTCGGCATCGGCTCCGTCGTCGCCGCCGACCTCGTGGCGCCGCAGAAGAAGGCCGGTGCCATCGCGATGATGTTCACCGGCCTGACCGTCGCCAACGTCCTCGGCGTACCGCTCGGCACCCTCGTCGGGCAGACCGCCGGCTGGCGCGTCACCTTCCTGCTCGTCGCCGCCCTCGGCGTCCTCGGACTGCTCGGGGTCGCCCGCCTGGTGCCCGAGATGCCCCGGCCCCAGGGGGTGCGCCTCCGGCACGAACTGGCCGTCTTCCGCAACGTCCAGGTGCTCCTGGCGATGGCGATGACCGTGCTCGGCTTCGGCGGCGTGTTCGCCGCCATCACCTACATCGCGCCGATGATGACGGGCGTCACCGGGTACGCCGAGGGGTCCGTCACCTGGCTGCTGGTGCTCTTCGGACTCGGCATGGTCGCGGGGAACCTGGTCGGGGGCAGGTTCGCCGACCGGCGCCTGATGCCCATGCTGTACACCGCGCTGGCGTCGCTGGCCGCCGTGCTCGCCCTGTTCACCGTCACCGCGCACGGCAGGATCACCGCCGCGGTGACCGTCTTCCTCATCGGTGCGCTGGGCTTCGCCACCGTCCCGCCGCTGCAGAAGCGGGTGCTGGACCAGGCGCACGGCGCGCCCACGCTCGCCTCCGCCGTCAACATCGGCGCCTTCAACCTCGGCAACGCGCTGGCGGCCTGGCTCGGCGGCCTGGTGATCTCCGCCGGCTTCGGCTACACGTCCGTCAACTGGGTCGGAGCCGCGCTCGCCACCGCCGCGCTGGTCGTCGCCCTGGTCTCCAGCGCTCTGGAACGCGGGGGACGGCGCTCCGGCCACGTCGTGGCCCGGTTCGCCACGGACGCCGAGGCCGCCTCCGCGCCCTTGTCCGAGCCCGCTCCCACCCGCTGACCACCACCCCTGCTTGTCGCCCGGCGCCCCCCGGCGCCGGTGCCCGAGCCACCCCTCCCGTCTCCCTCCGCACCCCAGCAGAAAGCACCGCACGACGATGAGCACCCCCCAGGACACCCCCACCCGCACCGCCCCCGGCGACCTTCCCGCCCCGGGCCTCCCACCCGTGCCGGCCGTCACCCTGGCCCACGGCACGGCAGGCGGCGCCCGCCCCGTCGCCATGCCGCAGCTCGGCTTCGGCGTCTTCCAGGTGCCCGACGACGAGACCGCCGCCGCGGTCACCGCGGCGCTCGACGCCGGGTACCGCAGCATCGACACCGCCGCGGTGTACGGCAACGAGGCCGGCGTGGGCCGGGCGCTCGCCGCCTCGGGCCTCGCCCGGGACGAACTGTTCGTCACCACCAAGCTGTGGAACGCCGACCAGGGTTACGACAGCACTCTCAGGGCGTTCGACACGTCGCTGGAACGCGTCGGGCTGGACCTCGTCGACCTCTACCTGATCCACTGGCCCGCCCCGGCCGGCGACCGCTACCTCGACACGTGGCGCGCGCTGCGGACGCTGCTCGCCGGCGGCCGCGTCCGCGCCATCGGCGTGTCCAACTTCCAGCCCGCCCACCTGCGTCGCCTCGTCGAAGACGGCGGAGTGGTGCCGGCGGTCAACCAGGTCGAGCTGCACCCCGGGCTGCAGCAGCGCGAACTGCGCGCCGTGCACGCCGAGTTCGGCATCACCACCGAGGCGTGGAGCCCGCTGGCGCAGGGCGCACTGCTCGGCGAGCCGGCCCTCGCCGCGATCGCCCGCCGCCACGGCAGGACCCCCGCCCAGGTCGTCCTGCGCTGGCACCTCCAGCTGGGCACCGTGGTGATCCCCAAGTCGGTCACGCCCGCCCGCGTCCGGGAGAACATCGACGTGTTCGGCTTCGCCCTGGACGACGCGGACATGGCCGCGATCGCCGCGCTGGACCGCGGTCTGCGCACCGGTCCAGACCCGGACGTGTTCAACTGACCGACGCCGTGGCTGATCCGTCGCCAGACCCTGGCCGATGCGCGTCCGACCCGCGGGCCGGTGTGACCGGCGGTCACGGACACGAGGGCCCGGCGGCCCGCCTCCGGGGCGGGCCGCCGGGCCCTCGTCACGGCGCCGCGCTCAGCCGGGCCGCTCGGGGTTCTCCTCCACGCCGAAGCCCATGGCCTGTACCACTGCCTGCACATTGCGGTACTCGTCGCCGCTGGGCAGCTCCGACACCCGGTCCAGCAGACCGTCCGGCGCCATGTTCCGGTGCAGAGAACCGAGCAGCGCCGAGCGGCGTGCCGGGAAGATGCTGGGTTCCAGGTGCCTGGCCAGGTCGCTGCGGACGATGACGTCCTCCGCCGTCATGCCGGAAGGGGCCGCCGGGCTGGGGACCGCCACCTGCCCCGAGACCAGTTCGTAGTCGACCGACTGCGGTTCGAGGGGCTCCTCGGAGCGCACCGCGCGCGAGGCCCGCAGCGCGTCCTGCATCTCCCTCTTGAACTCGTCGTCGCGAACGAATCCGGTCTTGTTGCTTCCCTGGTCGGTCATAGGCCGTGGCCTCCCTCATCACGTGCCGGCCGGCGGGCCCTCCTTCTCACGGACACCGCTGCCTTCGGTCCGGCTCGGGTTTCCGGTCGACTACCCGCCCGATTCGTCCCGAAACAACACTCCCGGCGCGGCGCCGGGAGGGCGGCCGTGCCGGGAGTGCGGCGAACCGGCCGGACCCCAGGCCCGGCCGGTTCGCACGGGGTGACCTTCAGGTCACCGGCTGCGACCTCAGCTGTGGTTCCAGGCCACGCTGAAGTTCTCGCCGCCGGACAGTGCCGACGTCGTGGCCTTGGTGGTGCTGCCCGAGGCCATGTTGATCTTGTCGGGCGAGAAGTTCCCGATCGGCTGGCCGTTCGCGGTCGAGGCGGTGAACGAGGCCGTGCCGAAGTTGGACAGCGGCAGCACGCCGGAGGAGCTGGACGGCGCCTCGGCGATGATCTCGGCCGAGTACTTCTGCGCCGAGCTCGAGCTCTTCTTCGTGGTCTTCGTCCAGCCCTTGGTCGTGTCGCTGAGTGTCAGCGTGAAGCTGGTGCCGCTGACCGACACGGTGGCGGTGAAGTGGTCGCCGGGGCTGACCGTGTTGCTGTAGTTCACCGGGTAGGCCGGGTACATCTCGTACCACGACGAGTAGGACGCGCGGCCGCCCGAGCAGTCGGCCTCGGTGCCGGTCTGCTCCACGGAGTTGCTGCCGTCGCCGTCGATGCCGACCCAGAACGACGAGTACGTGGTGGCGCTGCCGCAGCTCACGGCGGGCTGCACCCAGCTCGCCGAGACGCTGGTGAACGTGCCGCCGGACGCGGCGTATCCGGCCCAGTTGGAGCTGGTGCTGTGGGTGATGCGGCCGCCGGGGCCGACCAGCCGGTGGCTGGCGACGGGCGTGTGCCGGAACGCGGGGCCGGCCGACGCGACCGCTGAGGGCGCGGTCGCGAAGGCGGACAGGGCTGCTGCGGCCACGGCGGATGCGGCGGTGATGCGGATGGTTGCCGACATGCTGCTCCTTCTCGCGGGTCTCGCGGTGCAGGCGCAACGGGCGTAAAGCGGTGAGGTGTACGGGGCGCCCGATGCGTGCTTGTCAGTGTGCAGACAACACTGCGAGGGGTGGCACCAGCGGCTGACAAACGATCGGCAAAGGTCGCGCCAAGTCCCGTGGGGTGCAAGGGCGTCAGTGAAGTAGCCCGCCCGGTAGGGCGGTTGCGGGGTACCGGGTCAGGCCGGGGGAGAGGAGGCCGCCGCGGCCGCGGCCATCACCGGCAGCGCGGCGGCGAGTTCGGTGCGCCAGTCCTTCATCGGCGGCATCCCCGCGCGAGACCAGCCGTCGTGCCCGAGCACGCTGTACGACGGGCGCGGCGCCGGACGCACGAAGTGCTCCGAGGTGGTCGGCCGGACCCGCTCGGGGTCCAGGCCCGACAGGGCGAACGCGGCCCGGGCCAGCCCGTACCAGGTCACCTGGCCGGTCGAGGTCGCGTGGTAGACACCGGCCGGCGCGCGTCCGGCCAGCGCCGCCCCGCCGAGTGCGGACAGCCGCACCGCGAGCGCCCGCGACCAGGTCGGCTGGCCGACCTGGTCGTCCACCACGTCGAGGGTGTCCCGCTGCGCGGCGAGCCCGAGCACGGTGCTCACGAAGTTGCGGCCGTACGCCCCGTACAGCCAGGCCGTGCGAACCACGAAGCCGTAATCCGGCAGCAGTTCGCGCACAGCCAGCTCGCCGGCCAGCTTGCCGCGGCCGTAGGCGTTGACCGGCCCGGTCGGCGCGTCCTCCCGGTAGGGGCGGGTCGCGTCGCCCGGGAAGACGTAATCGGTGGACACCTGGAGCAGGACCGCGCCGTGCCGCGCGCAGGCGGCCGCGAGGCTGCGGGCGCCCTCGCCGTTGACCCGGGTGGCCCCGGCCTCCGCGCGCTCCGCGCCGTCGACGTCGGTCCACGCCGCCGCGTTCACCACCACGTCGTGCCCGGCGACCGCCGTGTCGGCCGCCGCGGCGTCGGTGACGTCCAGCGCGGCCCTGGCCAGTCCGGTCACCGCCACGCCCGGCGTCCCGCTCAGCACCTCCACGACGTCGCGGCCCAGCATCCCGCCCGCGCCGGTCACCAGCCAGCGGCTCATCGCGGCAGTTCCGCCTTCGCCTTCAGCGGCTCCCACCAGGAGCGGTTGTCGCGGTACCAGGCGACGGTCGCGGCCAGACCCTCGTCGAAGTCGACCAGCGGCTGGTAGCCCAGCTCGCCGCGGATCCGGTCGATGTTCAGGGAGTAGCGCAGGTCGTGGCCCTTGCGGTCCTGCACCCGCTCCACCCGGTCCCAGTCCGCGCCGCAAGCCGTCAGCAGCCGCCCGGTCAGCTCCCGGTTGCTCAACTCCGTGCCTCCGCCGATGTGGTAGACCGCGCCGGCCCGGCCCCGGTGCAGCACCAGGTCGATCCCCCGGCAGTGGTCCGCCACGTGCAGCCAGTCCCGCACGTTGCTCCCGTCGCCGTACAGCGGCACCTCGCGCCCGTCCAGGAGGTTGGTGACGAACAGCGGGATCATCTTCTCGGGGAAGTGGTACGGCCCGTAGTTGTTGGAGCAGCGCGTCACCGTCACGTCCAGGCCGTGGGTGCGGTGGCAGGCCAGCACCATCAGGTCGGAGGCCGCCTTCGACGCCGCGTAGGGGGAGTTGGGGGCCAGCGGCGAGGACTCCGTCCAGCTGCCCTCGTCGATCGAGCCGTACACCTCGTCCGTCGAGACGTGCGCGAACCGTCCGACGCGGTGCCGCAGGGCCGCGTCCAGCAGCACCTGCGTGCCCAGCACGTTGGTCGTCACGAACGGCGACGCGTCCACGATCGACCGGTCGACGTGCGACTCGGCGGCGAAGTGCACCACCGCGTCCTGCCCGGCCGTCACCGCGTCGACCACCGAGCGGTCGCGGATGTCGCCGTGCACGAAGGTGAGGTCCGGGTGCCCGGCGACATCGGCGAGATTCGCCTCGTTGCCCGAGTAGGAGAGGTTGTCCAGGACGGTGACACGGGTCCCGGGCCCGGACGGCAGCTCGCCGCGAAGGGTGGCCCGAACGAACTGCGATCCGATGAAGCCGGCCCCGCCGGTGACGAGTATGCGCATGGGACCGCCATCGTAGGGGACACAGGCCGCGCACGGTGATGTTCGGGGAACTTCGCGGTCCAACGATGGGAAACCCCCGCGATCGCTATCATCACCGGCATGCGTGGGATAGTGCTCGCCGGGGGGACGGGGTCGCGCCTGTGGCCGATCACCAAGGCCGTCTCCAAGCAGCTGATGCCGGTCTTCGACAAGCCGATGGTGTACTACCCGCTGACGACCCTGGTGACCGCGGGCGTCCGGGACATCCTGATCATCACCACCCCCGACGACCGGCCGCAGTTCGAGCGGCTGCTCGGTGACGGGTCCCCGTTCGGTCTGCGCTTCCGTTTCGCGGTGCAGGAGAGCCCGGCCGGCATCGCCGAGGCGTTCGTCATCGGCGAGGAGTTCATCGGCGGCGAGCCCGTGGCGCTGGTGCTGGGCGACAACATCTTCCACGGCGACGGGCTCGGCCGGCAGCTGCGCGGCTGGACCCGGCCCGAGGGCGGTGTGATCTTCGCGCACGCCGTGGCCAACCCGGGCGACTACGGCGTCGTGGAGTTCGACGAGAGCGGCCGGGCGCTGTCGATCGAGGAGAAGCCGGCCCGGCCGCGCTCCCGTTACGCCGTGCCCGGCCTGTACTTCTACGACGCCGAGGTGGTGGAGATCGCCCGGAAGCTGATCCCCAGCGCCCGCGGCGAGCTGGAGATCACCCACGTCAACCAGGAGTACCTCAACCGCGGGCGGCTCACCGTCTCGGTACTGGACCGCGGCACGGTCTGGCTCGACACCGGCACCTTCCAGTCGCTCGTCCAGGCGTCGGAGTACGTCCGCGTGGTCGAGGAGCGGCAGGGGTTCAAGATCGGCTGCATCGAGGAGGCGGCCTGGCTGGCCGGCTTCATCGACGACACGCGACTCGCCGAGCTCGCCGAGCCGCTGCTGAAGAGCGGCTACGGCGCCTACCTGCTGGAACTGCTGAGGCAGCGCCGCCACGACACCGGGTTCGGTCACCGCACGGGGCTGTGGGACCGCGGCCGGGGCCCGGCCTGAGGGCGGGGCCCCGCCCGCCGCGTCCCCGTCCGTCAGTCCCGCCCCGCGCCCTGCGCGCGGTACAGCGCCAGGCAGTCCTCGTACGACGGCAGCATTCCCCGCTCGCGCGCCTGCGCGAGGGTCGGCGCCTGCGCGTCCTTGTCCGACAGCAGCCGCCGCGCGCCCGCGGGCCACGGCAGGTCCAGCGCCGGGTCCAGCGGGTCGATCGCGTGCTCCCGCTCGGGCGCGTAACCCTCCGAGCACAGGTACACCACCGTCGCGTCGTCGGTCAGCGCCATGAACGCGTGGCCCAGCCCCTCGGAGACGAACAGGGCGGAGTGATCGACGTCGTCCAGCCGTACCGCCTCCCACGTGCCGAACGTGGGGGAGCCGACCCGGACGTCGACGACCACGTCCAGTACGGCGCCGCGTACGCACGTGACGTACTTCGCCTGGCCCGGAGGTACGTCGGCGAAGTGGACGCCGCGCACGGTCCCGCGTACGGACACCGAGTGGTTCGCCTGCGCCAGACGCAGGTCGCGACCCGTCGCCGCGGCGAACTCGCCCCCGCGGAACCACTCGTGGAAACCGCCCCGGGCGTCGGTGAAGACCTTCGGTTCGTGCACCCAGGTCCCCGCAATGCCGAGCTGCCTCATCCCCATCACGCCTTCGGTGTCGTGAGCGTCCCGCCCGGCCCTCGCCGGCAACGCCCCATTGTGTCCACCCGGCGGCGCCGCCACGCGCGGATCACCCGGCTGCCCGCGATCGCCCTCGCGCCCGCCCGGAACGCCCCTATGCTCACGCCACGGACTGGGGAGTCCGGGGGTGTTCTGGGGAGGCGGCGGCATGCCGACACGTATTCAGCCCACCGCGCAGGTGGACGGCACGGCGGAACTGGGCGACGGCACGACGGTCTGGGACCTGGCGCAGATCCGCGAACAGGCCAGACTCGGCCGCGAATGCATCATCGGGCGCGGCGCCTACGTGGGGCCGGGCGTGCGCATCGGCGACCACGTGAAGCTGCAGAACCACGCGCTGGTCTACGAGCCGGCCGAGCTGGCCGACGGTGTCTTCGTCGGGCCCGCCGCGGTGCTGACCAACGACTACTTCCCGCGCTCGGTCGACCCCGAGGGGCGGCTCAAACGCGGCGGCGACTGGGTGGCCGTCGCGGTGCGGGTCGGCGAGGGCGCCTCGCTGGGCGCGCGCTCGGTGTGCGTGGCGCCGGTCGCCGTCGGCCGCTGGGCGCTGGTCGCCGCCGGTGCCGTCGTCACCCGTGACGTGCCGGACTTCGCCCTGGTGGCGGGCGTCCCGGCGCGCCGGATCGGCTGGGTGGGCCGGGCCGGGGAGCGGCTCGCCGAGGTCGAAGGGGAACCCGGGGTGTGGCGCTGCCCGCGCACCGGAGCCCTGCACGACGAGAAGGACGGAACGCTGTTCGAGCGCGGCTGACCGGACCGCGCCGCACGGCGGGGCGGGCGCCCGGACGCCACGGAACGGAATCCGGACCGCGGCCGCACCGGCAGCTTCCGGTGTTTTTCCGAAAAGCCTGAATCGGCGGACATCGCTCGGCATATCGTGTTCCTCACGTTGCGGGCCGGACGCGGTGAACTGCCGTGTCCGGTGGGGGGTTTCAGTGATCGGTGACGGCAACGGCGAACTGCGGGACGCGGCGGAGGCACCGCCGCGCGGCGCGGCCGCCGGCGCCGTACCCGTGTCCGGTGTGGGGCCGGACCGCCGCGAGTCCGATCGCGAAGCGACCAGGGGGCTGGTGTGCCGTATCCGCAGGGCCTGGCGTGTCGACCGCACGCCGCAGGACCGCCCGCCGCCGACCGGCACCGCGCGCAGGGCTGACCGCGGTGCGGGGCGCGGCAGAGCACGCACGCGGCACCGCCTGCCCATGATCATTGTGAGGGGACGATGACCACGACACGTCTCGCCGCGCTCGCCGGCGAGGATCCACCGCTCCACGAGCTGGCGGAACGGCTCCTGTCCGTCGCCGAGTCGGGCCTGCCGGCGATGTACCTGGCGGACCGGGACACCTTCGTCTTCACCCGGGCCGCCCGCGAGCCCGCAGGCCGGCCCCCGTCCCACGGGGCGGACCCCGCCTGGCGGTTGGAGAACCGCGGCACCAGCCTGCGGTACTCGGCCATCACCGCGCTCGGCGCCCGCCTGCTGCCCGAAGCCCGGCAGCGGGCCGTGCTCGGCGGGCACACCGCCGAGGAGTTCACCGGACTGCTCGTCCAGCAGCTGCCGGGCACCACGAACCTCGGGGACGCCGCACTCGTCGCCTGGGCCGCCGCGGAGACCGGCCACCCCAAGCTCGCCGACGCCCTCGACCGGGTCGCCGCGCTCGACACCGGCGACGGCCCCCGGTACACCGTGGAGGCCGCCTGGGTGCTGTCCGCGCTCGCCGCGGCACGCGCGACCGCCGACGTGGAGCCGCGGCTGGCCGCCGCCCGCGACCGGCTGCTGCGCTCCCGTGCCGCGGGCAGTCCGCTGTTCCCGCACGCGACGGCCCCCGGGCTCGTCCCGCGCTACCGGGCCCACGTCAGCTGCTTCGCCGACCAGGTCTACCCGCTGCAGGCCCTGGCCCGGCTGCACGCGAGCGGACGCGACGCGGAGGCACTGGCCGCCGCCGACGCCTGCGCGGCCCGCATCTGCGACCTGCAGGGCGACGCGGGCCAGTGGTGGTGGCACTACGACGCCAGGACCGGCGCCGTCATCGAGGGCTATCCGGTCTACAGCGTGCACCAGCACGCGATGGCGCCCACCGCGCTGTTCGACCTCACGGACGCCGGCGGCGCCGACCACGGCGCCGCGGTCCGCCGCGGCCTGGCCTGGATGGCCGGGCCGCCCGAACTGGCCGGGACCGGCCGGAGCGAGCCGATGATCCTGGACGAGGACGGCGTCACCTGGCGCAAGGTGCACCGGGGCGACCCGGCCAAGGCGGTCCGCGCCGCCCGCGGCCTGGCGACCCGCCCGCTGCCCGGAGCCCGCCTCGGCGTCCTCGACCGCGTGTACCGGCCCACGGCCGTGGACCGCGAGTGCCGCCCCTACGAGTTCGGCTGGATGCTGTACGCCTGGCTCGCCCCGCAGCGCACCGGTGGCGCACAGGACCCGGAGCCGCGGGCCGCCGCCGAGCCACCGGCCGTCCCCGGGCCACCGACCGTCCCCGAGCCCCGGACGGCCGTCGAACCCCGGACCGCAGCCGAGCCGGAGGCCCGCGGATGACCCCCCGAAGAACCCTGTTCGGGGTCGGGATCGACCCCCTCACCATGGACCAGACCGTGGAGCGGTGCCTGGACGCCGTGCGCGCGCGGCGCCCGCTGGAGGTCGGCGTCGTCAACGCCGCCAAGCTCGTCACCATGCGCCGCGACCCGCGGCTGCGCGACGCCGTCGCCGGCTGCGACCTGGTGGTCGCCGACGGCCAGGCCGTGGTGTGGGCGGCGCGGCTGCTGCGCGCCCCGCTGCCCGAACGTGTCGCCGGCATCGACCTGTTCATGCGTCTGCTGGCCGCCGCCGAGCAGGAGGGCTTCGCCGTCTACTTCCTGGGCGCCACCGAAGAGGTGCTGGAGAAGATGAACCGCGAAGTCGCCTCCCGCTTCCCGGCGTTGAAGGTCGCCGGGTCCCGCAACGGCTACTTCGGCGACGACGAGCAGCCGCGGATCGCGGACGCCGTCCATGCCAGCGGCGCCCAGCTGCTGTTCCTGGGCATGACGTCGCCGAAGAAGGAGATCTTCACCGCCGCCTACGGCAAGCGCACCGGAGTCCACGTGGTGCACGGCGTCGGCGGCTCGTTCGACATCCTGGCCGGCGTCACCCGCCGCGCCCCGCTGGCCTGGCAGCGGCTCGGCCTGGAGTGGCTCTACCGGCTGCTGCAGGAACCGCGCAGGCTCGCCCGCCGCTACGTCACCACCAACGCGGCGTTCCTGGCGATGACGGCCCGCGAACTCGTCCGCCGCACCCCGGCAGCCCCCACCGCGAACAGGAGTTACTGATGCGTGTCGTCGTGGTCGGACAAGGCTATGTAGGGCTGCCCCTGGCGATCCGGGCGGCCGAGGTGGGACACGAGGTCGTCGGCTACGACGTGGACTCCCGCCGTATCAAGAGCCTGGCGGCAGGCGTCTCCTTCGTCGAGGACGTCTCCTCCGAGCGGATCGTCGCCGCGCTGGACAACGGCAGTTACCGTGCCAGCGACGCGGCCCGCGACTGCGGCGGCTTCGACGTCGCCGTGGTCACCGTGCCCACCCCGCTGCACGAGGGCGTCCCCGACCTGCGCTACATCGAGGAGTCCGCGCGGACCCTGGCCCGCTACCTGCGGCCCGGGGCGACGGTGGTGCTGGAGTCCACCACCTATCCCGGCACCACGCAGGAGCTGTTCGCGCCGCTGCTGGAGGACGGCTCGGGGCTGACCGCCGGCGCCGACTTCCACCTCGGCTACAGCCCCGAGCGCATCGACCCGGGCAACAAGGTGTGGGGCTTCCAGCAGACCCCGAAGGTGGTGTCCGGGGTCGACGCGGCCTCGCTGAAGGCCGTCCAGGACTTCTACGGCGGCCTGGTCGACACCACCGTGCCGGTCGGCTCCCCGAAGGAGGCCGAACTCGCCAAACTGCTGGAGAACACCTTCCGGCACGTCAACATCGCCCTCGTCAACGAGATCGCGATGTTCGCCCGCCACCTCGACATCGACGTGTGGCAGGCCATCGACGCCGCCGCCAGCAAGCCGTTCGGGTTCATGAAGTTCACCCCCGGGCCCGGCGTGGGCGGCCACTGCCTGCCCATCGACCCGTCGTACCTGTCGTGGCGGGTGCAGCGCGAACTCGGCCAGAGCTTCCGCTTCGTGGAGCTGGCCAACGACATCAACGGGCACATGCCGGAGTACGTCACCCGGCGGATCATCGACGCCTTCAACCGGCGCCGCCGCTCGGTCAACGGCTCCAAGGTGCTGCTGCTGGGCCTGGCCTACAAGAAGAACACCGGCGACGCCCGCGAGTCGCCCTCGATGCGCATCTCCCAGCTCCTCCTCGACATGGGCGCCAAGGTGCGGGCCGCCGACCCGCACGTGGTGGAGACCGCCGCCGTCGACCCGCGGCTGGTGCGGGTCGAGCTGACCCGCAAGGAGATCGCCCAGGCCGACGTGGTGGTGCTGCTGACCGACCACGACGCCTTCGACTACGACCTGGTGACCGAGCACGCCTCCTTCGTCCTGGACTGCCGCAGACGGCTGGCGGGACCCGCGGTGGAGGTGCTCTGACCCATGGCGGCGACCATGAACAGCGGTACCGCGGGCAGCGGGCCGAGGAGCGGCGGCGCGGCACGGATCGTGTGCGTGGCGGGCGCGCGCCCCAACTACATGAAGATCAAACCGGTGATGGACGCCCTGGAGCGGCGCGGCGCCGAGGTCGTGCTGGTCCACACCGGGCAGCACTACGACGAGTCGATGAACGGCGTCTTCTTCCGCGACCTCGGCATCAGGCCGCCCGACCGCTTCCTCGGGGTCGGTTCGGGCACCCACGCCGAGCAGACCGGGCGGGTCATGGCCGCCTTCGAGCCGCTGCTCGCCGAGACCGCCCCGGACGCCGTGGTCGTCGTCGGCGACATCAACTCCACGGTGGCCTGCGCACTGGTGACGGCCAAGGCCGGCCCCCTGCTGGCGCACGTGGAGGCCGGACTGCGCAGCCGCGACTGGACGATGCCGGAGGAGGTCAACCGCGTCGTCACCGACCGGGTCAGCGACTACCTCCTCGCACCCTCGCCGGACGCCGCCGCCAACCTGCGCGCCGAGGGCTACCGCGAGGACCAGATCCACGTCGTCGGCAACGTCATGATCGACAGCCTGCTCGCCAACCTGGACCGTGCCCGGCGCGGCGGCGCACTGGAGCAACTGGGCCTGACGCCGGGGGAGTACGGCCTGGTGACGCTGCACCGGCCGGCCAACGTCGACGACCCGGAGGTGCTCACCGGCCTGCTCAAGGCCCTCGGCGAGGTCGCCTCCCGCTGCCCGCTGGTGCTTCCCGTGCACCCGCGCGCCGCGGACCGGCTCGCCGACCTCGGCGTCCCCGGCGGTCTCCGGCTCGTCCCCCCCGCCGGTTACCTCGACTTCATCGCGCTGCAGGACTCGGCCAGGATCGTCCTCACCGACTCCGGCGGCGTGCAGGAGGAGACCACCGCCTTGGGCGTGCCGTGCGTGACGCTGCGGGACAACACGGAGCGGCCCGTCACCGTGGAGCAGGGCACCAACGTGCTCGCCGGGCGCGACCCGGAGCGGATCGTGGCCACCGCGCACGCGGTGCTGGACGACCCGCCCGCACCGCGCCGCCCCGAACTGTGGGACGGCAGGGCGGGGGAGCGGATCGCCGAGGTCCTGCTCGACCGGGATGCCGCCACCGGCCGCCCGCGGCCCACCGACCTGCCGGTGCCCGCCACGTGAGGGGCCCGCTGAGCAGGGCCGTCGCGACGGCTGAAACAGCCCTCGTCCGGGCATCGCACACCATATGCTGATCGCGCGTCACGGGGACGCGAGGGGGGTTGTGAATGGATCTCGCGGAGATCGCCCGCGTCATGCGCCGGCGATGGTATGTCCTGCTGCCCGGGCTGCTGTTGACGGTGGCGCTCACCGCCGGCGCCTACCTCAAGGTGCCGGTGACGTACACGTCGCAGAGCACGGTGGTGCTGCTCAACTCGCAGAAGGCGACGGTGGCGTTCGGCGGGAACCCGTTCCTCAGCTCGCAGATCGCGCTCAACGGCATGGCCGACAGCCTCGCCCGCAGCCTCAACTCCGACGCCGCCGTGGCCCATCTCAAGGCCGAGGGGTCCACCGCCACGACCTCGGCCAAGCTGGCCGACAACGCGGTGGGACCGCTGCTGTGGCTGACGGCCAGCGGCACCGACAAGAAGGCCGTGCTGGCCGCGGACAAGCTCTTCACCACGTACGCGGCCGAGCAGCTCGACCAGTTCCAGTCCCAGCAGTCCGTCGTGCCGCAGGCCCTGATACGCATGGCCACCATCGTGCCGCCGCAGAACCCGGTCGCCCAGACCAAGACCCGCTACGAGTACCTGGCCCTGGCCGCGGTGCTGGGCGTCGTGCTGAGCATGGTCGCCACGTTCTACGTGGAGGCCCGGCGCAGGGGACCAGTGGCGGGCCCGGCCGGGCAAGCGGCCGGAGGCCAGCAGCCGGACGCGCCCGCACGGGCCGAGACGCCGCAGGCCGCCGAGGACCCGGCGGCCGGGCAGCGTTTCGCGCCCCCGCGCGCGGAACGGCCGGAGCCCGCCGCGGCCCGCAAAACCCCCAGCTGGTCGGTGCCCGGCGCGCTGGACCGCGACGCGCTGGAGGTGGGCGCGCTGGAGGCCGACCCGTCGGCGGCGCCCTCCGACCCCGGCGCCACCGGGGCGGCGGACCCGTCGGGAATGGCCGACGTGACCGGCCTGCACGGCGGCGACGCGGCCGGCAACGACACCCACCGGTTCGTGTAACACCCCGCCTCCCGCACGCCGCAGGGCAAGGAGACGTCCCATGACCACGGCGCGCGCCGCAGACGACCCGGCGCCCCGGGCCCCCGGCCCCGAGGCGGCCGTCCCGCGCCCGGTGCGCAGGATCCCGTCCTGGGCGATCCGGGACGAGGACGACCTCGACCCGCTTCCCACGGGCCCCGCGACGGCCGGCCCTGGAACGGCCGACCGGGCGACGGCTGACCCCGCGACGGCCGACCCCGCGACGGCCGGTCCCGGAACGACGTCTCCCGACGTGGTGACCGTGGTGACCGTCGCGCCCGGCCTCGGCCGCAAGGTCCGGTCCGCCGCCCGGTGGAGCCTGATCAACACGGTCGTCATGCGGCTCGGCAACTTCGTCACCGGCATCCTGCTCGCCCGCTTCGCCCTCGGCCCGGCCGCCTGGGGCGTCTACGGCATCGCCCAGACGGTGCTGCTGGTCCTGCTCGCCGCCAACGAACTCGGCGTGGGCCTGGCGATCATCCGCTGGGACGGCGACGCCCGCCGCTTCTCCCCGACCGTCCTGACCCTCAGCACCGCGTCCAGCACCCTCGTGTACGCGGCGCTGTTCGCCGCCGCCCCCGCCGTGGCCCGCACCGTCGGCTCGCCCGAGGCGACCGGGGTGCTGCGGGTGATGTGCCTGTGCGTGGTGCTCGACGGCATCGCCCAGGTGCCCGCCGGCTTCCTCACCCGGGAGTTCGCGCAGGGCAGGCGCATGGTCATCGACGCGGCCAACTTCACCATCAGTACGACCGTCACCCTGCTCCTCGCGTTCGGCGGCATGGGCGCGATGAGCTTCGCCTGGGGCTCGGTCGCGGGCAACACCGCCGCCCTGACCGGGTTCTGCCTGGCCGCGCCCGGCACGCTGAAATTCGGCTGGAACCCCGAGCAGGCGCGCGCCCTGCTGCGTTTCGGGGTACCGCTGGCGGGCGCCAGCCTCCTCGCCCTGTGCGTGGTCAACCTGGACACCCTGGTCGTCGGCGCCACCCTCGGCAAGGTGTCCCTCGGCTTCTACGTTCTGGCGTTCAACATCTCCGGCTGGCCGGTACGCATCATCTCCGAGGCCGCACGGCGGGTGTCCTTCGCCGGGTTCTCCCGGCTGGCCGGCTCCCCGCAGGGACTCGCCGAGGGCTTCAGCCGGGCCCTGGCCGTCCTCGTCACCGGGACCGTCCCGCTGTGCGTGCTGCTCGGCGCGCTGGCCGCCCCGGTCGTCGACGTCGTCTACGGCAGCACCTGGGTGCCTGCCGCCAAGGCCCTGCCCTGGCTGATGGCCCTCGGCCTGATCCGCATCGGCTGCGAACTCGCCTACGACTGCCTGGTGGCGGTGGGCCGGCGCAGGGCCCTGATCGGAGTGCAGGCGCTCTGGCTGGCCGCCCTGTTCCCCGTCCTGGTGGCGGCCGCACACCTGCACGGCATCGTCGGCGTCGCCCAGGGCCATGTCCTGGTGGCGGGCGGGATCGTTGTCCCGGTGTTCGTGCTCGCCCTGAGCCGGGCGGGCATCAGCGCCCGCTGGATCGCCAGGGCCTGCTCCTGGCCCTTCCTGGGCGGCGCCGTGATGGCCGCGACCGCCCTGCTCCTCGAACGGAGGTTCGGCGACAGCCGGCCCGCGCTCGCCGCGACCGGCCTGGTCGCCCTGGCCGCGTACACGCTGTGTGTGCTGCCCAGCCGTCAGTTCCTGCGCGGTACCGCGCCCACCGACACCCTCACGAGGTAACCTCCCATGCCCGCACCACGACCAGCGGCACCGGCCCCGGGCCCCGGCCACGCGCAGCGCGGCTCCCGCGTCCCGCGCCGCGGCCTGCTGGCGCTGATCGCCGCCGGCGCCGTCCTGGCCGCCGTCCTGTCCGTGCTGGTGGCCACCCGTTCCGGCGCCGGCGACTCCACCGCGGGACGCTGTCCCGTCCAGGCCCTCACCTGTTCGCCCGGCCAGACCGACCCCGCCGACTCCGCCTCGCCCAAGGGACGTTCGGCGGCCGGTGCGGGCGAGGGCGCCCGCACCGCCGGCATCGAGCGCACCAGCCCGGCGGGCCACGCCGCCCCGGGCGCGGACCCCGCGCCGGGTGGCACGGCCTCACCCGGCGGCCGGTGCGCCACCTACTCCGCCTGCGGCTACCCCGACGCGCACACCACCGGCCCGCGGCTGTCCCTGACGCCGCACCGGACCGGCGCCATGACCGTCCGGACGGACGGGACGGTCATCAGCCGCTGGGACATCACCGGGTCCCTGGACATCTACGCCAACGACGTCACCGTCATCGACAGCCGCATCACCTCCGACAACTGGTGGGGCATCAACCTGCGTTCGGGCTACAAGGGCCTGCGCATCCTGCACACCGCCATCACCGCCGTGCCCGGCAAGGGACCCGACAACGGCGGCGTCGACTACGCGGTGTCCAACATGGGCACCAGCTCGATCGAGATCGGCTGGTGCGACGTCTCGGTGTTCGGCGACGCCCTGTCCATGGGCCAGGGCGACCTGCACGACAACTACGTCCACGACGTCACGCCGTTCAGGAACCTCGGCGGCGAGTGGCAGCACACCAACGCGGTCATCAGCAACGGCGGCGGGGCCGGCGGGCTGACGATCCGGCACAACACCCTCCTCAACCCGACGCCCGTCGACAAGGGCGCCTCCGGCAGCGTCGGCCTGTTCGCCGACACCGGGCCCGTCGTCAACGTCACGGTGCAGGACAACTGGCTGGCCGGCGGCGCCTACGCGCTGTACGCCGGCGGCACGGGCGCCACCGGCATCAAGGTCACCGGCAACACCTTCTCCACCGAGTACCACCCGGGCTCCGGCGGCTACGGCCCCGTCGCCGCATGGAACGCGGGCGGTTCAGGCAACGTCTGGAGTGACAACCACATGTCCGACGGAAGACCGGTCACCCCCGGGGCGACCTCGTGACCGCCGCGGAGGCGCGGCCCTCCGGCCGTGTCCGCCCGCTGCGGACCCTGGCCCGGCTGCCCTGGACGGTGCTCAAGGGGATGTTCGGCTGGATCGTGCTGTTCGAGCTGCGCAACAAGGTGCTGCTCGCGCCCTCCGGCCTACGGCTGCGGCGGCTGGTCAACGCCGAGATCGCGCGGATCAGGACCACCCTGCCCGACCTGCCCGAGCCCCTCGTCGTCACCGCGATCCCCACCTACCGGCGCCCCGAGGAACTGCTCGTCGCGGTCCGCTCGGCGCTCGCGCAGACCGTCCGCGACCAGCTCGTCGTGGTCGTCGACGACGGCTCCGGCTCGCTGCCCGCGGCCGGACTGCCCGACGACCCGCGGCTGGTGGCGGTCGCCATGGAGCGCAACTCCGGCGACTGCGGCGTGGTGCGCAACGTGGCGATGCGGCTCACCCGGTCCCGTTACGTGGCCTTCCTCGACGACGACAACGTCTGGGCGCCCGACCATCTGGAGACCGCACTGGCCGTGCTGGAGGCACCGGACGGCCCGGACGCCGTGTACACCGCGGTGCGCCGGGTGCTGCCCGACGGCTCCGAGCACGACGTGCTCTCGGTGCCGTGGGACCGCCGCCGCAACGCGCGTGAGGCGTTCGTCGACATCAACGCGTTCGTCGCCCGCCGCGTCCCGGGCATGCGGTTCAGCTGGCTGTACCGGCCCAAGGGCGTGATGCCGCGCGAGGACTGGGAGTTCGTCCGCCGGTACGCCCGCGGCCGCCGGGTCCTGCACATCCCGCACGTCACCGTCCAGTACCTGGTCAACCCGACCAGCTTCTTCACCCAGTGGTAGGCCCGGCGACCGCCGTCCCTCCGAACTCCCGCGCCCGGGCCGCCCGGACGCCCCGACCCCAGGTGGTTCACCGATGCCCCGTACCCGCGCTCTGCGCAACCGTTTCGTCGACGCCCCCGGCTCCGTGGGCGAACGTCTGAGAACCGCCCGCTGGGAGCGGTTCCGGCAGCTCTTCCCCGGCATCGAGGGCATGACCGTGGTGGACCTCGGCGGCACCGCCGACATGTGGCTGCGGGCGCCGGTGCGCGCCAAGCACGTGCACCTGATCAACCTGGAGCCGCACCCCGAGGGGCTGCCCGACTGGATCAGTGCCGAGAACGCCGACGTCACCGCCCCGGACGTGGCCGCCGCCCTGGGCAGTTACGACCTGGTGTTCTCCAACTCCACGATCGAGCACGTCGGCGGGCACAGCCAGCGCCGCCGGTTCGTGGCAGCCGTGGACAAGCTCGCGCCCCTGCACTGGATCCAGACGCCGTACCGGTACTTCCCGGTCGAGCCGCACTTCGTCGCGCCCGGCTTCCAGTTCCTGCCGCTGGCCGCCCGCGCCAAACTGGTGCGGCACTGGCCGCTGACGCACAGCCGGCCGGGCAGCCCGCAGGAGGGCATGGACGCCGTGATCAACATCGAGCTGCTGACGCGCGCCGAGATGCGCTACCTCTTCCCCGACTCGGTGCTGATCAGCGAGCGGGTGCTGGGCGTCACGAAGTCGCTGACAGCGGTGCGCGCGGAGCGGGCCCCGGGGGCCGCCGCAGCTTCGCGGGACTGACCAGCGCGGCCGCCGCGGCGCGGCTCGGCGCCCGGCCCAGGGCCGCCCTCGAGGCCTCGCGCAGCAGTACCGCCGCCCAGAACGCGGCCGCCGGCACGGCGCCGTGCCGGCGGCGGTGCAGCCGCACCCTGTTCAGCGTGAGCAGCGTCCACAGGTACGGGGAGACCCGTGAGTCGCCGCCCAGGTGCACCGCCGCGGCCTGCGGCTGGAGCCGGGTGGCGTACCCCCTGTCGCGCGCCCGCAGGCAGTACTCGGTCTCCTCCGAGTACAGGAAGAACGACTCGTCCCAGTCGCCGCACGCCTCCAGGCACGCGGCGGACAGCGCCATCAGCGCGCCCGTCGCCCAGTCCGCGCGCGTCGGCCCGGTGTACGCGCCGGGATCGGTGACCAGCTCGCTGAGCCGCGGGAAGCGACCGGCCCGGGTGTTGCCGATCACCGCCTCGCCGAACGCCCGGCCGACGCTGGGCTCCCGGCGCAGCGAGCGGACCACCGAGCCGTCCGCCTCGTGCAGCACCGGCACGCTGATGCCCACCGTCGCCCCGTCGGGCAGCGTCGCGCCCAGGTCGTCCACCAGCAGCCGGGCACAGCCCTCACGCATCCGGATGTCCGGGTTGCAGACCATCGCCGCACGGATGCCGCCCGCCCAGCCGCGCGCCGCACCCAGGGCGGCGTTGACGCCGGCGGCGTACCCGGCGTTGCGGCCGGTCTGCACGATCGTGGCGTCCGGCGCGAGGGCGCGTACGACCTCCACGGTGTCGTCCGCGGAGTCGTTGTCCGCGACGACCAGCCGCCATTCCAGGCCCGACATCGCCGTCGGGAGCGACGCGATGAACTCCGGCAGCACGGCCGCGCTGTTCCAGGTGACGACGAGCACCGCGACCGGCCCTTCGGCCATCGGGGTCAGGGGCATCAGGACTCCACGAGTTGGGGTGGGCCGGGACGGACGGCGGCGGGGACGGCGGAGGCGGGGGAGGGCGCGGTCGCGGCGGGCGCCCGGGGCGCGGGTGCCTCGCGCCGCAGGAACCCGAGGTAGCTGCCCCCCGCGCCGAGCGTCACGAAGAACATGCCGGCGAACATCGGGAACATCAGCGCGTCGAAGGTCGCGCTGATGACGAGCGCGACCATCGCCGAGGCGAAGAACGCCTGGCCCAGCTCCCGGTCGGCCTCGCTCCGCGCCAGGCGGCGGATCGCCCCGCCGTGGTGGATCCCCGTCAGGTACAGCGACAGCAGCGCCACCAGGCCCAGCACGCCCATCTCCGCCAGCGTCAGCATGTACTGGTTGTCGGTGAAGAAGTACAGGTCGGGGGTGAACGTGCCGAACCCCTGCCCGAACAGCGGGTGCTGCCGCAGGTACGGCACGATCGCCGAGTACTTCACGGTGCGTGCCTGCGTGCTGCTGTCGGAGTTCGACAGGAACGTGGAGAACAGCGTGAGGATGGTGCCGATCAGCCCGGGGATGACGACCTTGAGCGCGCCCACCGACGCGATGAGCACGCCGATCGCCCCCCAGCGCCGCTGCGGCTTCCAGCGCGGCACCATCACCAGGATCACGATGAACGCGCCGATGATCGACGTCCTCGACACCGTGAGCGGGAGCGCGCCGCCCATCGCCACGACCGGCCCCCAGCGGCGGACCACGCCCGCGTGCCGCCGTACCGGGTCGAACGCCTGCTGGACCGCGAACGGCACGAGGATCGCCAGCATCCCCGCGAACTCCAGCGACTGCGCCGTCGTCGACCGCGGCCGGACGAACGACCCCCGGTCCAGGGTCCGCACGCCCGCGACGCTCGACTGGAGCCCGGGGATGTGGATCGAGTCCGCGATGTTCGTCGCGGTGAAGAAGTCGTAGTAGCCGATCGCGGCCACCACACTGCCCATCACGACCAGGCGCCGCATGAGGGTGTCCAGCCGTTCCCGCTCGTGGATCCCCGCGGTCGTCAGCACCACCAGCGACACCCACACCAGCAGGCCGATCAGGCCCCGGTCGGCGGCCAGCACCTCCTCGTGCGAGGCGGAGCGCGCGCCGTCGGCGACGTACGCCATCAGCACGGCCGCCGCGAGCAGGCACATCACGAGCCTGGGCCCGCGCGTCCCGGGGGCGGGCGCGACCCGGCCGGTGAGCCAGGACGCCACATACCAGAGCAGGCCCGTCAGCGCGAACACGTTCGCCGGCGTCCCCACCCCGCCGAGCGCCGGAAGGTCCAGGTTCGAGGGGAGGAAGAACGCGAGCACGAGGTAGCCGGTCAGCCAGGTCGTCGCGTCCAGCGGCCGCCTGAGCAGACCCGGCCGCCGCGGCCGGTGCGCGCCGCGCGGGCGGGCGGGCCGGCTCCCCGGCGCCGGGTCCTGGCCCTTGCGGCGGCGCCTGGCCAGCACGGCGGCCTCGGTGAAGAACGACAGGAAGAAGCCGGACGCGGTGCCGGCGATGACCACGGCCGCCACCATCTGGTAGCGGCTCTTGAGCTTGGTGACCGGTTCCTGCGGCAGCACGATCGGGGTCGCGCTCACGTAGTACTGCGGCGCGATCCGGTCCGCCGCCTGCAGGGCCCGCAACTGCTCCCCGGCGAAGCTCGTCAGGGTCGCCGTCTCCGCCAGCACCCGGGTCCGCTCGGTGCCGGTGACCGCCAGCGACAGCAGCGGTCCGGAGGCGTTCGGGGCGAAGCCCACGGTGTAGCGGTCGGTCACGCCCAGGTCGTGGAGGGCGTGCGCCGCGTCACTGGACTCCAGCGTCCTGATCAGCACGTCGGCGGTGACCACCAGCGAACCGCCGGCGTTGGCGATGGGGTTGCCGTAGGCCGGCGCGGGACGGGCCGCCGCCGTGGAGTCCAGCAGCGACACCGAGCTGGACGACTCGTAGGACACCGGGACCGCCACGTACAGGTAACCGCCCGTCAGCAGGCCGGCCAGGGTCAGCGGCAGCATCACGTACCAGCGGCGCAGCAGCACGCCGAGGAGCTCTCCGAGGGTCACGCGGGCCTCCCTGGGCGCGCGGGGCGTCCGCTTCGGGGCGAAGTGCCCGATCCGGTGGCAGCGCGCCGGACGGGCTGCCAGTATCGAAGCCGGCAGGAGGAGGCCGAGTGTCCCCGGAAGACGTGGTCCGCGCGCTGGTGCGCCGCTGGTACGTTCTGCTCGTCGCCCTCGCGGTGACCGCGGCAGGCGCCTATCACGAGCTGAAACCCCCGCTGGTGTACCGCAGTTCGGCCGTGGTCGTGCTGAAGCCGCCCGTCACCGGCAACCAGCCGAACCAGTTCGCGAATCTCCAGCCGCCGCTGGCGGTCGTCTCGCACGCCGTCGTCGAGCAGCTCCAGTCGGCCTCCGGTGCCGAGGAGTTGAGGGCCGCGGGCGTCATCGGCGCGTACCGGCTGCTGCCGCGCAACAGCGGTACGAGCGTGACCCCGGCCTACCTGATCCCGTCGCTCCAGGTGCAGGCCGACCAGCCGGACCCGGCCGCCGCGGACCGCGCGGTACGGCGGATCATCGCGGTCTACACCCGGCACGTCGGTCAGCTGCAGGACAGCCAGAACATCGACGCCGCCTCGCGGATGAGCGTCGACGTGCTGGTGCCGCCCAACCCGGTGCAGGTGACCGGCACCAAGAGCCGCGCCCTGGCCGGCGTGGCGCTGGCCGGACTCGGCGGCGGCACCCTCTGCGCGCTGTGGACGGACCGCTGGCTGCTGCGGCGCAGGGTCGCCCGCACCGGCCTGCTGCCACGAGGCCCGGACAGGACGGCCCCGGCCGGGGCCGTCCTGCCCGCGCCGCGCTGACCGGGGGCGGCCGACCGCCGCCCCCGCGGCGTGTGTCGCTCCCATCAGATCCCCCGGCGCTTCCACGACTGCCACCACAGCCACTCCCGGCCCCGCTCGGCCACCGCGGACAGCACCAGCGGCTGCAGGTACGGCATGGCCCGCGGCCCGACCCGCTGCCGCAACCGCAGCCCCCGGTACTCCGGCAGGCGCTCGGCGGTCGCCGTGCAGTCCCGGGCGAACGCCACCAGCTCGTCCACCGGAACCACCGCGGTGCGGCCGCGGTCGTACGCTCGGCACGCCCGGCGCAGCGCCTGCCGCGCGAGTTTGGTGTGCACGGTCTCCGACAGCCGCCGTGCGTCGGGCAGTTGGCCCGCGCACTTGTCGAGTACGGCCTCGAACGCCGCGCGGCGCTGCCGCAGGTCGTCCAGCTGACCGCCGAAGTCCGTGGTGGACATGTTCGCGCCGTGCACCCGGTAGTACGCCTGGTCGGCGCCGCGCACGTAGCCGACGTCGGCGTGCGCGGCCAGCCGCATCCACATCTCGATGTCGCCGGCGTGCGGCAGCGCCGGGTCGTAGCCGCCGACCTTGCGCTGCAACTCGGTGCGCACCACCACCTCGGGGGAGGTGATGCACCCCGTGCCCTCGCGGAACCTGCGGTCCAGCCACCAGCGCCCGGGGTAGACGGCGGTGCCCGTGCCGGCGGTGCGGGCCGCCGGCAGCGGGCCGCCGTGCTCGAAGCGCAGCGGCCGGCCGTAGCAGAAGCCCACCTCGGGGTGGGCGTCCATGAGCGCGGCCGCCCGCACGAGCGCACCCGGCACGAGCCGGTCGTCGGCGGACAGCAGCACCACGTAGTCGCCGTCGGCCCACTCCAGCAGGCCCTCGTTGTAAGTGGCGATGTGCCCCTTGTTCCGCTCGTGGACGCGCACCTCGATCCTCGGGTCGGAGGCCGCCAGCGTGCGGGCGGCCTCCGCCGAGTCGTCGGGTGACGCGTCGTCGATGATCAGCACCCGGACGTCGAGCCCCTCCTGTTCGTCCAGCACGCTGCGGACGCAGTCGGCCAGGAAGTGGCCGTAGCGGTAGCAGGGGATCACGACGCTGACGCTGCTCATCGGTGGTGTGCCTTCTCCTCGGGCTACTGGGTCTCGGTGGTGGTGCCGTCCAGCGGTGCCGGCGGCGGGGTGGTGCTGAAGATCGGCGCCACCCAGTAGTTCGCCGACCCGTAACTGCTGTCCGGGAAGGCGGTGTCGGACCCGTAGCGGTACAGGCCGTTCTGGCTGCCCGCGACGTCCGCGGTGGCCGTCAGCGGATACGACTGGTGGGCGCCGGCGAAGTAGCCCCCGTCGACCGCGTAGTTGCCGTTCGGCGCATGGTAGGAGACCACGTACGAGGTGCCCGCGGTGATCGCCACCGGATGCGCGAAGCTGAGCAGTTGCCAGCCGGACGCGGTCTCGCTGGAGAACGTCCCCGTGGCCAGTTGCGCGCCGTCCGCGGACCACAGGCTGCCGGTGTGGGTGCCGGTGTTGCCGGTGCCCTTGTAGAACGTGACGCCGGTGACGTAACCGCTGACCGCCGACGTGAACCGGGCGCCCAGCTCGACGGAGTTGGTGTCGCTGGTGACGTCGGTGGTGGACGGCGTGGTGGACGAGGACCACAGCGTGCACGGGCAGGTGACCGCGGGCGGGCTGGCGCTCGTGGTGAACGTCCAGGTCGACGGGTCCGCCATGTGGTTGCCCCACAGGTCGTCGGCCTGGACCGACGCGGTGTACGTGGTGTTGAGCGCCAGCTCGGTGGACGGGGTGAACGTCAGGCTGTTCGCCGAGCCGTAGGTCTTCGCCCCCGGCACGCTGTGCCCGGCGGCGTCCTTGAGGCTGAACACCACCGTGTCGGCGTCGACCGGCTCGCTGAAGGTCACCGTGACCGGCGAGGTGATCGACACGTTCACCGAGTTCGAGGTCGGCGACGTGCCCGTCACCGCCGGCGGCTCCGTGCTGGCCGACGAGGTGTCCAGCACCGCGTCCACCCAGTAGTTGGTGCCGCTCGACTCCGACGTCGGGAACCCGCCCGACGAGCCGTAGTGGTAGACGCCGTTCGCTCCGTCCGTGCCGGCCTTCAGCGCGGTCAGCGGGGCCAGACCCGCCGCCGAGCCGGTGAAGTAGCCGCCGTCGTAGGAGTATCCGCCGTTCGGCGCGAAGTAGGAGGCGATGTAGGTGGTGTTGGCCTTGACCGGAACAGGCGTGGCGAAGTTCATCTGCTGCCAGCCGGAGGCCGTCTCGTTGGTGAACGTGCCGGTCGCCAGCCGCTGGCCCGAGGTCGTCCAGAGGCTTCCGGTGTGCGTGCCGGTGTTGAACGGCGCCTTGTAGAAGCGGATGCCGGTCACCGAACCGGGCACGGTGGTGCGGATCTTCACACCCAGCTCGACGGCGCCGCCGTCACCGCTGTTGACCACCGCGGGCACGGTGGTCGCCGGCCACACCGAGCAGGGGCACTGCTGCGGGCCGACGGTGAGCGGCACGGTGGCCGCCGTCCCGATGTTGACGCTGTCGTCCACCGCGCGCACCTTGATCTGCGGGGTGCCGGTGGCCGTCGGGGTCCACGAGTAGCTCCACGAGGTGAGGCCCGTCGCCGCGTTCCACGTCGAGCCACCGTCCGTGGAGACCTCCACCCGGGCGACCACGCCGCCCGCGTCGGTCGCGGTACCCGTGATGGTGACCGGCCGCAGCGCGGGGACGGTGCTGCCGATCGCCGGGCTGGTGACCGTCACGACCGGGCCGGCGGTGTCCGCGGAAGCGGTCGCCGGGACCAGGTCGCTCTGCAGGGTCTTGGGCTGGATCCCCATGTCCGCGAACAGGTTGACCGTCGCCTGCTGCATCCGCTTGTCCACCGTGACCACGGTGTCGGCGGGGTCGGCCGTCGGCACGTTGGTCAGGCCCCAGGACCACTGCACCGTGCCGGCGCCGAACACCAGCGCGTGCGAGGTCGGGTCGCGGAACTCCACCAGGTTGTGCGTCGCGGTGCCGTTGCCGTACGTGTTGCCGTAGTCCAGGCGGTACTTGCCGTCGGTGATGTCGACCGTGGTCGACGACAGGTCGATCTGCCCGGTCGGGCGGGTAGGGCTGTTGAGGATGTCACTGTCCCACTCGTAGCCCAGCGTGCCGGTGGGGAACGTCGCCGTCTGCGTCGGTGTCAGGCCCGCCACCGTCGTGTTGCGCCACAGCCGGAGTTTCGCGTACGCGCCCGGCACGGTGATCGCGTCACTGCGGTAGCCGTTCACCGTGAACAACGAGCCGGTGAGCACGTTCTGCGGCTGGTAGGTGTCGCCCTTGGCCGCGCCGTTGGGGTCGAGGAACGCGCCGGTCCAGGTGCTCGTCGGATCGGGGATGCCGTCGGGCGCCGCGAGTTCGAGCTTGGTCTCCTTGTACGTGACCAGCGTGCGGCCCGGGGTGTTCGTGCCGTCGATACTCGAGGCGAACCTCGTTTTCCACGACACCTCGTTGCCGCTGAAGAAGGTCTGGTTCACGCCCGCCTTGCGGGCGTTGAGGACGTTCGTGAACTGGTCCTGCGTCCAGTACTCGTCGTGGCCGGACGACATGAACATCGTGTGGTTGAGCAGGTCCGAGGGCCGCGTGGAGACGTCCAGGCCGGACAGGTAGCTCACGTCGTAGCCGTTGCGCTCCAGCCAGTACAGCATCTCGAACTCGGAGCCGTACACGCCGTTGTCACCGCCGATGTCCAGCGGACGGTTGTAACTGACCTGGTAGGCACGGCCGTCGGGCGCGGGCCCGTCGCCGTCGTACAGGTTGCGGCCGCCCCACTTGTTGTACGCCTGCCACGTCTCGTCGTCGGTCTGCACCACGATGGACGAGTGGCTCGCGTCGCTGCGCACCACGAACGGGTACGGCATCACGCCGTTGCCGTCGGTCTGGTCGAAGTTCGCGATGTACAGGCCCGACACCGCGTCGGCCGGGATGGACCAGGTCGCGGTCACCGGCCAGGCGCCGCAGTCCTGCAGGCCCGAGGTGCTGTCCTGCGCGCACTTCAGCGGCTTGCCCTGGGGGTCGCCGTCCACGACCGTGTTGTCGGGCGGGCTGCCCGGCGTGCCGTCCCTGGTGAAGTTCGCCGGGTAGGTGGCCGCCGCCTGCGCCGCGGTCGACATCTCGCGTGCGCCGTCGCCGCCGTAGTAGCCGAGGCGGTACACCTCGACGTGGTAGGGGATCGGCGACTGCACCTTGAAGTGGATCGTGTCGCCCGCCTGGTAGCTCACCTGGTCGGTGAACCCCTGGACGTTCCCGTACGCGTTGGGTGCGAACCAGTCCTCCATCGGGCTGCCCGCCTTGGAGTTCTCGCACACGATCGGGTTGGAGCCGGTCCCGCACGGGTCCGCGGCGTGCGCCCCGGGGGATACGGCCATGGGAACCACGGCCGCGACCACGGCCGCCACCACGGAGCTCAGCACTCCGCGGAAGAGTCTGCTCGTTCTGTACATCGGTACCTCTCAGGCGGTGCGGGGCCCGGCTCGGTGAGCGGGGTGAGAAGCGTGGGCGGTGACTGGCCACCTGTCCGCCGGCCGGCGCCGGGGGAGGCGTCAGCCCAGGGCGGCGGTCAGCACGTCGACGACGCGCTGCTGCTGCTCGGCGGTGATCTGCGGATAGAGAGGAAGGGACAGGATCCGGCCGGCGGCCTCCTCCGCGTGCGGGAAGTCCCCCTGTCGGTAGCCGAGATGGGAGAACGCCGGCGTCAGGTGCACCGGCTGGGGGTAGTGGACGCCCGCGCCGATACCCGCCGCGTTGAGCGTGCCGACCACCTCGTCGCGGTCGGCGCCGAAAACCTCGACGACGTACAGGTGCCACACGTGGGCGTTGCCCGGCACCGTCACCGGGCGCAGCACCCGGCCCGCGCCGGCCAGCGGCGCCAGCAGCTCCTCGTAGCGCGCGGCCGCGAGCCGGCGCGCCCGGTTGCCGTCGGCGAGCCGGGCCAGTTTGGCGCGCAGCACCACGGCCTGCAGCCCGTCCAGGCGGCTGTTGAACCCCGCCACGTCGTGGCGGTACTTCACGGTCCCGCCGTGGTTGGCGATCGCCCGCACCAGCTGCGCACGCTGCGGGTCGTCGGTGAGCACCGCCCCGGCGTCCCCGTAGGCGCCCAGGTTCTTGCCCGGGTAGAAGCTGGTCGCGGCGATGCCGCCGGAACCGGGGGAGCGGCCGTCACGCGTGGCCCCCTGGCACTGCGCGGCGTCCTCGACCACCGGCACCCGCGCCGGCAGCGCCGCGGCGAGCTTCGGCACGTCCGTGCACTGCCCGTACAGGTGCACCGGGACCACCGCACGCGTGGCGGGTCCCACCGCGGACAGCGCGGCCTGCTCGTCCATCAGGTACGTGCCCGGCTCGCAGTCCACCAGTACCGGCCGCGCCCCCGTCCTGGCCACCGCCCCCGCCGTGGCGATGAAGGTGTTGGCCGGCAGCACGACCTCGGCACCCGCCCCCACACCGGCGGCCCGCAGGGCCAGTTCGAGCGCGTCCGTGCCGTTGGCGACGCCCACGCAGTGCGCGACGCCCGCGAACGCGGCGTACTCCTCCTCGAACTCCCGCACTTCGGTGCCCCCGACGAACGCGGTCGTGGCCAGCACCCGGTCGAACCCCACCCGCACCTCGGCGGCCACCTCGGCGTGCGCCGCCTTGAGGTCCACCAGCGGAATCCCGTTCATCGTGCCGACCTCCCCATGCGCACCGCGGGCCCGTGCCCTGCGGTGTCGTTGTCCTGATCGTCCTGATCGTCCTGATCGTCCCGGTCATCCGGGCCGATCCGGCCCGCCTCGGCCGCGGCGCCGTCGTGCGACGCCGGCGCGGCCCCTTCCGTGCGCTCCCCCCGGCCGGTCCCCGGGCCGTGCCCGGCCCGCCCGGCGGCGACGGTCATCGCCACCAGCTCGGCCCGCTCCGGTGCTCCCGCCGCCCGCAGTCGGCGGGCCGGACTGCCGGCCCACACCTCGCCCGGCGGCACGTCACGCAGCACCACGCTGCCCATGCCGACCAGCGACCAGGCGCCGACCCGCGTCGACTCCCGTACCAGTGCGCCCGATCCGAGATAGGCGCCGCGGCCCACCCGGACCCCGCCGGCCAGCCGCACCCCGGAGGCGAGCGTGGCGAAGTCCGCCACCTCGTCGTCGTGGGTCAGCACGGTGTGCGGCATGACCGCGACGTGCGCACCCAGCCGCACCGCCGCGGTCAGCACGCAGTGGGCCAGCAGCACGCAACCCGGACCGACCTCGCTGGAGGCCGACACCGAGGCGGACGGATGCACCACGGTGCCCCAGCGCTCGTCCGGCAGTCCCAGCCGTCGCACCAGCCGCGCCCTGCCGGTGTGGTCCCGGGGACTGCCCACGCACAACACCACCTGCGCGTCCGGGAGTTCGTGGACCAGCTCGCACCCGCCGAGGACCGTCACCCCGTCCACCAGCCGCCCGTGCAGCGCCGGATCGTCGTCCAGGTGGCCGAGCAGCCGCCAGTGCTGCGTACCCGCCGCCACCGCGGCCGCCACGGCCTGGGCGGTCTCCCGGGCGAAGCCGCCCGCACCCGCGATCAGCAGGTCCCGTGGACCGGAACGGCCGCTCACCGCTTCGCCTGCTCGCGGAGCACCGCCACCACCCGGTCCTGCTGCTCCTCGGTCATCGTGTGGAACAGCGGAAGGATCAGCGAGTCGCGGGTGATCCGCTCGGTCACGGGCAGCGGCGCGTGCGGATGCCCGCGGTACGCCGGCTCCAGGTGCGCGGCCATGATCCCGCGCCGCGCCGAGACCCCGGCGTCGGAGAGCGCGGCGAGCACCTCGTCGCGCGCGGCCGGGAAGCCCGGCTCGAAAAGCACCCAGTACGACTGGAAGTTGCCCTGCCCGTACTCCGGATCGCGGACCGGCCGCAGGCCGGGCACGTCGCCCAGCAGCAGGTCGTACCGCGCGGCCAGCTCTCTGCGGCGGGCCACCATCGCGTCCAGCTTGCCCAGCTGGACCAGGCCGACCGCCGCCTGGACGTCCGTCATGCGGTAGTTGAAGCCGACCTCGAGGTAACTCTCCAGGACCGGCGTGCTGCTGGCGTGCCGGTCGGCCGCCGACGCGCTCATCCCGTGCTCCCGGAGCCGCCGCAGGCGCCGCGCCCAGTCCTCGTCGTCGGTGGTGAGCATGCCGCCCTCGCCGGTGGTGACGAGCTTGCGCGGGTGGAACGACCACGCCGCGACCCGCGCGCCCGCGCCCACCGGGCGACCGCCGACCGTCGACCCGATCGCGCACGCCGCGTCCTCCAGCAGCGCGGCGCCCCACCGCGCGCACGCGCCGCGCAGTGCCGCGACGTCCGCCGGAACCCCGCCCTGGTGGACGGCGATCACCGCCTTCGTCGCCGGCGTGCGCACCGCCTCCACGGTGGCCGCCGTGACGTTGCCGGTGGCCTCCTCGACGTCCGCGAAGATCGGCCGGGCACCCACGTACCGCACCGCGTTGGCCGTCGCGATGAACGACAGCGACGGCACCACCACGTCGTCGCCCAGACCCACGCCCAGGCCGACGAGCGCCAGGTGCAGGGCCGTCGTGCACGAACTGACGGCCACCGCCTGCGCGGCACCGACCCGCTCCGCGAACGCCTCCTCGAAGGCGGCGACCCGCGGCCCCTGCGCGACCCAGCCGGACATCACCGCCGCCGCGGCCGCCTGTGCCTCCTCCTCGCCGAGCCACGGCAGCATCACCGGCACGCGCGGCGCCTGCGTGTCCACGGGGGCGCTCACCGTGCGGCCCCGCTCACCGCGTCCGCGGCACGCGTGACACCGGCGGAGTTCCCCGCGGGTGTGTGCTCCCCGGTGCCGACGGGGTCTTCGCCCGCGGCCGCCGCCGCCCGCTCGGCGCGCCACCACGCGACCAGGTCCCGCAGCCCCGTGCGGAGGTCGATCCCGGCGGTGAACCCCAGCCGCTCCGCCGCCTGTGCGGTGTCCGCGAGGCGCCGTGTCACGCCGTTGACCGCGCGTGCCGGGCCGTGCTCGGGCGGCAGGCCCTCCGCCCCCATCGCCTCCAGCAGCCCCGTGGCCAGCCCCTTGAGGCTGGTCTCGGTGCCGCTCGCGATGTTGAACACCTCGTCGGTGAGGTCCGACTGGGCGGCCAGCAGGTTGGCGCGCGCGATGTCGCGCACGTCCACGAAGTCCATCGTCTGCGCGCCGTCGCCCAGGATCAGCGGCGGCTGCCCCGCCTCGATCCGCTCCATCCAGCGGATCAGCACCTCGGTGTACAGGCCGTGGATGTCCATCCGCGGCCCGTACACGTTGAAGTAGCGCAGGGCCACGTAGTCCAGCCCGTACATGGCGTGGAAGCTGCGCAGCATCCCCTCGTTGAACGCCTTCGCCGCGCCGTAGAACGTGTCGTTGTTGTACGGGTGGTGGCGCTCGTCGGTGGGGAACTGCTCGGCCAGCCCGTAGACCGAGGCCGACGACGAGGCAATCACCTTCGACACGCCCGCGGCGGCCGCCGCCTCGAGCACGTTGAACGTGCCGTCGACCAGCACCTCGTTGGCCAGCCGCGGCTCCTCCGCGCACTGCGTGATGCGGATCGCGGCGAGGTGGAACACCAGGTCGGTGCCCTCGGTCAGTTCGGCGAGGGCGGCCCGGTCGCGGATGTCGCCCTCGACCACCTCCACCACGCCGCTGCGCAGGGCCCGCGCCAGGTTCTCGACGCGGCCCCGGACGAAGTTGTCCAGCACCACGACCTCGCGGGCGCCGCCCTCGGCCAGCAGGTCGACGACGTGCGAGCCGATCGTGCCCGCCCCGCCCGTCACCAGGATCCTCTTGCCTCGTACCGTGCTCAACTTCCCCCCACGGAGAACGTCGTGTGGATGACCGGCGCCGGAACCGGTCGTGAGAGTGCCGGCGTTCGCGCGCGCCCGCGGTGCGGGCGGGCGCGTGCGCGGCCGCGGGGCCCGCGGGCCGCCACCATCGCCGTCGCTGGTGGCGGCCCGGGCCGCGCGGCCGCCGTCCTCAGTGCCCGGCTCGCAGGCCGACCACCGCGCCGCGGAACTCCAGGCTCCGCGACGCCGCTTCGAGGATGTCCAGCACCCGCAGCCCGGCCCGCCCGTCGGTCAGCGGCGCCCGGCCCTCGGTCACGGCGCCGGCGAACTCGTCGACCATCGCGCGCAGCGCCTCCCGCTCCTTGAGGGCCGGCGCGACCATGTCGCCCGAGCGGTAGGAGACCATCATCTCGCGGCGCTCGTTGGGCCCGATCTCCTGCGGAGTGGCCAGGTCCACGCCGCGGTCGAAGACCGCGAGGCGCTGCGCCGGGTTCATGTCGTCCCACACCAGGGTGCGCTTGGCGCCGCCGACCATGGTCGTGCGGACCTTGGTGGGGGACAGCCAGTTGACGTGGACGTGGGCGATCGCCCCGGTGTTCAGCTGGAGCGTCAGATACGCGACGCAGGCGCGGCCCGCGCCGATCGGATCCGCGCCGTGTGCGGCCACCGCGACCGGCTCGACGGTCTCCGGCAGGATGAAGTCCAGGATCGACAGGTCGTGCGGGGCCAGGTCCCACATCACGTCGATGTCCTTCTGCACCAGCCCGAGGTTGATCCGCACCGAGTCCACGAAGTGGATCTCGCCCAGCTCCCCGGACCGCACCATCTCCCGGATGCTGGAGACCGCCGGGGTGTAGCAGTAGGTGTGGTCGCACATCAGGACCAGTCCGCGGTCCTCGGCCTCGGCGACCAGCCGTGCACCGTCGCTGTAGGTGGCCGCCAGCGGCTTCTCCACCAGGACGTGCTTGCCGGCGCGGACCGCGGCGAGTGCGACCTCCAGGTGGGTGCCGGCCGGAGTGGCCACGGCCACCGCGTCGACCTCCGGATCGGCCAGCACCGCCGCGTAGTCGGCGGTGGCCTCGACCGTGGAGTAGGCGCCGAGCACCCGGTGGGCGCGGTCCACGTCCAGGTCGCACAGCCAGCGGAGCCGGAAGTGCGGACTGGCCTGGAAGTTGCGGACCAGGTTGGGCCCCCAGTAGCCCGCGCCGACCACGGCGACCCCCAGCGGTCGCCCGGTTCTGGTGCCCAGGGTGCTGTCCGTCATGGTGTGCGTCTCCCCTTACACATCGGCTGGCATTCCCGCACCAGGCGGGAGACGGTCGCCGCGTGCCCCTCAGGACAGACCTGTGCATGGGTCATGGCTTCCCCCCACCCCGGTGTTCGCGCTTGCTCCTCCCGTCCGTCCGGCGTCCCCACGCCGTCGCACCGGAGGAGTTCGTTGAGCAGTGCCGTTCTCGCGCTCGACTTCCCCCTGCAAACCCGCAACCGGAAGACCGGAGGCCGCGCCTCCGCTCTCCGGTTCCGCGACGCCCAATCTAGAGCACACGCACACGGCCGGGGGAGAAATGGACGAAACAGGAGGCAACGCGACCGATTCCGGCTGCATACTCACCCCGTGACGAGCATCGTGATCCCGGCCCACAACGAGGAACGCGTCATCGGCCGCCTGCTCGACGCGCTGGCGGCCGGGTCCACGGCATCAACTCCGCCCCTCTCGGGGACCGTCAAGTCGACGCCTGGGTACGGGAGTTCGCCTGTCCGCGGGCGCGAGGACCTGGACATCGTCGTGGTGTGCAACGGCTGCACCGACGGCACCGCCCGCGCCGCCGCCGGCCGGCCCGGCGTGCGCGTCGTCGAGATCGCGACAGCCTCGAAGCACCTCGCGCTGCGCACCGGGGACGCCCACGCCGCCGGCTTCCCCCGGCTGTACGTGGACGCCGACGTGGTGATCGCCGCCGCCGACGTGCGGCAGCTGGCCGCCGCGGTGAGCAGCGGCCCGGTGCTGGCCGCCGCCCCCGGCCGGGACCTGCCGCTGGCCGGCTGCGCCTGGCCGGTGCGCGCCTACTACCGGATCTGGCAGCGCCTGCCCGCGGTCCGCGACGGCCTGTTCGGCCGCGGGGTGATCGCCCTGTCCGAGCAGGGCCACGCCCGTGTCGCCGGCCTGCCGCCGCTGATGGCCGACGACCTGGCCGTGTCACTGGCGTTCACGCCCGCGGAACGGCGGGTGGTGGAGAACGCCCGCGTCACCGTGCTGCCGCCGCGCACCTGGTCGGACCTGATACGGCGCCGGATCCGGGCCGGCACGTCCACCGGCCAACTGGAGCGCCACCAGGCCGAGTCCACCACCGGGGAGTCCGGCGGACCCGCGCCGGCGCCGCCTTCGGCCAGGACCAGCACGGCCGACCTGCGCGGGCTGCTGCGGCGCGAGCCGTGGCTGCTGCCGCACCTCGCCGTCTTCCTGAGCGTCGCGCTCGTGGCCCGCAGGAAGTCCGGAAAGGCCCTGCGCCAGGGGGACTTCGGCACATGGCTGCGCGACGAGAGCAGCCGCGGAGACTGATGCGGGGGAACGCCGCCGGAGCCCGTCCGGCGGCGAGGGGGAACGACCGAGGGCACAGCACAGGGTCCCGACTCCGGGCCCGGGCAAGGGGGGAGCAGCATGTATCTCGCGGACCGCGCCGCACCGGCGCGCGGGGAGGCCGCAACCGCGGAGGGGGGCCGGAGCCGGGCCCCGGCGATCCCGGCCGTCGTCCTGGCCCTGGGTGCGGTCAGCCTGATCACCGACGTCTCCTCGGAGATGGTCACCGCCGTCCTGCCGCTGTACCTGGTCGCCGGCCTCGGCCTGAGCCCGCTCGGCTTCGGGACGCTCGACGGCGTCTACAACGGGGTCAGCGCCCTCGTCCAGCTGACCGGCGGCCATCTGGCCGACCGCGTCCGCAACCACAAGCTCGTCGCCGGCATCGGTTACGGCCTCTCCGCGCTGTGCAAGCCGCTGCTGCTCGTCGCGCACAGCCTCGGCCCACTCGGCGCCGTGCTGGCGCTGGAGCGCACCGGCAAGGGACTGCGCACCTCGCCGCGCGACGCTCTGATCTCGCTCTCCACACCGCCGGAGCACCGCGGCCGTGCCTTCGGTGTGCACCGCGCCATGGACACCACCGGAGCGGTCCTCGGACCCCTCACCGCGTTCCTCATCCTGCGCGCCGCCACCGACGGCTACGACGCCGTGTTCGGCGTCAGCGCCTGCGTGGCCGTGCTCGGTGTGCTCGTCCTCGTGCTGTTCGTCCCCGGCACGGCTGCGACCGGCGCCCGGCGCCGGCCGGCCGAACCGCGGAACGGGCCGGCGGCACCGGCGCCCCCCGCGTCGGGCGACGTCCCCGCCGCCCCCGGCGGCCCGCCGCGCGTGGACCTGCGCACCGCGCTGGCGCTGCTGCGCCTGCCGCGGCTGCGCGCCCTCACCGTCTGCGCGATGCTGCTGGGTCTGACCACCGTCAGCGACGCGTTCGTCTACCTGCTGCTGCAACGCCGCGCCGGCATCGGCGAGCAGTACTTCCCGCTGCTGCCGCTGGGCACCGCCGCCGTCTTCCTGCTGCTGGCCGTTCCGTGCGGCGTCGCCGCCGACCGGGTGGGCCGCCGCACGGTGTTCCTCGCCGGGCACGCCGGGCTGCTCGCGGCCTACGGCCTGTTGCTGTGGGTGCCGTCGACGAGCGCACTGCCGCTTCTCGTCCTCGGCCTGCACGGCGTCTTCTACGCCGCGACCGACGGCGTGCTGCCGGCCGCCGTCGCGGACGTGGTGCCCGAGCAACTGCGCGGCAGTGGACTGGCGTTGGTCGGCACCGGCCAGGCCCTTGCCCGGTTCTGCTGCTCCCTCGCCTTCGGGGCGGCCTGGACGATGTGGGGCGGCGGTCCCGCGCTGCTGGGCTCCGCGATCGGCCTGCTGCTGTGCGCGGTCGCCGCCGGAGCCGTCCTGCGGCCCGCCCCCGCACGTGCCGCCGGCCGCACCGGGTGACGCGCGCGTGGCCGCCACCGCCCGCCCGCCCGGCCCGCGTGCTCTCCTGATGCCGATCCCGATCCCGATCCCTTTCCCGATCCCGATCCCGATCTCCGGCCCTGCCCCGCTCCGACCCGTCTTCCCGAGGACCCCATGACGCCCAAGCGCCGCCTCCTCATCCTCGCCGTGGCCGTCGTCGTGCTCGCCGGGCTCGGCACCGGCTTCGTGCTGCACGCCGCGTCCCGCGCCGACGACCGGAACACCGCCCGGCGGGGCGGCCCCGGCGTCAGCGCCGGCCCCGTCGCACTCACCGGGGCCGACCGCGTCGCGTTCGTCAACGACGCTCCAGGACCGCGGCGGTCGCACGTCGCCGCTGTCGAGTCCAGCGACCCCGGCGGTGCCCGCACCGCCTCCGGCCTGACCTGCGCCCGCTTCTACGCCGCCAAGGGCACCGGAGTGTGCCTGCAGTCGGGCCTGGGACTGGTGTCGCAGACCAACCAGGCGGTGATCGTGGACGCGGCCCTGCACACCCGTCACACCTTCGCGCTCGCCGGCACGCCCAGCCGCGCCCGCGTCTCGCCGAGCGGCCGCTTCGCGGCCTGGACGGTGTTCGTCGGCGGCGAGTCCTACGGTGCCGCGTTCTTCTCCACCCGCACCTCGATCGTGGACACCAGGACCTGGCAACTCATGCCCAACCTGGAGGACTTCACCACGATGCTCGACGGCCGCAGGTACCACGCCGTGGACGACAACTTCTGGGGCGTGACGTTCGCGGCCGACGACGACACCTTCTACGCCACCCTCGGTACAGGCGGCCGCACCTATCTGATGAAGGGATCGGTCTCCCGCCGTACCCTCACCTCCGTCGGCGTGCAGAACGTCGAATGCCCCTCGCTGTCCCCGGACGGCACGCGCATCGCCTTCAAGAAGCGTGTCCTGAACGGTGCTTCGCTGTGGCACGAGTACGTGCTCGACCTGCGCACCCTGCGCGCGACGCCGCTGGCCGAACACCACAGCGTCGACGACCAGGCCACCTGGCTCGACGACCACACGCTCGCCTACGCCCTGCCGCACGAGGGCGACGTGAAGAGCACCGATCTGTGGTCGGTCCCCGCCGACGGCACCGGCACCCCGCACCTGCTGATCCCCGACGCGTCGTCCCCGGCCCCACTGCGGTGAAGTCCCCTACGAACAGGCGGCGTTGACGCGCCAAACGCGACGTCGCCCACCCCGGCCGGTGCCGTGTCCCCGCGGCGGCACGGTCGTTGTGGTGGGCGATCCCGTCCCGCGGCGGACCTCCTGGGCCCCGACCGGCGCCCGCCCCCGCGGACGAGCCCAAGGGGGGCACACCGATGATCCGAACGACGGCCGCCACGGACGCGAGCGCGCGCACCACGGCAACCGCCGCCACCACCCGCACGACCCGCCGCAGACGCCAGGCCACGGCGGTCACCGCGAGCGCGGCCCTGGGCCTGGCCGGGCTGGCCGCCCTCGCCGCACCGCCCGCGGGCGCGGCGCCCGCCGGCAGCGCGACCGCCTACGTCGCCAACGCGGGCGACAACACCGTCTCCGTCGTCGACACCTCCGACGGCACGGTCACCGCCACCGTTCCCGTCGGCTCCGGCCCCTCGGGCGTGGCCGCCGCGCCCGACGGCCGCCACGTGTACGTCCCCGCCATCGGCTCCAACACCGTGTCCGTGATCGACACGGCCACCCACACGGTGAGCGCCACCGTCCCCGTCGCGGCCAGCCCCATCGCGGCCGTGGTCACCCCCGACAGCTCGCGGGTCTACGTCGCCGACCTCGGCGCCGCGGCGGTCTCCGTGATCGACACCGCCACCCAGAGCGTCGTCGCCACGATCCCCGTCGGCTCCGGAGCCGACGCGCTGGCCGTCTCGCCCGACGGCAGCCGCGTCTACGTCACGGCCAGCAGCGGCGGCCTGTCCGTCATCGACACCGCCACCGACACGGTCACCGCGACCGTCCCCACCGGCGCGTTCCCCATCGCCGTGGCCGTCTCGCCGGACGGCGCCCGCGCCTACGTCGCCGACCTCGGCGACAGCACCGTCACGGTGGTCGACACCGCCACCGGCAC
>NZ_FODD01000071.1 GCF_900110255.1 Actinacidiphila rubida
GCCCTGGAAGACCGCCGGGTCCTGCGTGCCGTCCGCGCCGTTGCGGAACTGGCGGGCGATGTCGACGGCCGAGACGGTACCGACCGCCCTGATGCGGTGGTCGGACGCCGCGGACGACAGCACGTAGCCGCCGGAGGCGCAGATGCCGAGCGCGCCGATCCGCGCCGGATCGACGCCGTCCCGCACGGCGAGGAAGGAGACCGCGGCCCTGATGTCCTCGACGCGCTGCGCCGGGTCCTCCAGACCGCGCGGCTCGCCCGCGCTCTCACCCTGGTAGGCCGCGTCGAAGGTCAGCGTGACGAAGCCCCGCTCGGCCAGGTGCCGCGCGTACAGGCCGGCCGCCTGTTCCTTGACGCCCGTGCCGGGGTGGCTCACCACGATCGCCGGACGCGGGCCCGCGCTCGCGCCGTCGGGGGTGTAGAGGTGCCCGGCGAGCTTCAGGCCGGCACTGAGGAAGGTGACGTCGGTACGCATGGAGTGCTCCAGTCGTGTCGGGTGCGGTGCGGCGGTCGCCACGGCGATCGCCGGGTCCGCCCGGGGAGGGCCCGGGAGTCGGGCCCCGCGGCCGCCGGTCGCGGCCACACCCCCACCTTCTGCCGCCGGCACCGCCGCGACCAGGGAGGACTCTGCCTATGCACGCCAGTACCAGGCACGCTTCCGCCGGCCCGACGGACACTGGACGCATGGACGCGAAGGGCACCGCCTCCGGCGGCAACGAACTGGGCGACTTCCTGCGCGCGCGCCGCGCCGGACTCGACCCGCAGACACTGGGTTTCCCCGACGACGGCCGGATGCGGCGCGTGCCGGGGCTGCGCCGCGAGGAGCTGGCCCAGCTGGCGCACGTCAGCATCGACTACGTCGTGCGCCTGGAGCAGGGGCGCACCCGGCGGGTGTCCCGCCCCGTGCTCGACGCCCTCGCCGACGCCCTGCAGCTCGCGCCGGACGAGCGGGACTACCTGTTCACCGTCGCCGACGTCACCCCCGCCACCACCCCCCCGGCGGCGGCCCGGCCGAACGTCGACCCGCAGCTCCAGCAGTTGCTGTCGACCATGCACGACGTCCCCGCCATGATCCTCAACCGCCGGATGGACGTCCTGGCCTGGAACCGTGGCGCGGCCGCCCTGCTCACCGACTTCGCCGCCCTCGCGCCCGCCGAGCGCAACCTGATCCGCCTGACCTTCCTGGACGAGGACTTCCGCGCCCTGTACCAGGACTGGACGCGCGCCGCCCGCGAGTGCGTCGCCGTGCTGCGCATGGAGGCCGGCCGCCACCCGAAGGACCGGGCACTCGCCACCCTGATCGGCGAACTCAGCCTGCACGACCCCGACTTCAGGACGTGGTGGGCCGACCACCAGGTGCGCGGGCCACGCCAGCTCACCAAGACCTACCTGCACCCGCTGGCGGGCCCGATCACCCTGGACGTCCAGCAGTTCTCCGTGGACACCCGCCCCGACCAGCAGCTGATCGCCTACACCGCGCCGCCCGACTCCCCGTCCCAGGACGCCCTGCGCTTCGTGCTGCAGTGGGCCGCCGACCCCGGGAAGGCACCCGCGACCCCCAGCCGGCCCGAGGCGTAGCAAGGACGCCGGACGGCTCCCGCCCCGACGGACCCCCGGCCGTCGGCCCCGCGCCGCCGGCCGTCCGGCATCAGCCGACCGGGGCGTCCGCGGCACGCAGCCTCGGCAGCAGCTGGTCGCCGATGCGCGCGATCTCCTCCCGGTACGGAGTGTCGGACAGCACGAAGTGCGTGATGCCGAGCCGCCGGTACGCGTCCAGCGCCTCGGCGACCTCCCGCGCCGAGCCGACCAGCCATGTCGTGCCCGCGCCGCCCCCGCCGAACCGCCCCGGCGCCGTGTACAGGCAGGTGTCGAGCACGTCGCCCCGGGCGGCCAGATCAAGCAGCCGCCGCTGACCCACGGCCGTCCGGCGGTCGCCCGTCCACGTCTGCTCACCGTCCCGCTCCGCCATCCGCGCGACCTTCTCCTCGGCGGCGCGCCACGCCTCCTCCGTCGTGTCGCGGACCACGGTGGTGATCCGCAGTCCGAACTCCAGCGGCTTGTGGCGCCGTTCGAGGCGCGCGCTCAACGCCCGCAGCCGGTCGATGCGTTCGGCCAGCCCGTCCAGCGGCTCCCCCCAGAACAGCTGCACATCCGCCTCGGCGGCCGACACCCGCTCGGCGGCCTCGGAGGCACCACCGAAGTACAGCGTGGGATGGACCCGTTCACCCGACCGGTACGGGTGCGGGCTCACCGTCGAGTCCGCCACCTCGAAGTGCTCACCGCGGAAGGTCACCCGCTCCTCGGTCCACAGCCGCCGCACCAGTTGCAGGAACTCCCGCGTGCGGTCGTAGCGTTGGGCGGGATCGGCCTTCCCGTCGCCGTAGGCGGCCAGGTGGTCGAGTCCGCTGACGATGTTCACCAGCACCCGGCCGCGGCTGAGCCGGTCCAGGGTCGCCGCCGCGCTGGCGAAGTGCGCGGGCTGCCAGTAGCCGGGCCGGACGGCGATCAGCGGCTGGAACACCGTGGTCCTGGCGGCCAGTGCCGTGGCGAGCGTGAAGGTGTCCGGACGCCCCCAGCCGGTGCCGATGAGGGCGCCGCCCCAGCCGTGCCGCTCGACGGCGAGTGCGAGGTCGGTGGCGTACTCCACGGACCCCCACCCGTCGGTCGTGTCGTCGCCCCGGTGGCCCGGTTCGACGGTGTTGGGGATGTACCACAGGAATTGCGGGCTCATGGCGTGTCCGATCGGGCGTGACGGAATGGCGGGGCAGCGGGGTAGCGGAAGGGCGCAACGACGGAACGACGGAATGACGGAATGACGGAATGGCTCGATGACGGCATGGCGGAACGGTGCGATGGCGCCGTCACGGAGTGATCGAGACGACCGCCCGGCCGCATGACGGAATCGCCTGGTGCGGGTGAGCGTGGCCTGGAGGCGGCGGAAATGCTTTCGGGTCCTGCCGGGCACGGAAATGCCGGGTGTCCCGTGGCAGGCCGGCGTGCGGGGCGCGGGCCCGCCGGCCAGGTCGGCGTGCTAGCGACGGGTGCGGGCGGCGGCGACCCGGCAGCCGCGAGCGGTGCGTCGACAGCGGAGCGCGGAACGGTACGGGCGGCGGTCCGCCCTCCTCGGCGTGGTGTGCGGGCTGTGCGTCCGTCCGGCCATGCCTCGATTCTCGAAGGGCCGCCGGCAGCCGGTCAACAATGCAACTCCGTGAATTAAGTCCGCCACCCGATCGTCCCTTTGCGCCGCCGTTTCGCCGCCGTCGGAGGCGGCGCGGGATGGTGCTCCACGCGGCGGCGCCCGTCTCCCTGCCGGAGCAGGGGAGACGGGCGCCGCCGTCCAGGTGGATCCGGTCAGGACGGCAGGGTCCACTTCTGTGCGGAGCTGCCGTTGCAGGTGTAGAGCTGGAGCCGGGTACCGGCGGTGGTCGAGGAGTTGGGGTCGTCCAGGCACAGGCCCGAGTGGCGGTTCACCAGCTGGCCGGAGGCCGTGGCCTCCCACTGCTGCGCTCCGGTGCCGTTGCAGGTCCACAGCTGCATCAGCGTGCCGTTGGTGGTCCCGGAGTGGTCGGCGTCCAGGCAGGAGCCCAGCGCCCGCAGGGTGCCGTCGGCGGCCACCGTCCACTTCTGGGCGTCAGTGGTGTTGCAGCCCCAGACCTGCACCGGGTTGCCGTCCGTGGCCGCGTTGTTCGCGTCGTCCACGCAGAGCGACGAGGACACGCCCGCGACGACGTTGCCCGACCTGGCCGCCGGGGCAGCGGGGGTCGTCCAGTTCTGCGCGGCGCTGCCGTTGCAGGTGTAAAGCTGGAGCTGGGTGCGCTCGGTGGCCGAGGAGCCGGGATCGTCCAGGCAGAGCGACGACTGCGGGTTCACCAGCGAGCCGGCGGCCCCCGCCTTCCACTGCTGCGCCCCGGAGCCGTTGCAGGTCCACAACTGGACGAGCGTGCCGTTGGTGGTGCCGCCGCTCGCGGCGTCCAGGCACTTGCCCAGGGTGCGGACCGTGCCGTCGTCGGCGATCGTCCAGTCCTGGGCGGCCGTTCCGTCGCAGCCGTAGATCTGCACGTGACTGCCGTCACCCGTCGAGGAACCCGCGTCGTCCAGGCACAGGCCGGCCGACACGGCCGAGGTGATCGGGCCGGTGCGCGGCGACGGCGGTGCGACCGGGTCGCCGCCGTACGACGGGGGAGCGGCCGAAGCGGCCGTCGCCCACGAGGTGTCGGCGCTCGTGCCGAGCGTGAAGTCGAGGGTGCCGCCGGACGTGACGGCGCCGGCCGGCGCGTAGGCGTTGTTCCAGCCGGCGCCGTTCCAGGTCGCCGACTGCACGTAGGGCGCGTTGTCCGCCGCGCCGTTGCCGTTGACGGTCAGTGTCCCGCCCGACGGCAGGGTCACCACCGCCTGAGTGAACATCGGCGAGCCCAGGGCGAGGTCCGAGGTGCCCGGGGTCTCCGGGAACATGCCCAGCGCCGACCACACGTACCAGGCGCTCATCGCCCCCAGGTCGTCGTTGCCGTCGGCCAGGCCGTCGGGCGCGTCGCGCCAGATCTGGTCCTGGATCGCGCGGACCGTCCCCTGGGTCCTGTACGGGGCGCCCGTGTAGTCGTACTCCCACGGCAGTTCGATGCTCGGCTCGTTGCCGACCCACGCGTAGCCGCTGTCGCCGGTGAAGCTGCGCAGCACCGTGTCGAGGTAGTGGGTCATCGCGGTGCCGCCGCCCTTGGCCTGCGCCAGTCCCGCGAGGTCGAACGGCACCATGCCGGTGTAGATGAACGAGTCGCCCTCGACCATGTCGTCGCCGCTGGTCGGGTCGAAGCCGCCGACCCAGGTGCCGTCGGCGTTGCGGGACTGCACCAGGCCCGAGGCCGGGTTGATCACGTTCCGCCAGTTCTGCGCGCGGTCCAGGTAGGTGGTGCGGTTCGCGCTGTCGCCCAGCGCCTTCGCGAGCGCGGAGACCGCGAAGTCCGCCGTGGCGTACTCCAGCGTGGTGGCGGCCGGACCGTAGAAGTTGCAGCACCCGTAACTGCCGTCGTGCGGCATGTAGCCCGGCGCGTCGAGGTAGTTCAGGCCCGGCCGGTCGTCGGTGGCGGTCGAGGCCTGGTGCACCAGGCCGCTCAGCGCCGTCGAGGCGTCGAAGCCGGTGGCGCCGAACGCGTAGTAGGGCGCTGAGAGAGCGCTCTCGCGCAACCTACTCAGGCGTCATGACCCCGTCAATGACGCGTACCGGTGCCACCGTCACGAACCGGACGGGCGAGCCGAGTTGGGTCGTCCTGTTTATTGACGCTGCATGGCGCCGATGATTCACTCTCCCCCTGAGAGCGCTCTCTGGCGGTTGAGGACCAGCCGCAATGTCCTCCGCATCCACCACTTCAGGGAGAGCCGTGTCCGTCATTCCCTCTCGCCGCACCGTGCTCCGCGGAGCGGCGGCCGCCGCAGCGGTTCCGCTGGCCGGCGCCGTCTCCAGCGGGTCCGCCCGCGCCTCGTCCGCGTCGCCGTCGGCGTCCCCCGCCGGGTCGCCGCACAGCGCCGGACTGGGCCCCAACGTCCTGGTGTTCGACCCGTCGATGGGTGACGCGGCGATCCAGGCGCAGGTCGACGCCGTGTTCACCACACAGCAGTCCAACCAGTTCGGCAGCGAGCGGTACGCGCTGGCCTTCATGCCGGGCACCTACACCGTCGACATCAACGTCGGCTTCTACACCCACGTACTGGGACTCGGCGAGAGCCCGGACGACGTGGTGATCAACGGCCATGTCACGGTCGACGCCCAGTGGTTCGACGGCAACGGCACGCAGAACTTCTGGCGCGCCGCGGAGAACCTGACGATCGTGCCGCCGGACGGCCTCAACCGGTGGGCCGTCGCCCAGGCCGGGCCGATGCGGCGGGTGCACGTCAAGGGCAACATGACGCTGTGGCCGAGCCCGCCCGGCAACCGCTGGTCCAGCGGCGGCTTCCTGGCCGACAGCGTGGTGGACGGCTACGTCGAGTCCGGCTCCCAGCAGCAGTGGCTGTCGCGCAACGACACCTTCGGCAGCTGGACCGGCTCCAACTGGAACATGGTGTTCGTCGGCGCCCAGGGCGCGCCCGCGCAGAGCTTCCCGACGCCGCCGATGACCACGATCGACCGCACGCCGGTCGTCCGCGAGAAGCCGTTCCTGACCGTGGACAGGCACGGGTCGTACCAGGTCTTCGTGCCCGCCCTGCGCCGCGACAGCACCGGCACCACCTGGGCGGGCGGCCGCGCGGCCGGCCACGGCGTCGCGCTGTCGCGCTTCTTCGTGGCCCGGCCGGGAGACTCGGCCGCCGACATCAACCGCGCCCTGGCCAGGGGACAGCACCTGCTGTTCACCCCGGGCGTGTACGAGCTGTCCTCGACGATCCAGGTGTCCCGCCCCGGCACGATCGTGCTCGGCCTGGGCTACACGACGCTGCGCTCGACGCACGGCAACACGCTGATCGACGTCGCGGACGTCGACGGCGTCACCGTCGCCGGCGTGCTGATCGAGGCGGCCTCGGCGCACACCCCGGTGCTGCTCAAGGTCGGCGACGGCTGTGGCCGCCACCGCCACGACAACGACCCGACCGTGCTCTTCGACGTGTTCGCGCGCATCGGCGGCGCCGTCGCGGGCGGCGCGGGCGTCAGCGTCCAGATCGACAGCCACGACGTGATCCTCGACCACCTGTGGCTGTGGCGCGCCGACCACGGCCTCGACGGCACGGTGGGCTGGGCGGTCAACCCGGCCGACACCGGCATCGCCGTCAACGGCGACCACGTCACCGCCTACGGGCTGTTCGTCGAGCACTACCAGAAGTACGAGGTGATCTGGAACGGCGAACACGGCCGCACCTACTTCTTCCAGAACGAGAACCCGTACGACGTGCCGACCCAGTCGGCCTGGGTGCACGGCTCCACCAACGGCTACGCGTCCTACAAGGTCGGCGACCACGTCCGGGACCACCAGGCGTGGGGCCTCGGCAGCTACTGCTTCTTCAACCTCAACGCCGACATCTACACCGACCACACCTACGAGGTCCCGGACACTCCGGGCGTGGTGTTCACCGACCTGATGACCGTGTGCCTCAACGGCCCGGGCGGGGGAGGCATGCTGCACGCCGTCAACGGCGCCGGCGACCCGGTGCAGAACGGCTTCGCCGTCTACAACATGAAGCGCTACTCCAACGGCGTGGCCACCGTCTGACCCCGCCGCCGCTGACGGGGCCGGGCGCGTCGTACGGCCGCCCGGCCCCGTTCCGCGCGTGCGCGGGTGCCGTCACAGCCAGCCGCGGCGGACCGCCTGCGCGCCCGCCTGGAAGCGGCTGGTTGCGCCGAGCCGGGCGGTCAGGTCGGTGATGCGGCGGCGCAGGGTGCGTTCGCTGACGGAGAGCTGGCGCACGATCGCCTCGTCCTTGAGGCCGGCGTTCAGCAGGTGCAGCAGCGCCCGCTCGGCGGGCGAGAGGTCGGGGTGGGCGTCGCCCGCCGCGACCGTGCGGGAGAACACCGGCACGGCCTGCGCCCAGTGGGCCTCGAACAGCTCGCCCAGCGCGTCGCACAGCCGTGAGCGGCGGACCAGGGCGGCCGTGGTGCGGGTGCCCTCGGCGCTCGCGGTGAGCGGGATCACCGCGTCCCGGCCGTCGATCAGGACCATCTTCAGCGGGACGCGGGGCGCCACCCGCGCCTGCTCCCCGAGGCCCACCAGCGCGCGCAGCCGTTCGGCCCGGTCGGGTATCTCCAGCACCTCCGACGCGTACAGGGCGCGCACGCCGATACCCCGCCGCAGCAGGTCGAGTTCGGACTCCGACGCGGTGCCGTCGACCGTCACGTAGGGCGGCGCGTCGAAGGCGAGGACCTCCCGCTCCGCGCCCGCCATCAGCTCCGACAGCCGGGCGGTGATGGCCGCCGGGCCTTCGATCACCTCGATCAGCCGGTGCATGTCGGTGCGCAGCATGCGCTCGTGGAACTCGGCCGCGTACACCTCCAGGGCGGACGCCGTGCGGTCCAGGTCGTCGCGCCGGGACCGGATCAGCGCCGCGAGCCCCAGCCGGGGGTCCACCGCGCCGTAGCGCACCGGCCGGCCGGCCAGCTGCTCGACCAACTGGGCCTGCAGCAGCGTCTCCACGGCCTTGCGGGCGGCCGCCGGCGTGAGGTCGGGCAGCAGTTCGCCCAGCTCCGGGAGGCTGACGGGCGACCGGGTCAGCACGACGCGGTAGACGCGTTCGGTGGACTCGTCCAGGCCCACGGATTCCAGCACGGCACCCCTTCCCCGGCCGCCGGATCGCGGCGGCACCCTCGGCCGCCTGCGGCGGCGCACCCGGAGCGGCAGTGTAACCAGTGGCCGATACCAGCAGTTGACCGGAATCGGTCACGCTTCGCCCTCCCTTTCGCGGGACCGCGCTGTCAGAGTTCTGCCACTCCCCGTGCGGCGGCGTGCCTGTTGGGCCGTGCCGCGGCGCCCGAGACGGAAGTGACGGAACACCATGAGACGAACCAGGGGCCGAACCAGGGGCATACGCGCCGGCACGGCCGCCATCGTGCTGGCGGTCGGCGCCGCCCTGCTGGCAGGACCGGCGGCCAGCGCGAGCAGCCCGGCCGGCGCCGCGGACGGCGGTCGCGGCCGGCACGGCATCCACCTGGACGCCGGCAGCATCGCCAGGCTCAGCAAGCGCTTCGAGAACCGCGTCGACGGGACGCCCGGACAGGTGGCCGCGCAGGAGGGCAGCAGCAGCGCCACCGCACCCGCGGCCGGTTCCGGCAGCGGCGGCGCCCCGGGCGCGACGGCCGGTTCCGGTGCCACGGCCGGCACGGACGCGTCCGGCACGCTCGGCCTGAAGGAGACCGGCCAGGCCGAGACCGCCCGCGGCTACGCGGAGACCGCCGTCCTCGGCGGCACCGACGACTGGGTGGGCGTCTTCTCCGGCGGCACCGTCACGCGCTACGACGCCCACGGCACGCCCGTCTGGAACCGCACCGCCACGTCCCTGTACCAGGACTGGAAGGTCCAGCCGACGCTCTGGTACCAGCCCGACCCGTACCTGCCGAACCTGTACGAGGGCTACAACCCCTACGGGATGTCGACGACCGGCACGCACCCGTACGCGACCGCCGACTTCACGGGTGACGGGGTCGCGGACGTCGCCGTGGCCTACGCCGTCGCCGACTACCCGTTCCGGCCGTTCACCTCGCCCGGCTCCCAACTCGACTACGGCACCTTCGTCACCATCCTCGACGGCCGCACCGGAAAGACGGCTTGGAGCAAGCTGATCCCCGGCTACGTCGGCAACATGCTGGTCCAGGACGGCACCCTGGTCGTCGCCGACTCCACCGGGCCGGACTGGACGTACGACCCGACGCCCGAGCAGGGCGACAGCCGCAGCAGTCTCACGGCCTACCGCTTCGGGCGGGCCGCCGGCGGCACGCTTACCGGCACCGCGGCCTGGACGTACTCCACCCACGCGCCGAACGCCCACTGGGGCGACCTGCAGAGCATCGGCGGCGGGCGGATCACCGCGTCCTGGTCCGACACGCCGTTCGGCCTCGGCACCCCGCGCCCCGCCGCCGGCCACGTCCTGGTGCTGGACGGCGCCGACGGCCACGTCGCCGTCGACACCAGGACCCCCGGGTACCCGCGGATGCTGGCCCAGGACCCGCAGACCGGGCGGGTGCTGGTCGTCGAGCAGAACGACCCGTTCGACGAGGTCCGCTGGGACCTCACCAGCATCGACCCGCACTCCGGCGCCCGCGCGGTGGTGACCTCCCGCGAGGGCACCATCCCCGAGGCGTTCCGCGTCGTCCCCGACGCCCACGGCAAGGAGGCGCGCTACGCCGTCGCCGAGCTGGGCATCAACGCCGACCTGACGGACGGCCGGAGCACCGTCTCCGGCTGGGACGCCCAGGGCGGCACCACCTGGTCGTACACCACCGCCTCGACCGTCGGCGGCCCCAACGCGCCGGTGATGGCCCTGGACTACGACACGCACGGCAACGGCGAGGTCGTCGCCTCCGTGTCCGATCCCGCGCCCGACACCGCCGCCCTGCAGAACGGCCCCGAGCACACCCAGCTGCTCGCGTTCGACGCGGCCGACGGCAGCGTGGACTGGAAGAAGGAGGGCGCGGTCTCCGGCGACCAGCTCACCGCGTACCACGGGCGGCTGCTCACCGTCGGCTACGACGAGACGGCCTACCTCACCGACCCGCAGGACGGGAGCGCGCAGACCCTCCCGCTGCTCGGCGACCCGTACGCCGCCGTCGCCCTCGACGTGAACGGTGACGGCGTCAAGGACCTGGTCGTCGGCGGCCAGAGCCGCGGCGTGTTCGCGCTCGACGGACGCGCGCTGAAGAAGGGGACCGCGGCGATCCTGTGGCGGGCCACGGTCGGCGGCTCGGTCCACCGGCTCCAGGAGGGACGGTTCGCGGACCGCCACGGCCGCCCGGCCGACTCCCTCGTCGCCGCCACCGGCACCGGCTTCGCCGTGCTCGACGCCCGTACGGGCGCCGTGCGCAGCCAGGTTGCCGTGCACGGTTCCTACGTCGGCGCGGTGACCGTGACCGGCGACGGGCACGGTGGTTCGCAGATCGTGGTGCCCGGCAGCACGCTGACCGCGTACACAGCGGACGGCGACGTGAACTGGACCTACCGGCCCGCCGGGACCAAGGGCAAGGCGCTGGTGTTCTCCACCGCCGCCACCGACGGCGCCGGCCACCTGCTCCTCGAGTACGGCGGCGCCTACCCCGCCACCGGCACCGCCACGGTCTCCGACCCGGCGCCGACCGCCGTCAGCCTGGACGCGGCCACCGGCACTCCCGTGTGGACCCGCGCCACCGACGACTCCGGCAGCGCCGCCTGGGTCGCCCCCGGCTCGAGCGTGCTCGCCGACCCCGGCGTCCCCGGCGCCGACGGCCACGCCGCGGCCTTCGCGTTCCGCGGCCAACTGTCCGCCGGCACGCACCTGGTGGAGATGCTCGACACCCGCACCGGCGACGTGGCGGCGAGCCACACGACGGCCGGCGCGGTCTCGTTCGAGTCCTTCACCGCCGCCAAGGCGATCGGCCTGGTCGAGACCAAGCAGTTCGACACCACCGTCTACCCGCCGGGCGACGCCGCCCCCTACGAGGTCTCCGACTTCCTCAACTCCACGAGCGGCGTGGTCGCCGACACCGCGGACGGCACCGAGGCGTTCGTCGCCGCGGAGCAGGGACTGTGGGCCTTCGGCGCCCCGCTGCCGACCGACGGCAGCACGCTGCTGCACGACGCGAGGGCGTTCGCCCTGGGCGCCAACGCGGTCCAGCGCGTGGACCTGGACGGCGGCAAGGCGACGGACATCCTCGGCCTGGCCTTCGACTGGCGCGACTACGACCTGTCGCTCCAGCAGGTGGGCTCCGGCGGCTTCGCCGCGGACTACTACCCGCACGGCGTGTCGACGTACCAGCTGACCGACGACGGGAGCACCACGCCGGACGCCGCCGCGAAGAGCGCCACGGCGAAGAGCAGCAGGGCGAGCGCCACGGGCGTGACGGCCCCGGGCACGACGGCCGCTCCGGACCAGTCGCGGCCCACCCAGGCCGCACCGGCCGACGCCAGTGCCGGTCCGCTGCCCGGCGCCTCACTGCCGATCGCCCGCACGGCGCTGCCGGTCCAGGTGAAGGCCACCCTCCCGGCGGCCGCCGCGCAGAGCGACGGCGCCGCCAACGCCGCCGAGACGACCCGCGGTTACACCCCGCAGCAGATCTCGGCGCGGCTCGGCCTCAAGGGCGACGGCACCGGGCAGACCGTCGCCATCGTCGACGCCTACGACTACCCGACGGCCGAGGCGGACCTGAACCACTTCGCCGAGCACTTCGGCCTGCCGCAGACCTGCGGCTCGGCGGACGCGGGCACCGACTGCTTCGACTTCCGGACGCAGTTCGCCGACGGCACCCGGCCGGACGGCAACACCGGCTGGAACGAGGAGGCGGCGCTGGACATCGAGTGGGTGCACTCGGTCGCCCCGCACGCGGCGATCGTCCTGGTCGAGTCCGCCGACGCCTCGATGGGGGCGCTGGAGCGGGCCGACGACGCGGCCGCGGCGTTGCATCCGGCCGCGGTCAGCAACAGCTGGGGCTCCTCGGAGTTCTCCGAGGAGGGCTTCTACGACCGGCACTGCGAGCTCGCCGACTCGGTGTGCGTCCAGTCCACCGGAGACGCCGGCTACCCGTCCGGCTACTCCTCGACCAACCCGTACGTGCTCGCCGTCGGCGGCACGAACCTGCAGCTGGACGCCGACGGCACCACCACCGGCGAGACCGCGTGGAGCTCGACCGGCGGTGGCCTGAGCTACTTCGAGCCGCGTCCGGCCTACCAGGACGGCGTGCAGTCGTCGCCGCTGCGCGCCACGCCCGACGTCAGCATGGTCGCCGACCCGCGCACCGGTGTGCCGGTGTACGTCTCGATGATGCAGGGCGGCACACTGCGCTCGCTGTGGCTCGAGGTGGGCGGCACCAGCCTGGCGGCGCCGATCTGGGCCGCCGTGATCGGCTCGGCCGACCAGCTGCGGGCCGCCGCGGGCAAGCCGCACCTGGCCTCCGCGGGCCCCGACGGCGACACCGCGCACGCGGACGTCTACGCGCTCGGCGGGAACTACCTGCGGGACATCACGTCCGGGTCGAACGGTGCCTGCGGGACCGAGTGCACCGCCGGCCCCGGCTACGACACCGTCACCGGCCTGGGCTCGCCGACGGCCGGGGTGGACGCCGCGCTGGCGGCCATGAAGTAGCGGACTCCCGCTGAAACAGCGGGACTTGCGGCCCGAAGGGACCGGAGGGGTCCCGGCGTAGGCCGACGCCGGGACCCCTCCTCATCCTGCCTCGCCGCCGGAGCCCTGCACGCCCGCCGCCTCCCCGGGGCCGCGGGCGGCCCCGTCGCTCCCGCCGGCCTCGACGTCCGCCAGCGTGGCGGTCAGCCACTCGATCCAGAACGTCTCCAGGCCCAGGCCCGCGCGCAGGATGTGGTGCTGGAGGCGGTTCTCGCCGGCCGCCCGCTCCGGCGGGAAGTCGTGCGCCTCGATGCCCTCGTAGAGGGCCAGCTGCTCGCGGTGCAGCGCCAGATGGCGGCGCAGCTCGGTGGCCAGTCCCGCGGTGCCCACGACGGTCGCGGCCCGCAGCCGCAGCAGCAGGGGCTCGCGGACCGGCCGCGGATCCTGGTCCTCCGCCACCCAGCGCGCCACCTCGGCCCGGCCCGCGGGCAGCACCTCGTACTCCTTGCGCCGCCCGCGGCTGGGCGGCTGGGGCAGCGCGTGGATCAGGCCGTCGCGTTCCAGCCGGTTGAGCTCGCGGTAGATCTGCTGGTGGGTCGCGGACCAGAAGAAGCCGATCGACCTGTCGAACCGCCGGGTCAGCTCCAGACCAGAGGAGGGCTTCTCCAGCAGGGCGGTGAGGATGGCGTGCGGCAGCGACATGAGCCGATCCTAGGGTCCGGCCGCGCGGCTACAGGCCCGCCGCCAGGCGGGTGCCCTGGTCGATGGCCCGCTTCGCGTCCAGCTCCGCCGCCGTGTCGGCACCCCCGATGACGTGCGGGCTCAGCCCGAGGGCGCGCAACTCCGCGTCCAGGGGCCGGTGGGGCTCCTGCCCTGCGCACAGCACCACCGTGTCCACCGCCAGCACGCGGTCCTCCCCGCCGACGCTGTAGTGCAGGCCCTCGTCATCGATCCGCCGGTACGCCGCGCCCGCGGTCGTCGTGACGCCGCGGTGCCGCAGCTCCGTGCGGTGGATCCACCCCGTGGTCCTGCCCAGGCCCGCGCCGACCTTGGTGGTCCGCCGCTGCAGCAGGTGCACGGTGCGCGGCACGGCGGCGCGGACGGCCTCGGTCACGCCGCCCGGTGCGCGCAGGGACGGGTCGACGCCCCAGCGCGCGAAGAACGCCTCCGGGTCCTGCGCCGCCTTGTCCCCGGGGTCGGTCAGGTACGCGGCGACGTCGAAGCCGATGCCGCCGGCGCCGATGACGGCGACCCGTTCGCCGACCGGTGCCGTGCCCCGCAGCACGTCGGCGTAGCCGAGGACGCTCCTGTGGTCCGACCCGGGGATGCCGGGGTCGCGCGGGGTCACACCGGTGGCGAGCACGATGTCGTCGTAGCCGGCCGCCGCGAGGTCTACGGCGGTGGCGAGGGTGCCCAGCCGCAACTCGACGCCGTGGGAGTCCAGTTGGTATGCGTAGTAGCGGAGCGTCTCGTCGAATTCCTCCTTGCCGGGCACCCGCCGGGCCAGGTTGAGCTGGCCGCCGATCTCGGGCGCGGTGTCGTACAGGGTGACGGCGTGGCCGCGCTCCGCGGCGGAGACCGCGCAGGCGAGTCCGGCCGGTCCCGCGCCCACCACGGCGACGCGCCTGCGGCGCCGGGTGGGGGAGAGCACCAGCTCCGTCTCGTGGCAGGCCCGCGGGTTCACCAGGCACGAGGTGATCCGCAGGCTGAACGTGTGGTCCAGGCACGCCTGGTTGCACCCGATGCAGGTGTTGATGGCCTCGGGCGTGCCCGCCTCGGCCTTCGCCACGAAGTCCGGGTCGGCGAGCAGCGGGCGGGCCAGCGACACCAGGTCGGCGCAGCCGTCGGCGAGCAACTGCTCGGCGACGTCGGGGGTGTTGATGCGGTTGGCGGTCACCAGGGGCACCGAGACGGAGCCCATCAGGCGCTTGGTGACCCGGGCGAAGGCGGCGCGCGGCACCTGCGTGGCGATGGTGGGGATGCGGGCCTCGTGCCAGCCGATGCCGGTGCTGATCAGGTTCGCGCCGGCCCCTTCGACCGCCCGGGCCAGGGCCGTCACCTCGTCGGGCGTCGACCCGCCCGGCACGAGGTCCAGCATCGACAGCCGGTACATGACGACGAAGTCGTCACCGACCCGCTCGCGGACGCGGCGCACGATCTCCACGGGGAACCGCATGCGGTTCTCGTACGTGCCGCCCCACTCGTCGGTGCGGCGGTTGGTGGGCGCGGCGACGAACTCGTTGACCAGATAGCCCTCGGAGCCCATGATCTCGACCCCGTCGTACCCGGCGAGCCGGGCCAGTTCCGCGCACCGGGCGAAGTCCTCGATGGTGCGCTCGACCTCGTCGCCGGTCAGCTCGTGCGGCACATGCGGGCTGATCGGGGCCTGGAGCGCGCTCGGCGCGACCAGGCCCGGGTGGTAGGCGTACCGGCCGAAGTGCAGGATCTGCAGGGCGATGCGGCCGCCCGCGGCGTGCACGGCCTCGGTGACCGGGCGGTGTGCCGCCGCCTCGTCCTCGGTGGTGAGTTTGGCGCCGTGCTCGAAGGGCCGCCCCTCGGCGTTGGGCGCGATGCCGCCGGTGACGATCAGGCCGACGCCGCCGCGGGCGCGCTCGGCGTAGAAGGCGGCCATCCGCGCGAACCCGCCGGGCGCCTCCTCCAGGCCGACGTGCATCGACCCCATCACCACCCGGTTGGGCAGCGTGGTGAAGCCCAGGTCCAGCGGGCGGAGCAGATGCGGGTACTCGGTCGCTGCCAGGGCCATCGCGGGCCTCCTCCTCGGGGTGCGGCACGGGGCGTGCGCGCGTCGACACGCCATTATGCAACTAGGTGCAAAACAGGGGAAGCCCCGCCTCCCCACCGCTCGGCGAGGTACGGGCGGCCCGGTCCCCGGCCCGGCCGCTCGCCGCGGCCCGCGCGATGCCCTAGGGTTCACCGGACCGTTCACTTTCCGGGATGCACGCAGATGAGCCGACCGACCGAGCCGAAACCGCGCGGCGAGCAGCGCCGCGGCGAGGAACTGCGCCGCCACATCCTGTTCGTGGCCAAGGACGTGTTCCTGGAGTCCGGCTACGAGCGGGCGTCGATGGACACCGTCGCCGCACGCGCCGGCACCTCCAAGCGGTCGCTCTACGCCCACTTCGAGAGCAAGGACCGGCTCTTCCTCGCGGTCCTCGACCTCGTCCACGAGCTCTACCTCGGCCGGCTCGGGACACCGGGCGACTACAGCGACGACCCCGCCGAGGCCGTCGTGCTCTTCTGCGGGCGGTTCCTGCAACTGATGGTCTGGGAGCCGCAGGTGCGCACCTGCCGGCTCAGCATCGCCGAGGCGGAGCGGCTGCCCGAAAACGCCCGGGCGTACTTCGACACCATCCACGGCAGCACCCGCGACCTGCTCACCACGTATGTCACCGACCACTTCGGCACGGCGCCCCAGGACGCGGCGGCGCTGGCCGACGACCTGCTCGGCCGCTGCGTGCTGCCCCGTCTGTTCCGCACCCTGCTCGGCGTCGAGGCCCCGCTCAGGGGCATGCCCGAACCCGCGGACCTGGCCAGGGACGTCGACCTCGACGCCGTCCGCGGCACGGTCACGGCGGCGCTGCAGGACTGATGGCGGCGCGCCCCCGGCCGACGCGCGGCGTCAGGAACGCGGAATCGGCTGCTCGGCCCAGATCGTCTTGCCGTCCCGGCCGTAGCGGCAGCCCCAGCGCGATGCGAGCTGGGCGACGATGAACAGGCCCCGGCCCCCCTCGTCGGTGGTGCGCGCCCGGCGCATCCGCGGCTGGGTGGCGCTGGCGTCGCACACCTCGCACACCAGCACGCCGTCGCGGATCAGCCGCAGCCGGATGGGCGGGCGGGCGTGCCGCACCGCGTTCGTCACCAGCTCGCTGACGATCAGCTCGGTCGTGAACGCCAGGTCGTCCAGGCCCCACTCCGCCAGCTGCCGGGCGGTCGCCTCGCGCGCGCCCGCCACCGCCTCCAGGTCCGCGGAGAACTCCCAGTCGGCCCTGTTCTCCCCGGGGATGGCGCGCGCCCGGGCCAGCATCAGCGCCACGTCGTCGCGCGGCGCCTCGATGCCCAGCTCGGCGAGGACGGCGTGCCCGGTCTCCGCCAGCGCGCGGTCCGGCCGGTACACGGTGGTGAGCGCCGCCGCCAGCCGCTGCGTGCCCTGGTCGAGGTCCGACACGACGTGGCCCTGCTCGTCCTGCTCGATCAGACCGTCGGTGTAGAGCGCGAGGACGCTGCCCGGCGGCAGGGCGACGGTGGTCGACTCGTAGGGCGTGCCGCCGACCGGGAACGGCGGCCCCGGCGAGACGTCCACGACCTCCGCCCGCCCGTCCGCCCGCAGCAGGATCGGCGGCGGGTGCCCGGCGCTGGCGATCACGCAGTGCCCCGCCACCGGGTCGTGCACCGCGTACAGGCACGTCGCGCCCACCACCACGTCGTGGTAGTACGGCTCGGACTCGTTCGCGAGGCGCTGCACCAGGTCCCCGACCCGGGTCAGCAGTTCCTCGGGGTCGAGTTCGAGGTCGGCGAGGGTCTGGATCGCCGTGCGCAGCCGGCCCATGGTGGCGCTGGCGTGGATGCCGTGCCCGAACACGTCCCCGGCGACCAGCGCCAGCCGGAACGAGGGCAGCGGGATCGCGTCGAACCAGTCCCCGCCGATCGCCTCGCCACCACCCGCCGGGAGATACACGCCCGCGGTCTCCGCGGCCGGCGTGTCGGTGGTGGCCGGCGGTAGAAGCCGCTGCTGCAGCACCCCGGCCGCCCGGTGCTCGTGGGTGTAGCGGCGCGCGTTGTCCAGCGCGATCGCGCCGCGGGTGGCCGCCGCCTCGAGCAGCGCCGCGTCGTCCGCGGTGAACGGCTCGGAGTCGCCCGTGCGCCACGCGGAGACCGCGCCCAGCGCCAGGCCGCGCGCGGCCAGCGGTGCCACCGCCACCGAGTGGAAGCCCTCGGGCAGCGGCAGCTCGTCCATCCGGGAGCCCAGCGCCGCGGCCACCTCCTCCCGGCTCAGGGCCGCGGCCTCCCCGTACCGGCCGTGCCGCAGCCCGAGATCGCCGGGCCGCCGCAGCACCGGCACGCCGTCCGGGACCGGACCGGGGGCCCAGCCGGCGTCCGGCGGAAAGGTGCCGCCGCCGCGCAGCAGGTCACCGTCCCCCGACCAGTGCGGCGGCTCCTCGCCGTCGAACACGCCCTGCAGGAGGTCGACGGCCGCCACGTCCGCGAAGCCAGGCGCCAGCACCTCCGCCAGCTCCTGGGCGGTCCGCGCCACGTCCAGCGAGTCGCCGACGCGCTCGGCCATCTCGCGGACCAAGTCCACGCGCCGCCGGTCGGGCGGCGACTCCGGCGGCGCGTCGACCAGCACCGACACCACGCCCGCCGGCCGGCCCCGCGCGTCCTCCAGCCGCACCGCCGACCAGCACAGCACCCACTGGCACTCCGGGTCGTCGCGTGCGGTCATCCGCTCGGAACTCCGGATCACCGGCACGCCCGTACTCAGCACCCGGCGCAGCAGCCCCTCCACCCGTTCCGCGTCCTCCGCCGCGGCCGCGTCGCCGAGACGGCCGCCGCCTGCCCGATCGGGGCCGCACACGGCCCGGCCGGCCGTCGCGCCGGTCTGCACCACCGACAGGTCCATGTCGTAGAGGGCCACCTCGAGGCGGCCCTCGCCGGAGAGCGCCGACAGCAGGGCGCCGTTGCGCTCCCGGCCGCTCACCCGCTGCGCGGGGGCCGCGAGGATCAGCGAGCCGCCGGGGCCGTCCATCGGGGTCGCCCGGTACACCGCGTCCACCGTCCCCTGCGGGCGGTGCCGCAGCGGGACGCGCCCCGACGCCGGGACATCGGCCTGCTCCCGGTCGGCGGCGGCGCCGGGGCCGCCGGGGTCGGTGGCGAGCAGGTCGGACACGTGGCGTCCGCAGACCTCACCGGCGGTGAACCCGGTCAGGCCCTGCGCGGTGACCGTCCAGCGCAGTACGGTCCCGCTGCGGTCGACCACGGCGGCGGCCAGGCCGTCGAAGGCGAACGGCAGCGCACCGACGTGAGGGCTGGACACGGTCATCGCGCCTCCTCACACCTCACCGTACGGGCTATCGGGGGGCCCCGCGCGTCCGCTGCGCTCGGCCAACGGGGTGCCCCCGGGGCTTGTTCCGGCGTGTGCCGCACCGTTGTCGCTTGTCGCGTCGGGGGCACCTCCCAGCCGAAGGCTGGGGGACCCCGCGCCCCCTGCGGCGTCCGGGGTGCCATGCGCTGCGCGCTGCCGTCTGCCGGTCTCGTCTCGGCTTGTCGCGCAGTTCCCCGCGCCCCCTGCGGGGCTCGTCCAGCCCCTTGCTCGCCGTCGCCGTCCGCGGGTCTCGTTTCGGCTGGTCGCGCAGTTCCTCGCGCCCCTGGCGGTGCAGGTTCGTGGGTGGGGTCAGGGGCCACTCCGGGAGTGTCTCCTCGAGCTTTGCATGGCGGCTTTTTCCG
>NZ_FODD01000009.1 GCF_900110255.1 Actinacidiphila rubida
AGGCTCCCAGTAGACGACTGGGTTGATAGGCCGGATGTGGAAGCACCGTAAGGTGTGGAGCTGACCGGTACTAATAGGCCGAGGGCTTGTCCATGTATGCTCGCGTTCACTGTGTGGTTCTGAAACAACCAGCAACCACCCACCCCACCAGTAGTGGTGGGTTGTTGGGTGGGTGGTGTTTCATAGAGTTTCGGTGGTCATAGCGTTAGGGAAACGCCCGGTTACATTCCGAACCCGGAAGCTAAGCCTTTCAGCGCCGATGGTACTGCAGGGGGGACCCTGTGGGAGAGTAGGACACCGCCGAACAATTCTTGATAAATGGCCTGACCCCGGATCATCGATCCGGGGTCAGGCCATTTCTGCGTCTGGGGTAGAGTCGGCGCGCAACGTCCACGGTTCGTACTGGCAGGAGGGGCCCCGGTGGAGGTCCAGGAGACACGGGTGCAAACGGATCGGATCTTCACGATCCCCAACATCCTGAGTATGGCGCGCCTCGTGGGCGTTCCGGTGTTCCTGTGGCTGATTCTCTGGCCGGAGTTCGGCGGGCCCAAGCTGGACGGCTGGGCCCTCCTGCTGCTCGCCTTCAGCGGCGTGAGCGACTACCTGGACGGCAAGCTCGCCCGTCGGTGGAACCAGGTCAGCAGTCTCGGCCGGATCCTGGACCCCGCCGCGGACCGGCTCTACGTCCTCTCCACTCTGGTGGGCCTCACCTGGCGGGACATCCTGCCGCTCTGGATCACCGTGCTGCTGCTGGCGCGTGAGGCCATGATGGCCGTGATGCTGCTGATTCTGCGGAGACACCGCTACGGCCCACCCCAGGTGAACTTCATCGGGAAAGCGGCTACCTTCAACCTCATGTACGCCTTTCCGCTGCTGCTCCTGAGCGACAGCAGCGGATGGCTTGCGACCCTGGCGTCAGTTTTCGGCTGGGCGTTCGCCGGTTGGGGTACAACCCTGTACTGGTGGGCAGGGATCCTCTATGTGGTGCAGGTCCGGCGACTTGTCAGGGCGGATACCACGGCTGACTGAGTCACGAGGAGGACGTTTTCGTCATGAAGGCAGTAGTGATGGCCGGCGGCGAAGGGACCCGCCTTCGCCCGATGACCTCAAGCATGCCCAAGCCCCTGCTGCCTGTGGTTAATCGCCCGATTATGCAGCATGTGCTGACACTGCTCAAGCGGCATGGACTCACTGAGACGGTGGTCACAGTCCAGTTCCTCGCCTCCCTGGTGAAGAATTATTTCGGGGACGGCGAGGACTTCGGAATGGAGCTCACCTACGCCAACGAGGAAAAGCCGCTGGGGACGGCCGGAAGTGTCAAGAACGCCGAAGAGGCGTTGAAGGACGAAGCGTTCCTCGTGATCTCCGGTGACGCGCTCACCGATTTCGACCTGAGTGATCTGATCGCTTTCCACAAGGCCAAGGGCGCGCTCGTCACCGTCTGCCTGACCCGGGTGCCGAACCCTCTGGAGTTCGGCATCACGATCGTCGACGACGAGGGCAAGGTCGAGCGTTTCCTGGAGAAGCCGACCTGGGGCCAGGTCTTCTCCGACACGGTGAACACGGGCATCTACGTCATGGAGCCCGAGGTCTTCAACTACGTCGAGCCCGATGTGCCCGTCGACTGGTCGGGGGACGTCTTCCCGCAGTTGATGAAGGAGGGCAAGCCCATCTACGGCTATGTCGCCGAGGGCTACTGGGAGGACGTCGGTACCCACGAGAGCTATGTGAAGGCCCAGGCCGACGTCCTCGAGGGCAAGGTGGACGTCGACATCGACGGGTTCGAGATCTCGCCCGGCGTGTGGGTCGCGGAAGGCGCCGACGTCCACCCGGACGCGGTGCTGCGCGGCCCCCTGTACATCGGCGACTACGCCAAGGTCGAGTCCGGGGCGGAGATCCGCGAACACAGCGTCATCGGGTCCAACGTGGTCGTGAAGTCCGGTGCGTTCCTGCACAAGGCCGTCATCGCCGACAACGTCTACGTGGGCCCGCAGACCAACCTGCGCGGCTGCGTGATCGGCAAGAACACTGACGTGATGCGGGCCGCGCGGATCGACGAGGGCGCGGTCATCGGCGACGAGTGCCTGATCGGCGAGGAATCGATCATCTCGGGCAACGTCCGGGTGTACCCGTTCAAGACCGTCGAGGCCGGCGCGTTCGTCAACACGTCGGTCATCTGGGAGTCCCGCGGCCAGGAGCACCTGTTCGGCGCCCGCGGCGTGACCGGCATCCTCAACGTGGAGATCACGCCGGAGCTCGCGGTGCGGCTGGCGGGTGCGTACGCCACCACTCTCAAGAAGGGCGCGACCGTCACCACGGCCCGCGACCACTCCCGCGGTGCCCGTGCCCTCAAGCGCGCCGTGATCTCGGCGCTGCAGACGAGTGCCATCGAGGTCCGCGACCTGGAGAACGTGCCGATGCCGGTGGCCCGGCAGCAGACCGCGCGCGGCAGCGCCGGCGGCATCATGATCAGGACGACGCCCGGACGCCCGGACTCGCTCGACATCATGTTCTTCGACGAGCGGGGCGCCGACCTGTCCGCGGCCGGCCAGCGCAAGCTGGACCGCGTCTTCGCGCGCCAGGAGTACCGCAGGGCGTTCCCCGGCGAGATCGGCGACCTGCGGTTCCCCGCCACGGTCTTCGACTCGTACACCGGCGCCCTCCTGCGGGCCGTCGACATCTCGGGCATCGCCGACTCCGGGCTGAAGGTGGTCGTGGACGCGGCCAACGGCAGTGCCGGCCTGGTGCTGCCCAGCCTGCTCGGCCGGCTCGGCGTCGACGCGCTGACCGTCAATCCCGGCCTGGACGAGGCGCGGCCGACCGAGACCGAGGAGAGCCGCAGGGCCGGCCTGGTGCGGCTCGGGGAGATGGTCTCCTCGGCGCGTGCCGCTTTCGGTGTGCGCTTCGACCCGGTCGGCGAGCGGATGTCCCTCGTGGACGAGCTGGGCCGGATCGTCGAGGACGACCGGGCGCTGCTGGTGCTGCTCGACCTGGTGGCCGCGGAGCGGCGCAGCGGGCGCGTGGCGCTGCCGGTGACCACCACCCGCATCGCCGAGCAGGTCGGGGCCTACCACGGCACCCAGGTGGCCTGGACGACGACGTCCATGGACGACCTGACGCGTGTCGGCCGCGAGGAGGGCACGATCTTCGGCGGCGACGCCCGCGGCGGCTTCATCATCCCGGAGTTCAGCAGCGTCTTCGACGGCTCGGCCGCGTTCGTGCGGCTGATCGGCCTGGTCGCCAGGACGCAGCTGACGCTCAGCCAGATCGACGCCCGGATCCCGCGGGCGCACGTCCTCAAGCGGGACGTGCCGACGCCGTGGGCGGTGAAGGGCTCGGTGATGCGCCGGGTCGTCGAGCAGGCCGGGGAGCGGTCCGTGGACACCACGGACGGCGTGCGCGTGGTGGAGTCCGACGGGCGCTGGGTCATGGTGCTGCCCGACCCCGCGGAGGCCGTCACGCACCTGTGGGCCGAGGGCCCGGACGACGAGTCGGCACAGGCCCTCCTGGAGGAGTGGGCGCAGGTCGTGGAGGGTGCCGGCCGCTGACCGGACCATGCTCCGAGGCCTGATCGGCGCCCCTTGAGGGGGCCATTCGAGTGAGACGGCCGCGACGTGCGACGATGTGCGGCATGCCGCAGCAGCAACCCGATCGGAGCAGCCCCGTGCCCGGGGCTGCTCCGCGGCGCCCGGACGCGTCGATGTCGCTGCTCACCAATGTCATGGAGCACAGCCTCGACGACGGCTACGCGGAGGCCGCGGCCCGTCGCGGGGCCGTCGGGTCGTCCCGGCTGCCGACGTCCCTGAGCGGGCGTCTGTGGCTGGCCGCCGGGCTGGTGCTCGCGGCGCTCGTGGTGACGCTGGGAGCGGCGCAGGCGCAGTTCTCGGCGCCGACCGTGGCCAAGGAGCGGCAGAACCTCATCGACCGCATCCAGGCGGAGACCAAGAGCGCGGACAGCCTGCAGAAGAACGTGGACGCGTTGCGCGACACCGTCTCCGGCGAGCAGCAGGCGGCCCTGCGCGACCACGGCGGGGCGCAGAGCGCCGCGCTGCTGGAGCTGCTGGCGGGCGCGACGCCCGTCACCGGTCCCGGGGTGCGCCTCGTCGTGGACGACGCCAAGGAGGCCTCTCAGGGGTCCACCGGCGGCCCGCGGGAGAGCAGCAGCTTCTCGGACACCGGGCGGGTCAGGGACCGCGACATGCAGCGCGTGGTGAACGGCCTGTGGGCCTCCGGCGCCGAGGCGATCTCGATCAACGGGCAGCGCCTCACCGCACTGTCGGCCATTCGGGCGGCGGGGGAGGCCATACTGGTCGACAACAAGCCGCTGGTGCCGCCGTACACGGTGCTGGCGATCGGGGACGGGAAGCGGTTGAGCAGCACATTCCAGGACAGCGCGGACGGCCAGTACCTGCAGGTACTCAAGGACGACTACGGCATCCGCGCCGGCATCGACGTCCAGGACAAGCTCGACCTGCCCGCGGCGCCGAGCATCGTCGTGCGCTACGCGACGCCGGTCCCCGGCAACCAGAAGGCCGACAGCGCCGGTAACGGGAAGGGTTCGAAGTGATCGCCGTACTGGGCCTCGTCGTGGGCATCGTGGTCGGCCTCGTGGTGCACCCCGTGGTGCCCTCCGGGGTCGAGCCGTACCTGCCCATCGCCGTGGTCGCCGCGCTGGACGCCGTGTTCGGCGGTCTGCGGGCCATGCTCGACGGGATCTTCGACGACAAGGTGTTCGTCGTGTCCTTCCTGTCCAACGTCGTCGTCGCCGCCCTGATCGTCTTCCTCGGCGACAAGCTCGGCGTGGGCTCCCAGCTGTCCACCGGCGTCGTGGTCGTCCTCGGCATCCGGATCTTCTCCAACGCGGCCGCGATCCGCCGGCACGTCTTCCGGGCGTGACGCGGACATGAGCGACGAGCACACCCCCCACGAGCCGGACGAGCGTCCCCGCCGGCCCGGCGAGCGCCCGCCCGCGGCGGACGCGCGGTCCGCGGCCGGCGACGAGCGCGCGGGCCAGGAGGAACGTTCCGCGGCCGCGGAGCGCCCCGGGCGGGACGAGCCGGCGGCCGGCGACGGCGCGGGTGCGGACGGCGCTGACGGCTCCCCTCGTGGGGCCGGCGGCGGCGCTGCGGGCGGCGGCGACGGAGACGGCGGGTCCGCACGCGACGGCGGGAACGGCGGGGACACGACCCGCAACGGCCGGCGGCGCCTGGCCGACGGCCTGTGGCCGCCGCGGCTGTCGCGGGCCCAGCTGATCGTCGCGCTCCTGCTGTTCGTCCTCGGCCTCGGCCTGGCCATCCAGGTCCGCACCACGAGCGACAACGGAGCCCTGCGCGGCGCCCGCCAGGAGGACCTGGTGCGCATCCTGACCGAGCTGGACAACCGCAGCCAGCGGCTGGAGGACGAGAAGCGGGGGCTGGACAGCCAGCGCTCGCAACTGGAGTCCAGCTCCAACCAGGCGGCCGAGGCGCTCAAGCAGACGCAGCAGAAGGAGGCCGAGCTGGGCGTGCTGGCCGGCACCGTGCAGGCCCAGGGGCCGGGGATCACGCTGACGATCACCGACCCGCACGGCAGCGTCCAGGCAGACTCCCTGCTGGACACGCTGCAGGAGCTGCGTGCCGCGGGCGCCGAGGCCATCCAGATCGACAACGTGCGCGTCGTCGCGGACACCTACTTCACCCAGGGTGCCGACGGGGTCCTGATCGACGGGCACAAACTGTCACAGCCTTACGTCTTCAAAGTGATCGGCAATCCGCAGGACCTGGAACCGGCGCTGAACATCCCGGGAGGGGTGGTGCAGACGCTGGAGAAGGAGCAGGCCACGGCAGATGTGGTGCGTTCGCAGAAGATCGTCGTGGACGCCTTGCGGCCGTCGAAGCAGCCTGACTACGCTCGGTCATCCCAGTGAGCCAGGGGGTCCGGGCATCAGTGGGGTGCTGAGTGGTGGAAACTGTGAGTAGCGAGGGTTGGTCCTGCCCCACGGGCGGGTCTGCTTCTTTCAAGGGGAATCGCCCGTGAAGTTGTTTGGGAAGTTGTTCGGCAGGAACGCGCGGCAGTCGGCAGACCCGACGCCGACGGCGCGCCATCGTGCTCCGCGGCACGTGGCCGACGAGGGTCTGGGCGGTCCCGGGGACCGTCCGCTCTTCAGGAACGACGTGCCGGGAGGCGGCGGGGACTTTTCCGGCGCGCACGGCGTGGCGCCTGTTGACCCCGCTTCTGCCGGACGCATAGGTTTCGGTGATCCAGCGACGTCAGCCACGGGCGGAGGGGTCGGCTTGCCGGTATGCAGCAGGTGCGGTCACACCAACGCGGAGGCGAGCCGCTTCTGCTCGAACTGCGGTGCGCCGCTGAGGACCGGAGGCGTGCCCTACGAGCGCGCCTCGGAGACCACGTCCACCATCTCGATCTCCGGTATCGAGGCGTACGAGGCGGAGGCCACCGGCCAGACGCCGGTGCCGTCGCTGTCGCCCGAGGCGCAGGCCGCGGTCGCCGCGCTGCCCCCGGGGTCGGCGCTGCTGATCGTGCGCCGCGGCCCGAACTCCGGCAGCCGGTTCCTGCTCGACGGTGAGCTCACCACGGCCGGCCGCCACCCGCAGAGCGACATCTTCCTGGACGACGTCACCGTCTCGCGGCGGCACGTGGAGTTCCGGCGCGGTGGGGACGGCGGGTTCACCGTCTCCGACGTGGGCAGCCTGAACGGCACCTACGTCAACCGGGAGCGGATCGACTCGGTGCCGCTGTCCAACGGCGACGAGGTGCAGATCGGCAAGTACCGGTTGGTCTTCTACGCGAGCCAGCGGGGCATCTGACCCCGCCCGGCTCACCGCCGGGTCCTTCCCGGCGAGCCCCCGAGGGAAGGTGTGCATGCCGAGAACGCCAGGCGGTGCCGGAGACGGCACCGCCCTGCCGGCCGCGGAGGGCACGCTGCTGAGCATCGGAGCGGTGCTCAGCCGGCTGCAGGACGAGTTCCCCGAGGTCACCATCTCCAAGATCCGCTTCCTGGAGGCGGAGGGCCTGGTGGAGCCGCAGCGCACCCCCTCGGGGTACCGGAAGTTCGGCTCGCGGGACGTGGAGCGGCTGGCGTACGTGCTGCGGGTGCAGCGCGACCACTACCTGCCGCTGCGGGTGATCAGGGAGCACCTGGACGCCCTGGACCGCGGCGAGCCGGTGCCGACGCTGGCCGCGGTCGCCGAGGGACGTGCCAGTGCCGCCCTGCCCGGCCCCGCCGGTCCGCCGGACGCGCTGGGCGAGGCGGTGCCCGAGGAGGGTTCCGGGGAGCTCCGGGTGGGCCGGGACGAGCTGCTGGCCGTCACCGGCGCCGACGCGGCCGAGCTGGCCGAGTGGGAGTCCTACGGCCTCGTCGCGGCAGGCCGGGACGGCGGGTACGACGCCGAGACGGTGAACATCGCGCGGCTGATCGTGGCACTGGGCAGGTTCGGCCTCGAGCCGCGCCATCTGCGGGCCGTGAAGGCCGCCGCGGACCGCGAGGCGGGGCTCGTGGAGCAGGTCGTGGCACCGCTGCGCCGGCACCGCAACCCGCAGACCCGCACCCATGCCGAGACCACGGCCAGGGAACTGGCCTCGCTGTCCGTTCGGCTGCATGCCGCGATGGTCCAGTCGGCTTTGCGCGTAAGGCTTCACTGACCCGCAATTCCGGGCCTGTCGGGGCCTGAGCGGGGTGCCGGGAGGCCTCGCCACGGGGTGCCCGACTACCCAAACCCGGCGGGCACGGCCTAGGGTTGCTGTGTGAACGAGCTCGACGTTGTGGGTGTCCGGGTCGAAATGCCCTCCAACCAACCGATCGTGCTCCTGCGTGAAGTGGGAGGCGACCGGTACCTGCCCATCTGGATCGGGCCGGGGGAGGCCACGGCCATCGCCTTCGCGCAGCAGGGCATGACCCCTGCGCGACCGCTCACCCACGACCTCTTCAAGGACGTGCTGGAGGCGGTCGGCCAGACCCTGACCGAGGTGCGCATCACCGACCTGCGGGAAGGTGTCTTCTATGCGGAGCTGGTGTTCGCCAGCGGGGTCGAGGTCAGCGCCCGTCCGTCCGACGCGATAGCGCTGGCGCTGCGCACCGGGACGCCGATCTACGGCAGTGACGGGGTGCTGGACGACGCGGGGATCGCCATCCCGGACGAGCAGGAGGACGAGGTCGAGAAGTTCCGCGAGTTCCTCGACCAGATCTCGCCCGAGGACTTCGGTACCAGCAACCAGTAGCCGGCGGTCACGCAGGGCAAGGTTGCTCCGCCGTACGGGCATTCGGGGAGTCGTTCCCGGTGTGCGGTCGGATGAAACCACTCGTGGGGTGAATATCACTCGGCGTGCCGAGTGTGGCGATCGTTGACGCACCCCGGGGGACTGCCTACCGTCAAGGTGGAAAGTCTCGTGGCACATGCGCGCTGCCGCGAGGCGCTAAGGACGGAGGGCGGCGTGAGAAGCACCGGCGACGGTTGGGTGCCCGGCGGTCCGCTGGCTCTCCACGGGCCCCTGGCCCGCACTGCTCCGGGCGACTGCGACGGTTCCGGCGGGGCGGGCGGCTCCGACCCCGAGACCACGGGAGAGCAGATCGGCTACCGCGGGCCCACGGCCTGCGCGGCGACCGGGATCACCTACCGCCAGCTGGACTACTGGGCCCGCACCGGCCTGGTCGAGCCCAGCGTGCGGCCCGCCTACGGCTCCGGCACCCAGCGGCTGTACGGCTTCCGCGACGTGGTCGTGCTGAAGATCGTCAAGCGCCTGCTGGACACCGGCGTCTCGCTGCAGAACATCCGCACGGCCGTGCAGCACCTGCGGTCGGTGGGTCCGTCCGAGCTGGCCCGGATGACGCTGATGAGCGACGGCGCGACGGTCTACGAGTGCACCTCGCCCGACGAGGTCGTCGAGCTGCTGCAGGGCGGCCAGGGCATCTTCGGCATCGCGGTCGGCGTGGTCTGGCGGGACGTGGAGAGCGCCCTGTCGCAGATGCACGGCGAGCGCGTCGACACCGGCGAGACCCTCGTCGGCCACAATCCCGAGGACGAGCTGGCCAGGCGGCGCAACCGGGCGGTCTGAGCACCGCGAGCGGCGCGCCGGCGGCACACCGTACACGTGTACGGCCGATGTCGGCGGGGTGCGGGACGATCGATGGTGTGAGAAGTGCGCCGACGATCCTCCATCTGGACATGGACGCGTTCTTCGCCGCGGTCGAGCAGGCGGCCAAGCCGAGCCTGCGGGGCAAGCCGGTCGTGGTCGGCGGCCTGGGCAACCGCGGCGTGGTGGCGACCGCGTCCTACGAGGCACGGGTGCACGGCGTCCACTCCGCGATGGCCACGGCCCACGCCCGCAGGCTCTGCCCCAACGCCGCCTACCTCATCCCGCGCTTCGGCGTCTACCGGCAGATCAGCGAGATCGTGATGGCGCTGCTCGCCGAGGTGTCCCCGCTGATAGAGCCGCTGAGCCTGGACGAGGCGTTCGTCGACCTGGAGGCCGGCGAGCTGGCCGGCGACCCGCGGGCGGTCGCCGTGGGCCTGCGCTCCCGCATCCGCGCCGCCACCGGCCTGACCGCCTCGGTGGGCCTGGCCGGGTCCAAGCTGCTCGCCAAGATCGCCTCCGAGCAGGCCAAGCCGGACGGCCTCGTGGTGGTCCGCCCCGGCAGCGAGCGGGCCCTGCTCGACCCGCTGCCGGTGCGCACCCTGTGGGGCGTGGGACCCGCCACCGCCGAGCATCTGCGCAAGGCCGGCATCCTGACCGTCGCGGAGATCGCGCAGGCCGGCGAGGCCGAGCTGGTGCGGCTGCTGGGCAAGGCGCACGGCACCTCGCTGCACGCCATGGCCGCCGGGCTCGACAACCGGCCGGTGGTCGCCGACCGGGACGTGAAGTCCATCTCGGTGGAGGACACCTTCGACAGCGACCTCCACGACCGCGCCCACGTCCGCTACGAGATCGACCGGCTCGCCGACCGCTGCGTCCAGCGGCTGCGCGGCGCGGGGCGCTCGGGGCGGACCGTGGTCGTCAAGGTGCGGCGCTACGACTTCTCGACGCTGACCCGCTCCGAGACGCTGCGGGCGCCCACCGACGACCTGTCCGTCGTCCGGGAGACCGCGCGCCGGCTCCTGGAGGCGGTGGACACCACCGGCGGGGTGCGGCTGCTCGGCGTCGGCGTCGCGGGACTCGCCGACTTCACGCAGGAGGACCTGTTCGCCCAGCACGCCGGCGCCCAGGAACCGGGGGAGGAGATCGTGCCCGAGCTGCCCGCCGCGCCCCCGCCGCAGCCGGAGCAGGTCCACCGCTGGCTGCCGGGGCAGGACGTGGTGCACGAGGAGTTCGGGGCCGGGTGGGTCCAGGGCAGCGGGGTGGGCCGCGTCACCGTCCGGTTCGAGGTGCCCTCGGACACCGCGCCCGGCCGGGTGCGCACCTTCCCCGTCGACGATCCGGCGCTGGCGCACGCCGAACCGCTCCCACTGGTGCCGCCCGGCGGTCAGTCGCCGCCGGCCACCTCGCCGAAGTCGTGGTCCGGCGGCTCGTCCGGGCCGGGGCCGGAGCGCGGCACGTCCATGTCGTAGTGGTGGTAGAGCTGCAGTTCCTGTTCCGGCGACAGGTGGCGCCCCACGCCGAAGTCGGGGGCGTCCCGGATCAGGGCCCTGCGGTAGGGCACTCGCAGCACGTCGTTCACGAGTTCGCTGGGCTCGAGCGGCACGAAGGCGTCACGGGTGAACAGGCCCGTGCGCACTGCCGCCCACTCCGGCGACCCGGTCGCGTCGTCGAGGTACACCTCGTCCACCGTGCCGATCTTCGCGCCGTCGCTGTCCAGGGCGCGGCGTCCGATCAGGCTGCGCGGGTCGATGTCGCTCTGCACGGGACCTCCAGCCAGCCGAGGACTCGAATACTGCTCGATACCAATCAAAGCCACATCGGAGGCGCTGTCGACTCGGGACGGCACGCCGTGCTGAGCAGCGGTCGCGCCCCCCGGAGGTGCGCCGGCGCGCTGGTAGGCTGGTGAACGGCTGCAGACCCCTTGCGGGAGAGCTTCCGGATCGTGCCGTCATGGGCGTCGCGGGAGCGCCGAAGGAGCAACCCCTCCCCGGAATCTCTCAGGCACCCGTACCGCATGGACGAGGTCACTCTGGAAAGCAGGGCACGCCTCGGGAGCGACGCAGCCTCCGGGACACGGTCCTCACCGACGGTGAAAGCCGCCCCTCACCGGGCGGTGAAGCTCTCAGGTCCGATGACAGAGGGGGAGGCCGTACGGGTGTTCGCTCCGCAGCACCCCCGAAGGTCGTCGCAGACCAGGAGGCCTCCTCACATGACTGACCGCCGCACCCCCCTCGCCGAGCTGGAAGCCGGCGTGCCGTTCGCGCGCCGCCACATCGGCCCCGACGCCGAGGCGCAGGCCAAGATGCTCGCCCAGGTCGGCTTCGGCTCGCTCGACGAGCTGACGGCCGCGGCCGTGCCGGACACCATCAGGAGCGCCGAGGCGCTCGGCCTGCCCGCCGCCCTCACCGAGGCCGAGGTGGTCGCGGAGCTGCGCGCGCTGGCCGACCGCAACCAGGTGCTCGCGCCGATGATCGGCCTGGGCTACTACGGGACCTTCACCCCGCCGGTGATCCTGCGGAACGTCATGGAGAACCCCTCCTGGTACACGGCCTACACCCCGTACCAGCCGGAGATCTCGCAGGGCCGCCTGGAGGCGCTGCTCAACTTCCAGACCATGGTCGCCGACCTCACCGGGCTGCCGACCTCCGGCGCCTCGCTGCTGGACGAGGGCACCGCGGCCGCCGAGGCGATGGCGCTGTCGCGCCGCGTCGGCAAGGTCAAGGACGGCGTGTTCCTGATCGACGCCGACGCCTTCCCGCAGACCATCGCGGTCATCGAGACCCGCGCCGAGCCCACCGGCGTCGAGGTCGTCGTCGCCGACCTGAGTGACGGCATCCCCGCCGAGGTGGCCGAGCGCGGCGTCTTCGGCGTGCTGCTGCAGTACCCGGGTGCCTCCGGCGCCGTCCGCGACCTGCGCCCGGTCATCGAGCAGGCGCACGGCATCGGCGCGGTCGTCACCGTCGCCGCCGACCTCCTGGCGCTGACCCTGCTCACCTCGCCCGGCGCCCTCGGCGCCGACATCGCCGTCGGCACCACCCAGCGCTTCGGCGTGCCCATGGGCTTCGGCGGCCCGCACGCCGGCTACATGGCCGTTCGCGACGCCTACGCCCGCAACCTGCCCGGCCGTCTCGTCGGCGTCTCGGTGGACGCGGACGGCGACAAGGCGTACCGCCTGGCCCTGCAGACCCGCGAGCAGCACATCCGCCGCGAGAAGGCCACCAGCAACATCTGCACCGCGCAGGTGCTCCTCGCCGTCATGGCGGGCATGTACGCGGTCTACCACGGCCCCGACGGCCTGGCCTCGATCGCCCGCCGCACGCACCGCTACACCGCGCTGCTGGCCGCAGCCCTGCGCTCCGCGGGCCTGGAGACCGAGCACGCCGGGTTCTTCGACACCCTCACCGTGCGGGTGCCGGACCGGGCCGCCGAGGTCGTCGAGGCCGCCCGCGCGGCCGGCGTCAACCTGCGGCTGACGGACGCCGACCGCGTCGGTGTCGCCTGCGACGAGACCACCAACCGCGCGCAGCTCGCCTCGGTGCTCGCCGCCTTCGGCGCGCCCGCCGCCGACCTGGACGCCCTCGACGCGGCGACCGGGGACGCGCTGCCGGCCGCGCTGGCCCGCACCGAGCCATACCTGACCCACCCGGTCTTCCACCAGCACCGCAGCGAGACCGCGATGCTGCGCTACCTGCGCCGGCTGGCCGACCGCGACTACGCGCTGGACCGCGGCATGATCCCGCTGGGCTCCTGCACGATGAAGCTCAACGCCACCACCGAGATGGAGCCGGTGACCTGGCCCGAGTTCGGCGCGCTGCACCCCTTCGCGCCCGCCGAGCAGGCCGCCGGCTACCTGGAGCTCATCCACGGCCTGGAGGACCAGCTCGCCGAGGTCACCGGCTACGACAAGGTCAGCCTGCAGCCCAACGCCGGCTCGCAGGGCGAGCTGGCCGGCCTGCTCGCGGTCCGCGCCTACCACCGTGCCAACGGCGACACCGGCCGCACCGTCTGCCTCATCCCGTCCTCCGCGCACGGCACCAACGCAGCCAGCGCCGTGATGGCCGGCATGAAGGTCGTCGTCGTGCGGACCGGCGAGAACGGCGACGTGGACGTCGACGACCTGCACGCCAAGATCGACCAGCACCGCGACACCCTCGCCGTGCTCATGGTGACCTACCCCTCCACGCACGGCGTGTTCGAGGACAACATCACCGACATCTGCGCGGCCGTGCACGACGCCGGCGGCCAGGTGTACGTCGACGGCGCCAACCTCAACGCGCTGGTGGGTCTGGCCCGCCCCGGCCGGTTCGGCGCGGACGTGTCGCACCTGAACCTGCACAAGACGTTCTGCATCCCGCACGGCGGCGGCGGCCCGGGCGTCGGCCCGGTCGCGGTCCGCGCCCACCTCGCGCCGTACCTGCCGAACCACCCGCTGCAGCCCACCGCGGGTCCGGAGACGGGCGTGGGGCCGGTCTCGGCGGCTCCCTGGGGCTCCGCGGGCATACTGCCGATCTCCTGGACCTATGTGCGCCTCATGGGCGCCGAGGGGCTCAAGCAGGCCACGCAGATGGCCGTGCTCGGCGCCAACTACGTCGCCAAGCGCCTCGAGCCGCACTTCCCGGTGCTCTACACCGGCCCCGGCGGCCTGGTCGCGCACGAGTGCATCATCGACCTGCGCCCGCTGAGCAAGGACACGGGCGTCAGCGTCGACGACATCGCCAAGCGGCTCATCGACTACGGCTTCCACGCCCCGACCATGTCGTTCCCGGTCGCCGGCACCCTGATGATCGAGCCCACGGAGTCCGAGGACCTCGCGGAGCTGGACCGCTTCTGCGACGCGATGATCGCCATCCGCGGCGAGATCGACCGGGTAGTGGCCGGCGAGTGGCCCGCGGACGACAACCCGCTGCACAACGCGCCGCACACCGCGGCGGCCCTCGGCGGCGAGTGGACGCACGCCTACAGCCGGCAGGAGGCCGTGTTCCCGGCCGGTGTGTCGGCGGCGGACAAGTACTGGCCGCCGGTGCGGCGCATCGACGGCGCCTTCGGCGACCGGAACCTGGTGTGCTCCTGCCCGCCCCTGGACGCCTACGGCGACTGAGGCGCGTCCCGGGCCGCCGGCGGCCGCCCGCCGCCGGGCATGGCAGAGCCGGTTCCTCCAGGAGCGGGGAACCGGCTCGGGTGTGCGACCGCGCTGCGTGCGCGGGGGGAGGCCCGGGGGCCTCAGGCCGCCTTGGTGATCCGGCCGCTGTCCAGCGGGCGGTGCGGCGCGATGATCCGGCCGTCGGGGAGCAGCTCCCCGGTGTCGTCGAAGAGCAGTACTCCGTTGCACAACAGGCTCCAGCCCTGCTCGGGGTGGTGGGCCACGGTGCGGGCCGCCTCCCGGTCGGAGCAGTCGGCGGCGGGGCACTGCGGTTGGTGCTGGCACATGGTCGTCGGTGTCTTTTCGTGTGAGTGGTGAGTGGTGCGTTCGGTCGCGCTGCCTGCCTCGTTCACGTCCGTCCCCCCGATCGTGCGCGGCGGTCCCAGTGTTGTCCTGCCGGGGTGATTCCGCAGGGATTTCCCCGAGCCGGTCCTCATTGGAGGATGACGCGTCACTCGCGCGGGCGGTTGCGCGCCGCCACGCGGTACTGTGCCCCCTCGCCGGATCGGCGAGGGGGCACAGTACCGCGTTCGGGGGCGCGGGCCCCGCGCCGGTCAGGCCGGAGAGCCGGCCAGCGGCGGCGGTGCCAGCCGTACGTTGAGTACCGGCGCCAGCTCCACCAGGCGGTACACCCGGTGGGAGGCGATCCCGGGCGGTGCCGGCGCCAGCGGGATGAGCAGGTCCGCGGGGTCGGGCTGGGCGGTGGCCGCGTCGGCGCGCGGCACCGCGTGCAGCCACAGCGCCAGCATGTACAGGCCGGGCACCGACAGCAGGTGCGGCTGGTACGTGGCCGGCAGGGCGTCCGCCTGCCGCAGCGCCCGCTCCGTGGACACCAGGTACGGGCCCTCGGAGAAGCGTGAGAACACCCATCCGTCCGGTGTCGCCACCGTCTCGCCCGCCGCGGCGACCCGCGCCCCCACCCGGATATGGAACCGCCAGCCGGTCAGCCGCGCCTGGGGAAGGGCACCGGGAACCGATGCCGGTTCGAACACATGGACAGGCAGCGGGTGTTCGGCGTCCAGCGGCCCCTCCGCGGTACGCAGGGCCGGGGTACGCGCCTCCAGGACCGCGGTGGGCGAACTGAGCGCCGCGAGGACGCTCAGGAGGGCAGGAGCGGGTGCAGGGGGGACAAGCAGCGGCATGATGTCGCCTCTCACTCTGGAGACACAACGGGAGACACAGGTGGTGCGGGGTGGGGATGCGGACGGCGCCGTGGGTCCTGGGGGGATGTCCGGCACGGGCACGTCCGGCGAGGGCGGAGTCTTTGCCTTGTGCGCGGAGTTTATACGACGCGTGTTCGCTCCGTGTTTCGTCTAGTCGCTGCCAGTATTACGCGCAAGGCGAGAATTCGCCTTCTTTGACAGGCGGCTCCCCGGCATTCCCGCAGGGTATGGGGCGACCGGTGCATTTTTCTGCCTGTCACGGTCGGCCGGAACCCGTCGGTCGATTTCGACGGGGTTTACGCAGGTCTCCCGCGCCTGAATGTGCCGCTGTCAGGTGCCGCGTGGTGCTGCACAGAGCAAGCGTAGCGTGCAGGACCGATCGGGTGTGGCGTTATCGATCATTTGGGTGGGCATCCTCCGTGGGGGACCGCTAGCGGGAGGGAAGCTCCGATGGGGGAGAAGGTCGTGGCCGGTGCGTTCGACCTGGCCGACCGCCGGATGTACCGGCGCAAGCTGCAGCAGTGTCTGCTGGGGCTGGAGCGGCTGTTGGACGAACGGCGATTCGAACGGCCACGCAATCTCATGGGCCTGGAGATCGAATTGAATCTCGCCGATTCCGCCGGGCTGCCCCGCATGATGAACGAAGAGGTGCTGGAGCGCATCGCGAGCCACGATTTCCAGACCGAGCTGGCACAGTTCAATATTGAAGTGAACATCGCGCCCCACCCGCTATCGGGCCGGGTCCTCGACCGGCTGGCGGAGGAACTGCGTACCGGTCTGGGCTACGCCGACCGGATGGCGCGTGAAGTGGGTGCACACATCGTGATGGTGGGAATTCTGCCGACTCTTGAGGCGCAGGACCTCGTCTCGGCGAACCTGTCCAGGGCCGACCGGTACACCCTGCTCAACGACCGCATCCTGGCTATGCGGGGCGAGGACATCACCGTCGACATCGAAGGTGTCGAGCACCTCGTCTACACCTCCTCGTCCATCGCGCCCGAGGCCGCCTGCACCTCCACCCAGCTGCACCTGCAGGTCACGCCGGGCCGCTTCGCCGCCGTGTGGAACGCCGCACAGGCGGTGTCCGGCCCGCAGATCGCCGCCGCGGCCAACTCCCCGTTCCTGTTCGGCCGCGAGCTGTGGCGCGAGACGCGGCCGCTGCTGTTCCAGCAGGCGACCGACACCCGCCCGTTGGAGCTGCGGGCCCAGGGCGTGCGGCCGCTCACCTGGTTCGGGGAGCGGTGGATCGACTCGGTGTCCGACCTCTTCGAGGAGAACGTGCGCTACTTCCCCTCGCTGCTGCCGATCTGCGACGAGGAGGACCCGCTGAAGGTGCTCGACGACGGCGGCATCCCGCGGCTGCGCGAGCTGACCCTGCACAACGGGACCATCTACCGCTGGAACCGGCCGGTCTACCAGGTCGTCGACGGGGTGCCGCACCTGCGGGTGGAGAACCGCGTGCTGCCCGCCGGGCCGACCGTCGCCGACGTCCTGGCCAACGCCGCGTTCTACTACGGCCTGGTGCGGGCCCTGGCCGAGGCGCCCCGCCCGCTGTGGCAGCGCATGCCGTTCGACGCCGCCGCGGCCAACTTCGACGCGGCCTGCCGGGACGGCATCGGCGCCGTGCTGCACTGGCCGCGCGGGCGCGGCAGCGCGCTCGCCGAGGTGCCGGCCGCCGACCTGATCCGCGACGAGCTGCTGCCGCTGGCCGCCGCGGGCCTGGACGCCTGGGGCATCGACCCGGTGGACCGCGACCGCTACCTGGGCATCATCGAGGAGCGGTGCCGGCGCCGTACCAACGGCGCCGAGTGGCAGGCCGAGGTCTTCCACCGCCTGCTGGAGCGCGGCGCCGACCGCCGGACCGCCCTGGCCACCATGACCCAGCGCTACCGCGACCTGACGGAGGCGGGAGAGCCGGTCCACACCTGGCCCACCGGCTGAACCGCCCTCCCGTGTCACCGTCCCCGCGCCGCTCCCGGCCCGACGGCACCGCCTGAGGTGGGGGGTGGCTCCGCCCGGCGGAGCGGGATCTTCGTATCTTTTGCGGAGACCCTTTTCGCGTGCGGACGGCGCGCAGGCGGGACGACGACACTGGAGGGCCCGTGCACGCTGAGTCATACGAGCTGGAGACGCGGCTGGAACCGCGGACGCTGCGCAGCGAGACGCTGATCGTGCTCGGCCTGTCGCTGGGCGCCAGCGGGGTCTCCGCGCTCATCAGCTTCATCGGCTCGGTGACCCGCCCCGGCGCGCTGAAGAACCAGTCGGCCACCCTCGTCAGCTCCGCGGCCCCGGGCCGTCCCTGGCTCGACCTCGCCTGGCAGCTCTTCGGCATCGCCAGCGCCCTGGTGCCGGTGGCGCTGGTGGCCCACCTGCTGGCCCGCGAGCGCGTCGGGATGCCGGTGATGGGCTTCGACCGGACCCAGCCGCGCCGCGACCTGCTGCGCGGCACGGTCGTCGCGGCCGTCATCGGCGGGATCGGGCTGGCCTTCTACCTCGGCGTGCGGGCGGCCGGCTTCAACCTGACCGTCGTGCCGGAGTCACTGCCGAACGTGTGGTGGAAGATCCCCGTGCTGGTGCTGTCCGCCGTGCAGAACGCCGTGCTCGAGGAGACCATCGTCGTCGGCTACCTGCTGCGCAGGCTGGGGCAGTTGGGCTGGACGCCGGCCGGCGCGCTGGCCGCCAGCGCGGTGCTCCGCGGCTCGTACCACCTCTACCAGGGGCTCGGCGGCTTCTTCGGGAACATGGCGATGGGTGTGGTCTTCGTCCTGCTGTACCGGCGCTGGGGCCGGGTGGGTCCCCTGGTCGCCGCGCACTCGCTCATCGACACGGTGGCCTTCGTCGGCTACGCGCTGCTGGCCGGGAAGGTCGGCTGGCTGCCCACGGGCTGAGCCGCGCCCGGGCGCCTGCCTGACACATCCCGCCTGCCCCGCGGGGCCTGGCGCGCACGCTGTCCCCCCGCCTGGCGGCCGGGAGGTGCCCCCACCTTCCGCCTGGCGATCGCACCACCAGGCCCCCCGGGCCTCGCCCTGCGGGCGGATGGCGCTGTGTGTCGGACAGCCCCGGGCGCCGGGTGCGGGCGGTGCTGCCGGTCAGGGCACCGCGTGCAGCTCGCCGTCCACGACGGTGACCGCGGAGCCCGTCAGCAGCACGCGGTCGCCGAGCAGGCGGGTGGCGACCAGCCCGGACCGCGCCGACGCCTGGAGGCCGGTCAGCACGTCGCTCCCCAGCCGCGCGGACCAGAACGGGGCCAGCGCGGTGTGGGCGCTGCCGGTGACCGGGTCCTCGTCGATGCCTACGGCGGGGAAGAAGCCGCGCGAGACGAAGTCGTAGCCGCGGCTCCGGTCGTCCGCCGCCGCCGTGGCGATGATCCCGCGCTCCGAGAGCCGGGCCAGCGCCGCGAAGTCCGGGGTCAGCGCGCGCACCGTCGCCTCGTCGGCGACCTCGACGAGCAGGTCGCCGCAGTCGGGTCCGGTGTCGAGCACGCGCAGGGGCTGCGCGCCGAGTGCCGTGGCGAGGCCGTCGGGGGCGGTGGTGGGAGTCAGCGGGGCGGCGGGGAAGTCCAGGGTGATCGTGCCGTCACCGCCGGTCTCCGCGGACAGCACGCCGGCCCGGGTGCGGAAGCGGATCGTGCCGCCGTCGGCTCCCGTGGTCCGCAGCACGTGGGCGGTGGCCAGGGTGGCGTGGCCGCACAGGCCGACCTCGGTCACCGGGGTGAACCAGCGCAACGCCCACCCGGCGTCCGGTGCGCCGGTCAGGGGGTGGGCGAAGGCGGTCTCGGAGAGGTTCATCTCCGCCGCCACCTGCTGCATCCACGCCTCGGGCGGGAACTCGTCCGAGCCGACCAGAAGCACCCCCGCGGGGTTGCCGCCGAAGGGCCGGTCGGTGAACGCGTCGACGATTCTGATCCGCATGCGGCGACTCTAGGGGCTGGGAACGGCCGTCGCCGCCCGTTCGCGGGCGGCGACGTGGGGAAGATCCCTTGCCCGTGGTTCAGGCGTGCTGCGGGACCTCGTCCTTGAGCGTGGCCCTGATCTGCTCGCGCAGTTCCGGCCCGTCGGTGTGGCCGTGCACGGACACCGCGTGCTCGCTGGCGGCACGCATCACCTCGTCCTCCTCACCGGCGATGGTGAGGCTGCAGTTCGACTCGCTGGGGTATTCACGGCAGTCGGCGACTTTGCGCATGACGCACCTCCTCCTTGCCCTCGAGTCTAGGCCGACGAGTCCGCCCGCACCTGTGCAGAGCATCGTCGATCGTGACGAAAGCCCTCTGGTACGGACAAGTCCGTATTGTGCGGCGGTCGCGGCCTCTGCTGGAGTGGAGGACGAGGAGGTGGGCGTCATGACCGCCACCGCAGGAAACGGGCAGGGCGCGGCAGCCGCGGACCAGGACGCGCGGCGGGGAGCGCAGGCCCAACAGCCCACGGAAGAACAGGTGATGGAGTTCCTGGAACAGGTCATCACCGACGGCGCCGCCGCGATGGCCGGCCTGTGCACGTCGCTCGGCGACCGCCTGGGTCTGTACACGGCGATGGCCGGGGCGGGACCGCTGACCTCCGCCCAACTCGCCGACCGCACCGGCCTGTCCGAGCGGTACGTCCGCGAGTGGCTCGCCGCCCAGGTCGCCGGCTCCTACGTCGACCACGACCACGCGAACGACACGTACGAACTCCCCCCGGCGCACGCGGCGGTGCTGGCCGACCCCGACGTCCCGACGTACGCGGCGGGCATGTTCACCATGCTCCAGGCCCTCTACGGCACGGAGGACGTGCTGATGGACGCCTTCCGCACCGGTGAGGGCGTGGGCTGGGGCGAGCACGCCCCGGCCCTGTTCGAGGGCACCGCGAAGTTCTTCCGGCCCGGCTACGCGGCCTCGCTCGTCCCCGAGTGGCTGGCATCGATGGACGGTGTGGTCGAGAAGCTGCGCGGCGGCGCCAAGGTCGCCGACGTCGGCTGCGGCTTCGGGCACTCGACGATGCTGATGGCGAAGGCGTTCCCGCGCTCGCACTTCCACGGCTTCGACTTCCACCGCCCCTCGATCGAGGCGGCCCGCGGTCTCGCCGCCGAGCAGGGCGTCAGCGACCGCGTCGAGTTCGACGTGGCCACGGCCCAGGACTTCCCCGGCGACGGCTTCGACCTGATCACCTTCTTCGACTGCCTGCACGACATGAGCGACCCCGGCGCCGCCCTGCGGCAGGCCGAGCACGCGCTGGCCGACGGCGGGCAGTGCATGCTCGTCGAGCCGAACGCCTCCGCGGACGTGGAGGAGAACGTGCACCCCATCGGCCGCGGCCTGACCTCGGCCTCGGTGGCGGTCTGCCTGCCGTCCGCACTCGCCCAGCACGGCCCGCAGGCGCTGGGCAACCACGCGGGCGAGGAGCCGATGCGGCGGATCGCCGACTCGGCCGGTCTGCACCACTGGACGCTGACCGCCGAGAGCCCGGTCAACCGCGTCTACGCGCTGGCCCGCTGAGCGCCGCGGCGCCGGCGGCCACCACGCGCCCGGTCCCGCCTTGACCGGGCCCTGCCCGCTGGTCACGCTGGAGGTATGACCACGGCCGGGGAGGCCGCGCTGCGGCGGGTGCTCGCCGTCTTCGACCTCCTGATCGACGCGGTCGACGAGGACACGCTGGTCCCGGCGCTCCTCCCGCTGCTGCTGCGCGCCGTTCCGGGCGACAGCATCGTCTGGGCGCCGCACCCGGTCCGCGCCGGCCCGGTGAGCCTGCCCGCGGACCTCCTCGACGCCCCGCTGCTGGCCGCGTTCGAGCGCGGCGCCGGCGCCGACCCGCTGGTCGCCCACACCACCAGGGGCCCCGGTTTCCCTGTGCGCCGCTCCGACCTGCAGAGCCGCGCCGACGTCACGGCGATGGCCGTCTACGACGAGGTGTACCGGCCGCTGGGCGCCGAGCACCAGCTGGCGATGTCGTTCCCGGGCGGCCGCAGCGGAGGGGTGCCGCGCACGGTGTGCCTGGCCGTCAGCCGGCGGCACGGGGACTTCACCGACGCGGACCTGGCGACCGCGGCGATGCTGCGCGACCGGCTCGGCCGGGCGATGGGCCGGCTGGCGCACGCGTCCGGGCCGGCGGACGCGCGGTCCGCCCCCGCCGGGGTCCGCGCGCTGGTGACCCGGCGCGAGGCGGCGGTGCTGACCCTGCTGGCGCACGGTCTCACCAACGAGCAGATCGCGCACCGCCTGGCGATCTCCCCGCGCACCGTCGACAAGCACCTGGAGCACGCGTACCCGAAGCTGCGGGTGTGCGGCCGGGTCGAGGCGGCGAACCTGTGGCGGGCCGGCGCCTGACGGGCGGGCCCGCGACGGACCGGCGCCTGACGGAACGGGCCCACGTCGGACCGGGAAGCGCCAGGTGCGGTGCCTACCGGGCGCGCGGCTGGTGGAAGCGCACCTGGTTCCCCGCGGGGTCGCGGAACGCGCAGTCGCGGACGCCCCACATCTGGTCCATCGGTTCCTGCATCACCTCCGCGCCGGCGGCGCGGACCCTCTCGAACGTCGCGTCGACGTCGTCGGTCCTGAAGATGACGCCGCGCAGCAGGCCCTTGGCGAGCAGATCGGCGGCGGCCTCGCGGTCGGCCTCGGGGGCGTTGGGATCGGCGACCGACGGTTCGAGCACGATCTCCACGCCGGGCTGGGAGGGGGAGCCGACGGTCACCCACCGCATCCCCCCGAACCCGACGTCGTTGCGGACCTCCAGTCCGAGGGTGTCGCGGTAGAAGGCGACGGCCTGGTCGTGGTCGTCGACGGCGATGAAGCACTGAGCAAGCGAGATGTCCATGCCCCTCACGCTACGAAGCGCCGGACGGCCTGGCTTCTCCGTTCCTGACCGGCCTGGTGTGGATCTTGGCGATGCAGGCCGGGACGGCCGCGCCCTCGCTGTGGTCGCGGGCCCGGTAGGCGCTCGGGGTCTCGCCGACCAGCTCGGTGAAGCGCGAGCTGAACGACCCGAGCGAGGTGCACCCGACCGCCATGCACACCTCGGTGACGCTCTGGTCGCCGCGCCGCAGCAGCGCCTTCGCGCGCTCGATCCTGCGCGTCATGAGGTAGCTGTACGGCGTCTCGCCGAAGGCCGCGCGGAAGCTGCGCTGGAAGTGGCCGGGCGACATCAGGGCGAACCGCGCCAGTGCCGGCACGTCCAGGGGCTCCGCGTAGTCGCGGTCCATCAGATCGCGGGCCCGGCGCAGGCGCACGAGATCGGAGAGGTCCTGCTGCACACCGGCCACCGTACCCGGATTCCGGCGGACCGCGGGTTCGCGCAGGCCAGGAGGGATGCCCCGGCCGGCCGCCGAGGGGTGTTGCCTTCCGACAGGTTCCGATATATCGTTGACGTGTCGCGAACGATCAACGATGGAAGGAGCGACATCATGCGTACCCAAGGACATGAACACGATCACCACCACGGGCACTGCGGCCCCGGCCATCACGGGTGGGGCGAGCGCGAGGCCCGCAGGGCGGCCTTCGGGCCGTTCGGACCTCCCTTCGGCGGCGGGCCCTTCGGCCCGGGAGGCCGGGGCAGGGGCGGGCACCGCGGCGGCGGCAGGGCGAGGCGCGGCGACGTCCGCGCGTCGATCCTGGCGCTGCTCAAGGACCGGCCGATGCACGGCTACGAGATGATCCAGGAGATCGCCGAACGCAGCGGCGGCGCGTGGAAGCCGAGCCCCGGCTCGGTCTACCCGACGCTTCAGCTGCTGGAGGACGAGGGCCTGATCACCAGCGCGAGCGAGGGCGGCAAGAAGCTGTTCACGCTCACCGAGGCCGGCCGCACCGAGGCCGACTCCGGTCCCGAGGCCCCGTGGGAGGAGCCCGGCCGCGGCGTCGACTGGGACGCCCTCAACGAGATAAGGAAGGCCGGCGGCGGACTCGTCGAGGCGTTCCGCCAGGTGTGGGCCACCGGCACGCCCGAGCAGCGCGACAAGGCGCTGGTCGTGGTGAACGAGGCCCGCAAGCGGCTGTACCTCATCCTCGCGGACGAGGACACCGAGCAGGACTGACCCGTGAACGGCCCGCGGTGCGGCACGGCCGTCCCGCGGGCCCCGCAGACCGGTCGAGCCGGTCCGGAGCGCTACGCCCCGGACCGGCTCGATCCGCGTATCACCAGCCTGGTGGGCACGATCCGCGCCTGCGCCGGCTGCGCGCCCGCGCCCGGCTCCGCGTCCAGCAGCCCGCGCAGCGCCGCGACCGCGGCCTCGCCCAGGGCCCGCTGGTCCTGCGCAACGGTGGTGAGCGCGGGCCGCACCAGGGATGCGGCGTCGATGTCGTCGAAGCCCACCACCGCCAGGTCCCGCGGTACCGCGAGGCCCGCGTCGGCGGCCGCGTGCAGCGCGCCGATGGCCATCTGGTCGCCCGCCGCGAAGATCGCGGTCGGCCGCTCGGCGACCTCCAGCAGCCGGCGCGCCGCCGCCTGCCCGCTGGCCAGGAAAAAGTCCCCCTCGGCCACGTACGCCTCGGGCACGCCGAGCCCCAGCCGGGCGCACGCCCTGCGGTAGCCGGCCAGCCGCTCGGCCGCCGGGGGCAGGTGCAGCGGCCCCGTGATGGTGGCGATCCGCCGGTGCCCGAGCGCGTACAGGTGCTCCACCGCCGCCTCCGCGCCCGCCGCGTTGTCCGAACTGACGCGGACCGTGCGGGGCCCGGTGAACGCGGTGTCGATGCCCGCACACGGCACCGTCGAAGCCGCGAGCAGCCGCAGGAAGCGGTCGTCCGGAGGCGTGGTCAGCACGATCACGCCCTCCAGGTTGTGCCGCCTGACCGCCTGCAGATGCGTGCCCTCGGGGTCCTCGGGGGCGGGCGTGGTCAGCAGCATCAGGTGGTAGTCGGCCTCCGAGAGCGCGGTGCGCACCGCGCTCAACAGGCCCAGCAGGAAGGGGTTGTGGAGTCCCTGCGCCTCCTGACCGCTGTCCCAGACCAGGCCGATGGTGTCCGAGCGGCGCCGCACCAGGGTGCGGGCCGGCTCGTTGGGCGCGTAGCCCAACTCCGTCGCCAGCCGCCGGATCCGCTCGCGGGTGGCCTCGCTGACCTCGGCCCGGTCGTTGAGCGCCCGCGAGACGGTGGCGGTCGAGACACCGCTGCGGCGGGCGAGTTCACGGATGTTCACGAAGTACCCGTTCTGCGTGAGTGGACAGGTGGCCGACCTGCGGGGAGGCGTCGCATCCAGCGTGAACGAAAACACCTCCTGCGTACAGTCTTGACGATCAGTGAGCACGAGGACAGACTGCCGCCCGTTTGGAAACGTTTACGGCACACAGGTCCCGGCCTGCCGGGACCCCTACGCGGAACGGGACTCCTGACATGCCAGCAAAACCACGAAGACTGCGGGCCCAAGGACTGCTCACGCTCGCCACCGCCGCCGCGTGCGTGGCGGCCGTCGCCTCGGTTCCCGCCCAGGCCGGCGACAACCCGACCTACACCAACCCGAACGCGCCGATCGACGTGCGCGTCAACGACCTGCTCCACCGCATGACGCTGGCCGAGAAGATCGGTCAGATGGACCAGATCTCCGTCGTCCGCATGCAGGGCGACTGCCAGTGGAGCGGCGGCGACTTCACCGACTCCTGCATGAAGAGCGTGCTCGTCGACAACGCGGCCGGCTCCGTGCTCTCCGGCGGCGGCGCGGGTCCCGCGGTCAACACGCCCGAGAACTGGGCGAAGATGGTCAACGCGGTGCAGAAGTACGCCGTCACGAACTCGCGGCTGCACATCCCCGTGCTGTACGGCGTGGACGCCGTGCACGGGCACAACAACGTCCTGGGTGCCACGATCTTCCCGCAGGAGATCGGCATGGGCTCGACCTGGGACGCCTCGCTGGCCGGCGCCGCGGGTGCCGCCACCGCCCGAGCGGTCGCCGCCACCGGCATCGACTGGAACTTCGCGCCGGTCACCGACATCGCCCGCGACCAGCGCTGGGGCCGCTACTACGAGACCTACGGCGAGGACCCGCTGCTGTCGGGCACGCTGGCCGCCTCCGCCGTCAAGGGCATCCAGGGCGCCGACGGCGCCAAGAAGGTCGCCGCGACCGTCAAGCACTTCGCCGGCTACGGCGAGCCCGGCAACGGCCACGACCGCGTGCCCGGCGACGTCTCGATCCGCTACCTGCAGGACACCCTGCTGCCGTCGTACAAGCAGGCCATCGACGCCGGCGCGAAGACCGTGATGGTCAACTCCGGTGCCATCAACGGCGTTCCGGCCACCGGCTCGCGCTACCTGCTGACCACCGTGCTGCGCAAGCAGTTCGGCTTCCAGGGCGTCGTCGTCAGCGACTGGCAGGACGTCCGCGCGCTGCAGACCTCCTACCACGTCGCCGCCGACTACCCCGAGGCGATCGCCAAGGCCGTCAACGCGGGCCTGGACATGGCGATGGAGCCCTACGACGCGCAGGGCTGGAGCGACGGCCTGAAGACCGCCGTCGACCGCGGCCTGGTCTCCGTCCAGCGGATCGACCAGTCCGTCGCGCGCATCCTCACGCTCAAGTTCCAGCTCGGGCTCTTCGAACACCCCTACGTGGACGCCTCGAAGGCCGACGCCGCCGTCCTGGGCGCCGACACCACGCTCGCCCGCCAGGCTGCCGACGAGTCCCAGGTGCTGCTGCGCAACGACGGCAACGTGCTGCCCGTCTCCTCGTCCGCCAAGAAGATCGTCGTCGCCGGCTCCTACGCCGACGACATCAACGACCAGCTCGGCGGCTGGACGGTCGGCTGGCAGGGCGTGCCCGACGGTGTGCAGGCGCCCGGCACCACGGTGCTGCAGGGCATCAAGGCCGCCGCGCCGTCCGGCACCCAGGTCGTCCAGGCCAAGACGGCGGACGACGCGGTCGCCCAGGCCAAGGACGCGGACCTGACGGTCGTCGTGGTCGGCGAGAAGGCCGCCGCCGAAGGCGCCGCCGACAGCCCGCGGCCCGAACTCAGCGCCGACCAGCAGGCGTTGGTCAAGTCACTCAAGGCCACCGGCAAGCCGGTCGTCACCGTGGTCATCGCCGGCCGCCCGCTGGTGCTCGGCGACGCCGACGGCACGCAGGGCCTGCTGATGTCGTGGCTGCCCGGCAGCGAGGGCGGCAAGGCCGTGGCCGACGTGCTGTTCGGCGCGGTCAATCCCAGCGGCCGGCTCAGCGCGTCCTGGCCGAAGGACATCGGCAACGAGCCGCTGTACTACCAGCAGCTGCCCGGGACCAACGGCGGCCCCGAGTCCTCGTACGACGCCGCCTACCCGTTCGGCGCGGGACTGTCCTACACCACCTACACCTTCGCCTCGATCAAGGCCGCTTCGGCGACCGCCCGGGCCAAGGACACCATCCACCTGTCGGTCGGCGTGTCCAACTCCGGCTCCCGCGCGGGCGACCTGGTGGTGCCGGTCTACGTCTCGCAGCCGTCCAGCGACGTGCTGTCGCCGTCCCGCAAGCTCGTGGCCTTCGCCCGGGTGCACCTGGACGCCGGGCAGTCCCGCACGGTCGCCCTCGACGTGCCGCCCAGCAGGCTGGCGGTCACCCCGGGCGACATCGACGGCAGCGCACCGCAGGCCGTCGCGAGCGGGGACTACGTCTTCACCGCCGGCACCCAGACCACGACGGTGACGGTGCACTGATCCCGTGCCGGGCCCCGGCCCGGCCGGACACCCACCCGGCGCGCCGGGCCGGAGGCGGAACGTCCCGCCACCGGCCCGGCGCGTGGTGTGTGATGGTCCTCCGGCACCGAAGGGAGGCCCGATGGACGGCGAGGAACCCGGGGACGGCGGCGGCCGCGACACGGCAGCCGACGACGAGGCGCTGCTGGCCCGGATGCGCGCCGCCCCCGTCCTGGCCGGGCCGCTGCCGCGGTTCGCCCCCGAGGACGCCCCGAACACACCGGGACCGCTGTTCGCCCGCTGGCTCGACCGGGCCCTGGCCGAGGGCGTGCCCGAACCGCACGTCGTGACGCTCAGCACCGCGAGCCGCGACGGCGTGCCCAGCGCGCGCGTACTGATGCTGCGCGGCGTCGACACCGCCGACTGCGCCTGCCTGTTCGCCTCCGACGCAGAGAGCCCCAAGGGCCGGGACCTGGCCGCCAACCCCCGCGCGGCGCTGACCTGGTACTGGCCCGCGCACGGCCGGCAGATCCGGATGACCGGAACCGTCGGCACGCTCGGCGAGGACGCGGCCCGGCGCGACTACCTCGGCCGTTCCGCCGCCTCCCGCGCCGCCGGGTTCACCGGCCGGACGAGCCTGCCGCTCAGCGGCCCCGGCGAGTACGACCGCGCCCGGCGAGCCGCACAGGACCTCATCGCCGCGGAACCCGGCCGCGTGCCGGACGGCCACACCCTGTACCGGTTGCGGGCCCAGGAGGCCGAGTTCTTCCAGGCCGACCCCGCGCGCTTCCACCTGCGCGTGCGGTACACGCGCTCCGGGGACGGCTGGACCCGCACCTTGCTGTGGCCATGACTCATCCCCGCGAAGGAGGCGACACGCCCTCCGGCCCTCCTCCGGGGTGGGGAGGGATGGCCCGTTGAGGCGATGTGCCCGGCGGGCGGGCCTGATGGAGTGGAGGCCGTGTACAGCAGCCACGGACCGCCCCTCGACTTCGCCCGGCTCGCCGACGACAGGCGCCTGACGCCCGGCGTGCGCGCGGTGGCGGCCGGTGCGCGGCGCCGGGCGACACGGGACGGCGACCGGCTGGTCGACACCGCCCATCTGCTGCACTCGCTGCTGGAGGGCGACCCTGCCGCGCGCGAGGCGTGCGACGGCGGCACCGGGCGGATGCCGCGGGTGCTCGGCTATCTGGTGCAGCGCAGCATCGGCTACGGGCTGCGGTGGAGCGGCGCCGTGGAGGAGACGGGTGCCGTTCCGGCACTGGTGCCGGTTCCGGTGCCGCTGCCCGGGCCGGTTGCGGTGCCCCGACCGGCCGGGTGCGTGGCCGGGTCCGGCGCGGTGGAGGAGGGCGGCTGGAGCCCGGCCGCCGCGGCGGCGGTGCGCCGGGCCGTGCACCTCGCCCGGCGGCGTGGAAGGACCCGGGCCACGGGGCTCGACCTCTTGGACGCCCTCGCGGCCGACCCCGCGTGCCGGGCGCGCGAGGTGCTGCGTGCGGCCGGACTGGATGTCAGCCGCTACCGGGGTGACGGTCCTGTCGCGAGCTGACATCATGACCCGATGCACGTATCTCAGGGGAGGAGCGGGGGCCTTGGCCTCGCCCTGCTGTCGGCCGTCGCGTTCGGCGGCTCGGGCGTGGCGGCCAAGCCGCTGATCGAGGCGGGGTTCGACCCGCTGCACGTGGTGTGGCTGCGGGTCGCCGGCGCGGCGCTCATCCTGCTGCCCGTCGCCGTCCGGCACCGGGCGCTGCTGCCGCGCAGGCCCGGGCTGCTGCTCGGGTTCGGCCTGCTCGGCGTCGCCGGCTGCCAGGCGCTGTACTTCGTGGCGATCTCCCGGATCCCGGTCGGCGTCGCCATCCTCGTCGAGTACCTCGGCCCGGCGCTGCTGCTCGGCTGGGTGCGGTTCGTCCAGCGCCGCCCCGTGCACCGGGCCGCGGCGGCCGGCGTGCTGCTCGCGGTCGCCGGCATGGCGGGCGTCGTCGAGATCTGGTCCGGCCTCGCCTTCGACGCGCTGGGCCTGCTGTGCGCGTTCGGCGCGGCCTGCTGCCAGGTCGCCTACTTCGTCCTCGCCGACGCGCGTTCCGTGGACGGCGAGACGCCCGACCCCGTCGCTGTCATCGCCCACGGCCTGATCATCGGCACCGTCGTGCTCGCCGCCTTCGCCCGGCCCTGGGAGATCCCCTACTCCGGCCTGTCCCGGCGCGTGGCTCTGGGCACCCACGACGTTCCCGCGGTGCTGCTCATCGCGTGGATCGTGCTCGTCGCCACGGTCGTGGCGTACCTGACCGGAGTGATGGCGGTCCGCCGGCTGAGCCCGCAGGTCGCCGGCGTGGTCGCCTGCATCGAGGCCGTCGTCGGCACGGTCCTCGCGTGGGTGCTGCTCGGCGAGCACCTCGGCACGATCCAGGTCCTCGGCGGCGCCCTCGTCCTGTGCGGGGCGTTCGTCGCCCAGACCTCGGCGTCCGCGGCCACCCCACCCCACGACGACGTGCCGCTCGGTGCGGTGCCGGACCTCGGCTCCCTGCCGGCGTCCACCTCCGCGTCCGCCTCCGCCTCCGCGCCGGCATCGGCATCGGCCCCCGCGTCCGCCGAAGGCGAGGTCGAGGTGGCGGGCGCGTGACGCGCCGACCGGCGCGCGGAGTCGAGCCGGTGGGCGCGCGGGCGGTCCGGCCGCCGCCCCGGGCAGCGCGTGGTCGTGGGGTGCCGCTTGCGTCACGGAGGACCGCGGACCAGCCGCCCGGGTGAGGTGTCCCGCCGTGCCGGGCAGTGCCTCACCGGGTCACCGCCCGCATCGCAGGGGAGCTCCGGCCATCGGGAGCCGGCGACATGAAGTCGCCCGCCGGGGCCGGCCGTTGAGCTCGGCCTGTGCGTGCGTACCGTCCGCACGGCCTCAAGGTGCTGCTGGGGGATAGGGTGACGGCGTGCACTCCACTGTTCTTCCGCCGCCTGCCCGCTGAGCGCGGGCACGCTGCCACCACCGAAGATTCCGCCTGTCCCTGACCGGTCGGCGCACGACGTGCGACGGTCCCGGTCCGGCAGGCGAGTGAGTGCTGCCCGCAGACGGTGACGCCTTCACCCACCCCTTTCCCTGCGGGAGAACTCTCGTGTCCCTCACGCCTGTCCGGGCCGCACTGCCGGCCCGTCGCGCGCTCCTCTTCGTCGTCTTCGCCGCCACCGCCTGGGGCACCGCGGGCGCGGCCGCCGCGCTGCTCTACGACGGCAGCGGCCTCGGCCCGATCGGGCTGACCTTCTGGCGGGCGGCCGGGGGCTTCGTGCTGCTGCTCGGCGCCCGCGCCGCCCGCCGCCCGCGGGCGGCGGCACCCGCCGACCTCGCCGCGACCGCGGTCGACGCACCCCGGCGGCTCCGCGGCGCCGTGCGGATCGTCACCACCGGCGCGGGTCTGACGCTCTTCCAGGTGGCGTACTTCTGCGCGGTGAAGGCCACCGGCCTCGCCGTCGCGACGGTGGTCACGCTCGGCTCGGGGCCGGTGCTGATCGCCGTGACCGCGCGGCTGACGATGGGGGAGCGCCTCGGGCGCGGCGGCGCCTGCGCGGTCGCCGGGGCGCTGGGCGGGCTCGCGGTCCTCGTCCTCGGCGGCGGGAGCGCGGCGGTGCGGCCGGCCGGTGTCGCCCTCGCGGTGCTCTCCGCGGCCGGCTACGGCGCGATCACGCTTCTCACCCGGTGGTACGGCCGCCTGGGGACCGCGGCCGACCCGCTGGACACGTCCCTGTGGTCGTTCGGACTGTGCGCCGTCGTGCTGCTGCCCGCCGCCGCGGCCGAGGGGCTGCTGCCGCAGGCGGCGGATCTCACCCGGACTCTGCTGCTCCTCGGCTACCTGGCATCGGTGCCGACCGCCCTCGCCTACGCCCTGTACTTCGCGGGCGCCGCCGTGCTGCGCGCGGCCACCGTCTCGGTGATCGCCCTGATCGAACCGGTCTCGGCCGCGGCGATCGCGGTCGCCCTGCTCGGCGAACACCTCACGGCCGCCACGCTCGCGGGCACGGTGGTGCTGCTCGCCGCGGTCACGGTGCTGGCCTGGGAGGAGGCGCGCACCCCGGTGCCGGTCCCGGCGGTGGCCATGTCCTCCGAGCCCGTTGCGGAGGGCGGTGCCGCCTGACGTCGGGCGTCCGGCACGTGCGCCGTCCGTGCTCACGGCCGCCACGCGGGTGGGCGGGGTGCGGGCGGTGCGGGCCCTGGGCGGGGCCCGCACTCCGGTGGCCGTTCCGCGGCGGAGTGGCGGTGCCTCGCGCTCAGCGCTCGGTGCGCGCGGGGTCCGTCTCCGGCGCGTGCGGTTGCGGTGTGACGCGGCGGAGTTGGTGGGTGCGGGCGGCCGCGTCCCCGGGGGCGCCGCGTTCGGCCAGCAGGCCGGTGATCCGGTGACGGACCGACTCCGGCTTGTTGCCGCCGAACTTGAACTTGGCCCGGACCGCGGTGACGTCCAGCCGCACCACGCGCAGGCCCGGCAGCAGGCGGCCGAAGGGCGCTTCGCCGGCCGTCACGGGCGCGGTGCCGCCCTCGGGCTGGAAGTGCGCCGTCTGCCGTCGCAGCAGCTCCGCCTTCTCCCGCGGATCGTCCACGACGTGGGCCACGGCGAGGAGTTGGACGGCCGCGTAGTAGCTCGTCGGGGTGCCGTGGTCGGTGGGCTGGTCGGGGAGCGCGGTCCAGTGGCCGGGGACGAAGACGTAGTCGTCCACCACGCTCAGGGTCACGTGCGGGCTCGCGTCGAGGGCGGCCCACAGCGGGTTCGGGCGGGCCAGGTGGAGGACGGCCTCGCCGTGGTCGCCCGGCGCGGGGTCGTAGAGGAAGTGGACGGGCTGGACGAACGGCGGTGCGCCGTCGAGGCCGTTGACGGCGAGCTGCCCGAAGTCGTGGGAGGCCAGCCAGGTCCGCCACTCGTCGTCGTCCAGGGGCTCGTCCCAGGGGTGGATCAGCACGGGGCCTCCTCCGTCCGGGCCGTGCCGCGCGGGCCGCCCGGCGCGAGGTAGCCGGGGAGGCCGATCGAGGGGTCGAGGTCGTCGGCGGGGACCGGCGTACCGTACGAAGGACGCACCGGCACCACGCCCGTCCAGTACGGCAGTCCGGCGTCCTCCGGCTCGTCGCTCGGGCCGCCGGTGCGGACCTTGGCGGAGACCTCGCCGAGGTCCAGGCGCAGCACGGCGGTCGAGGCCAGTTCCTTGGCGTTGGCGCGGCGGGAGTCCGCCGACCTGCCGGGCACCGCCTGGTCGACGATCGCGTCGAGCGCGAGCGAGCGCTCCCCGGGGTCGGTGACCTGGTGGGCCGTGCCGTGCACCACGACCGAGCGGTAGTTCATCGAGTGGTGGAACGCGGACCGGGCGAGCACCAGGCCGTCGACGTGGGTGACGGTCAGGCACACCGCCAGCCCCGCCTCGACGGCTGCCGCCCGCAGCGGGCGCGCGCCCGTGGAGCCGTGCACGTACAGCCGTTCGCCGTGCCGCGCGTAGAGCGTGGGCAGCACGACCGGCGCCCCGTCGCGGACGAAGCCGAGGTGGCACAGGTAGCCGGCGTCGAGGATGCCGTGCACCAGCGCGCGGTCGTAGGCGGCGCGTTCGCGCAGACGCGTGGGTGTGGTGCGGGCGGTGGGAGGGTAGTCGGCGGCAGGCGGCGCTGGGTCCCGGGTCATGACTAGCGAAGTCCTTTGCACTAGTGCATAATGTCGTTTGTGCTAGGAGAGTATCGGATCACCGGCCGGGGCGCATCGGCTATCGCCGCCAGCATCGAGAGTGCCGTCGGGTCGGGTGCGCTGCCGCCCGGCGAGACCCTGCCGCCGCTGCGCGAGCTGGCCCGCGCGCTGGACGTCAACCCCAACACGGTCGCCGCCGCGTACCGGCTGCTGCGCGACCGCGGGGTGATCGAGACCGCCGGGCGGCGCGGCAGCCGGGTGCGGTCGCGGCCCGCGACCGCGCCTCGCGACGAGATCAGGATCGATGTGCCCGCGCGGGCCCGGGACATCTCCACCGGCAACCCCGACACCGCCCTGCTGCCCCCGCTGGCCGACGCCCTGGCCGCCGCCGCCGTGCACCACGCGCAGGCGCCGGTCCTCTACGGTTCGGCACCCGTCGACGCCGAACTGGGCGCCCTGGCCCGCGCCGCCTTCGACGCCGACGGCGTGCCCGACGGCCCGATCAGCCTCACCTCCGGGTCGCTGGACGCCATCGAGCGGGTGCTGGCCGCACACCTGCGCCCGGGCGACGCGGTGGCCGTCGAGGATCCGGGATGGGGGAGCGTGCTCGACCTGGTGCCGGCGATGGGCCTGCGTGCCGTCCCGGTCGGCGTCGACGACGAGGGGCCGCTCGTCGCGGACGTGGCCCGGGCCCTGGCCGGCGGCGCGCGGGCGCTGGTCGTCACCGACCGCGGCCAGAATCCGACCGGCGCCGCACTGTCCGCCGAACGGGCGGCCGAGCTGCGGGAGTTGCTGGCCGCCCACCGGGACGTCCTGGTCATCGACGACGACCACGTGCACGGGCTGACCGACCTGCCGCTGCACTGTCTGGCCGGTGCCACCGAGCACTGGGCCCTGGTGCGCTCGACCGCCAAGGCCTACGGGCCGGACCTGCGGCTCGCCGTCTCCACCGGGGACGCGCTGACCGTCGACCGGGTGCGCGGCCGGTACCGGCTCGGCGCGGGCTGGGTCAGCCACCTGCTGCAGCGCACGGTCGTCCACCTGTGGCGGAACGACGCCGTGGACGTGGACGCCACCGCCCGCTCCTACACCGCCCGGCGCGAGGCGCTGCTGCGGGCGCTCGCCGACCGGGGCGTCGCCGCCCACGGCCGCAGCGGCATGAACATCTGGGTGCCGGTCTCCGACGAGACCGGCGCGGTGGCCGGGCTGCTGCAGCACGGCTGGGCCGTCGCGCCCGGCGCCCGCTTCCGCGCCCGCTCGGCACCGGGGATCCGGCTGACCGTCTCACCGCTGGCGCACGAGGACATCGAGCCGCTGGCCGACGCCGTCGCCGCCGTGCTGCGCCCGGCCGGGGCGAGCCGCTACGCCTGACTCCGGAGCGCCTTGGGCCGCCGCTGCGTGAGGGCCGCGCCGATCAGGATGACCACCGCGCCGACCGGCTCGTTCCAGCTCAGCGACTCGCCGAGCAGGAGCACGCCGGCCGCGGTGGCCACGATCGGTATGAGGTAGGTGACCATCGCGCCGATCGTCGGCCCCTTCTCCGCGACCAGGCCGTACTGCACGAGGAACGCGATCCCGGTGCCGAGCGCGCCCAGTGCCAGCACCGACAGCACCGACTTCGCCGGATAGGACGTGGGCAGCGAGGTGAAGAACGGTGTCACCACGACGAGTTGCAGGGTGCCCAGCATCAACTGACTGGCGGACATGGCCAGGTTGGAGGCACCCGAGTTGGTCAGGGTCCGCCGCACGTACGCCCAGCCGACCGCGTAGCTGACGGCCGCGGTCAGCGCCATGACCGTGCCCTTGGGATCCTCGCCGGAGAACCCCTGCCAGGCGCCGAGCACGGTCAGCACCCCGGCGAAGCCCAGCCCCACGCCGGCGAAGCGCTGCCGCGACGGCCGGTCCTCCGAGAGCGCGACGACCGACACCAGCATCGAGAAGAGCGGCGTCGCCGCGTTGCAGATGCCGGCCAGCATCGACGGGATCGTCTGCTCGGCCGTCGCGAAGAGCGTGAACGGCAGCGAGTTGAGGAAGAAGGACGCGACGAGCAGGTGCAGCCACACGCGCCGTCCGCGCGGCAGCCGCTCCCGCTTGACCGCCACCGCGGTGGCGAGCACCGCGGTGCCGAACACCATCCGGCCCAGGGTGACCTGCAGGGGCGCGAACGCCTCGTTGCCCACCTTCATGAACAGGAAGCTGAAGCCCCACACCAGGCCGAGCGCGGCGAAGCGCACCCGCCAGTCGGTGAAGCCCCGCAGGACGCGCACGGCGGAGAGCGCCGAAGGAGCCGGGGCGGCGGAGGCGGCGGAGGGAGCGGAGGGAGCCGGCGCGGTCGACGCGGCCGGGGGCGGGGGTGCGGTGGGTGCCGTCGCGGGTGCGGGGGCTGCGGGCGCAGTGCTCGGGGTCTCGGCCGGTGCGGTCATGGCACCACGATGACGTGAGCGACGTCGTAGAACAAGCGAGAATTCGTACACAGACACCGTAGGATCGCTTACATGTTGAGCCTGGAGCGCCTCCGCATCCTGCACGCGATCGACACCTACGGGTCGGTGAGCGCCGCCGCGGACGTGCTGAGCGTCACCACCTCCGCCGTGTCGCAGCAGATGGCCAAGCTGGAGCGGGAGACCGGCCAGTCGCTGCTCGCCAAGAACGGCCGCGGGGTGCGCCTGACGGACGCCGGGCGCCTGCTGTCCGGGCACGCCGAACGGATACTCTCCCTCGTCGAGCTGGCCCACTCCGACCTGGAGGCGCACCGGGGCGCGGCGGTCGGCGAGCTGCGGGCCGGCGCGTTCCCCACGGCCGTGCGCGGGCTGTTCCCCGCCGCGCTGACCGAGCTGCGCCGCGCCCACCCCCAGCTGCGCACCGTCGTCCACGAGCTGGAGCCGCAGGACCAGCTGGCCCGGCTGGTCCGCGGCGACATCGACCTGGCGGTCGTCCTCGACTGGTACAACAAGCCGCTGTCGCTGCCCGGCGGCCTCGCCAAGGCCCCGCTGTTCGACGACATCGCGGACGTGGCGGTGCCGGTCGGTCACCGCCTTGACGGCAGGCCGCAGATCGAGCTGGACGAGCTGGCCGACGAGGAGTGGATCGCCTGGCCGGACGGCGGGTTCTGCCACGAGTGGCTGCTGTTCACGCTGCGCGGCAAGGGCATCGAGCCGCTCATCTCGCACCACGCGGAGGAGCACGCCACCGTGCTGGCGCTGGTCGCCGCCGGACTCGGCGTCGCCGTCATGCCGCGGCTGGGCCGCGACCCGATGCCCGAGGGCGTGCGGATCGTGCCGGTCCACTCGACCATGTGCCGCCACGTCTACGCGGTCTGGCGGGCGGACGGCGACCGCCGCCCCGCGATCCGGGTGGCGGTCGACGCGCTGCGGCGGTCGGCCGACCGGTACACCCGCTGACGGGGACCGGCCGGACCACCGCCGCGGTCAGGCCAGCGAGATCTCGCCGCCGGAGACCGTGACCTGCTGGGCCGCCAGTGGCGCCTGCGCCGGGCCGTTGGCCACGCTGCCGTCGGCGACGTGGAACTTGCTGCCGTGGCACGGGCAGTTGATGGTGCCGCCGGACACGCCGGCGACCGTGCAGCCCTGGTGGGTGCAGATCGCCGTGAAGCACTTGAACTGTCCCGCGGCCGGCTGCGTCACGACGACCTTCTGGTCGGCGAAGACCTTGCCGCCGCCCACCGGGATCTCGGAGGTCTTGGCAAGGGGGGTGCCGCCGCCGGAGCCGGAGGAGGAAGAAGGGGCAGCGGATCCGGACGGCGCCGCGGAGCCGGTGTCGGAGGAGTCCGTGGACGCCGCGCTCCCGCTGGGGCTGGCGTCGGAACCGGAGTCCGAGGAGGAGCCGCACGCGGTGAGCACGGCGGCGAGCCCCGCGCCTCCGGCCGCCGCGACGATGGTGCGGCGGGTGGGGGACTCGGGGATTCCTGGGGTTTCGGCCATGAGCTGCTTCCTGTCCACTGGTCGGGCCCGGCGGGCCGGCACGGAGCCGGCCCGCCGCGTCGTGTCACGCGTGACCGTTCATACGGCCTGCGGCGGCGAAACGTTCAGCGACGCGCGCAGGAAGTTCAACTGGTGCCGCAACAGCCCCTCCACCACCACCGGATCGGTGGGCCCGTGGGTGACGTCGGACATCGGAAGCACCTGGTGCGGACGGTGCGCGGCCAGCAGCGCCGCCGACATCCGCAACGTGTGCGCGGCGACCACGTTGTCGTCGGCCATCCCGTGCACCAGCAGCAGCGGCCGCCGCAGCGCCGCCGCCTCGTTGATCGGCGACGAGCGCTCGTAGGCCTCCGGGTGCTCGTCGGGGTGGCCGAGGAAACGCTCGCGCCAGTGCGTGTCGTACAGGCGCTGGTCGCTGGGCCCGGCGCCGCAGACCGCGGCGTGGAAGACGTCGGGACGGCGCAGCACCGCGGCCGCGGCGAGGGTGCCGCCGTAGGACCAGCCACGGATGCCGACCCGTTCCAGGTCGAGGTCGGGGCAGTGCGCGGCGGCCGCGTGCAGCGCGGTCACCTGGTCGTCGAGCGGGGCGGCGAGCGTGTCGAGGTGCACGCTCTTCTCCCACCGCGGGCCGCGCCCCGGCGTGCCCCGGCCGTCCGCGACGATCACCGCGAAGCCCTCCTCGGCGAACCACTGCGCCTCGCACAGCGGCCAGTTCCGGCCGCGCAGCACCAACCGCTGGGCGGGGCCGGCATAGGGCGCGAGCAGCACGGGCAGCGGTGCCGCGCCCGGCCGGTGCCACGAGGGCAGCAGCAGCGCGGTGCGGATCTCCGTGTCGCCGGCCCGCAGCCAGGTGACGCGCGGCGGGGTGACCGGCTCGGCCGCCAGGCACGCGATCGGCCGCGGGGCACCCTCGCCGGAGAGCAGCCGGAACCGCGGCCCGTCGTCGGTGCGCGAGGCGAGCAGGAGGGTGCCGGCCGCGCGCTGCCCGGTGTGCAGGCCCGGTTCCGGGCTCAGCCGCAGCGGTGCCTCCTGCGGGGTGTACGACCACAGGTGCGACTCGGTCGGCTCGTCGACGGCGGTGAACAGCACGGACTCGCCCGCGACCTGCTCGACGGACTGGATCTGCAGCCCCTCGGGCGTGACCGGCCGGCCGTCGACGGTGAGCCGGCGGGTTCCGCCGTCGTCGATGGTGTGCACCAGGGCGCCGGACGCCGTCCTGGCCGGTGTGCCCGGGACCAGCTGCACCCACGCGGGGTCCGTCCGTTCATGCAGCAACCGGGTGGCGCCGGTCCCGGGATCCGCCGCGAGCACCTGGACGGTGCGCTGGTCGCGGCTCTGCACGCTCAGCAGCGGACCGTGGGCGTCCCAGCCGGCGGTGGCGAGGTACTCGAACGCGGCCCGGTCCCAGACGACCTCGGTCCGGGTCCCGTCCAGCCCGAACACGGCCAGCGACACGTCCGCGTTGGTGGTGCCCGCGGCCGGGTACGCCGTCTCGCGCGGCGGCCGCGACGGGTTCGCGGCGTCGGCGATCCACCAGCGCTGCACCCGGGCCTCGTCCACCCGTGCGACCAGCAGCCGCTGCCCGTCCGGCGCCCACCAGTAGCCGCGGTGGCGGCCCATGGACTCGGCCGCGACGTGCTCGGCGAGCCCGTACCTCACGTCCGCGCGTTCGGGGACGGCCAGTTCGCGGCCCGGCCCGCCGTCGAGGTCCGCGACGTGCAGGGCGCCGCCGCTGACGTAGGCGACACCGCGCCCGCGCGGGGCGAGCCGCGGCTCCGTCACCGGGCCCGCGGTGGGCACCGGCCGCGGGCTCCCGTCCCGTGCCGGCTCCAGGCACCACAGGGCGCCGTCGAGCGCGAACACGACCGTGTCCAGGTCCGGGGAGGCGTCGTAGGCGACGATGCCCCGGGCGCGCTCGCGGGCGCGCTCCCTGCGGACGCGCTCGGCCTCCGGCACCTCGCCGGTGCCCGCGGCGAGCGCGGCCGGGTCCACCAGCAGCCGTTCCCGGTCGCCGTCGAACAGCCACAGGCAGCTGACGCGGTCCTCGGGACCGCGGGTGCGCAGGAAGAGGACGGCCGAGCCGTCGGCGGAGAGCGTGAACGCCCCGGGCACGCCGAGCGAGTAACGCTGCGTGCGGGCGACCTGCGCCGGGTACGCGGCGGCGGCCGGGGAGGAGGAGGGTGCGTCGGCAGAAGTGATCATGTCCATAACGGGGATCCTCCCCGCATTAGCCTGGGGGGATGTTGAGAGAAGTGACGGGCATCCGCTATGTGACGCCGCTGCGTGAAGGCGGCTCGGTGCCCGGTGTGGTCGAGGCCGACGACCTCGGTACCTACGTGGTGAAGTTCAGCGGCGCGGCCCAGGGCCGCAAGGCGCTGGTGGCCGAGGTGATCGCCGGTGAACTCGGCAGGCGGCTGGGCCTGCGCGTGCCCGAACTCGTGCGGTTCGACTTCGACCCGGTGATCGGGCTGGGCGAACCCGACCAGGAGATCCAGGACCTGCTGAAGGCGAGCGGCGGGCTCAACCTCGGGATGGACTTCCTGCCCGGCTCCCTCGGGTTCGATCCCCTGGTGTTCACCGTGGATCCCGCGGAGGCGAGCCGCATCGTCTGGTTCGACGCCCTCATCGGCAACGTCGACCGGTCGTGGCGGAATCCTAACATGCTGGTCTGGCACAGGGACTTGTGGCTCATCGACCACGGCGCCTCCCTCATCTGGCACCACAACTGGCGTTCCGCCGAGTCCGCGACGGCGCGCCCGTACGACGCGTCCGACCACGCCCTGTCCCGCTTCGACCCCGAACCCGCCGCGGTGGCGGGCGAGTTGGGCGCCCTGGTGACCGAGGACCTGCTCGCCGGGGTGACCGGACTCGTCCCCGACGAGTGGCTGGTCGACGAGCCCGGGTTCGACACCCCCGACGACGTGCGACGTGCCTACGCCCGGATCCTCGGCGCCCGTGCCCAGGACGTCCACCTGCGGATCACCACCGCGCCCGGGCGCCGCGAGAAGCAGCCGCCGCCCGAGTGGCTGAGGCCGTGGGTCGAAGGACACGCCGACAAGAAGAGCGGGGGCGCCGAGTGAACGGGCGGGACGTCTTCGAGTACGCGCTGGTGCGCGTGGTGCCGCGGATCGAGCGCGGCGAGATGATCAATGCCGGTGTCCTGGTGTACTGCAGGGCGCAGAGCTACGTCGGCGCGCGCGTGCACCTCGACGAGGCGCGGCTGCGCTGCCTCGATCCGGACGTGGACGTGGACGGCGTGCGGGCGGCGCTGCGCGGCTACCAGGGCATCTGTGCGGGCGGCGCCCGCGCGGGGCAGGCGGCCGAGGACGATCCGGGCCGCCGCTTCCGCTGGCTGACCGCGCCGCGCAGCACGATCGTCCAGCCCGGGCCCATCCACACCGGGCTGACCTCCGACGCGAACCACGAGGCGGACCGGCTGCTGGAACTGCTGGTGCGCTGAAGGCCGGTGCGGGGCGTGCCGCCCGCGGTTCGCCCGTGCCTTCGCACACATCCGCCGTGGTGGCGTTGACACTGGGTCACGGCACTCCTACGGTTTCGCGTACGGGACCTACTAAGCGGTCGCTCATGTGTCAGAGTGCATGGGCGGCCGCCTCACCGGGCTGAGGAGACACAGATGTCCACCACCGAGCAGCGCGTCGCGATCGTCACCGGCGCCGCCCGCGGCATCGGCGCCGCCACCGCGGTGCGGCTGGCCGCGGAAGGCCGCGCCGTCGCCGTACTCGACCTCGACGAGGGGGCGTGCAAGGAGACCGTCGAGGCGATCACCGCGGCCGGCGGTCGGGCGATCGCGGTCGGCGCCGACGTGTCCGACGAGGCCCAGGTCGAGGCCGCCGTGGCCCGCGTCGCCGAGGAGCTGGGCGCGCCCACCATCCTGGTCAACAACGCCGGCGTGCTCCGCGACAACCTGCTGTTCAAGATGACCGCCTCCGACTGGGACACGGTCATGGGCGTCCACCTGCGCGGCGCGTTCCTGATGACCCGCGCGGTGCAGAAGTACATGGTCGACGCCAAGTTCGGCCGCGTCGTCAACCTCTCCTCGTCCTCCGCGCTCGGCAACCGGGGGCAGGTCAACTACTCCGCCGCCAAGGCCGGTATGCAGGGCTTCACCAAGACCCTGGCGATCGAGCTGGGCAAGTTCGGCGTCACCGCCAACGCGGTCGCCCCGGGCTTCATCGCCACCGACATGACCGCGGCGACCGCGGCCCGGGTCGGCATGGGCTTCGAGGAGTTCCAGGCCGCCGCCGCCACCCAGATCCCCGTCCAGCGCGTCGGGCGCCCCGACGACGTCGCCAACGCGATCGCCTTCTTCACCGGCGACGCGGCCGGCTTCGTCTCCGGCCAGGTCATGTACGTGGCCGGCGGTCCCCTCAACTGACGCGCACGAAGGCCAACGACATGACTCAGCCCACTTCCGGATCCGGCCGTGCCGCCCTCGTCACCGGCGCCAGCCGGGGCATCGGCTACGGCATCGCCGAAGCACTCGTCGCCCGCGGCGACCGCGTCTGCATCACCGGACGCAACGAGGACGCCCTCAAGGAGGCCGTCGAACGGCTCAGCGCCGCCGCGCCCGGCGGCTCGGCGGAGCCGCGGGTCATCGGCGTCGCCGGCAAGGCGCACGACGAGGCCCACCAGGCGATCGCCGTCGAGCGCACCATGGAGGCGTTCGGCCGGATCGACTACCTCGCCAACAACGCCGGCACCAACCCGGTGTACGGCCTGCTGGCCGACCTCGACCTCGGCGTGGCCCGCAAGGTCTACGAGACCAACGTGATCTCCGCGCTCGGCTTCGCGCAGCAGACGTGGAAGGCGTGGCAGAAGGAGAACGGCGGCGCGATCGTCAACATCGCGTCCATCGCCGGTCTCGCGCCCTCCCCGTTCATCGGCGCGTACGGCATGAGCAAGGCCGCCATGGTCAACCTCACCGTGCAGCTGGCCGCCGAGATGGCGCCGGGCGTGCGGGTCAACTCCATCGCCCCGGCGGTGGTGAAGACGAAGTTCGCGGCCGCCCTGTACGAGGGCCGTGAGGAGGAGGCCGCGGCCGGCTACCCGCTGGGCCGGCTCGGCGTGCCCGAGGACATCGGCGGTGCCGCCGCGTTCCTGCTCTCCGAGCAGGCCGCCTGGGTCACCGGGCAGAACCTGGTCGTGGACGGCGGCCTGTTCCTGAAGGCCGGCGCCTGACGGGCGCCTGACCGCCCCGTGACGGGCGCCTGACGGGCGACGTCACGGGTCCGCCCGCGCACCGCAGTGCCCGCCCGCCGACCGCGGGCGGGCACTGTCGGTGGGTGGGGCTATGTTCGGGGACAGCAAACGGATCACCGACCGGAGGTTCCCGACGTGCCCATGATGCTGCCCGACTCCTGGCAGGCCGCCCTCGGCGGGGAGTTGGACAAGTCCTACTTCCAGGAGCTCACCCAGTTCGTCGCCGACGAGCGGTACGGGCACCGTGTCTTCCCGCCCGAGGAGCAGGTGTTCGCCGCGCTGGAGGCGACCCCGTTCGACCGCGTGAAGGTGCTGATCCTCGGCCAGGACCCGTACCACGGTGAGGGCCAGGGGCACGGCCTGTGCTTCTCCGTCCGCCCCGGTGTGAAGACCCCGCCCTCGCTGCGGAACATCTTCAAGGAGCTGCGGGACGAACTCGGCCACCCGATCCCCGACAACGGCTACCTGATGCCGTGGGCCGAGCAGGGCGTGCTGCTGCTCAACGCGGTGCTCACGGTGCGGGAGGGCGAGGCCAACTCGCACAAGGGCCGGGGCTGGGAGAAGTTCACCGACGCGGTGATCTCGGCCGTCTCGGCGCGGCCCGACCCCGCGGTGTTCGTGCTGTGGGGCAACTACGCGAAGAAGAAGCTCCCGCTGATCGACACCGAGCGGCACGCCGTGATCCAGGGCGCCCACCCGTCGCCGCTGTCGGCCAAGCTCTTCATGGGCAGCCGGCCGTTCACCCGGATCGACGAGGCGGTCAAGGCCCAGGGCCACGAGCCGATCGACTGGCGCATCCACGACCTGGCGGTGACCGCGGGCTGACGGCTCGCCGTTCAGCGCCGCCGGCGCGCGGGGCCGGGCGGCGTGCCGCCGAGCCCGAGCGGCCCGATGGCCCCGCGGCAGGCGCGGGCCGCGGCGCCGCCCGCGCCCCAACCCCCGTACTCCCGGCCCAGATCGCACGCCCGGGCCGCGGACGGCAGCGAGGGCAGGGGCGGCAGCGACGGCGGCGGCACGGCGGGCGCCGCACCGGTCCGGTGCGGCGCCCGCGGCAGCGCACCGTGGCGCGGTCCGTCACCGCCGGCGGCCACCGCCCGGCCCGACGGCAGGGGCGCGCGATCCGGGCCGGGCGGCCTCGCGCCCGTGGTGTCCAGCACCTGGTGGGCGGGCGGCCGGCGCGGCACGTCACCGTCCGCGCCCGGTGAGGCCCCCTGTTCACGGGCGGACGGCCGCGGGCCGCCGTCGTGCCGCGACGGGGAAGCGGTGACCGTCGCGCACCCGGCTGCCCCTACCGCCAGAACGGCCAGCACGGCCACCAGGAGGGGAAGGCGGTGGGGGAGCCGGCGGGCGAACGGCCGGGGCAGTCGGTGCACTTGATCCACTCTGCCCGGGCGCGTGCCCACCCGGTACTCCCCGTCCGAGTGACCGTTCGGCCCTCGCACGCCCGCACTTCACCCGCACGGGTGGCGCGGGGCGCAGGACCGGGACCCGGGCGCCCGGCGGATCGCCACCAGGGTGCCCGTATGCTGCGGTGACGCCCGCGCCGGGGACCTTCGCGGCCCGGCGCACGGCGGAACCGACGCACACGACAGGAGCACGCATGGCATCCGGCAGCGCCCCGCTGAGGATCGGCGTCATCGGCCTCGGCGACATCGCACAGAAGGCGTACCTGCCGGTGCTCGCCGCCCAGCCCGGCCTGGAGCTGCACCTGCAGACCCGCACTCCGGCCACGCTGGAGCGGGTCGGCGACGCGCTGCGGCTGCCGCACCGCCACACCACCCTGGACGCGCTCCTCGGCCAGGACCTGGACGCGGCCTTCGTGCACGCCCCGACGGAGCACCACGTGGCGATCGCCGAGCGCCTCATCGAGGCGGGCGTCCCCACCTACGTCGACAAGCCGCTCGCCTACGACCTGGCCGGCGCCCGGCAGGTCGTCGAACTGGCCGAGCGGCGGCGGGTGTCGCTGATGGTCGGCTTCAACCGGCGCTACGCGCCGGGCTACGCGCAGTGCCTGGACCAGCCGCGGCACCTGGTGCTGATGCAGAAGAACCGGGTCGGTCTGGCCGAGGCGCCGCGGACCATGGTCTTCGACGACTTCGTGCACGTCGTCGACACCCTGCGGTTCCTGGCGCCCGGCACCGTGGACCGGGTCACCGTCAACGCCCGCGTGCGGGACGGGCTGGTGCACCACCTCGTGCTCCAGCTGTCCGGTGACGGCTTCACCGCCGTCGGCTCGATGAACCGGATGAGCGGCTCGGTCGAGGAGAGCCTGGACGTCAGCGGCGACGACGCCCGCCGGCAGGTGGTCAACCTCGCCGAGGTCGTCGACCACAAGGGTCAGCCGACGATCCGCCGCCGGGGCGACTGGGTGCCGGTGGCCCGCCAGCGCGGTATCGAGCAGATCACCCTGGCGTTCCTGGATGCGGTCCGCGCCGGCACCGTGCTGGACGCGCGGGACGCGCTGCGCACCCACGAGCTGTGCGAGCGCATCGTCACGGAGATTGACCAGGCAGCGCCGGAGCCGGTCGCCTGACCAGCCGCGTCGCCTCGTAGGCGGCCGCCACCAGCACCAGCAGCAGCGCCAGGTGCGGCACCCAGTCCCCGAACCGGACGTAGGGGCTGACACCGGTGGCCAGCGGCACCTGGTACACGGTCGCGGCGACGCTGCGGGTGCCGACGCGGTGGCCCACGGGCCGCCCGTCGGCGTCGTAGACGGCACTGATGCCGGTGAGCGTGGCGTGCACCATCGGCCGCCACGTCTCCGCGGCCCGCAGGGCGGCCAGCGAGGCGTGCTGCGCCGGCGCCCAGCTGTCCTGGAACGACGACGTCGAGGACTGGGCGACCAGCACCTGCGCGCCGTCGCCCGCCAGGTGCCGGCTCATGTCGGGGAACGCGGTCTCGAAGCACACCAGCGGCGCGAAGCGCAGCCCGTGCGCGTCCATCACGACCTGCCGGGTGCCGGGCCTGCGGTTCTGGTCGGCGGCCTTGCCGACCGAGGTGGCCCAGCCGAGCAGCGACCTCATCGGGATGTACTCGCCGAACGGGACCAGCCGCATCTTGTCGTACGTCGGGCCGGTCACCCCGAGCGGGCCGACGAGTTCGGAGGTCTTGGAGATGCCCGAGCCGTCGGCCTTGGGGGCGTCGACGTTCACCAGCAGGTCGGCGCCGACCTCGGAGGACAGCGACGCCAGCCGGTTGGCGACGTCGGCGCGCGTGGACAGGTCGACGCCGATGCTGCTCTCGCCCCACACCACCAGGTCGGGGTGGGTGCCGACGAGTTGCTGGGTGAGCGCGATCTCGCGGTCCAGACGGCTGTCGCCGTCGGGCATGACGCCGGGCTGGACGACCGCGATGCGCACCGAGCCCGACTGCTGCGGGCGCGGCGCCCACAGGGCGACGCCGGTCGTGAGGACGGCGGCCGCGAGAAGGCCGCCGACCGCCGGCCGCCGTGCCCGCGGCAGCGCGATCAGCGCGGTCACCGAGGTGTTCAGCAGCACCACCAGGAAGCTGACGAGCCACACCCCGCCGACGGACGCCAGCCGCAGCGCGGGCCGCACCTCGTACTGGCTGGCGCCCAGCAGGCCCCACGGCCCGCCCAGGCCCTGCCAGGAGCGGACCAGCTCCACCATCAGCCAGCCGCACGGCACCAGGACCACCGCGGAGGCGACCTGGGCGGGGCCGGCGGCCGCGCCGAGCAGCCGTCGCACGAGCCAGCCCCAGGGCGCCCAGAGCGCCCCCAGGATCAGGGCGAGGACGACGATGAACACGTTCAGGCTCGGCAGCAGCCAGTGGTGGACGGCCATCATGAAGCCCGCGCCGCCGAACCAGCCGTCCAGCGCGGCGCGCCTGGCGGTGGGCGCCGAGCGGACGAGCAGCATCCACGGCACCAGCGCGACATAGGCCAGCCACCACAGCGAGGGGGCCGGGAACGCCAGCGCGGGCACCGCGCCGGCCAGGGCCGCCACGCCGCTGCGCACCCAGCGGGACGACAGGCGCGCGGTCAGGCGCTCCTGGACCGTCGCCGTCATCCGTGCTCCCTCACGTGCGTCCACCAGGTGCTCGCGCGCCGAGCCCGGGGTGATCAAGGCTCTTTACCCCCTCTCGCGGGGCGACACACCGCTGTGCGGGCGCGTCGTTCCCGGACGGTTCCACCGACGCCGCCATCCTCCTCCCCGTCCCGCTCCCGCGCGCCGACGGGGCGTGCTCGGCTCGCGGGAACCGTCGCGTGGCCCCTGCGGCGGGACGGGCACGCCGCCGCGGCGGCACCTCGCCGGGAGGGGGCGCGCCCGGGTCAGGGCAGGCGGTTCCAGGCGGTCAGGACGTGCCGGCCGTGTTCGAGGCCGAGGCGGCTGACGGTGCCCGTCGCGAGCTGGAACAGCGCGCCGTCGGCCGGCGGGAGGCCGAGCCGGCGGGCGGTCAGCACGCGGAGCAGGTGGGCGTGCGCGACGAGCACGACGTCGCCGCCCTCGCTGTTGGCGAAGGCCGCGTCGGCCCGGGCCAGTACCCGGTCGGCCCGCTCGCCGACCTGCTCGGGTGTCTCGCCCGGATGCCCCTCGGGGCCCGGCGCGACCCCGTCGTTCCACAGGTCCCAGTCGGGCCGGCCGCGGTGGATGTCGCGGGTGGTGACGCCCTCGTAGCCGCCGTAGTCCCATTCGCGCAGGTCGTCCTCGACCCGGGAGTGCTCCAGGCCGGCCAGCTTGGCGGTCTGGCGGGCGCGCTCCATCGGGCTGGTCAGCACGCACGCGATGTGCCGGGAGGCGAGCATCGGGGCCAGGCTGCGGGCCTGCTCCTCGCCGTGCGGGGTGAGCGGGAGATCGGTGTAGCTCGTGTGCTGCCCGGACAGGGTCCACTCGGTCTCGCCGTGGCGGATCAGAACCAGTTCGCCCATCGGGCACCTCCCGTGACGCCCCTCGGCGCCGCCGTCATGATCATACGTCCCGCTCCGGGACGAGGTGCGGCGCCGGGACCGTCACGCACCGCGCGACGGACGACCGGCTTCCGCAAAGACCACAACCCGCTGTGCGGCACGGGACTTCCCGTCATCCGGCGTGGCTACGATGACGCGCAGCGCCCGGGTTGCGGCATCCGCGTGACCTCGGTCTGATCGGTAGGACACAGGCGACGTCAGGACAGGAGCCGGCATGGACGACGAGACCCGCACTTACGACGTGGTGGTCATCGGAGCGGGCCCCGTGGGGGAGAACGTGGCCGAGCGCACCCGGTCGGGCGGGCTCAGCACGGTGATCGTGGAGAGCGAGCTGGTCGGCGGCGAGTGCTCGTTCTGGGCGTGCATGCCCAGCAAGGCACTGCTGCGGCCGGTCATCGCCCGGGCCGACGCCCGGCGGGTGCCCGGACTCGCCGGCCTGGCCGCGGGGCCGCTCGACGCGCACGCGGTGCTGTCCAGGCGCGACACCGTCGCCGCCAACTGGAAGGACGACGGGCAGGTCGCCTGGCTGAACTCGGTGAACCTGGACCTGGTGCGCGGCCACGGCCGGCTCGACGGGCCGCGCCAGGTGACCGTGACGACGCCGGACGGCGGCACCGTGCGGCTGGCCGCCCGCCACGCCGTCGTCGTCTCCACCGGCACCACGGCCGCGCTGCCCCCGCTGCCCGGCATCGACGACGTGCGGCCGTGGATCAGCCGTGACGCCACCAGTTCCAAGGACGTGCCCGGCCGGCTGCTCGTCGTCGGCGGCGGTGTCGTGGCCGTCGAGATGGCGACGGTGTGGCAGGCACTCGGCTCGCAGGTGACGATGCTGGTGCGCGGCTCGGGGCTGCTGCCGAAGATGGAGCCGTTCGCCGGGGAGATGGTCACCGACGCGCTCCGGGAGGCCGGCGCCGACGTGCGGTTCGGGGTGTCGGTGACGGCGCTGTCCCGCGAGGGCGGCCCCGAGGGCGAGGTGCGGGCCGTGCTCGACGACGGAAGCACGCTCGCGGCCGACGAGATCCTCTTCGCGACCGGCCGCAGGCCGCACACCGGCGACATCGGCATGGAGACCGTCGGGCTGAAGCCCGGGGACTGGCTGCCGACCGACGACACCCTGCGGGTCACCGCGATCGAGGACGGCTGGCTGTACGCGACGGGCGACGTCAACCACCGTGCCCTGCTCACCCATCAGGGCAAGTACCAGGGCCGGATCGCCGGCGCGGCGATCGTGGCGCGGGCGAAGGGTGAGCCGCTGGACGACGCCCCCTGGGGCGCGCACGTGGCCACCGCGGACCACGGCGCGGTGCCGCAGGTCGTCTTCACCGACCCCGAGGTCGCCTCGGTGGGCCTCACCCTGGAGGAGGCCGAGCGGAGCGGGCGCAGCGTCCGCGCGGTCGACTACGAGATCGGCAACACGGCCGGCGCCTACGTCTACGCCGAGGACTACCAGGGCAAGGCCCGCATGATCGTGGACCTGGACGCCGGCATCCTCCTCGGTGTGACGTTCGTGGGGCCGGGTGTCGGCGAGCTGATCTACTCGGCGACGGTCGCGGTGTCGGGCCAGGTCCCCCTCGCCCGGCTGTGGCACGCGGTTCCGGCGTACCCCACGATCAGCGAGGTCTGGCTGCGCCTGCTGGAGACGTTCCGCGGCTAGGGTCCGTCGTCCGGATCTCCATGCCGCGGGCCCCCGCCCCTCGCGTTCCCGGGGGCGGGGCGTCCGGCGCCGGAGCGGGCCGGGTCAGACCGCCGGCGGCAGCGCGAGCGAGGCCTTGACGGACTCGGTGAGGGCGTCGGCCAGGACCTCGGGCCGGCCCTCCTCGAAGCCGTCCAGCGCGACGCGGACGACGTCCGCGGTGCTGGACTTGGGCGCGTCGATGTGCGCGGCCAGGTCGGTGTCGACGTAGCCGACGTGCAGCCCGGTCACCTGGGTGCCCTGATCCGCCAGCTGGATGCGCCAGGCGTTGGTGAGCGACCACTGCGCGGCCTTGGCCGCGGAGTAGGCCGCGGCGGCGGGCTGGGTGACCCACGAGAGCACGCTGTGCACGGTGAGGATGCCGCCCCCGCCGTTGCGGGCCAGCACGGGCGCGAACGCCCGGTTCATGGCCAGGGTGCCGAGCACGTGCGTCTCGTACTCGCGCAGGTAGTCCTCCGTGGAGCCGTCCAGCAGCGAGGCGCCGGTGGAGATGCCCGCGTTGTTGACCAGGAGCGTGACGTCGCCCGCCTGCTCGGCGGCGGCCCGCACGGACTCCGGGTCGGTGATGTCGAGCTGGAGCGGCACGGCACCGGGGGCGGTCACCTTCCGCGGGTCGCGGGCCGCGGCGTACACCTTCGCCGCGCCGCGTTCCAGCAGGTCCGTGACGAACTGCGCGCCGATGCCGCGGTTGCCGCCGGTGACGAGAGCGATCGAGCCGTTGATCTTCATGGGTGCGTCCTTGCCGAGAGGAGGAAACAGATCGGTTTCCTCTCACTGTAAACCGATCTGTTTCCTCTGTCGAGGCCCGGCGCTAACCTGGGTGCATGACCACCACCACGCCGAAGCCCAGCCCCCGCGACCGGCTGCTCGACGCCGCGGCCGAGCTCTTCTACCGCGAGGGCACCGGCACCGGTATCGACGCCCTGTGCAAGGCCGCCGGAGTCTCCAAGCGGTCGATGTACCAGCTGTTCGGCAGCAAGGACGACGTGCTCGCGGCGGCCCTGGAGCGCTGGGCGCCCGCCATCGAGGCGCGGCTGCTGCCCGCCCCCGGGGAGCCGGCCGGAGCCCGCGCGCGCATCCTGTACGTCTTCGAGCGGCTGGAGGAGGCCGCCGCCGCGCCGGAGTACCACGGGTGCCCGTTCCTTGCGGCACAGGTCGAGCTGAAGGACCCCGGGCACCCCGGCAGCGCCGTCGCCGCGGCGCGCAAGCGGCAGATGCAGGCCTTCTTCCAGGCCGAGGCCGAACGCGGCGGCGCGGCCCGGCCCGACGTGCTCGCGCGGCAGTTGATGGTCGCCTACGACGGCTCCTCGGTCCGCGCGGGCATCGGCGCCGACGACCTCGACGGCGGGCTCGCGGTCCACCTCGCAGCCGTGCTGCTGGACGCCGCCGGCGTCAGCGCCTAGGAGTGCGCACCCCGAAGTAGTCGCCGCCCTTGCGGCGCGCGCTGTCCGTGCCCCAGGCCCGCCGCAGGCGCAGCGGCGCCCGCACCAGCCGCGGGATGTGCTTGGAGCACTGGATGTACGCCTCCTGCACCTCGGCCTCCACCCACACCACCGGACGCCGGCCGCGGTTGCGGTCGGCGGGCAGCCCCGGGTGCAGCTCGCGCATCTCGCCGTCCGGCACGACCCGCGCCCGGCCGTTGACGTGCAGCCCGATCCGGTCGCGGGAGAAGTCGATCAGCAGGATCCCGATGTGCGGGTTCTCCCGGATGTTGCCGAGCGAGGCCATCACACCGTTGCCCCGGTACTCCGGATAGCACAGCGTCTTGGCGTCCAGCACGTGCAGCACCCCGGGCGGCCCGGCGCGGAAGCCCGCGTCGCACTCACCGCGTCCGTCCGACGTGGCGACGAGGAACATCTCCTGGTCCGCCGCGAACTCCCGCATGCGGGTGTTGAGATGGTCGAGCACCTGGTCGGCGTAGAACCGGTCGGCACGCTCCCGCGTACCCAACTCCGCCTGCAGCGCGCGCTCTCCGGCGCTGCCGGGGTGCGGTGGCACCGCTCCCGCACCCGAACCGCTGAACATCGGCCGACCCCCTCACCGTCGAGTGGAATCCGTGGTCGAGCGGACAGCCACGCTAGCCCCGGCCCGGGCCGTCCCCGGGCGGTTCCCGCCATCACCCCCCGCGGGCGGGCCCGGCGTGGTACAGGCCCCCATGTCCACGATGCGGTCAGCTGTTTGACCGGTTTCGGCGCCACCGGCTACGTTGCGCGGCATGCAGCGCACCACACATCTGACGACGCGGGGTCACGTCGACCTCAAGCGCGTGTGCTCCGCTGCGTGTCACCGGTTCTGAGCGCACCGCTCCGCACAGGAGCGCCCCCGGGAGCGCCCGCCCGCCGCCTGCCGTGTCGCCGGCGGCCGGCCGTCCGCGGCTCCCGTCCGCCCGGACCCGGAAGGCATCCGCCGTGACACCGTTCCCCGACCGTCCGCACCGCCCCGCCTCCCCGACTCCGCTGCGCCGGGCCGACGTCGTACCCCCGCAGGGGCCGCGCCGCTCCTCGGCCGCCGGCGCGGTGCTCGGCGCGATCCTCGACCACGGCCCGGTGGCCCGCAGCACCGTGGCCCGCCTCACGGGCCTGTCGCCGTCCGCGGTGACCGGCCACAGCGCCCGGCTGGTCGCGCGCGGCCTCGTGCGCGAGCGGCCCGAGACCGCGGGGCCGCGCGGACTCGGGCGCCCGCACGTCCCGTTGGAGATCGACACCGGCGGCCACCTGGTCGCCGGCCTGCACATCGCCGTCGCGCACTCCACGGTGGCGCTCATGGACCTGCGCGGCACGATCGTCGCCGAGGACCGGCGGCCGCACCACCGCCCGGCGCCCCGCGACGTGCTCGACGGCGTCCCCGCCCGGCTGTCCGCGCTCGCCGCCGCGCACGCCGCGGGCCGCACGGTGCTCGCCCTGGGCGCTGCCACCGGCTCGTGGGTGGACCCGGAGGCGGGCGTGATCGTCGACCATCCGTGGCTCGGCTGGCGCGACGTGCCCGTGCGCGATCGGCTCGCCAGGACGACGGGACTGCCGGTGCACGTCGACAGCCACTCGCGCGCCCTGGCCCGCGCCGAGCAGCTGATCGGCGCGGTCGCCGCCCGGGACAGCAGCGTCCTGCTCTTCGTCGGAGCCGTGGTCGACGCCGCGTTCGCCACGGCGGGCGCGGTGCACCGCGGGCCGCGCTCCGCCGCCGGCAGCGTCGCCCACCTGCCGCTCGCCGACGGCGAGGAGGCGGGCGACGGGCCGGCCGAGCCCTGTCGCTGCGGCACTCCGCGCTGCCTCCAGTCCGAGGTGTCGGAACCGTCCCTGCTGCGCCAGGCCGCGGCGCGCGGTCTGCGGGTCGCGGACTTCCCGGACCTGCTCGGCCTCGCCCGGGCCGGCGACCGCACCGCGGTGGCGCTGTTCCGGCGCCGGGCCCGGCTGGTCGGGCGGGTCGCCGCCCTGCTGCTGGACATGTTCGACCCCGAGGTGCTGGTGGTGGTCGAGCCCGGCACCGGCGCGCTGCCCGAGTGCCTGGCCGACCTGCGGGCCGAGGTCGGCGCGCGCTCCTGGGTGTGCGACGACCCCGAGCGGGCCGTGGTGCCCAGCAGCTTCACCGGTTCCGTGCTGTCCGTCGCGGGCTGCGCCGTGGCCCTCGGCGCCCTCTACGCCGACCCGCTCGGCCCGTGGTCCGCGCTGCCCGCGGTGTCCTGACGGCGTGTGAGCGGGACCACGGGAAAGCCCCTTTAATTCAGCGAGTTGCATTGTTGACCGCGTTCCGCCGGCGACAGGACAATGGGACCATGACCAGCGAGCAGCGAATTCAGGGACGCCGGACCGCACCGGTGCGTTCCCGCCGCACCGCCGCGGGTCCGGTGGCCGCGGCCGTCCGGCGCCGCTGTTGTCGCCGCTGCTGCGAGTGTCGGGACCACAGCCTCCGTCGTGCTTGTCGCACGGCTCTGCCGGAAGCCGCCCGCCGCGCCTGAACTGCGCTTTCGCTCAGGCTCAGATGACCGGTCGGCCTGACCGGCCGGCTTGTCGGGTGAGCCTGTCGGGCCGGTCTGTCGGGCCGGTCCGGCGCCGCGGTTCGTGCCGGCCTCGTGCCGTCGCCATCGGCCGTACTCCTTACCGCAATTCGCGTCGCCACCGAACTCCCCGGTTCCGCACGCCATTTCGCGATGTCACGCTCCCATGCCCGCATTCCGCCATGCCCATTTCTCTGTACCAGGGGGAGATGTTGTCCGTCGCCTTGTCCTCGCTTCCCACGCCGGGTATCGACCCGGAGCGCTTCAAAGAGATGTTCCGCAACCACCCGGCCGGGGTCGTGGTCGTCACCCTCGACGCCGGCCGCGGGCCCGCCGGATTCACCGCGACCTCGCTCACTTCGCTGTCCCTGACCCCTCCGCTGGTGTCCTTCGGCATCGCCGTCACCGCCTCGTCGTGGCCGCACGTCGAGCGCGCCGGCAGTGCGGTGGTCAACTTCCTGGGCGCCCAGCAGGAGGACGTGGCACGCCGGTTCGCGACCAGCGGCATCGACCGGTTCGCCGCACCCACCCGATGGCGCCGCCTCCCCGAGGGCGAGCCCGTGCTCGACGGTGTCAGCGGCTGGCTGCGCCTCGGCCTCGACCAGGTCGTCCCGGCCGGCGACCACCGCATCGTCGTCGGCCGGGTCGAGGACTCCTGGCTCGGCACGGACCGCAGCCCGCTGCTGTTCCACGACGGCGCCTACCACTCCCTCACCTCCCGCTGACCGGAACCGGCTTCCGGCCCACACCAGGAATCACGATGCCCACCAGCACTCCGCCCGTACCCGCGTCCCCCGTGCCGTCCCCCGTCTCCGCCTCCCCGGCGCCCTGGGCCCGCCGCTCCTTCCTCGCCCTCGCCACGGGCGCGGCCCTGGCCGCCGCCGGCTGCGCCCGCACCACGACCGCCGCGGACGCCGCCCTGCCCACCCGCGCCCTGCCGTCCGGGGCCCCACCGCCCGGCACCCGGCTCTCCATCGCCGTGCACACCTCCCAACTGCAGCTGGCGGACTCCGGCCTGGACGCGAAACTGCCGTTCACCGTGTCCGGCTGGCCCAACCTCAGTGCGGGCCCCGACGTGATCCAGGGCTTCCGGGCCCACTCGGTGGACCTGGCGAACAACGCCGGGATCCCGCCGATCCAGGCCCAGGCCATCGGCGTGGGCGCCCGCATCGTCGCGGTGCAGTCCCGCAACCACCCCCTCTACACGTTCGCCACGGCGCCCGGCACCGACATCGCCCGCGCCGAGGACTTCCGCGGGAAGAAGATCGCCTTCTCGCAGGGGCAGGCGCAGGGTGTGGTGGTGCTGCGGGCCCTGAAGGAGGCCGGGTTGCGCACCTCCGACGTGAAGCTCGTCGCGCTGCCCAGCACCCAGTTCCTCACCGCGCTCCAGGCGCGCCAGGTCGACGTCGCGCCGCTGGCCGAGCCCGTCCTCACCAAGTACCTGACGCAGTACGGCAAGGACGGCGCCCGCGGGGTGCACACCGACGTGGTGGACCTGCTGTCGATCCTCTGGGCGCCGGTCGAGGTGCTGGAGGACGACGCCAAGGCCGCCGCGATCAGGAGCTTCGTCCCGCTGTGGGCGCAGGGCGTGGTCTGGGCGTGGGAGCACGCCGACGCCTGGATCCAGGCCTACTACGTCAAGGACCAGGGTGTCAGCGCCGACGACGGGCGGCGCATCACGGCCTCGCTCGACCAGCCCCAGTTCCCGCTGTCCTGGGACCGGGCCATCGCCTGGGAGCAGCAGACCGCGGACCTCCTGGCCGAGGGCGGGTTCGTGCCGAAGGTGAAGGCCGAGGCGCTGTTCGACCGGCGGTTCGAGGGGCTCGCGGCGCGGTCCGTCCCGCAGAAGTACCGGGTGGCGTCATGACCGAGGCGCTGTCCCGCCCGCGCGGCACCCGTCGCCGGCTCGGCCCCGGCCGCGCCGTGCCGTTCGGGCGGCTGCTCGGGCCCCTCCTCCTGGTGGCGGTCTGGTGGGCCGCCTCCGCGCTGCACTACCTCGACCCGCGGATCCTCACCGGCCCCGGTTCCGTGGCGGCCACGGCCGCCGACCTCGTCCGCGACGGACGGCTCCAGGACAATGTGCTCATCTCGCTGCAACGGGCCGGGCTGGGGCTGCTGTTCGGCGTCCTCGCCGGGGTGGTGCTGGCGGTCGCCGCCGGCCTCAGCCGCTTCGGCGAGTACCTCGTCGACGGAACCCTGCAGGTCAAGCGGGCGATCCCGTCGCTGGCGATGCTGCCGCTGCTCATCCTCTGGCTCGGCATCGGCGAGCAGATGAAGGTCACCGTGATCGCCCTGGGCGTCGCGGTCAGCGTGTACGTCAACACCTACGCCTCCCTGACCGGCATCGACAGCCGGTACGTGGAGCTGGCCGAGAGCCTGGATCTGAGCCGGTGGCGGTTCGTGCGCACGGTGGTGGTGCCGGGGTCGCTGCCCGGCTTCTTCGTCGGCCTGCGGCTCGGCGTGACCGCGTCCTGGCTCGGCCTGATCGTGGTGGAGCAGATCAACTCCACCAGCGGGATCGGCTACATGATGTTCCAGGCACAGCAGTACGCCCAGTCCGACGTGATCATCGTCGGCCTGGTCGCCTACGGGATCTTCGGATTCGCCTCCGACGCGGCGGTCCGGGCGGTCGAGAGGAGAGTGCTGTCATGGCGCCGTACGCTGGCGGGCTGACCGCGAGCAGGGACGTCCCGGTCCACGACGCGCCCGCCACCGCCGCGGCCGCACCGCCCGCGGTGCGCACCACCGGCCTGGTCCGCTCCTTCGGCGGCCGCGACGTGCTCAGGGGACTCGATCTGACCCTGGCGCGGGGCGAGTTCACCGTGCTGCTGGGCCGCAGCGGCTCCGGGAAGTCCACGCTGCTGCGGGCCGTCGCCCGCCTCGACCACGGCGTGGCAGGCTCCGGCGGCCTGGCCGTTCCCGACCGGGTGTCCCTGTCGTTCCAGGACTCGCGGCTCCTGCCGTGGCTGCGGATCCTCGACAACGTGGTGCTCGGCATCCGCGGCCCGGGGGCACGCGAGCGCGGCGCCACGGCCCTGGCCGAAGTGGGGCTGGCCGGCCGGGAGCGGTCCTGGCCGCACGAGCTGTCCGGCGGCGAGCAGCAGCGCGCCGCACTGGCCCGGGCCCTGGTGCGGGATCCCGAACTGCTGCTCGCGGACGAGCCGTTCGGCGCCCTCGACGCACTGACCCGGATCAAGATGCACGGTCTGCTGAGGGAGTTGTACGAGCGGCACCGGCCGGCCGTGCTGCTCGTCACCCACGACGTGGACGAGGCGGTCGAACTCGCCGACCGGGTACTGGTCCTGGAGGACGGCCGGATCGCCGTGGACCTGGCCGTCCGCCTGCCCGTCCGCCGAAGCCGCCGCGACCCGCGGTTCCAGGAGTACCGCGACACGCTGCTGGCCGCCCTCGGCGTCACCGAACCCGGCGACCGGCCGCACGTCCACGGCGGGCCGACCGAGCACGCCGCGCCGCCGCCGTACGGCGACCCCGTCCACCCGCCGCAGCCGACCGACCGCCCCGACGAGGAGAAGGACAGCCATGACCCGCGGGACTGACCGCAAGCACCTGCACCTGAACGCGTTCCTGATGTCCGTCGGGCACCACGAGGCCGCGTGGCGGCTGCCGGAGAGCCCCGCGTCCGGCGGCACCGACCTCGCCCACTACACCCGCCTCGCCCGCATCGCCGAACGCGGGCTGCTGGACTCGCTGTTCCTCGCGGACAGTCCCGTGCTGATGGGCGACCCGGGACGCCGCCCCGGCAGCAAGCTCGAACCCACCGTGCTGCTCACCGCGCTGGCCGCGGTGACCCGCCGGATCGGCCTCATCGCCACCGCGTCCACCAGCTACAACGAGCCCTACAACCTGGCGCGCAGGTTCGCCTCGGTCGACCACGTCTCCGGCGGGCGGGCCGGCTGGAACATCGTCACGACCGCGGGCGCCGACGCGGCCCGCAACTTCGGCCTGGACGACACGCCGCTGCACCACGACCGCTACCTGCGGGCCGCGGAGTTCGTGGACGTGGCGACGAAGCTGTGGGACAGCTGGGCGGACGACGCGGTGCTCGGCGACAAGGACCTCGGAGTGCACGCCCGCGCCGAACGGGTGCGCAGGATCGACCACAAGGGCGCGTACTTCCGGGTCGACGGACCGCTGAACGTCGAACGGTCCCCGCAGGGCTACCCGTTGCTGGTGCAGGCCGGGTCCAGCGAGGACGGCAGGGACTTCGCCGCCCGGTACGCGGAGGCGGTGTTCACCGCCCAGCAGACCCTCGACGACGGCATCGCCTTCTACCAGGACGTCAAGCGGCGGGCCGCGGCCGCCGGCCGCGACCCCGAGGGCATCAGGATCCTGCCGGGCATCGTGCCCGTCATCGGCGACACGGAGGCCGAGGCCCGCGCGCTCGACGAGGAACTCGACCGGCTGATCCGGCCCGAGTACGCCAAGCTCCAGCTCGCCAGGACCCTTCGGGTGCATCCCGACGCGCTCGGCCTGGACGAGGAACTGCCCGACGACCTGCCCACCGAGGACGAGATCGAGGGCGCCAAGAGCCGCTACACGCTCATCGTCGACCTCGCCCGGCGGGAGCGGCTGACGGTCCGCCGCCTCATCGGCCGGCTCGGCGGCGGCCGCGGCCACCGCACCTTCGCCGGCACCGCCGAGCAGGTCGCCGACACCATCCAGCACTGGCACGAGGCGGGCGCCGCCGACGGGTTCAACATCATGCCCGCGGTCCTGCCCTCCGGGCTCGAACTGTTCGTGGACCGGGTGGTGCCCCTGCTCCAGGAACGCGACCTGTTCAGGACCGAGTACACCGGGACGACGCTGCGGGAGCACTACGGGCTGCCACGCCCCGCCAACCGCCTCTTCGAGCCCGTCGACACCGGCGACGGCCATCTCGGCATCGCGCTGGCGGGCGCCCGGTGACGGGCTGTCCCGCTCCCGTGCGGGGGCCGGCCGCCGCGGACTCCGCGGCGGCCGGCCCGGGGGAGCGGGGGTGCTCCCGCTAGGGCCTGTCGGCGGAGACCTCGATGACCACCTTGCCGCGGGTGTGGCCGTCCTCGACGGCGCGCAGCGCCCGGTCCGCCTGGTCCAGCGGGAAGGTGCGGGTGACGAACGGGTCCAGGGCGCCCTCGGCGACCAGCGCCACGACCGCCTCCAGCGCCCGGGTGGTGCGCGCGCGGGTGACGGCGCTGCCGCCCAGCTCCGCGACGCCCGCCTTGTCCGCGACGCTGATCACCCGCCGCGGGTCGGCGGCCAACGCCGCGACCGCGCGCAGGGGTTCCCCGCCCACCAGGTCGAAGACCGCGTCGACGCCGTCCGGCGCCACCGCCCGCACGCGGTCCGCGACACCCGGCCCGGAGGCCACGTGCGCCGCGCCCAGCGACGTCACGAAGTCCGCCTTGGCCGCGCCGGCCGTCCCGATCACCCGCAGGCCGTCGTGCACGGCGATCTGCACGGCCGCCGAACCGACCCCGCCGCCCGCGCCGTTGACCAGCAGCGTGGCGCCGCGCGGCAGGTCCAGCTGCCGCAGGCCGTCCCACGCGGTGCCGCCCGCGACGGGCAGGGTCGCCGCGTCCGCGAACGAGACCGCGGCGGGCTTCACCGCGGCGGCGCCCTCCGGGAGCAGCGTGAACTGGGCGTAGGAGCCGGCCACCGGGTGCCCGAACACCTCGTCGCCCACCGCGAACCCGGTCACGCCCTCGCCCACCTCGGCCACCACGCCGGCCGCCTCGCGCCCGAAGACCCGGGGGAACCGCGGCGCGGGCTCTCCGGGCGCCGCCATGCCCTCCCGGCGCTTCCAGTCCGCCGGGTTGACGCCCGACGCGCGGACGGCGACCAGCAGTTGGCCGGGGCCGGGCACCGGCCTGGGGAGGTCGGCGAACGCCTCGGCCTCGGGTCCGCCGAACCGGTTGTACACGTAAGCACGGGGCATGGCTGCTGTCCTAGCGTCGGGAAACGGTGGTCCCGCCGCCGGCCGGCGGGACCACCGGTACGTCGATCATGCCAGGCCGTCCCGCGCGGGCACGGGAACGCGCAGGCTGTGGAAGTCGGTGGACCGCCGCGCGGTGAAGCCCAGCGACTCGTAGAGCCTGATGGCACCCGAGTTGACGGTCGCCGCGTGCAGGAACGGGACGTCACCGCGGGCCCTGATGCCCACGGCGACCTGCCGGACCAGCCGGCCGGCCAGCCCGCGGCCGCGGTGCTCCGGGTCCGTGCACACCGCGCTGATCTCGGTCCAGCCCGGCGGGCGCAGGCGCTCACCCGCCATCGCGACGAGCCGGCCGCCGTCCCGCACGCCCCAGTAGGCGCCCAGCTCGATGGTGCGCGCCAGGAAGGGGCCGGGCTGGGTGCGCGCGACCAGTTCCAGCATCTCCGGGACGTCGGCCGGGCCCAGCAGCTCCGCCGCCGCGTCGGTCTCGCCGCGCAGCGCGGGCGTGCCCACCATCTGCACGCCCGGCAGCGGCCGGCGGGCCGCCCACCCGTCGGGCAGCGCCCCGCCGCCGGTCAGCGGGAAGATGTTGCCGGGGCCCACCAGCCGGCCCATGTCCACCCAGGACCCCGGGTCACCCGGATCGGCCACCGCCACGAACGGCGCCACGTCCGTGTGGAAGCGCGCGGCACGCCCGGTGATCTCGGCGAAGTGCCGTTGCGGGCCGGCCAGCGCGGCCCACACGGGGTTGTCGAGGACGTGCGGAGCCGGGAGCCGGTCCTGGGGCGTGGCGCTGGTCGGCATGGTCGCCTGTGACTTCCGTTCGTTCGTGCCGGTGCGGGGCAGTGCGTGCTCGTGCGGGTCGTGTCGGGTCGGTGCGGGGCACCAACGGAGCGAACCCGGCGGCGGGCCCGCGCATTCCCGCGGTGCGCCGCCCGGATGTCCGCGTGCGCCCGCCGGTGCGCCGTCCGCGCCGCTGCGGGTGGAACGCGGCCTCTGCCACCATCGGTCCGGGATTCGGCCGACCCGGGCGATGGCCCGGCCGTGGGGGGACGCATGGACCGCAGATGGCTGGTGACCGGGTGCTCGTCGGGGCTGGGGCACGCCCTGGCTGCCGCGGCGGCGCGGGCGGGTGACCGCGTGGTCGCCTCGGCCCGCAGGCCGGAGGACGTCGGGGACCTGGTGCGGGCCCACCCCGGACGGGTGGTGGCGGTGCCCCTGGACGTGTGCGATCCGGCGCAGTGCGAGGGGGCGGTGGCCCGCGCCGAGGCGTGCTTCGGCGGAGTGGACGTCCTCGTGAACAACGCGGGGTCCGGCCTGTTCGGCGCGGTCGAGGAGGTCGCCGACGACGAGCTGCGGGCGCAGCTGGAGCTCCTGGTCGTCTCGGCCTGGCGGCTGACCCGGCTGGTGCTGCCCCTCATGCGGCGCCAGGGCGGCGGGCACGTCGTCAACGTGTCGTCGCTCGCCGGCCGGATGGGCTTCCCCGGGCTGTCGGCGTACACGGCGGGCAAGTACGCGCTGGAGGGGATGAGCCAGGCGCTGGCCGCCGAGGTCGCGCCGTTCGGGATCCGCGTGACGGTGGTCGAACCCGGGACGTTCGCCACCCGCTACGGGGCGTCGCTGGCGGTCGCGGCGACCAGGATCGACGCCTACGCGGAGGTGACCGCGCCCATGCGGGAGGGGTTGCGGGAGATGCGGGACAACCCCGCGCTGAACCGGCCGGAGACGTTCGCCACGCAGGTGCTGCGGCTCGTGGCCGCGGGGCGGGCACCGACCCGGCTGCCGATCGGTGAGGACGCGTACGCCTTCGTCGACGCCGTGGAGAAGGCCAACGCGCGGGAGCTGGAGGAGGCGCGGGCGTTCGTGGCCGGCTGAGCGCGCGGCCGGCCCTGCGTCCGCCGGACCGGCCGCGCGCTCAGCCGGCCCTCGCTTTCAGCGCCTCCCGCGCCGTCAGCCCGTCCTGCGGCGGGTGGCCTTCTTCGCGGCTGCCTTCTTCGTGGCCGCCTTCTTCGCGGGCGTCTTCTCCCCGGCCTTCCCGGCCGCGCCCGTACGGCCCGTGCTCGTGCGGGCGGAGGCCGCCTTCGCCGCGCTCTTCCCCGCCGGCGCCTTCCTGGCGGTCTTCTTCGCGGTGGCCTTCTTCCGCGACTGCGCGGACAGCTGGGTGACGGTGGCGCCTGGGGCCTCGCCGCCCTCCCCGTCCTCGGCGCCTCCCGTGGCCTGGTCGACCGACGCCTGGAGGGCGGCCATGAGGTCGACGACCTTGCCGCCGCGGTCACCGCTGGGCGCGGGCAGCTCGGTGCCCTCGATCTTCGCCGCCACCAGGGCCTCCACCGCCTGCGCGTACTCGTCCTGGTAGCTGTCCAGGTCGGCCTCGCCGAGGGCGTCGATGAGCGTGTCGGCGAGCCGCAGCTCGTTGTCGCTGATGCTCACCTTGCCCTTGGGGGCCGCGTCGGACGGCGAGTTGAGCTCGTCCGGCCAGCGCAGCGTCTGCAGGACGAGCACGTCGTCGCGCGGCCGGACCAGCGCCAGGTGCTCGGAGTTGCGCATCGCGAACTTGCCGACGGCCGCCTTGCCCGCCTTCGCCAGCGCCTCGCGCATCAGCACGTAGGGCTTGTCGGCCGCGGGGGAGGCCGGAGCGAGGAAGTAGGGGGTGTCGAGCTGCACCGCGTCGATCGCCGCCAGGTCCAGGAAGCCGCTGATCTCGATGGTCTTGGCGGTCGGCAGCGGCAGCGCCTTGAGATCGGCGTCGGTGACCTCCACCAGCTCGTCGTCGGGCGTCTCGAAGGCGCGGCCGATCTCCCCGGACTCCAGCACCTGATCGTCCAGCTCGCAGGTCTTCTGGTAGCGGACGCGGCCCTGGTCGGCCTCGTGGACCTGCCGGAAGCCGATCTTGTGGCTGGATACCGCGGACCCGAGCTTCACCGGGATGGAGACCAGGCCGAAGGCCAGGTTCCCCGACCAGACGCTGCGCATGGCGTGTCCTTTGCGTGTCCTTTTTCTCCGGCTATGGGATCTTTATGGTATGCCGATCACCGAGGTCGGGGGCCACCGGTTCAAGATCAGCCACCTCGACCGCGTGCTGTGGCCGCAGACCGGTACGACCAAGGCCGAGCTGCTGCACTACTACGCGACGGTCGGAGAGGTGATGCTGCCGCACCTCCGGGGCCGCCAGGTGAGTTTCGTGCGCACCCCGGACGGCGTGGAGGGGCAGCGCTTCTTCCAGAAACGCCCGCCGGCCGGTACGCCCGACTGGGTGACGGTGGCCGAGACCGTCCGCAACAGCGGCGAGACGATGGAACAGGTGCAGGTCGACGACCTGGCCACGCTCGTCTGGGCCGGCAACCTGTCGTGCGTGGAGATCCACACCCACCAGTGGCTCGCGGACGCGCCCGGCACCGCGGACCGGCTGGTGCTCGACCTGGATCCGGGCCCCGGCCGCACGGTCGTGGACTGCTGCCGCGTCGCGCTGCTGCTGCGCGACCGGCTCGCCGAGGACGGCCTCACCAGCTGGGCGAAGACCAGCGGTTCCAAGGGGCTGCATCTGCTCGCCGCGCTGCGCGGTGCGAGCCCGCAGTCGGCCAGCGACTACGCCAAGGCCGTGGCGCGGGAGCTGGAGACCCGCCACCCCGACACCGTCATCTCCCGGATGACCAGGGCCGATCGCACCGGCAAGGTCTTCATCGACTGGTCGCAGAACGCCGCCCGCAAGACCACCGCCGCCCCCTACACCGTCCGTGCCAGGGAGACGCCGACCGTCTCCACCCCGGTGTCCTGGCGCGAGGTGGCGGCCGCCGAGCGGCCCGAGCACCTCGGGTTCACCATCGCCGACGTGCCCGGGCGGATCGCCGTGGACGGCGACCTGATGGCGGGACTGCTCGATCCCGGCAGTGCCGGAGCGCTGCCGGGATCGTGAGGGCGGCGTGGGTGCCGGGCGGCGTGGGCGCCGGACGGGACGCGGCGGTCAGCTCTGCGCGCCGGCCAGGTGCTCGGCCAGCTCCTGCTCGTCCTCGTCGTTGAGCGAGGTCTTCAGCAGGGTGCCGCCGTAGGGGTGCATCGCCGCGGCGAACTTGTCCTCGGTGATCTTCGAGGCCATGATCACCACGGCCGTCGAGCCGGGCTTCAGCAGTTCCTGGACCTGGTTGCGGAACTGCTCGTCGATGCCGGACTTGCCCAGCTTGCCGAGCAGGCCGCCCATGGCGGCGCCGGCGAGCAGGCCGAGGCCCGGGACCAGGAAGAGCAGCCCGAAGACCGTCCCCCACAGCGCGCCGGACGCCGCCGAGACGCCGACGATCTTGCTCGGGGTGTCCACGTGGGTCTTGCCTTCGGCGTCGACCGACACGATGGCCAGCCCGTTGAGGTTGACCACGTAGTCCTTCTGCAGTGCCTGGACCTTGGCGTACGCGTCGTCGGCGACCTTGGGGTCGTCGTAACCGATGACGATGAGTTCGGACATGGGAGGGTGCCTCCTCGGTGAGGTCGGCTCGGAGAGCGACACCTGAACCTTATGTCCGATTTGTCGGGCCGGTCTACTCTGCCCGAGCGCTCACCCGGCCTCCGTCAGGGTCTCGCCGGTCGGGGGCGCCGGCTCCGCGTCCAGCAGCTCCATCTCCGCGTCGGTGAACAGCCGCGACCGCAGCAGGAAGCGCACCCCCTCGGGTGCCTCCAGCGAGAAGCCGCTGCCGCGCCCGGGCACCACGTCGACGGTCAGGAACGTGTGGCGCCAGTACGTGTACTGGCTCGCGCTCATCCAGAACGGCGTGTCCCCGGCGACCCGGCCGAGCAGCACGTCCGCCGCGCCGACCAGGAACTCGCCGCGCGGGTAGCACATCGGGGAGCTGCCGTCGCAGCAGCCGCCCGACTGGTGGAACATCAGCGGGCCGTGCCGGCCCGCCAGCCGGGTCAGCACGTCCTCCGCCGCGGGGGACAGCACGACGCGGCGCAGCGGCGAGGCCGCTCCGTCGGCGGCCGCCATCAGAAGCCCCCCGGCGCACAGGCGGCCTGTGGCCGTCCTGGCGGCACCGCCGCCGCGGGAACCGCCCGGATCATCGTCGTGGCCGGCTTCTGGGCCGGGGCGTTGCTCGAGGACACCGTCGCCTCCTGTGCTGCTCGCCTGGCTGATGTCGACGAGGGGTGCGCCCGGTCGGGTCTCCCGCGTGCCTGGACCGGCGGACGCCTGCGATCCCTCCTGCCGCCGGCCACGACGCACGGAGCACCCCTGCGTCGGCGGGGTGGACGTCCCCGGATCGTAGGCCGAAGTCGTCGCCCACGGAACACCCCTCGCGCCGGTCCGCGCCCGGCGCACCCACCGCCGACCCCGCCGGCCGCACCGCACCCGGGCCCGCTCAGGCGGTCACGCCGCCGGGAAGAGTTCGTCGAGCCGGGCGGAGATGTCGGACGTCCACCCGAACCGCACGGCCTCGTGGACGCCTTGCCACTGTGGCTCCTTGCTGACACCGATGATCGGGGCGGCGACCAGCGGGTGGTTGACCAGCCAGGCCCGTGCCAGGCCGGCCGGTGTGACGTCGTGGGCGGCCGCGAGCCGGTCGAACTCCTCCGCCCGCCCCATCAGTTCGGGGTCGCCCAGGAACTCGCCGACTGCGCCGCGAGTTCGCCGCCGCCGTCCGCACCGGCGTGCCCACCTCGCTCGACGCGGCCCGCGGCCTCCACCTCCACCACCTCATCGCCCCGCGGAGTCCCTGGCCGTGTGAGCCGGGGACCCGCCGCGGCACCGCCCCCGCGACAGCGCGGCGAGACGCTGCCGTACGCGCCTCAAGGGGGCCGCGGATCGACGCTGTTCACGCCTCATGGCCGGCCGGTCGCGGTGATGATGGTGCGGTGAGTGGCGACACGGGGAGCGACGGCGTCCGACGCCCGCGGAAACTGACGCGTGCGGTCGTCGGGCCGGGCCCGTTGCGGGAGCTGAAGGACCTGCTCTACGAGGTCTACACGGCCGCCGACGCGCCGAGCCTGGACCTGATCGCCGCGGCCATCCGTGCGGACGACACCTTGACCGGGGCGCCCAGCCGGGACACGATCCGCCGGTGCATCAGCGACCCGAGCCTGCCGGCCCATCAGGGCGACGCGGTGGCGGTCGCCGTCGTCCTCTGCCGCCAGGCGCGTTGGGGCGCCGGCGCCGCAGGCGACGTGGCCTCCCGAACCGCCGGCCTGTGGCTCCGGGCCCGCCTCGTCAACCCGCCTGGCAAGCCGTTGAGCACGGTGAGCGATCCGTTCGCCCTGGAGGTGCACCCGGCGGTCAGCGCCGACCGGATCCACGCGGCCCGGGCCCTGCCGGTGTTGCCGGTGTACGTCGAGCGGGACCACGACGCCCGGCTGCGCGCCGTCGCCGAGGAGGCCGTGCGCGGCGCGAGCCGGATGGTGGTGCTGACGGGCGGATCGTCCACGGGCAAGACCCGCGCCTGCTGGGAAGTGCTGCGTCATCTCCCCGACGGCTGGCGGCTGTGGCACCCGTTCGACCCCACCCGCCCCGAGGCGGCCCTCGCGGCCGTCGAACACCTCGTCCCGCGCACCGTGGTGTGGCTGAACGAAGCCCAGCACTACCTGCTGACCGCCTCCGACCTCGGTGAGCGCCTGGCGGCCAAGCTCCGCACCCTGCTGGACGATCGGGGCCGGACTCCGGTCCTGATCCTCGGCACGATGTGGCCCGAATACTGGAACACCCTCACCTCCCCGCCCCGCCCCGGAGCGCCGGGAGATCCCCACGCACAGGCGCGGGCCCTCCTCGTCGGCCACGACCTGCCCGTCCCCCCGGCCTTCTCCGAGGCCGACCTGCGCGCCCTGGCCGAACGCGCGGGCGGCGATCCGCGCCTGGCGCACGCGGCCGGCCATGCCGAACAGGGCGCCGTCACCCAGTACCTGGCCGGTGCCCCCGCACTGCTGGACCGGTACCGCACCGCGCTCCCCGGAGCGCGGGCGCTGATCGAGGCCGCCATGGACGCGCGACGCCTCGGCCATGGCCCGGCCCTGCCGCTGTCCCTTCTCGAAGCGGCCTCCGCGGGCTACCTCAGTGACACCGAGTGGGACCTGCTCGACGAGGACTGGCTGGAGCAGGCCCTGGCCTCCACCGCACAGGCGCTCCGGGGCGCCCGAGGTCCCCTCACCCGGATCCGGCCCCGTCCGGGACAGGCCGCTCTCGACCAGCCCCATTACCGCCTCGCCGACTATCTCGAGCAGTACGGCCGCGCCCGCCGGCGCACCGCTCGCACTCCGGCGGCCCTGTGGAACGCCCTCATCGACCACGCCGCCGCGTCCGACCGCCAGGCGCTCGCCGACGCCGCGGCGGAGCGCGGACTGCTGCGCCTCGCCCTCGAGCTGTACGCCAGGGCCGCCGAGGCCGGCGAGGCCGGCGCCCTCGGGCAGGCCGCCTTCCGGCTGGCGAAGGCCGGCCGGCTGGACGAGGCACTGGGCTGGTACGAACGGGCCGCCGGCGCCGGCGACACCGCCGCCCTGCGCGTCGCGGCCCGCCGTCTCGCGGAAGAGGACCGGCTGGACGAGGCGCTGGGCTGGTTCGCGCGGGCCGCCGGCGGCGGCGACCCGGAGGCGCTGGGGCAGGGGGCCGCCTGGCTGGCGAAGGCCGGCCGGTCGGACGAGGCGCTGACCTGGTACCAGCGGGCCGTGGACGCCGGCGACCTGGGCGTCCTGTGCGACGTGGCCGTACTGGTGGCGTCGGCAGGCCGGCTGGACGAGGCGCTCGACTGGTACGCGCGGGCCGCGGACGTCGGCGACACCGCCGCGTTGGAGGAAGCGGTCTACTGGCTCCGGCACGTCGGCCGGTCCGAGGAGGTGCCGCTCTGGTGGCAGCGTGCGGCGGAGGCGGGACACGTCGTCGCCCTGCCGCAGGCGGCCGCGGAGTTGGCGAAGGCCGGCCGGGTCGACGAGGCGCTGACCTGGTACCAGCGGGCGGCCGACGCGGGAAGCGCCACCGCCCTGTTGCGGGCGGCCGCTGAGTTGGCGAAGGCCGGTCGGGTCGACGATGCGCTGACCTGGTATCAGCGTGCGGCCGACACCGGTGACACCCTTCCCCTGCGCCGGGCGGCCGCGGAGCTGGCGGAGGCCGGCCGCGTCGACGAGGCGCTGACCTGGTGGCAGCGTGCGGCCGACGCCGGAGCGACGAGCGCCTCCTATCAGGCGGCCGCGGGGCTGGTGACGGCCGGCCGGTGGGAGGAGGCGCTCGACTGGTACGAACGCGCCGCCGGTACCGACAGCCCCTACATCCGGGGGAAGGTGATCGAGGCGTTGGCGGTGTCCGGGAGGTGCGCGGTGGTCACCGCCTGGTGGCGGCGCGTCGGGAATCCCGCCGACACCCCCGTCCTCCGCGGCGCCGCCCGAGAGCTCGCCGATGCAGGCCGCTGGGACGAGGCGCTGGCCTGGTGGCGGTGCGCCGCGGACGCAGGCGACACCGGTGCCCTGTGTCAGGCGGGCCACCGGCTGGCGGACGCGGGCCGGGTCGACGAGGCGCTGGACTGGTGGCGGCGCGCGGGTGACGCCGGCGACACCCACGCCCTGGAGGAGGCAGCCGACCGGCTCGCGAGGGCGGGCCGGCTGGACGAGGCGCTGACCTGGTACCGGCGCGCCGCCGACGCCGGACACGTCGGCGCGCTGGGGCCGGCGGCCTCCCGGCTGGCGAGCGCCGGCCGGTGGGAGGAGGCGCTGGCCTGGTGGGGGCGTGGCGGTGAACGGGGCGATGCGCGTGCCCTGTGGTGCGCGGGCAGCCGGCTCGCGGAGGCCGGGCGCCTGGACGAGGCGCTCGCCTGGTTCGAGCGGGCGGCCGGCGCCGGCGACACCGAGGCCCCGCGCACGGCTGCCCTCCACCTGGTGCGAGCCGAGCGCTGGGAGGAGGCGCTGGGATGGTGGCGGCGGGCCGCCGACGCCGGCGACATCCAGACCCTGCACTCGGCTCCCGTGTGCCTGGCGCGGTCCGGCCGGTGGGAGGAGGCGCTGGTCTGGTGGCAACGTGCCGCCGACGCCGGTGTCGGCTCCGCCCTGCGGTCGGCGGCCGAGCAACTCGCCTCGGCCGGCCGGCTGGAGGAGGCGCTCGGCTGGTTCGAGCGGGCGGCGGACTCCGGTGACCGCGACGCCCTCCGGTACGCGGCCGTGCGGCTGGCCGGCACCGGGCGCCTGGACGAGGCGCTGACCTGGTTCGAGCGCGCCGCCGACGCCGGCGACACCGATGCCCTGCGGGTCGCCGCCAGGCACTTGGAACGCGCCGGGCGCACGGGGGAGGCCGACCACCTCCGGCGCTACGGACGGGAACCCCGGGGAGTCGTGTGACCGGCCCCGGCAGCGCGCCACGGCACGTGCGGATCCCGGACGCCCCGCGGCACCCGGCGGCTGTTCCCGGCTCGGACGTCAGCCGCTCCAGGGCGGGCCGGCGTCCGAGGGGCCCGTCCGTGGCCACCTGACCACGGACGGACCCCCGCGGGCCGGGACGCGTCGCCGCCTCAGCGCAGGCCGAAGGCCCGGATCACGGTCTGGTCGACCGCGTTGCCCGCCGAGTCCTCGGCGGTCGCCCGCAGCGACACGTAGGACGCGGTGTGCGGGGCGTCGAGGCGGTACCTGCCGTCGCGGTCACCGACGGCCCGGTGCCAGGTGGCGCCGTCGTCGTAGGACACCTGCAGGGTGACCGCGCCGATCCTGCCCGCGCCGGCCGCGCCCGGCAGGTGCGCGGCGGTGACGGAGAGGGCGTCGTGCCGCCCGGCCCGCCCGGCGGAGTCGGTGCCGATCTCGTAGTCGAGCTGCACCAGCGGCAGCACCGCGGGGGAGCCGTCCGCCGTCGCCTGCGAGGTGAAGTCCCACTCGGTGCGCGTGCGGGAGGAGTACGGCGTGAAGTCCACGGCGCGCTGACCGGTGACGACCAGCCGGTAGGGCAGCTTCCCGGCGCCGGGCGCGGTGCCCGAGACGTTGGTGAAGTTCCCGGTGCCCAGCTGCGTCGTGCCCTGGTAGAGGGTCTGCTGCTGGCCGGCGGCACCGTCGATCTGGCTCATGCCGACGTGGTTCCGGCTGCCCCAGGCGGGGGCGTCGATGTACAGGCGGTCGCCGGTGCGCGTGGGCAGGCTGTAGTCGTCGTTGAGGTACGGCCGTTCGATCGGCTTGAACCACTCCTCGGACTGCGTGCTGCCCGGCCGGTAGGACGTCTTCGCCCCGGCCTCGAAGACCAGGCCGTCCGCGTACGCGCTCTGGCTCCAGCTGGTGTCACCGCCCGTGGAGACCCAGTCGGTGCGCTTGCCCCGCACCGGCTCCGGCATCATCTCGCCGATGGCCCAGTTGTTGTAGGCCGGCCAGTCGAAGCGGAACTCGCCGCCGGTGCTCCCCGGGGCCGGGCTGGCGAAGGTCTCGTCGACCCGGGCGAGGTTCCGGGCGGTGCCCTGGACGACCAGGCCGTTCGGGATCTCGTTGTGCCAGGTCCGGTCCAGGTCGTAGACGTACGGGCTGACGGGCTCGGAGTCGACGGTGACCGCGGCGCCGCGAACCTGGGCCTGCCCGACGAGCTTCTCGCCCTCGTCGGTGCTGAGCAGGGCCACGTCGAGCGGGACGGCCGGCGCCCCGAACGGCAGGTTGTAGCGGCGGAAGCCGCGGCCGTCGGTGTTGTTCACCACGAGCATGAGCCGGGCGCCCGCCGCGATCGCGGCGGCCGCCTGGTCGATGTCGCTGACGTCGTCGTTGCGCCGGACCACCACGGCCTTGCCGCGCACGTCGAGTTTCGCGTAGTCCGCGCTCGCGCCCTCGCCGGCGAAGACCAGCGGGAGCGTGCGCCGGCCGGTGGGCAGCGGCGTGACGCCGTCCTGGCGCAGGACGTCGGTGAAGTCGGTCGTGCGGGTGGAGACGGACAGCGCGGGCTGCTCCTTGCGCCAGCGGGCGGCCAGGTAGAAGTCGCCGTGGGTGACCTTGTGGGTGGTCGGCTGCGCCCAGAGGCTGTCGTAGTTCGTCTGGGTCTCCATGTAGTCCCGCCAGTTCTGGCCGCCCATCTGGCGGGTGTAGTCCAGCCGCTGGTAGGTCGTCTCGGTCCGCTGCGGGGCCGTCATGTCGACGCGGCTCACCTTGGACGCGTCCAAGGTGACGGTGGTGTCGCGGTCCAGGTAGACGTCGGGGTCGCCGAGCAGGGCCATACCCCAGGAGTGGGGGCCGTGCACGCCCTGCACCGTCTTGAAGGACAGCACCGAGTACGTGTCCCTGGGCAGGAACATCTGCCCCGTCCCGGAGTCGTCGACGACCACGAACTGCGGGCTGTCGTCGCCCGACCTGAGCAGTTCGACGACGCCGGACATGGGCCGGCCCTGAGCGTCCTTGAACGTCATCGTGAGCTTGTGCTCGACATACCCGAGGGAGACGGCGGTGTGCGCCGCGACCTTCCCGGCCGCGTCCTTCGCCTCCACCTGGCCGGTGTACGTGCCGTCGGCGGTGACGCCGGAGCCGTCGATCGTCACGGTGACGCCGGCGGTACCGTGCGCGGGCACGACGACCCGGGGGGCGGAGAGCCGGAACATCCCGGCGGGAGCGTGGGTCGCCTCGACCGACAGCGCGAGAGTGATCGGCGCGTCCGTGAGGTTGGTGTAGGTGACCGGGCGCTGCACGCCGCCCGCGGGAGCGTCGGGAACCTGCGCGGCGTAGGCGGTCGCCGTGGCGATGACCCCGGCGTGCGAGGCCGCGGCGACGTCCACCCGGCCGCTGCCGGCCTGGAACGCGTCGTACTCCGGGGTCTGCAGGGAACTGCCGGCCAGCAGGTCCTTCAACTGGCTTCCCGTGAGGTCCGGGTGGGCGGCGGCCATCAGCGCGGCGGCGCCCGCCACATGGGGCGTGGCCATGGAGGTGCCGCTCATGGTCTGGTAGGCGCCCAGACCGTTGCCGTCGAACTGCGAGTTGGCCGCGAGGACGTCGACGCCGGGCGCGGTGATCTCCGGCTTCAGCGCGCCGTCCACGCGGGGGCCCTGGCTGGAGAAGTCGGCCACCGAGTCGGTGGAGTCGACCGCGCCCACGGTCAGCGCGTCGGTCGCCGCCCCCGGTGAGCTGATGGTGCCGGGCGCACCCGCGTTGCCGGCGGCGACCACGAACAACGCGCCGGTCTGGGTGCTGAGCTGGTCGACGGCCTGGCTGAGGGGGTCGGTTCCGTCGGACGCCTGGCCGTCGCCGAGGCTCATGTTGATGATCCTGGCGTGCCGGTCGACCGCCGCCCACTGCATGCCGGCCAGGACCCAGGACGTCTGCCCGGAGCCGTCGTTGCCGAGCACCTTGCCGATGTCGAGGCGGGCGCCGGGGGCGACGCCCTTCTCCGCGCCGCCCGAGGCCGCGCCGGTGCCGGCGATGGTGGAGGCGACATGGGTGCCGTGGCCGGCGTAGTCGTCGGTGTTCTCGTCCGGGACGAAGCTCTGCCGGCTGGCGATGCGGTCCGCCAGGTCGGGATGGCCCGCGTCGACGCCGGTGTCGAGGACGGCCACGTCCACGCCCTGCCCGGTGTTGCCGGCCGCCCAGACCTGCGGGGCGCCGATCTGGCGGGTGCTGTCGGCCAGGTCGGCGTGGACGCGGCCGTCCAGCCAGATGTGCGCGATCCCGTCGCCGAACGACGGCTTCGCCGCCTGCTGCCGGGCCCCCGCGGTCGCGGTCGGCTTCGCGGTCACGGAGGTCCAGAAGTCCGCGGCGTGCGCGCGGTCGGCGGTCAGGGCGGCGCCGTTGACGGCGTCCAGTGTGCGGACCTCGGTCGCCCCCGCGGGGACGGCGGCCGCACGGCGCGCGGCGGACGGGTTCGTGTAGGAGACGATCAACGGCAGCCGAGCGCGGTGCGCGTCGTCGTACCCGTCCGCGATCAGGCCCGTGACGTTGAACAACTGCCGGTCCAGGATGCCCTGGGCCACGTACGCCAGAGTCGACTCTGGATACACGTAGAGGTCGTCGCCCGACGTCAGGACGTGGGCCTGCACCGGACGTCCGTCCGCGCCACGGACACTGACGGTCCCGCCGGACGTGCCGTCGGTGCCGGGGCTCTGGCGGGTCGTGACGACGTCACCCGTGATCAGCGTGACGGTGTGGTCACCGGCCGGAACGCGGTCGGACGCGGCTTCGGCCGACGCGGCGGACGGGGTGGCGGCGTCGGAACGGGTGACCGATGGTGTCAGAGCCCTCGCGCTGTACGGGCCGGCCAGCGCGAGGACCAGCGCACCCGCGGCGACCGGCACACTCCAGCGTTTGCGGCGTGCTTTCACAGGGTGTCTCCCGGCTTTGCGGTCGGGCAGAGCACGGTCGTCCTCTGCCGTCCAACTGGCGCCGCCCGGCCGGTCACTGGCACCGGGGTTGTCCGGAGTCGAACCTTTGGACGGCGTGAACGTTCAGAGTGAAAACTTGTGAACGAGGAATGTCTAGATCAGACTCATGTCGTACATCGCCAGTTGGCGAATCGCGCCACGGCCGTCCCGGCGCGCTCGCCGGGCGAGGGCCACAGGGAGGGCAGCCGGTGCTGAGCACCCTGGGGATCAGCGAGTTCGACGAGCGGGTGTACCGCGCCTGTCTGGCCAAGCCGGACCGGGCGGTCGCCGAGCTCGCCGAGAGCCTGGGCACCTCCCCGGGCCGCGTCCGGCACGCGGCGGGCAGGCTGGTGGAGTTGGGCGTCCTCCGCAGGGAACGGCCCGGCCAGTACCGTCCGGTCAGCCCGCAGACCGCGCTGAGCGCGCTGCTCGCCAAGCGCCGGAACGAAACCGAGGCCGCGTTCACCGCCGTGTGGGACACCGTCGACGACCTGGCGGGCGAATACCGCGCCAACCGGCTGCAGGAGGATCCGACCGGGCTCGTGGAGGTGATCACCGGCGAGGACGAGATCACGCTGCGGGTCGCCGAACTCATGCAGTCCGTGCGCACCCACTTCTGGGTCCTGGACCGGCCGCCCTATCTCGGCGTCTACAGCACCGAGTTGGAGGAGGAGCTGACGATGGACCTGCTGGGTCGCGGCGTCGACATCCGGTCGGTCTACACCCCGGAGGCCCTGGCGCATCCGGACCGCTTCGAGTTGATCACCCGCCTCGCCCAACTCGGCGAGCAGGCACGCCTCCTGCCGTCCCTGCCCTTCAGGCTGCGCATCATGGACCGCCGTGTCGCGCTGGTCGCCCTGGTCCCGGGACGCTACGACAGAATCGCGGTCGTCCACCGGTCGGGGCTGCTCGACGCGCTCCTCGAACTGTTCGACACCTACTGGCGGCGCGCCCAGTCCGTCGTGGCGGTCGCCCCGGAGACGCCCGACGGCCCCAGCGCGCAGGATCTGCTGCTGCTCAAACTGCTCCAGGCCGGCTACAAGGACCAGGCGATCGCCCGCCAACTGGGCACGAGCGCGCGCACCGTGACCCGCCGCATCGCGGCGATCGCGTCCGGACTCGGCCTCGACACCCGCTTCCAGGTGGGGGCGGAGGCCGCGAAGCGCGGCTGGATCTGACAGCCCGGCGCCCGGCACCCCGCCTCGCGCGGGCCGACGTCGCGCCCGCGCCCGCGGACCGGCCATGGACGGTCGTGGACGCTGCCCGGCCCGGTGACGCGCCGCCTACAGGTCGGCCACGAGAAGCCGGTAGCCGACGTCGAGCGCTTCGCGCTGGAGCAGGTCGGCATGGCGTTCGTGCCACCGGCCCGTCGACAGGTCGTCGGCCAGCCGGGCCAGGCCCGGACCGAGGACGTCCTCGCCGGTCAGGGCGAGCATCGAGATGCCGGCTCGCACGTGCGGATCGAGGTACGCCTCGGGCCGGCGCCAGAACGCGGCCCCGAATCCGTCGGTGCAGTCGTGCGGAACCGGGACCGCCTCGACGCGGGCTCCTCCCAGCAGCGCGACCAGCCGGCCGATCGGTACGGCCCGGGTGCCGTCGAAGGCGGCCACCTCCGGCAGGTATTCCGCCAGCAGCCAGAATCCGCGGAAGACGGTCTGGTCCCAGGTGAGGACGACGACGCGTCGCCGGGCGATCCGACGGAGCTCCGCGACACCGGCTTCCAGGTCGTTCCAGTGGTGCACGGTCAGCAGTGCCATCACCGCGTCGGCCGAGTCGTCGGCCAGGGGGATCGACTCCGCGGACGCCTCCAGGGCCGGCGCGGATGCCTCGGGCCGCTGGGCGATCATCACGGAACTCGGCTCAATCGCCCACACCGTGTTCGGCGGCTCGTAGGAACCCGTCCCGGCCCCCACGTTGACGACGGTGCCGGCGTCGCCGAGTGCCTCGTGGATCCTCGCAGCGATCCGGGAGTCCGGTCGCCGTGTCCGGCCGTAGGTCGCACCGATGCGGTCGTACGTCGCCACAGCGGCAAGTATCCCTCGTCCAGAGCCCGTTCGTGCCTCGGAGGCAGGTAGAGGTCACTCCCTGGGTGACCAGTCTCCCGGCTGCCGTCGGCGACCGCCTCCGTGGTCGCCGAACCTGGCTGAGGCGCGGGCAGGTTGGGGGAGGGGATGGGGGGAATCCGCCCTGCATGGAGGAGCACAAGACGCGTGAGGTGGCGGGTCCGGCGTTCGTGCTGGGGGGTGGCGGGGCGTTGGGTGCGTACGAAGTCGGCATGCTGAAGGCGCTGTTCGCCGCGGGGATCCAGCCGGCGATGGTGCTGGGGACGTCGGTCGGCGCGATCAACGGCGCCGCGGTGGCGGCGGAGCCGTCGGCGGCGTCGGTGGGCCGGCTGATCGACCTGTGGACGGGCCTGGGCCGTGCCGGGGTGTTCACCGGGTCGCTGATGCACCGGGTGAGCACCGCGGTGCGCAGCCGCACCCACCTGTACGCCCCGGCACCGCTGCTGGACCTGCTGCACACCCACCTGCCGGTGGGCCGGATCGAGGAACTGGCGGTGCCGTTCCAGTGCGTGGCGGCCAGTATCGAGCAGGCCGCCGAGCACTGGTTCACCCGCGGGCCGCTGGACGAGGCGGTGCTGGCCTCGTGCGCGGTGCCGGGGCTGCTGCCGCCGGTCGCCGTGGCGGGCGAGCACTTCGTGGACGGTGGCCTGGTCAACAGCATTCCGGTGGGGCGCGCGGTCGCGCTCGGCGCCCGGGAGATCTACGTGCTGCAGGTCGGCCGGATCGAGCAGCCCCTGACGCCGCCGCGGCTGCCGTGGCAGGTCGCCGCCGTCGCCTTCGAGATCGCCCGGCGGCACCGCTTCGCCCGCGACATGGCCGACCTGCCCGGCCACGTCACGGTGCACGTCCTGCCCAGCGGTGCGGCGCCCGGGGAAGCGGCCGCGGGTCTCGGCCAGTTGCGCCACAACGCCTTCGGCCGTACCGCCCAGCGCATCGAACGTGCCTACGCCGCGTCCTCCCGGTACCTGGAGACGCTCCCCGCCGTGACGGGAGGCCGCTCGTGACGGGCGCCACCGCCGGCGAACCGGTCCCGGCGGGAAACGTCGAACCCGAGACGGGGGACGGCAGACCCGACGCCGACCACGAGCCCGGCCCCGCCCGCGAGCCCAGCCGCGACCCTGGCCCCGGGGCGGATGCCGGCCCCGCGGACCCCGCTTCCGTAGCGGTCCCGCCCCAGCGTCCGGCAGGCGGCACCGGCGACACCGCGGGTACCGACGGCGAGCCGCCATGCCCAACACGCCTGGCTCCGACACCAAGGGAAGCCGCCGGCACCCTCGTGCGCCGGACGGTGACCCTCGCCGTGCTGCTGGCCCTGATCCCGGCGGCAGCCGTCCTGCTGGTCGCCGTGAGCGTCCTGTCCGCCCCGGTGTCCCTGGTCACGCGCGGCCCGTGGCGCCCGGTCCGCATGGCCGCCTTCATCCTCGGCTATCTGACGGCGGACCTGGCCGGCGTGCTGGCCGCCGCCGCGTACGCCCTGCGCCACCCCGGCTGGGCACCGGAGGCGCGGGCACGTCGCACGACGCACGCCTTCGCCCTCCTGGCCCGGCTCCTGACCCTGCTGCGCCGCGCCGCGGAACGGCTGTTCCACCTGGAGGTGCGGGTCACCCCCGCGCTGCCGCCGACCGCCCCCGACGTTCCACTCGTCGTCCTCATGCGCCACGCGGGGCTGGGGGATTCGTTCCTGCTGCTGCAGATCCTGCTCGCTCAGGCGCACGTGCGGCCCTTCACCGTGCTCAAAGGGGCGTTGCGTGCCGATCCGTGCCTGGACGTGCTGCTCGGCCGCGTCCCGCACTGCTTCCTGCCGCCGGCCCGGGGCACCGCCCCGCAGGCCGTGGCGACGCTGGCGGCCGGCATGCGGTCGGGCGACGCGCTGGTGATCTTCCCCGAGGGCGGCAACTTCACCCCCGGCCGTCACCATCGTGCCGTGGCCAGGCTGCGCAGGCTGGGGGAGTACCGCCGGGCGGCGCGCGCGGCCCGGCTGCACTACGTGCTGCCGCCCCGGAACAGCGGGAGCCTGGCGGCGCTGGCCGCCGCCCCCGACGCCGACGTGGTCTTCGTCGCCCACGCCGGGCTCGACGTCATCGCGTCCCCGCGCGCGGCCTGGTCGTTCCTGCCGTTGCGGCGCAGGGTGCGGGTGCACTGGTGGCGGATCGCGGCCGCCGACATCCCCCGCGGCGATGCCGCGCGCGGCGAGTGGCTGCTCTCTCAGTGGGAGCGCATGGACGCGTGGACGGCCGCCCAGGCCGTCCCCGCCACGCCCCACGTCTGACGCCCGGGCCGCGTTCGTCGCGCGGCGGACGCGCGAGGTCACCAACCGGCCGTCCCGGGCGCGCCTTTGAAGGGGCCCGTGACGCGGGAGGTGATCCAGCCGCCGTAGAAGTCGCCGGGCTGCGGGACCACCAACTCTCCGTCCACCGTGCACCGGTCCACCTTCGACGGGTAGAACGCCACGTGGTCCGTGAGGGTTTCGAACCCGGGTGACGGATCCGCGTAGCTCCAGGCCGCGTCTTCGAGCCACCAACCCGCGCCGTGGACGTGCCAGTAGGTGGCCCGGCCCTTCCACTCGCACCAACTGGTGTGCCGCGAAGGGGTCAGCTCCACGTGGATGTCCTGGCGCGGCACGTAGAACACCGGAGGGTGACTCGTCTCCAGGACGCGGACCGCCCTCGTGGTGTCGGCCACGACGTCGCCGGAGTGCTCCACGACGACGCGGTCGTGGCAGGCCAGCGCCACCGGCGGCCGCGGGTAGTCCCAGACCGATTCGGCCGCGTCGCTCAACGTGACGCTCCGAACGGTTCGGCGTCCACGGTCATCGCGTCGCGGCGGGGCTTCTCGTACGTGGAGAGCGCGAGACCGAGTCCGAAGAAGGTCGGCGCCCACTCGCCCACGAAGATGCCCCAGCGGTCCGCCCGGTCCACGCCGGCCGCCTCGCCCCGCATGGACACCGCCCAGGACAGGACCGACAGGCCGATCGACGCGAAGGCCGCGGCGTAGGCGTGCTCACTTCGAATGCCGGAGTCGTGCAGCTTCTCGACCAACATCACCGTGCTCCGTCTCTTCGGAACCATCGAGCTCTGGCCACTCCAGCCTCGGACACCGGAGGGGAGGGGGCGAGTCGCATCGTTGGTGCGTCGATTCGCCCCTGCCCGTCGGCGGCTCTTCCGTCCCGCACGCGGCACCGCGGCGCGACGGCCCGCACGGGACACGTCCTCGGTGAACGTCGCACGCCGGTACGCGGTGTGCGGCCGAGCGGGCGGCCGAGGGGCGGCGGACAGGGCGGGCAGGAGGTCCCGACCGTCCGACGCCCGGGGGCGGGGCGCTCCAGCCCCGGCCCGGGACCGCATCGGTCGTGAATCGTATAATGGGGGCATGAGTGGGCATTCCGGACGTCTCGCCCAGCGGTCCGGTGGGGATGCCGAACGAGCGGCCGTCACCACGGGCGCACTGGCACGGCACGTGGGCGTCTCGCCCACGACGCTGCGCACATGGGATCGCCGCTACGGTGTCGGCCCGGAAGAACGGACGGACGGCAGGCACCGTCGATGGGCCCCCAGGGACGTCGCCGTTCTCGAGGACATGTGCCGGCTCACGGCCGCCGGCGTTCCCCCGGCCGAGGCGGCGCGCGTGGCCAAGCGTCGCGCAGGGGATGCGGCGGCGAAGGACGCGCCTCGCACCCGCGGTACCGCACCACGCGCCAAGGACTCGCGACCGCCCGATGTGAGGCAGGAGACGCGCGGACTGATCCGTGCGGCGATGCGGCTGGACTCCCCGGTCATCGAGGAGTGCCTGACCGAACTCGTGCGCCGGAACGGTGTGGTGTTCACCTGGGAGCAGGTGATGGTGCCGGCACTCAGGGCCGTCGGCCGCAGATGGGAGCTGTCCGAGGACCGCTACGTGGAAGTCGAGCACCTCCTCGCCTGGCACGTCTCCGGCACGCTGAGGGCGGTGGCCGCGCCGGCCGCGCACGCCCACCGCGACTCGGTGCCCGCGCTGTTGAGCTGTCTGCCCGGCGAACAGCACACGCTCCCGATGGAGGCGCTGGACGCGGCACTGTCCGAACGCGGCATCCCCAGGCGCACGTTGGGCGGGTCGGTGCCCGCCGACGCCCTGCTGAGCGCGGTCCGCCGCATCGGTCCCGCGGCTGTCGTGCTCTGGTCCCAGACCCACTCCACCGCTCACCCCCGGCTGGCCCGGCGGGTCGCCTCCACGCAGTGGGGCGTCCGGGGGGCACGCCGCGGACCGATGGTGCTGCTCGCGGGCCCGGGCTGGGGGCGGGCCGACGAGTGCGCCGACCTGGTGCGCTCCCACGACCTGCGCCACGCCCTGTCGATCGTGGAGCAACTGGTCCTGACCTCCGCCGTCTCCACCGAGGCTCGACAGGCCACGCTCGCCGGTACGCGCTCACCGACAGGCGACGCTCACGGGTAGGCGCTCACGGGTAGGCGCCCACGGGGACGCACTCACCGGTACGCGTGCACCTATGCGCCGCGTTCGCCCGCACACCGCCGGGCTCAGCCCCGCTGTCCCCTGGGCATCGCGGCGGAACGTGCCGGAGACGTCGCGGCCGCGCCGGCGCGGGCGGTGAGGGGGGCCGGCGGAAGGCGGCCCGGCAGGGCGAGCGCGAGGAGTGCGCCTGCCGCGCAGATCACGGCGGCCACGACGCAGGCGGTATGGAAGCCGTGCATGAAGGAGGTCTGCACCGCGCTCAGCAGATCCGGGCTGCGGGACCCGCGTGCCGTGTCCAGCGCCGCGGCGACCGAGCCGCGTGCCGCGGACTGCTGCGCCTGGGGCAGGTGCGCGAAGCCGGTCGTGGCGAGATGACCGGTGTACAGCGACGTGAAGATGCTGCCGAGGACGGCGACCCCGAGGGTTCCGCCGGTCTCCCGGGTGGCGTCGTTGACCGCGGAGCCCAGGCCCGCCTTGGCGGGAGGCAGCACGCTGAGGATCGACTCCGTGGCGGGCGCCGTCGTCATGCCCAGCCCGAGCCCCATGAGGACCATCTGCCCGACGACGGCGGAGTAGCCGAGGAAGGCGGGGGACAGGGCGATCCATCCGTAGGCGCAGCCGAGCAGCAGCAATCCGCTCACGACGACCGCGCGCGTGCCGACGCGCTTGACCAGGGTGACCCCGGCCACCGATCCGACGGCGATGCACAGCGCCACCGGCAGGATGCGCACGCCGGTGGAGAGCGTCCCGTATCCGCGGATGAACTGGAAGTACTGGGTGACCAGGAAGATGAACCCGAAGAGCGCGAAGAAGGCGATGGTCACCGATCCGCTGGCGGCCGAGAACGCGGGCGTGCGGAACAGCGAGACGTCGATCATCGGCCGGGCACGCCGGCGCTCGACGAGGACGAAGGCCGCCGCCAGACCGGCGGTACCGGCGAAGCCCGCGGCCGTCTGCGGCGCGGTCCAGCCGCGGGTGGGTGCCTCGATGATCGTGTAGACGAGCAGGCCGACCGCCGCGGACGACGTCAGCAGGCCGGGCGGATCCAGCCGGGCGTCCTCGGGGCTGCGGGACTCCGGCACGACCCGCCAGGCCGCCACGAGCGCCACCAGGCTGACCGGGACCAGCGCGAGAAACACCGACACCCAGCCGAAGTGGGCCAGCAGCAGCCCTCCGCACACCGGGCCCACCGCCACGCCCAGTCCGGTGACCGCGCCCCACAGGCCGATGGCCTGGGCCCGCTCGCGCCGGACGGGGAAGGCGTTGGCGATCACGGACAGCGTCGTCGGGAAGATGACCGCCGCACACGCGCCCATGGCGAACCGCAGGGCGATCAGCCCGCTCGGGTCGGAGACGGCCGCGGCGGCCGCGCTGGCGAGCGCGAAGCCGCCCAGGCCGCACAGGAGGGCCGGCCGCCTGCCGAAGCGGTCGCCCAGGGAGCCGGCGACCAGGACCAGGGACGCGAAGGCCAGGTTGTAGCCGTCGACGATCCACTGGAGATTCCTGGTGCTCGCGTGCAGCTCGCGACTCACCGACGGCAGCGCGACGTTCACGATCGTGGTGTCCAGGTTGATGGTGAACGCGGCCAGGCAGGCCACCGCGAGGACGAGGGACGGGCGGACGGTGCGCGGGGAGGACACGGTCGCCTCCGCAGCATGTTGACAATGGGTACATATGCCACTGTTCCACCTAAAATGGACAGCGTCAACATCGGCCCGGGACGAGGAGCGCACCCATGGACGGCAAGCAGGACGGCAAGCAGGACGGCAAGCAGGACGGCAAGCAGGGGTACCACCACGGCAACCTGCCCCAGGCGCTGGTCGAGGCCGGACTCGCGCTGGCCAGGGCCGGCGGCCCGGACGCCATCGGGCTGCGCGAGGTCAGCCGGCAGGCCGGCGTCTCCCACAACGCCGCCTACCGGCACTACGCCGATCACCACGACCTGGTCGCGGCCGTCGCCGCACGGTGCATGGACGAACTCGGCGCCCTGATGCGGGAGCGCACGGAGGCGGTGACCGGACCGCCCGGCGCGCGACGGGCGTGGGCGCGACTGGACGCACTGGGACGGGCCTACGTGGATTTCGCCCGCACCGAGCCGGGCTGGTTCCGCACCGCCTTCAGCGGTGCGGGCGAGGGCACCGCCCCCCGGCAGGGTGAGGTGCCTCAACTGCCCGCCGATCACCCGTTCCGGCAGTTGAACGCGGCACTCGACGACCTCGTCGACACCGGTGCCCTGCCGCGCGCCCGCCGCGACGGAGCGGAGTACGCGGCGTGGTCGAGCGTCCACGGTTTCGCCGGCCTGCTCGTCGACGGACCGCTGCAGCACATGCCCGCCCCCGAAGTGCGCCGTGCCCTCGACGCGGTACTCGCGGTCGTCACCCGGGGGTTGTGAGGGTCAGTGCGCGGGCGGGGCGGCGTCCGGGCCGGCGCCGGCCGCTCCCGGTGGGTCCAGCTCGGCCAGGTGGGCTTCGAGGCTCTCGGTGACGGCGGTGATCACGCGCAGGGCGGTACGGAGCTCCGCGGCACTGCAGGACTCCAGCGCGTCGCGGGTCTGCGTGCTCAGCGGCGCGAAGAAGGCCCCGGCGACCGCACGGGCCCGGTCGGTGTGGCGCAGGCTCACCACGCGCTGATCGCCGGGGTCGTCCCGCACGCGCCGTACGTGGCCCGCGGCTTCGAGCCGGTCGATGACATAGCTGGTGCCGCCCGCCGACAGCCCGAGCCGCTGCCGGAGGGTTCGGGGTGTCAACGGCGCTCCGCCGTCGGCGGCGCCGATGATCGCCAGCAGCGCCTGGAAGTCGCTGACCTGCAATCCCTGGGCGGAGGCGAACACATGGGCCAGCCGGGTCGAACCGATCGCGTAGCGGCGCAGGGCCAGGAGGATGTCGCGGGTGCCGGTGCCGGTGCCGGTGCCGGTGCCGGTCCTCCGGTCACCGGCGTGCTCGGTCATGTGGAGTACCTCATGACGAGCAGGGTAGCCTGCGGATCATGGATCGTTCAGTGAGTGAATCAGTTGCTCACCGCGGCACCGCCAGGGTGGCCCGGTGGTCGGTGCGGCACCGCTGGCTCGTGATCGCCGTGTGGCTGGTGGCGGCGCTCGCCGGCGGCGTCGCCGCCGGCCAGTCCGGCGGCAGGCTCACGTTCAGGTTCGATCTGCCCGGCCAGCCGGCCTTCGAGACGAACGCCGCGATCGTCTCGCACTTCGGTTCCGGCGGGGACAACCCTCCACTGGTCGCCGTGGTGCGGCTGCCGAGTGGCCGGACCGTCGACTCGCCGGGGGTGGACGGCGAACTCGCCGGCGCTTTCGGGAAGGCCGCGCAGGCCCTGCCCGGCGCGCGCACCGCCTCCTACCCGCTCACCAAGGACCGCGGCTTCGTGTCCGCCGACGGCCGCACCACGTTCGCCCTCTTCTATCCGATCCCCGACTTCACCTCTTCCGACCCGTACAGCAAGGCCGTTCCGGCGATGACCCGGGCGCTCGCGGGGGTGCGGGTGGCCGGCACGCCGGTGCATGTCACCGGCGCCTCCGTGCTGGCGTCCGGTGGCTCAAGCAGCGGCAACAGCGTCCTGGTGGAGACGCTGTTCGCCGGCGTGGCGGCCCTGGTGGTGCTGGCCGTCGTGTTCGGGTCGCTGCTGGCCCTGCTGCCGATGCTGATCGCGGCCGTCGCGATCCCCAGCGCGTTCGTGGTGATCTACGCCCTGACGTACGTGACGACCATGTCGACGCTGGTGCAGAACATCGTCGCCCTGGTCGGACTCGGTGTGGCCATCGACTACGCCCTGCTGGTGGTCACCCGCTGGCGCGAGGAGCGAGCGTCCACCTCCCCGTCAGGGCCGCTCCGCGGCGGCGGGACACGGAACGCGCAGGCGCGTGCGGCCAACCGGGAAGCGGTCGTCGCCGCGGCCGCCACCGCGGGTAGTTCGGTGGTCTTCTCGGGCATCACCGTGGCCGTCAGCCTGGCCGCCCTGGCTCTGACGACGGTGCCCTTCCTGCGCAGCATCGGCCTGGCCGGCCTGCTCATCCCCCTGTTCAGCATCGGCGTCACGACCACGTTGCTGCCGGTGATCCTGGACGCCGTCGGACCCCGGCTGGAATGGCCGCGCAGAAGGCCCGCCTCCACCGTCAGCCGCATGTGGACGGCCATCGCGCGCTGGGTGGTCGCCCACCGTGTGATCGCCGCGGCCGGTTCCCTGGCCCTGCTGGGACTGCTCATCGCGCCCGTCGCGGGCCTGACCCTGGGCGAGCCGCAGGCCAGGGCCACCGCCTCGACCGCCTCCGCTGACGCCCGGTCAGGATTCGAGGCCCTGGACACGTCCGGGATCGGTGCCGGGGTGCTGCGGCCGACCGAGGTGCTGATGCCCGCCGACGGCGCGTACATCGCTCCGGAAGGGACGAGTGCGACGGCGCCGGCGGCCTGGCGACGCGGTGGCCTGAAGGTCGTCGACGCCTGGTCGCCCGCCGACGCCTCCAGCGGCGCGGGCAAGGACGCGCTCGGCCGGATCCGGCAGTCCGTGGCCGGTGTGCCCGGCTCGCGCGTCGGGGGATCCCCGGCCCAGGACGCCGACTTCATCGATGCCCTGTACGGCCGCAACCTGGTGATCATCGCCGCGGTCATCGTGGTGCTCACCGTGCTGCTGCTCGCGCGTGCCCTGCGCTCGCTGTGGCTGCCGGTCAAGGCCCTGCTGCTGAACGTGCTGTCGCTGGCGGCCGCGTTCGGCGTGCTCACCTTCGTCTGGCAGGAGGGCCACGCGACCTCGGCGCTGTTCGGCACCCCGGCGACCGGTGCCGTCACCCTGTGGGTGCCGCTGGCCGTGTTCGCCCTGCTCTTCGGACTGTCCATGGACTACGAGGTGTTCATCCTGAGCAGGATCAACGAGGAGTACGGGAAGGGCCTTTCGACCGACGACGCGGTCGTCTCCGGCATCGGCCACACCGGCCGGCTCGTCACGTCCGGCGCGCTGATCCTCTGCCTGGCCTTCGTCGCGCTCGGCGGAGTCCCGCAGACGGACGTCAAGATCCTGTCCACCGGCCTGGCCGCCGGCATCATCCTCGACGCGACGGTCATCCGGGGCGTCCTCGCCCCCGCCCTCGTCGCCCTCTTCGGCCGCGCCAACTGGTGGATGCCGCGGTGGGCGGCACGACTCCTGCGCGTCGCCCCCCTCACCAGCCCCGAGCCCCCTGAGAGCCGTCCCGCACCCTCACCCTCACCCGGCCGGGCCTGACGGGCGGCGCGGCCGGCGTGCGTCGCCCGATCAGGGGCGCAGGGCGCGGAGGGTGAGTTCGCCGTAGCGGCGCCAGAGTGCGGGATCGCGGTCGCCGTTCGTCATGAGCTGCAGGATCATGCCGCAGAGCATCACGCGCAGGTCGAGTTCGGTGGCGTCCGCGCGCACCTGCCCGGGGCCCTTGGCGGCGTCCATCAGCGCCGACAGTCCTGACAGAAGTCCCGAGGTCCGCCTGAACTGCCCGGTGGCGAGCGCCTCCGACAGCAGCCGGTCGCCGGCCAGGCCCTCGAAGAGGGAGGTCACGTAGGCGCTGAACCTCTCGTAAGGGTCGGTCCTGGCCAGCGCGGGCGCCGTGCGCCGGTCCAGCTCGCCGAGCCGCTGGGCCACGATCGCCTCGACCAGGTCCTCCTTGGCCGGGTAGCTGCGGTAGACCGTGGCCTTGCCGACGCCGGCGCGCTCGGCGACCTGCGGCACGGTGCCGTGCAGGCCGGACTCCTGGAAGACCTCCAGTGCCGCGGCGAAGACGCGCTCGTGGTTGCGTCGGGCATCGGCGCGCCGCGAGGGCGGATCGGGTTCGGCGGCCACCGCGCTCACCTCCGTGGTTCTCACGCCCCCATTGTGCCCGCGTGGCGTCCGGGCCCGTCGCGCCCCGGGACGCGGCACGCCACGTGCCCCTCGACCCGGCACCTCGCACGCCGCTGACCAGGGCCCCGTTTGACCGGACCCATGGGTCCGTTTATGCTCTCCGTTAAGCGGACTCCAGGGTCCGATTAAGTGTCCGGTGCAGCACGACGGAGCGGCGCATGAACCTCACGACATCCACGAGCGGCCTGGGCCCGGACACCGGTCGAGGCGGCATCCCGCTGTCCGTCCTCGACCTGACGGTCATGGGGGAGGGGAGCGATCCGGCAGCCGCCCTCCGGCAGACCGCCTCGCTCGCGCTGGCCGCGGAACGCTGGGGATACCGGCGCTTCTGGGTCGCGGAGCACCACAGCTTCCCCGCGTCCGCGAGCCCCGCTCCCGCGGTCCTGCTCGCCCACCTGGCCAGGCTCACCGGCACGATCAGGCTCGGCTCCGGTGGCGTGATGCTGACCAACCACGCGCCGCTGGTGGTCGCCGAGCAGTTCGGCGTCCTGAACGCCTTCCACCCGGGGCGGATCGACCTGGGCGTCGGGCGCAACCCCGGCGGTCTTCCCGCCGTCGAACAGGCCCTGCGCCGGGGCCGCCGCACCGAGGACGGGGCCGGGGACGGAGCCGGGTCGCAGGACGGCGGCGACTTCCCCCGCCAGGTGGAGGAGCTGCTCGGATTCCTCAACGACAGCTTCCCCGCGGACCACCCGTACGCCCGCGATCACGTGCACGTGGTGCCGAAGGCGCCCGGCGTCCCGGTCTGGGCCCTCGGCTCGGGGACGACGGGAGCGGAGACGGCCGCCCGCCTCGGACTGCCCTTCGCCGCCGCCTTCCACATCAACCCCGGCCAGGCACTGAAGGCGATCGACGTGTACCGGAGCACCTTCCGCCCCTCCGCGTCGCAACCCGAGCCCTACGTGATGGTGTCGGTCAACGCCACCTGCGCGCCGACCGCGGCGGAGGCGCTGAGTATGGCCCGGCCGGGAGCTCTGATGATGATGCGGGCCCGGCAGGGGAAGCAGTCCGCCCTCCCCTCCGCGCATGCCGCCGAGCGCTACCCGTACACGCCCGAGGAACGGGAGTTCGTCGGTGGATGGCTGAACGGCGTCGTCCACGGCACCCCCGACGCCGTCCGCGCGGGACTGACGGACCTTCAGCTCCGCACCGGGGCCGACGAACTGATGCTCACCACGTTGATCCCCGACGCCACCGCGCGTGCGCTGTCCTACGCGCTGGTGGCCCGTGAGTTCGCCCTGACCGCGAACGCCTGACCCGCATGCCCGACGGCACGTCGCCCGCCCGGCAGCACCCCAACCCGCCCACGACGTAAGGAACGCACGGCCATGCCGAGTGCCGCCTCCCGCGTGTCCGCCGCCCAAGGCGCCCCCGCCGGCACACCCGCCTCCACGGGACAGGACAGCCCGGCCGCTCCGGGCCCCCGGGGGCTGCTCCCCCTCGTTCTGACCGGCCAGTTCATGGCCACGCTGGACGTCTCCATCGTGAACGTCGCCGCCCGCACCATCCAGCGGGACCTGCACGCCTCGGGGCCCGCCCTCCAGGTGATCGTCGCCGGCTACACGGTCGTCTACGCGGTCCTGCTGATCAGCAGCGCCCGCCTGGGCGGCCGGCACGGGTACGGGCGGCTCTTCCTCACCGGCACCGCCCTGTTCACCGCCGCGTCCCTCGCCTGCGGCCTGGCCCCCGGCGCCGGCTGGCTGATCGGTTTCCGGCTCGTCCAGGGAACCGGCGCGGCACTGCTGGTGCCGCAGGTCATGTCGCTCATCCAGCACTCGCTCACCGGCCCGTCCCGGGTCCGGGCGCTGGGCGTCTACACCGCCGTGCTGGCAGCCGGCGCCGTCGTCGGGCAGATCCTGGGCGGCGTGCTGGTCGGCGCCGACCTGTTCGGCAGCGGCTGGCGGGCGGTCTTCCTGGTCAACGTGCCCGTCGGCGGGGTCCTGCTGGCCGCCGGCCGCCGCCTGCTTCCCGCGGTCGAGGGCACCCGCGCGCGGCGGCTCGACCTGCCCGGTCTGCTGCTGCTCGCCGCCGCCCTCGCCCTGCTGGTCACCCCGCTCGTCCTGGGCCACGAGACGGGCTGGCCCGCCTGGACCTGGGCCATGCTGGCGGCCTCGGCCGCCGCCTTCGCGGCCTTCGTCCGGTTCGAGCGCCGTCTCGCCGCCCGCGGGGGCGACCCGCTGATCGAAGGCCGGGTGCTGCGCTCCCCGGGGCTGGTGCCGGCCGCGGCGGCGATCTGCCTGGTGCTGGTGACGTTCTCCGGCTTCCTGTTCGTCTGCGCCCTCCACTTCCAGGGCGCGCTGCGCTACGGCCCGGAGCGCGCGGGGCTGCTGTTCGTGCCGCTGGTCGTCGCGTTCGGGCTGGGCGGGCTGTACTGGCGGCGTCTGCCGGCCTGGCTGCACCCCGCGCTGCCCGTGGCCGGACTGCTCGCCACCGCGCTCGGCTACGGGGGACTTGCACTGCTGCAGCGCGGCGGCGGGCAGGCCGGCGTGGCCGTGGAGACCGCACTGGCCGTGGTCGGGCTCAGCTCCGGCGTCGCCTACGGTCCGCTGTTCGGCCTGGCGCTCGGCCGGGTCGGCGCGGCCGACGCCGCGGACGCCAGCGGGCTGATGAACACCGTCATCCAACTCGGCCAGGTGCTGGGCGTCTCGGTGATCGGCACCCTGTTCCTGAGCCGGGTGGCCCTGCCCGCGGCGAGTGCCGCCTCGGGGCGGGCCCTGAGCGTCGCCACGTGGGTCGTCGCCGCGGTGTCGGTCCTCGCCGCCCTGTGCGCTCATCTCGCCCGCCGCTCGTCGGAGGCACGAGCGGTCCTTCCCCCACGCCCCGCCGCGTGACGGTGCCGGCACTCCGCCGGCCGAAGCGCGGCCCGGGCAGGGCGGTCGGCCACCCGCCGCAGCCGCCCCACTCGCCCTGACATATCCGCAGGACAACACACAGAGAAAGGTGAGCACATGCCGGACGAGAAGCGCGTCATGGAGTTCCTCGAACGGGTGGTCGCCGACCAGGCAGCCGCCTTCGCGGGGGTGTCGACCTCGTTGGGGATACGCCTCGGGATGTACCGGGCCATGTCCGGAGCGGGCACCCTCACCTGCGCCGAGCTGGCCACGAGGACGGGAGTCGCCGAACGGTACGTCCGGGAATGGCTGGCGGCCCAGGTCGCGGGCGGCTACGTGCTGTACGACCCGGAGCCGGGCACGTACGTCCTCCCGGACGAGCACGCGGCCGTCCTCGCCGACTCCTCGCAGCCGACGTACGTCGGCGGGGGCTTCACGATGCTCAGGGCCCTCTACGGCGCCGAGGAGGCGCTGGCGCGCGCCTACCTGACCGGCGGCGGCGTGGGCTGGCAGGAGTACGGGCCCGAACTGGCCGAGGGCGTGGCCGCGTTCTTCCGGCCGGGATACGAGGCGGTCCTCGTCTCCGAGTGGCTGCCGGCCATGGAGGGGGTCGAGGCCAAGCTGCGGCAGGGCGCGTCGGTCGCGGACGTGGGGTGCGGCTTCGGGCACTCCACCGTCCTGATGGCCAGGGCCTTCCCGCGGTCCCGTTTCCACGGCTTCGACTTCCACGAGACGTCCGTCGAAGCGGCCCGGCGGCTGGCGGCCGAGGCGGGTGTGGACGACCGGGTGACGTTCGAGGTCTCCGCCGCGGACGGCATCCCCCTCCCCGGAGGGGGCTACGACCTCGTCACGTTCTTCGACTGCCTCCACGATCTCGGGGATCCCGGTGCGGCTCTGCGGCGTGCCGAGAAGTCTCTGTCCACGGACGGGAGTTGCCTGGTCGTCGAGCCGAACGCGTCGGCCGAGCCGGACGGTAACATCCATCCGGCAGGCCGCTCCTTCGCGTCCACCTCCGCCGTTCTGTGCCTGCCGACGGCCCTGGCCCAGAACGGCCCGCACGCCCTGGGCAACCACTCCGGCCAGGCCCTGGAGAGGATCGCGGCCGAAGCCGGCCTGCGCCGGTGGAGGCTCGCGGTGGAGACGCCCACCAACCGCGTGTACGACGTCAGGCGGTAACCGGTGAAACCCGCGGCCGACGAGTTCCCCACCCCCTTTGGAGGACCACACATGCGACTGGGCCTTGCGCTTCCGGCCTTCGGCACCGAAGCCCACGCGGACGGGATCATCAAGGTCAGCCGTACCGCCGAGGACCTGGGATACGACTCGCTGTGGACCGGGGACCGGGTCCTGGCACCCCGCCGGCCGAGCGTGCCCTATCCGGGCAAGGACCCGGTGATGCCGCGGCACTACGAGAACTTCATGGACCCCCTGATGACCCTGACCCTCGCGGCCGCCCACACGGGCCGCGTCCGGCTCGGCACCAGCACGCTCAACGCCCTGTGGTACCCGCCGGTCGTCCTCGCCCGCGCGCTGACCACCCTCGACGTGCTCAGCGCCGGGCGCCTGGACGTGGGACTGGGCCTCGGATGGATGCCGGAGGAGTACACCGCCGTCGGTGTGCCCTGGGAGGGCAGGGGTGCCCGCCTCGACGAGACGCTCGACGTCCTGGAGAAGTACTGGACCAGCGACGAGTTCAGCCACCAGGGGCCGTTGTTCACCGTCCCGGAGACCGTCGTCGGGCTGAAGCCGCACCAGCGCCCGGGCCCGCCCGTCCTGCTGGCGGCGTTCACCCCCGCCGGCATCCGGCGGCTGGCGCGGCGGGCCGCCGGCTGGCTGCCGGTGGGCATGCCGCTCACGCACCTCGCGGGCCTGTGGTCGACCATCCGGGACGAGGCGGACAGGGCCGGCCGGGACGGCGCCGAGCTGCGGATGGCGCTGCGGGTGAACCCGACGCTGACCGAAGCGAGGACCGAGCCGGAGCAGATGCCCTCGGCCGGCACCCTCGACCAGTACATCGCCTACGCGCGGGCCGCGGCCGAAGCCGGCGTCCACGAACTCTTCATGGACCTGGGGCAGTCGCCCGCCACCGTCGAGGAACGCGTCGACATCGCGGGCCGGTTCATCGAGGGCGTCCGCGCGGGCTGACGGCGCCGGCATGACTGCCGGCCTGACGGCGCCGGCCCCCAGCGGCGGTACGGCCGCGACGGAAGCGGCGGTTGGGGACCTTGACGGCATTGGTTCAGTCCAATAGGTTCGCCCGCGCAGAATCGCACACGGAACAACACCCCCCACATCGTCACCTGTTGACGAACTCCCATCTCCAGGGGAGGGCCCCTGTGGTTCCCCGACGTTCCCTCCCGGCCGCGGCGGACGCGCACGCTGCCGCGCCGGTGCACTGCTCGCCCGCGTTCCCCGCCCCCGCCGGGGCGGGGGGAGTTCCGCCCACCGTGACGGCGGCGGGCGTCTCCGGCCACGACCGGCCCGCGAGCGCCGACCGCAGGTTCCGCGCCCACCCCGTCCCGCTCGACCCCAACGGCACCGCCCACCCGTTCCGGCAGTTCGCGTAAGGCCGAGCGCACCGCTCCCGACGGGTCGAGGCCGACGGAGGGTGCGCAGCGCACAGACACACCATCGTGCCCTTCTTCGGAGGTCAGACGTATGCACCTGAACCTTGCAGGGCGGCGCCGCCGCGTAGGGATGAGAGCGCTCTCGGTGCTTTCCGTCGTCGCGGCGACGCTGGCGGCGACCGTCGTCGCCGCGGGGAGCGCCGAGGCGACCGTGCCCGCGCCGCCCTCGGGCTTCACCCTCACCTGGAGCGACGACTTCAACGGTGCGTCGGGGACCGGCATCGACCAGAACCTGTGGAAGTACGACACCGGGCCGGGAAGCACCTTCGGCACCGGCGAGATCGAGACCATGACGAACAGCACGTCGAACGTCTTCTACGACGGCCAGGGCCATCTGGTGCTCCAGGCCAACCACTCCGGCTCCGACCCGCGCGCGGGGTGGACCTCCGGGCGGGTGGAGACCCAGGCGGCGACGTTCGGGGCCCCGGCCGGCGGAGTCGTCCGCATCGAGTCCGTGCTGCAGCAGCCCGACGTCACGACCGCCAACGGCGCCGGCTACTGGCCGGCCTTCTGGATGCTCGGCGCGCCGCTGCGCAGCGGTGTGACCTGGCCGGCCTCCGGCGAGATCGACGTCATGGAGGACATCAACGGCCGCAGCTCCGACTTCAGCACCCTGCACTGCGGCGTGAGCCCGGGCGGGCCGTGCAACGAGTCGACCGGCATCGGTTCGGGTGAACGCGCCTGTCCGGGCTGCCAGACGGGCTTCCACGACTACGCGACGGAGATCGATCGCTCGGTGTCGCCGGAGCAGATCAGGTTCTACCTCGACGGGAACAACTTCTTCACCGTCAGCGCCAACCAGGTGGACGCGACCACCTGGGCCAACGCGGTGGACCACCCGTTCTTCATCATCTACGACCTGGCCATGGGCGGCGGCTTCCCCGACGCCTTCGGCGGCGGCCCGAACGCGGCCACGGTCTCCGGCGGCAGACTCGTCGTCGACTCGGTCGCCGTCTACAACAAGGGCCCCGGCTCCGGAGGCGGCGGTGGTGGTGCGGTCACCGGCCAGACGATCACCGGTCCCGGTGGCAAGTGCGTGGACGTGGCGGGTGACGACACCGGTGGCGACGGCACCGCGGTCCAGCTGTGGGACTGCCAGGCGGGCGCCAAGGACCAGCACTGGACATGGAACGGCCAGACACTGCAGACGCTCGGCAAGTGCCTGGACGTCGCCGGCGGCAACAGTGCCGCAGGGACGCCGCTCCAGCTCGCCACGTGCAACAGCGGTGGCTACCAGAACTGGGTGCGGCAGCCCGACGGTTCGCTGCGCAACCCGACCTCGGGCCGGTGCATCGACTCGCCGTCGGGCGGCACCGCCAACGGCACGCGGCTGCAGATCTGGGACTGCAACAGCTCCGGGGCCCAGCAGTTCGCCATCGGCACCCCGATCTACGGTCCGGGCGGCAAGTGCGTGGACGTGGCGGGTGACGACACCGGCGGCGACGGCACCGCGGTCCAGCTGTGGGACTGCCAGCAGGCGACGTCGCTCGACCAGAAGTGGACCTGGAACGGCCAGACCCTGCGCACGCTGGGCAGGTGCCTGGACATCGCCGGCGGCAACAGTGCCGCGGGCACGCCGCTCCAGCTCGCCACGTGCAACGGCGGTGGCTACCAGAACTGGGTCGCCAACGCCGACGGATCGATGACCAACCCGACCTCGGGCCGGTGCATCGACTCGCCGTCGGGCGGCACCGCCAACGGCACGCGGCTGCAGATCTGGGACTGCAACGGCTCCGCCGCCCAGAAGTTCGCCCTGGCCTGAGCGCGCTCAGCCCAGGCACCGCACCAGGCGGTCCTCGGCCGCCGGTGACCGCGGGCACCCCCGCCCGCGGTCACCGCCGGCCGCTACTCCTCGGTCACCTCGATCGCCTGGGACGGGCAGCCGGACTCGGCGTCGCGGACCTCACGCCGACGCCCTTCGGGAGGCCGCGCGTCGAGCAGCACCACGATGCCGTCCTCGTCGCGCTGGTCGAAGACCCCGGGAGCGTTGAGCACGCACATCCCCGAGCCGCAGCACCGGTCCTGGTCGACGCCCACCCGCAGGGCGGGGTCCGGGCGGGTCGCTGCGGCGGACCCGGGGGCGGCGGGTCGGCCGGCCGTCACCAGGCCACCGGCAGCTCGTGGACGCCGTAGACGGCCATCTCGTGCCGGAACCGCAGGTCCTCGAAGGGGACGGCCAGCCGCAGGTCCGGCAGCCGGTCCAGCACCGCCGGAAGCGCGACCCGCAGCTCCAGCCGGGCCAGCGGTTGGCCCAGGCACTGGTGGACGCCGAAGCCGAAGGCCAAGTGCCGCCGGGCATCCGGCCGTTCGAGGTCCAGGAGGCCGCTCTCGGGGAAGGCGTGCTCGTCCCGGTTGCCCGCCCCGAGCATGCACAGCACCCCCTCGCCGGCCCGTACCAGCGTGCCGCCGACCTCCACGTCCTCCAGGGCGACGCGGGCCAGCCCGCTGTGGACGACGGTCAGGTAGCGCAGCAGCTCCTCGACGGCCGTGTCCAGCGCCGCCGGGTCGCCCGCCTCGTCCTGACGGGCCGCCCGCCGCAGCTGCCCGGCCTGCCGCGGATCACGCAGCAGCGCCAGCACCGACAGCGACGTCATGTTGGCCGTGGTCTCGTGCCCGGCCACCAGCAGCAGCCGGCCCATCGACGCGATCTCGTCGTCGTCGAGCTCGTCCCGGGCCACCAGCCGGCTGATGATCCCGTCGTCCGGCGCGGACCGCTTGGCGGCCGCCAGCCCGGCCAGGAACTCCAGCAGCTCGCTCTGGGCGGTGCTCACCTCCTCCGGTGTCGCGTCGGTCCGCAGCATGGTGCTGCTGCACCGCTGGAAGAACGCGTGCTCGGAGTAGGGGACGCCCAGCAGCAGGCAGATGACGACCGACGGCAGGGGCAGCGCGAAGTCCGCGACCAGGTCGGCGGTGCGCTCCGGGCGGGCCGTCATCCGGTCGAGCAGGTCGTCGGCCAGCGCGCGCACCGCCGGGCGCAGCGCGGCCACCTTGCGGATCATGAAGTCGGCGGTGAGCATCCTCCGCAGCCGGGCGTGGCCGGGGTCGTCCATGCGGATGAACGTGGGGCGGTCCAGGGTCAGGGCCTGCCGGCCCGCGGAGAGGAACGGGAAGCCCGGCCGGGTCGCGTCGGCGCTGAAACCCCGGTCGCGCAGGACCGTGCGGATGTCGGCGTGGCGGGTGGCCATCCAGCAGGGCGAGCCGTCCCACAGCCGGACGCGGACCAGCGCCCGTTCCCCGCGGGCCTGTTCGTAGGCCGGCGGTGGATCGAAGGGGCAGGCCCCGCGGGCCGCGGGAACGGTGAGGGGGGCGGACGTGGACGGCTGTAAGGCGCTGGCCATGGGTGAAACTCTCCTCCGAGGCGGTACGGAAGGTGCCGAAGCGGTACCCGAGGCGTACGAGGTAGGTGCCCTCAGCACTAGATGCCATAGGCAACTAACCCCAGGCTTACGCTAGTTCACCCTCCGTACCGACCGAAAGAGCGGTTTCGCGCCGTTCGGGCCGCCCCCCGTGACCGCCCTCCGTGACCGCCCCCCGTGACGCGTTGCCCTGCCCCACCCCCCGTCGCGGCCCGGAACGGAAGGGCCGTCAGCCGGCCGCCCGAGGTCGCCGGACGGTGATGTCGCCCATGTCGATGGCGACCAGCAGCGGCTCCGGGACGCGCTCGTAGTCGCCCTGCCAGGCGTAGCCGCGTCGCGTGGTGGGGATGACGATGCCGTCGACGTCGCGGTAGCCGGTGGCGTAGAGCAGCCCCGTCGCCCCGCCGAGGACGTCGACCGTGAAGTCGTGGCGGCGCAGCAGTCCGTCCGGGCCGAAGCAGGAGATCTGCCGGCGGGTGTGGCTCCTGATGTGGTCGGGGAACGTCACGAGGAGCCGCCGCCACGTTTCACCGTCGGCCTCCACGGGGGCGATCTCCTCGGTGGTGAAGCCCGGAAGGGTGTAGAGGAACGGCGTGTTCAGGTACGTCCACAGTGCTTCCCCGGCGAAGTAGGCGAGATGGATGTCGTCCCACGGGGTCTGGAGCTGATGGCCCCCGAACGACGTCTCCGGGTCGTCGCGCGTGTCGATGAGCGTGCCGTCACGGCGTTGCAGGACGACTCGGCGGGGCTCGAAGACCGCCTGCCTGTCCTGGCCGGGGAAGTCGATCGTCAGCCGCTCCCGGGTGGTGTCCACGTCGAGGCGCACGTCCTTGAGCGCGTCGTCCTGGCCCTTCAGCGACCACAGGGCCCCCGTGACGGAGGCGTCGACGGTGATCGACGTGACCTGGTTCCAGCGGTTCAGGCCGCCGTGCGCGGCGACGGCGGCGTCGAGTAGAGCGTTCATGTTCTCCTCCTGGCTGGTGCCTTCACCAGGACGACGAACGGCGGGCGCCGGAACCGGACACGCCCTAGGAGATTTCCAGGCTCGCGATCCGCCGCTCGAAGGACACGCGCTCGGCCGGGCTCCGGGACAGCGCGACGGCGCGCGCGTAGTTCTCCCGGGCGGCGGCGTGGCAGCCGGCCCGCCGTTCCAGGTCGGCGCGGGCCGCCCAGTAGAAGGGGTAACGGGACAGCTTCGGCTCCCCGGCCAGGGCGATGAGCTCGCGGCGGCCGGCGTCGACGCCGTCCCGCTCGGCCAGGGCCAGCCCGCGGTTCAGCGCCACGACCGGGCTCCAGGCCTGCTCGGCGAGGAGCTGGTAGAAGCCGGCGATCCGGTCCCAGTCGGTCGCGCGGACCGACGGCGCGATCGCGTGCTCGCAGGCGATGCCGGCCTCCAGGTGCCAGGGGGACAGGTGGTCCCCGGCGGCCGAGCGGGCCAGGTGCACCAGACCGCGCTCGATGCGGGCCGGGTCCCACCGGCCGCGGTCCTGGTCCTCCAGGGGCACGAACACACCGTCCTCGTCCAGGCGCGTCGGCAGCCGCGCGGCGCCGAAGCAGAACAAGGCGGCCAGGGCGTGCACCTCCGGCCGCGCCGTCGCTTCGGCGCCCAGCAGCAGCTCGGTCAGACGCAGCGCGTCCTCGCACAGGAACGGACGCACCGGGTCGTCCGGGTCGCTGCCGTGGTAGCCCTCGTTGAACAGCAGGTACAGCGCGTGCAAGACGGAGTCCCGCCGGGTGTCGATGTCGGGCAGGTCCGCCACGTCGGGCAACCGGCCCAGCTGACGCAGCCGGCCGCGGCCCCGGTGCAGCCGCCGGTCGATGGTCGGGGTGTCGACCAGGAACGCCCGGCCGATCTCCTTGGGCGACAGACCGCACAGCCACCGCAGGATCATGGTCACGTGCGTCTCGCGGTTCAGGCGGGGGTCGCACACCGCGAACATCATCGCCAGCTGGTGGGCGCTCTCCGCGGCAGGGGCCAGTGCCGCCTCGATCGAGGCGGTCAGCGCCGTCATCGTCGCCAGCTCGGGCAGGAACGAGCGGTGGCGCCGTTCGCGGCGGATGATGTCGACCGCCCGGTTGTGGGCCACGCGCACGAGCCACGCCTTCGGGTCCTCGGGCACCCCGAAACGCCAGGCGTGCATGGCGCTGACCAGCGCATCGTGGACGACGTCCTCGGCGAGCGGGATGTGGGACGGACCCAGGAACCTGGTCAGCGCGCTGACGAGGTGCGCGTACTCCTTCCGGAACAGGTCCTCGACCAGCTCCGCGGACGACGCCGCGGCCGGGGCTCCGTCCACCATCCTCAGGTCCGCGGATCCTGGACCGGCCGCACCTCGACCGATCCGCCGAACTCGTACGTCGGGCACGTCCGCGCCACATCGACGGCGTCTTCCAGGGAGTCGGCCTCGAAGAGCATGCTGCCGGTCACCAGGTCCTTCGACTCCGCGTAGGGGCCGTCGGTCACCACGCGGTCGCGGCCCCGGACCGCGGCGCCCGGGGCGCCGAGCGCGGTCCCGGTGGTGCGCCGGCCCTGCCGGGCCAGCGCGTCGGACCAGCGGTGCCACTTCTCGACGTGGGCCTGAAGATCCGACGGTGACAGATCGTGCTGCGAGACGGCGCCCCCGCGAAAGATCAGCATGAACGTGCTCCGCGGGGCGCGCTCCCCGTCCGGGGATTCCGGCATCCTGGCTCCCAACCGTGTGCCCGCCGACCTCGCCGGACCCCGCGCCGTGGCATCAGGGCCTGCTCGGAGCAGCCCGCCCAGGCTACCTCCGGACGACGACCGTCCGGCCGGAACGACGCAGGTTCACCGCGCGCCGACCGGACCGGACCCGGACCACCCCGCGGCGACGGCGGCACGGTGCCGGAGCCTTCCGGCAGGCGCCGTGCCGCTCTCCATGGTCATGATGGAAGCGTTCTGATCCCGCGCCAGGGCCTTCCCCGAAGCGCCCTGGCCGCCCCTGATCGCGACCACGAGGAGCATGCGATGCCGGATCAGCTGACCGCCGCACTGTCCGGACAGGCGCCGACGGCGCTCGCCGAGGACGTCTCGCTCGCGACTCCGCTGGCCGCACCGCGCATCACCGGTCGCGACGCGGTGTCGGCCGCTCTCGGTACCTATCATCGGGCGCTCGCCGGGCCGGAGGCCACGGCCCGGCTGAAGGGGGACGAGGTGGAGGGGGTCGTCCACAGCGCCGGCCCCGACGGGCGATCGGCGGAGATCGTCGCGCTGGCCCGGTACAACGCCGCGGGTCTGATCGCCACGATCGACGTCTACGGCCGGCCGTGGCCGTTCATGGCCGCGCTGCGCGAGGACATCGCGAAGCTGGACCCCGCTCTCGCGGACCCGGACCTCGGGGCCGGACCGTACGTGCCCGAGGGGCCGGTACCGGTATGGGTCGACCATCCGGCCGTCCCGCCGCTGGCGCAGGACGTCATCCTGTACTCCCCGATCCTGAGCGAGGAGCCGACGGGGAAGGCCGTCGTCGGGCCCGTCCTCGAAGCGGCGGCGCGGAGTTTCACCGACCTCAAGGTTCGTGCCGTTCTCGGCATCGAGGGCCGAGCGGGGTTCGCGGTGGTGATCGACGAGTACGTGGACCGCCATGTGCAGCAACTCGTCGAGGTGTTCACGCTCGACGACGAGGGCGAAGTCGCGGAGCTCCGCATCTTCACCCGCCCGTGGCTGGTGACCGCCCACTTCAGAAAGAGGATGTACGCCCTGCTGAAGGACACCCTCGGCCCCGAGTACTGGGAGGGACCCGACCCGCGAGGCCCCCTGCCCACGCGGTGACACGAGGCCCCCGGCCCGGGAGGCACGCCGGCCGGACCCGCCGGCTCACCGGCGCCGGCCGGCTGCGACCCGCTCGCCTCAGCGACATGATCACCTCCGTGGCCCTCAGCGCGGAGTGGGAGACATTTGCGGACAATAGGGTATCTAATGTGTTTGTCGGTGTCGGAACTGTCAGCCGATCCAGTGCTACGAGAGCCAGTGGCCCCGGCGCTCAGGAGGACCGCGGGACCTGGCGCACCATCGTCCGACGGCTGCAGGGGACACCGGGAAGTACGGCGGAGGAGGGCATGGTCTTCAGAGGGGCGGCCGCAGCCGCCGTCTATGTGCCGGACGGCCAGTCCGGGCAGCTGCGCCTGAGCGAGGCGGTGGAGGAGGAGCCGGGGGACGGCGCCGGTTTTCCGGCCAGCTACCCGACGTCCGGCCGCTCGGCAGTGGCCGAGGCCTTTCGCACCGGTCGGCTCGTGTGGCCCGCCACCGCCCAGGCCGGCGGTCCTGCGGTCCTGGACTCGAGGACCGCCGGGGCGTCCGGCTCCGCGGACACCCCGGGGGCCGTGGGCGAGTGGCTGGGAGCCGTGCCGCTGGCCGCCGGTGACACGCTCCTGGGATGCCTGGTCGTCAGAGCGGCAGGCCGGGACTCAGCCGACGGAGCCGACGGAGCACAGGGAGCACGGGGAGCAGACGCGGCCGGCGGAGCCGACGGGGCCGACATCGAGCGGCGCACCTTTCTCGAGCTGTACGCCGACCAGGTCGCCGCGAGGATGGAGACCGAGCGTGCGTTCGGCGACACCGAAACCTTCGCCGCCGCCGCCGCCGCCGTTCCCGGCACCGGCACCGGCACCGACACGGAAACCGCCGCCGTCCCCGAGCCGGGCGCGCGGCCGGACGGCCCCTTGCTGGACCTCGGGCGCATGGGCTCGTTCACCCTGTCGCCGGTCACGGGGCGGATCGAGGCGGACCGGCAGGCGCTGGACCTCCTGGGCCTGCGGGAGGAGCGCTTCGACGGGCGCGTGGAGACCGTGCTGGCCCAGACCGTCCTGGAGGATCTTCCCGCCCTGATGTCGGTTCTCGAGCCGAGCGCGAGCCGGCACGGGAGCCAGGACCTGGACTTCCGGGTGCGCCGGCCCGGCGGCGGGCTCCGCCTGCTGCGTCTGCGGTGCCGGGTGCTGACCGACGACGCGGGAAGGACCTGCCGGCTGCTGGGGGTGATCGCGGAGGCGTCGCATCTGCGGCCGGCCGGGGCCGAGGCGTCCGGGGTCCCCAAGCTCTCCGTCGCCCTCGCGGCGTCGGCGACGGTCCGCGACGTCAGCCATGCCGTGGTGACCGCACTGCGGGACCCTCTGGGAGCCGACACCCTGGTCCTCGCCGAGTTGCACGCCGGGCGGCTGGTGGTCACCGAAATGGAGCCCCAAGGGCCCGCGGTGTGGGGGACCTGGCGCTCGCAGTGGCACTCGGAGTGGCCCGACACGTCGCCGGGCGACCTGCCCACCCTGCACGGCGTGCTGACCCAGGGCCGCACCCGCCTGTGGGCGTCCAGCACCGGCCTGGAGCCCGGACTTGCCGAGGCCGGGCGGGGAGGGCTGGCGGTCCTGCCGCTCCCCGCCGACGGGCGGATGGCCGGAGTCTGCCTGCTGGGCTGGGACGAGCCGCACGAGTTCAGCGGCGGGGAACGCGCGCTCCTGACCTCCGCCGCGGGACTGGTCGGGCACGCGCTGGCCCGTGCCCGTTCCCACGACGCCGAGAACGAGTTCACCTCGATACTGCAGCGGAGCCTGCTGCCCCGCACCCTTCCGGTCCTGCCCGGCGGCACGGCGGTCGCCCGGTACCTGCCGGCGACGACGGGGCTCGCCGTGGGCGGCGACTGGTACGACGTGATCCCGGTGTCCGACAGGTCCGTCGCCCTGGTCATCGGCGACGTGCAGGGCCACAGTGCGGAGGCCGCCACGATCATGGGCCAGATCCGTACCGGGATCCGTGCCTACGCCGTGGAGGGACACCCGCCGGACGTGGTGATGTCCCACGCGAACCGCCTGCTCATCGGTCTCGACACCGAGGCCTTCGCCACCTGCTGCTACGTCGCCCTCGACGTCGAGGACGGCGACGCCTGGGTGGTCCGGGCCGGCCACCCGCAGCCGGTGCTGCGGGCGCCGGACGGCGGCACGCGCGAGGTCGAGGCCGAGGGCGGGCCGCCCCTCGGCGTCATCGCGGACGCCGACTTCCCGATGACCAATCTCGGTATGACCCCGGGGAGCGTCCTGGCCCTGTTCACCGACGGTCTGGTCGAATCCTCGAAGCTCCACCTGGAGGAAGGCGTGCAGCGGGTGCGCCGGGTGCTGGCGGCCGCCGATCCGGCCGCGGCCGACCGGACCGCCGACGAACTGCTCGGCACCACCGAGCGGCGCGAGGACGACGTGGCCCTTCTGCTGCTGCGCTACGACGGGCTGCCCGTCCGGCCGCGGCGGGCGAGCTGGTCGGTGTGGCGGCTGCCGGACGCCGTGATGCACGCCCGCCGTTTCACCGCGCGCACCCTGCGGTCCTGGCACGAGACGCGGGAGACGGACGCGATCCTCCTGGTCGTCTCCGAACTGGTCACCAACGCCATGACGCACACCAGCGGCGAGGTCCACCTGAACCTCATGCTCGCCGGGGAACGGATGCGGGTCGCGGTCAGCGACTCCTCGCCCCGTGCCCCCGTCAAGCCCACGGGGATCGACTGGGAGGCCACCGGGGGCCGCGGCATCCTCCTGGTGGAGGCCGTCTGCGCCGCCTGGGGCTCGGTGCCGGTCAGCGGCGGCAAACAGGTGTGGGGCGAGATCGAACTCCCGCCCCAGCGCGACGGCACCGGGACGGGCAGGGAAGCGTCGTGGCGATGACGAGGAGCGGACGGAGCCGCGGACTGGTCGCCGCCCTGGTGGCGAGCCTGGTCGTCGTGTTCGCCCCGCACGGCACGGCCGCGGTGGCCCACCGCGGGACCCCTGCCGGCGGAGGCCTCACCATCGGCGTGCTGCTGCCCGACACGCACACGCCGCGCTGGACGAGGTCCGACAAGCCGCTGATCGAACAGCGCATCAGGCAACTGTGCCGCACCTGCACGGTGCGGTACGCCAACGCCTCGGGCGACGTCGCCATTCAGCAGTCGCAGGTGAACTCCATGATCGCCAACGGTGTGCGGGCGCTCATCCTGGCCCCGGTCGAGAGCAGGGCCCTGGCCCCCTCGGTCAGGCAGGCCCGGCAGAGCGGCGTACCGGTGGTCTCCTACGACCGCCTCGCCGACGGTCCGCTGTCGGCCTACTCCGGCTACGACTCCGTGGCGATCGGGCGGCTGCAGGCCCAGGGACTGCTGGCGTCTCTCGGACACGGCGCGCGCCAGCCCCGGATCGTCATGATGAACGGCGAACCCACCGACCCGAACGCCAAAGCCCTGCGGAAGGGCGCGCTGTCGGTGTTCCAGGGCAAAGCGCGGATCGTCGCCTCGTACAACACCACCGGGTGGATCCCGCAGAACGCGTTCACCAACACGCTCGCCGCGGTCGCCAAGCTGGGCCCGCACGGGTTCGACGGCGTCTACTCGGCCAACGACGGCCTCGCGACCGGCATCGTCACCGCGCTGAAGGCCGAGGACGTCAGGCCGCAGCCCCCCGTCACCGGCCAGGACGCCGACCTGGCCGCGGTGCGGCGCGTCGTCGGCGGTGAGCAGGCCGTCACGGTCCACAAGTCCTTCTCGGCCGAGGCCGACGCGGCCGCCGGGATGGCCGTGGCCCTGGCCCGCGGCACGTCGATCGACGCCATCGCCAAGCAGCGGATCAGCAACGGCACCGACAAGGACATACCGGCCTATCTGGGCACTCCGGTCGCGGTGAACCGGAGCAACGTCAAGCAGACCATCGTGGACGCGGGTGTCTACACGGTCCAGCAGATATGCACACCGACGTACCTGTCCGCCTGCCGGGACGCCGGACTCACCGGCTGAACCGCGCGGGTGCGCCGCGTGCCGACGGGGGCACGGCCAGGCGACGTAAGGCGAGTCGGTGACCGGCGGGAGGTGATTCACGTGTCAGGCGCACCCGTGCTGGCCCTGCACGGAATCTGCAAGCGTTTCGGGGCCGTCCAGGCGCTCACCGACATCGAGCTGGAGATCCACGCCGGCCAGGTCGTCGCGCTCGTCGGCGACAACGGCGCGGGCAAGTCCACGCTGCTCAAAGCGATCACCGGAGTGGGGCCCGCCGACGCGGGCGTCATCGAGTGGCGAGGGCGGCCGGTACGGATCCAGCGCCCCCGCGACGCCCAGGAGCTGGGCATCGCCGGCGTGTACCAGGACCTCGCGCTGTGCGAGAACCTCGACGTGGTGGGCAACCTCTTCCTCGGCCACGAGATCACCCGGGCGGGCGTCCTGGACGAGATCGCGATGGAACGCCGGGCCCTCGAACTGGAACCGCTGGCGATCCTGGCCAAGCACCCGCCCAGCGTGCGGGTCCCCGTCGCCACGCTCTCCGCGGGACAGCGCCAGTCGGTGGCCATCGGCCGCGCCATCCTCAGCCGTCCTGAACTGCTCGTCCTCGACGAGCCCACCGCCGCCCTGGGGATCGAGCAGACCGCGCAGTTCCTCGACCTGATCGACCGTCTCCGGGACCGCGGCACCGCGATCATGCTGATCAGCCACAACCTCGGTGACGTCAAGGCCGTCGCCGACCAGGCCGCGGTGCTGCGGCACGGCCGCAACAACGGCTTCTTCGACGTGCCCTCCACGACGCACGAGCAGATCGTCTCCTCCATCACCGGCGCCACCGACAACGCCGTGACGCAGCGCACGACCAAGCCTTGGGAGGACATGCTGTGAAAGGCGCGGACGCCCCCGGGGACGCCGGGGGCGCCAAGGCGGCCGGTCGCCCGGCCGAGGCCACCCGGGCCGCCGTCCGACGGGGCGGCGGCCCGGGCGATCCCGGCCGGCCGGGGCTGCGCCGCGGCCTCCGCTCGCTGCGCGACCGGCTGCGCAGCGGCAGACTCGGCGCGCTCCCCGTCGTCGTCTCCCTGCTCGTGACGTGGATCGTCTTCCAGAGCCTGAACCACAACTTCCTGTCCCCGCGCAACCTCTCGGACATCTGCGTGGACATCGTCGGCCCCGGCCTGGTCGCCGTCGGCATCGTGTTCGTCCTGCTCCTGGGCGAGGTGGACCTGTCGGTCGGTTCCGTCAGCGGACTCACGGCGGCGATCTTCGCGGTGATGTACGTCAACCACGGCGTGCCCGAATGGCTCGCCATCGTCTCGGCCCTGCTCACCGGGGCCGCCATCGGCAGCCTTCAGGGGTTCCTCTTCGCGCGCGTCGGCGTCCCGGCGTTCGTCGTCACCCTGGCGGGGCTGCTGGCGTGGAACGGCCTGATGCTCTACGTGCTGGGAGCCAGCGGGACCATCGACCTCGGCAACCACGGTCTGGTCGCCGAGCTCAGCGGCCGCTACCTCCACAGCGCGGTGCTCGCCTACGGCCTGGCGGCGCTGGGCACGGGCATCTACTTCGTCATGACCTACCGGGACAACCGCGCGCGCACTCGTGCCGGCATGGCCGCCCTGCCGATGTGGGAGATCGCCGAGCGCACCGCCGGCATCGCGGTCCCCTCGTTCGCGGCCGCATGGGTCCTGGAGGACTTCAGGGGCGTGCCCCTCGCCCTCCTGGTCTTCCTCGCGTTCGTCGTCGGCCTGGACTTCGTCCTGCGGCGCACCACCTACGGCAGGCGGATCCTCGCCATCGGCGGAGACGCCGAAGCCGCCCGCCGCTCGGGTATCAACGTGGTCTGGACCCGTGTCTCCGCCTTCGCGATGTCCGGGACCCTGGCCGCGATCGGCGGCCTGTTCCTGACGTCGCGCGTCGCCTCGGTGGGACAGACGTCGGGCTCCACCACCCTGCTGATCAACGCGATCGCCGCCGCCATCATCGGCGGCGTCAGCCTCTTCGGCGGGCGCGGCACCACCTGGTCGGCGCTACTGGGCATCCTCGTCATCCAGTCGATCGCGTCCGGCATGGTCCTGATCGGCCTGCAGACCGCCGTGCAGTACATGGTCACCGGCGGGGTCCTGCTCGGCGCCGTCATCCTCGACTCGCTCTCACGCCGCTCCCAGAAGGTCCACGGCCGCGCCTGACCCGTGCCGGCGAACTCGCCCTGCGGCCACGCCCGATGTCACGGGGCGTCATCGCGCGGCAGCGCCTCCGCCTTGGCGCGCATCTCGGCGGCGCGCGCGACACGGAGGGTGTCGAACAGGTCGGCGGCCCGTGTCCAGCTCGCCCTGGCGTGTCCGGTCTCCCCGAGTTCCAGGTGGGCGGACGCCAGGTTGTCCAGCACCTCGGCCCGCATGTAGTCGTCCTGGAGCTCCTCGAAGATGCCCAGCGCCTTCCGGTAGCCGACGACAGCACCGTCCAGCTCGCCCATGCGCTGCCGCACGTAGCCGATGGTGTCCCAGACCGCCGCCTCGTTGCGCTGGTCCCCGACCTCGCGGAGGACGGACAGCGTCTCCTCGGACCGGGCCATGGCCTCGTCGTAGTGGCCGAGCAGGGCAAGGCACCAGCTCTGGTGCGTGAGAACACGCCCGATCTCCTCGCGGTTCCCGAGCGCTTCGGCGAGGGCCAGGGCCCGGCGCGTGTGCAGAAGGGACTCGCCGTGGCGGCCCTGGCGAGTCCGGAACCAGGCCAGGTTCCGCTCAGCACGCGCCTGTTGCTCCGGAACCAGCCGGTGCAGGTGCCGCGTCATCAGATCGAGCGGCTCGTCGGCCTCGTCAGGACGTCCCGTCTCGACCAGCGCGCGGGCCAGGTTGTGGCAACTCCTGACGATGGCGACGGGGTCGTCGAGCACGAGAGAGGAGTCGAGCGCCATGCGCGTGACGGTGATCTCCTCCGACCATCGGCCCGCGACCATGGTGTAGCTCACCCATTCGAGCGTGACGTCGATGCGGTGGCGAATCAGCTCCGGGCTGTCCATCGAGCGCAGGGCCGCCACAGCCGTCGCTTCCTCCTGGCGGTACCAGGCGAGCCCCTCCTCGCGGCTGTCCATCGCCACGTGCACCACTCCCGGCAACGGATCGCGGGGAAGCTGGTACGGGTCCTGCGCGATGAACCGGTTGACGGTGCAGGCGTTGTGCCGGAGGTAGTCCAGCAGGCGGGCCTCGGCGGCGAGGCGGTCGTCGGCCTCCTGGCCGACGAGTTCGGTGCCGTACGCGCGGACCAGATCGTGCAGCACGTAGCGGCCGTGCGCGTCCCGGGACAGGAGACTGGCCGAGGTGAGTTCACGCAAGTGCCGTCGGGCCTGCGGCAGGCCGACGTCCGCGAGGGACGCCGCGGCCTCGGCGGACACGGCCGGCCCCGGGTGGAGGGCCAGGTGCCGGAAGAACCGCGCGGTCCCCGGCGTGAGCGCCCGGTACGAGCGTGAGAAGACCGCGCGGACGTCGACCCGCTGGTCCTGGGACGCGAGCGCGTCCAGCCGAGGCTGGGCCTGCCGCAGTTCACGGACGGCGGCGCGCAGCGGCATCCGGGCTTCCGCGGCGAGCTGGACGCCGACGACGGCGATCGCCAGCGGCAGGTATCCGCACAGCGCGACCAGGTCGGCGGCGCTCTCGGGCTCGCTGCCGCAGCGCTCGTCACCGATCCTCGCGGCCAGCGCGGCGAGAGCCTCGGCCTCGGTCCGCACGTCCAGGCTGACGAGTGAGGCGCCTTCGGTCGCGGCCAGGCCGGAGAGCTGGTTGCGCGAGGTGACGATGGTCAGGCACCCCTTGGAAGCCGGCAGCAGGGGCCTCACCTGCTCCGCGGTCTGCGCGTTGTCCAGGACGACGATCAGCCGGGAGGAGGCGGTCCGCTCGCGGAACAGAGCGCTGCGGTCGTCGGTGCCGGCCGGGATGTCGCTGCTGGGAACCCCCAGGGCCCGCAGGAACCCTCCGAGGGCCTCACCCGGATCGAGCGGCTGGCCCGGATGCTCGAATCCCCGCAGGTTCACATACAGCTGGCCGTGGGGGAACCGGTCGGCGACCCGGTGCGCCCAGTGGACGGCGAGTGCCGTCTTGCCGACACCGGCCATGCCGCCGATGGCGGAGATCACGACGTGGCCACCGTTCGCGGCGCCCTGGTCGGTGTACGCGTGGACGGACTTCAGCACGTCCTCGCGGCCGCGGAAAGCCGCCAGGTCGGGCGGCAGCTGCTGCGGGACCTGCGAGGTGCGCCGAGCCGACGCCTGCACGAGCCGCCGCCGCTCGTCCTCGTCGAGTTCCAGCGCGTCCATCAGGTCGCCGAGAGTCGCCTGGCGCGGCAGGCTCTTTCCCCGTTCCATGTCGCTGATGGCGCGCACGCTCACACCGGATGCCTCGGCGAGGCTTTCCAGTGTGTGCAGGGTGCGCTGCCGCGCCGCCCGCAGCAACTGCCCGAACGCGCTCCCGTCCATTCCCTACCTCTGCTGCTCCGACAGCTTGTGCGGCCAGATGTTTCCATACGTGCCATTCCAGAATCCAGGATCGGAGCGACGTCCGAGTGCCGGTCCTGCGTCGTCCGGGCTCGTCAGAGGGCGTCGGCGGGGGCCTTGGGATGCACGGGTCGGCCCAGTTCAGCGAACGTCGTGGTGGTGGTCGGGGCGCCGTCCGCCTTCTGCACGGCCTCGACCACGACGGCGGGTCCGGTCGTCACGACGTCGAGCGTGAGGGAGCCGGCCGAACCGGTCTGTGTCAGTTCGACGGCCGGCCGGCCGGCGACGGTCGGCGGCCGTCCTTCCTTCTCGGCGGCTGGGCCGGCTACCGATCCGCCCGCGGGCCTGCACGTGCCAAGCCCGCGGGCCCGTTCACGGCACGGCTCAGATGGGGTGGCGGTCGGTGTGAGCGGCCCGTTCCGCCGCGATGAAGTCCCGGTACCAGCGGTAGCTGTCCTTGGGAGTGCGCTGGAGCGTGTCGTAGTCGACGCGGACGATGCCGAAGCGGCGGTCGTAGCCGAAGGCCCACTCGAAGTTGTCGAGCAGGGACCAGACGTAGTAGGCGCGGACGTCGACGCCTTCGGCGACCGCTTGGGCGAGGGCGTCGAGGTGGTCGCGGAGGTAGTCGACGCGGTCGGCGTCGTGGACGGTGCCGTCGGCTTCCGCGACGTCGGCTTCGGCGGAGCCGTTCTCGGTGATCACGAGGGGCGGCAGGCCGGGGTAGCGGCGGGTGAGGTCGACGAGCAGGTCGCGGAAGGAGGAGGGGACCACGGGCCAGCCCATGGTGGTGCGGCGGGCGGAGTCGTCGCCCCATGCCTCCTGGGCCCGGATGTCGACGGCGGTCCGCCGTGCCGGATCGGCGTCGCGCCAGGGGGCGTCGGCCACGGTGATGGGCCGGTAGTAGTTGACGCCGCAGAAGTCCAGCGGGCGGGAGGCGAGTTGCAGGTCGCCGTCACGGCGGAAGGAGAAGTCGCTGATGTCGCCCCAGACCTCCTTCTCGCCTTCGGGATAGCGGCCGAGGAAGAGGGGGTCGAACCAGCAGCGGTTGTGGAGGATCTCGGCGCGCGCCACCGCTTCGGCGTCCGCCGGGGAGTCGGTGGCGGGCAGGAGCCGGTCGGGGTTGAGGGCGATGCCGACCTCGCGGGCGCCGGCGGCGCGGAGGGCGTCGACGGCCAGGCCGTGTCCGACGAGCAGGTGGTGCACGACGGCGAGAGCGCCGTGTCCTTCGCGGGTACCGGGGGCGTGGCGGCCGATGGCGTGGCCGACGAACGCGGTGCAGAACGGCTCGTTGAGGGTCATCCAGCGTCCGGCGCGGTCGGCGAGGCGTTCGGCGACGACGGCCGCGTACTCGGCGAAGGCCTCGGCGGTGCCGCGGACTCGCCAGCCGCCGAGATCCTCCAGGGGCTGGGGCAGGTCCCAGTGGTAGAGCGTGGGGGCCGGTTCGATGCCGGCGGCGAGGAGTTCGTCGACGAGGCGGTCGTAGAAGTCGAGGCCGGCGGGGTTGATCCGGCCGGTGCCCTCGGGGACGATCCGCGGCCAGGCGATGGAGAAGCGGTAGGTGTCGGCGCCGAGTTCGCGCAGGAGGGCCACGTCCTCCCGGTAGCGGTGGTAGTGGTCGCAGGCGACGTCGCCGGTGGCGCCCTCCGCGGTGGCGCCGGGGGTGTGGGAGTAGGTGTCCCAGATGCTGACACCGCGGCCGTCCTCGCGGGCGGCGCCCTCGATCTGGTACGCGGCGGTGGCGGCGCCGAACCGGAAGCCGCGCGGGAAGCGCGGAGCGGGGGCGGACGTCATGGGGCGGCTCCTCGGGTGAACGGTCCTCGCGGCGGCCCAGGTTACGTCACCGCTGATCAGGGGCGGACGTCGAGTGCGCCGCGAGCCCCGCGCGCACGGCGCCGGCCCTCAGCAGGAATCGTCCGCGCCGTCCAGCCCGACACCGCTGTTCCCCGCCCCTCCCGTTGATCCCCGTTGAGTAGCATCGCGCGAGCGTTCACCGTCCCGTCAGAGGGGTTTCCGTGTCGTCGAAGGCAGAACTGCTGCGGCTCCTCCAGCCGCCGGCGGAGAAGTGGCCTCTCCCGAGCCGGGAGGAGATCGAGCAGGGCTACGGCAGCGCACTTCCCGCCGACTACCTGTGGCTGGCCGGGACCTACGGTCTGGGCGAGATCTCGCGGTACCTCAGCATCTTCCCCCCGCTCGCCGCCTCCGAGATCGGAACGCGCACGGGTGTCTTTCCGACCTCTGCCGAGTCGTCCGAGTTCGACGACGGGAACGAGGGCCTCGATCCCGCTTACCTGAAGCCCGGCGGCCTGCTCATGTGGGGCTTCAACCACAACGACGACTTCGCCTTCTGGAGCCCGGTCGGCGATCCGGCCACCTGGCCGATCGTCATCCGCCGGCACCTGCCGCAGTCGGGCCCGAACTGGATCCGGTACGACCTCGGAATCGTCGAATTCCTCGTGCGCACCTTTCACGGGCAGCTGGCCGGCAACCCTTTCAGCGGCGACGACCTCTGGCACAACACGTCGCCGACCTTCGAGCGGGGCTGAGGCCCGACAACGAGCCTCCCCGGCAACGGGCCCCCGCTCGGCTCTTGCGGATGTGCCAGGCCGGCGACGGCCGCTGCGCATCAGCCGGCGCTGCGCGTGGGTGCGGCGTGGGTGCATGAGCGGGTCGTGACCGCTACTGCCGCTTCGCGGTGCTGCGTATGCGCTCCCGCCAGGCTGCGGTGTCGCCCCGCATGGCCTCGTCGATGGCCTTGCGCGCCTGACCCAGCGGAAGATCCGCTGTGTAGACCGGGGTTCCGGGTTCCTGCCGCCAGGAGTTGTCGAGGTCGCCCGCGTCGAATCCGTCGAAGCCGATCTCGTCGAGCAGCGCGATGACGGTCCGCTTGGCGGCCGCGTCCGAGCCGGACACCGGAGCGGCTATCCGCCGGGAGTCCCCCCGAGGTCGGCCGCCGGAGGCGAGGCTGGCGGCGCCTACGGTGTTCAAGGCTTTGATGATCGGCCGGTTGAGCTGCCGCGCGACCCACAGTCCCTCCGGGAGCCCGTCGTCGATCGCGGCGATGGGCTGGTCCCGAAGCTCGGGCACGTAGTTGCTGGTGTCGATGACGACGGCCCCGGCCGGCAGGTGCTTTTCGACCGTGCGGCCGAGTCCCGGCAGTGCGCCCGACGGCACGCTGACGATCAGTACCTGGGCGCGGCCGACGGCCTCGGCCGTCTCGGCCGCGGTGGCGCCGGTCCGGTTCGCGAGTTCCGCGAGGGACGCGGGCCCCCGAGAGTTGGCGATCGTCACCGTGTGGCCGCGTCCGGCCAGTTGCTCTGCCAGCGTGCCACCGATGCTGCCACTTCCGATGATGGAGATGTCCATGGCTCTCCTCTTCCTGATCGCTCCGGGTTCCGCAGCTCGCCCCGGATGTGGTTGCGGTTCCGTCATGCGGTCGGTACGGCCGTCTTCGCGGTTGACCGGAGGCCGTCGAGGACCACGGTGAGATGGGTGGTTCTCGCCCGGCCCGTGTCCGGATCGCGCGGCAACGCAGAGACGATCGCGAGCACGTCGGCGGAGGAGACGTCGCGGCGCACTCCCGCAAGCTCCTGGGCTCGCCGGAACAGTACGTCGAACGCGGTCTTCATCGGCGTGCAGAGCTCTCCGATGGGTGAACTGTCCTCCAGCACCGCCGCGCTGATGCGGGCGTTCATCCCGCGGTACTGGGCGCCGACCTCCTCGTACGCGCTGAGCCACTCCAGCAGTGCCTGCCAAGGATCCGGTGCGGCCATCCGGGTTTCGGCGGCCTCGACGAGGGTGTCCACCTGCGAGCGGAGGATGGCGACGAACAGGTGCTCGCGCGTGGGGAAGCGGCGGTACATCGTCGCCCGGCCCACCCCTGCCCGCCTGGGGATCTCGTCAAGGGGAGCATCCGCCCCCAGCTCCTTGAAGACATCCGTCGCGGCGGCGAGGAGGGCGCTGACATTACGTGCCGCGTCGGCGCGGATCGCCCGGCTGGAGGTGGTCATGCTGCGACCGTAACAGCTAAGCGGACACAGTGACCACTTATGGCGTAGCGTTGAGGGCGCACTGTCCGCCGAGGAAGGGGAGCGAGAAATGGATCAGAGGATCTGGCACATCGGAGTGGCCGTCGACGACCTGGAGAAGGGGAAGAAGGAGTTCGCCGAGGTGTTCGGGGTGTCCTGGCGCCCCACTCGGGTCCGCGTGCTGACGCTGACCGACGCGCAGGGCACCGACCACGAGGTCGAGTGCCACGTGACCTTCTCCGAGGGTGGCCCGTTCGCCGTCGAACTGTGGGAGGCGATCCCCGGCACGCCGCTGGCGGCCGCACCGGGGGGAGGCGTGCACCACATCGGCTACTGGGTCGACGACATCGCCCGGGAGAACGAGCGACTGACGACCTTGGGTTTCGGCCCTCATGCGACCGTCGGCCGGCGACCGCTGCTCAATGCCGGGCCGTCGGGAACGGTCGTGGAACTGTGCGACCTGCACAGCGACCGCCCCCAGTTGCGCGACCTGTTCCCGGCCGGCTCGCAGTACGCCGGGCCACCCGTGCTCGACTCCGCCCTGTGAACCGGCACGGGCGCCCCTGGTGCATCCCCGCACCCCAGGCGCGCTTCCCTGCCTCCCGTCGCCCTGACGGGGACTTGCGGGACGTTGTTGTAACGTTTATGGTTACGACAAGTCGATGGCAGGCCAGGGAGTCAAGGAGGCGAGGCCCGAGGTGAGCGCCAACAGCAGGATGACCGTTGCGGCGCATGCCCTGACGTGGATTGGGCTGTATCAGCGCCGCGGTCACGAGGTCGCCACCTCCGAGCAGATCGCGACGAGCGTCAACACCAACCCCGTGGTCATACGACGCCTGCTGGCCGACCTGCGGAAGGCCGGCCTGGCTGAATCGCGGCGAGGTGCGGGAGCGGGCTGGATGCTCTCCCGGGACCTCGCGGCGATCACCTTGCTCGACGTCCATGACGCGATCGCTGCGGGGCCGATCTTCGCTCTGCACCGCTCGCCCCCCGACCCCGAGTGCGTCGTGGGGCACGGCATAGGGCCGGCCATGACCGCCGTCTACGACCAGATCGAGAGAACGCTGCGCGGGGAGTTGGCGAGGACCACGCTGGAGGACATCCTGCGGGACGTGCTGAAGGCCGTCTGAGTGTGCTCCGGTCGGGACGCACTTTTTCTCGCTCTTCAATGTAACTGCATTGGTTACCTCCAGGATTGGGAGAGCCCGATGGGACAGCTCGACGACGTCGACCGGCGCTGAAGGACTTCACACATCTCAACGAGCTCCACCGGTACGCAAAGACAAGGACAAGCACCATGGCAACAGACACGCAGACCTCAAGGGCCGTGGCCGAGCAGTTCGTGGAGCGCCTCGGCAGGCAGGACCAGGACGGCGTCCAGGAACTGTTCGCGGAAGACATCGACTGGCACGTGCCGGGCAATGACCAACTGCCCTGGACGGGCCGCCGTACCCACCGAGAGGATGTCGCGCCTTACTTCACCACGATGTGGCCGCACTTCGTAGACGGCAAGAGCAAGGTCGTGCTGGAGCGGATCATCGTCGACGGCGGTGACGTGATGCTGCTGGGAATCTTCACGCACACCGTCGCATCCAGCGGCAAGGAGTTCACCACCCCATCGGCGATGCACCTGGTGGTGGAAGACGGCGAGATCGTCCGCATGCACCTGTACGAAGACACGCTGACAGTCGATCAGGCGTTCAGCATCGACTGAGAGCGAAACGGGTTCGTGAGCGTCTCCCGCCACCCGCAGCTGGGGTGTCGTCGCATTTGCTCAGCTGCGGGACGTCGTCGGTGAGGATCCAGACCCTGGCGTCACCACCGGCGTTGAAGTGGGTGTCCTGGTACAGACGGTCAGGCATACTGCGACGTCGTTCGGACCAGCCGTGTTGCCGGGCTCGCTGCCGGTGCGTTCTCGGGCTCATCCGTCCAGGCTCAGCACCATGGTGGGTCGTTGGATGTGATGGTCGGCTCGCAGCGGGCGGATCGCGGTGCCGATGGAGAAGAACTCGGTGGTATGGCCGCCCCAGCGGTGGTTGTGGGCGTTGAGTTGCACGCCGACGATCCCTTCCGCGTGGAGTTCCGCGGCTTCGGCCTGCATCCTCGCCATGGCCAGTTCGCGCGCGTCGTACAGCGCCTGGGTGAACTGCGCGATCTCGATGTTCTTGCCGAGGCTGGGCAGGACCGCGCTCATCTTCTGGTGTGCGATGTGGTAGACGCAGGTGCCCATCACCATGCCGAGAGGGGCGTAGCCGGCCTGGATCAGCGTCCAGAAGTCCTGTCCCGACAGGTCGGAGGTGAACGGTCTGCCTTTGCTGTTGCGCCACTGGCCGCCGCCGGGGGGCGGCGTGCCGGCCTTGACCGCTGTCCCGATCGCGAGGAACTCCGCCACGTCCTCGCCGAACGCCCGTGGCTCCACCGTCAGCCGGACCCCGACGATGCCGTCGGCGCGCAGTGCCGCCGCCTCCGCCTCCATCCGGGTCATCGCCAAGTCGCGTGCGTGGTACATCGCCTGGCTGAGTGTGGTCAGCTCCTGGTTCCTGCTCCACCGGCCCACCTGAAGGCCGACGTGGTAGATCGAGCTCCCCAGGACCATGCCGATCGGCCTGAAGCCCGCTTCCCGCACGAGCAGGAACTCGTTCACCGACAGGTCGCTGGTGAAGATGGCCCGGGGGTTGCCCGGCTTGAGCCCCGTCAACCGCCGTATCGCGGCGGCGGCCAGATCGTTCCCGTCCGGCTCTGCCTTGGTCATGTCGCCCCCCGGTCACCCTGCACGCCGCGCCGTCGGCGCTGACCGTCCGAGCCGGCCGCCGCCGCGGGCCGGCTGTGTGGTTCCCCGCCGCGGGCGCCCAGCGGCAGGACCTGCAAGGTCCTCTTCTTCGGCGGCGGGGCGTCGAACTGGGCGATGGTGCTGCCCGTCAACGTCGTCTCCGCGAGGTGGTCGTGGAACGACAGCTCGTCGTCGCCGCCGGTCGACCGCGTGCAGATCTCCTTCCACACCCGCACCGCGCCGCCGTCGGCCAGGATCAGCCCGTTCCCGCCCCGCTCGGCGCCGTGCAGTTGCAGCTGACGTCGCGCGTCGGCGCGAACCGCCCGGACCAGGTCGCTCAGGCCGCTGATCTCGCTGTTGCGCGAGGACAGTTTCCGCGACCGGCTGAAGGAGTCGTCGTGCCGCACGCCGATGGACATGCCCACCAGCAGTTCGACCGGAACCCATCCGGCGGCGAGGAGCTTGGCGAAGCCGTGGCCGTCGAGGTGCGAGGTGAACGGCGTGGTGAGGCGCACCCGCGATCCCCGCGCCCGCACGGCGGTCCCGATGACCTTGAACTCCAGGCAGTCGGGCTGGGCGGCCAGGGGAGCCGTGGTCACCGCGGCGGCCACCACGCCGTGACCGCCGACCGCCAGGCACTCCGCCGACACCCGCTCCAGGACGATCCGCCGGGCCCGGTCGAACACCTCGACCACCGTGGCCGAAGCCGCGCCCGCCCCCGAGACGACGACCGGGACCGTCGGGACGGCGGTTCCGGGGGAGGCGGGAGTCCGCTGAGTCCGCCGGGGAAACCGGCAGTCGTGGTAGCCCCAGTACCTGCCCGCGCGCCCCAGCCGCAGGACCGCCGTCCCCATCACCTGGCCCACCGGCTCGAACCCCACCGAGCCGATCGCCGTCAGCTCGCCCGCGGAGAGCGCCGATGTCCAGGGCCCGCCCTGCCCGGCAGCACCGACGGCACCGGTAGCACGGGCAGCACCAGAACCACTGGCGGCACCGGCGGCACCGGCGGCACGGGCAGTACCGGCATCCTCCACGGTCACTTCCCCGGGGGCACCACGCGCCCGTCTCCGGCGTCCCGACGGCACCGACATCTGTCCCCGATCTCCCGTCAAGCGAACGAGATCAGCCCCATCCACCCACGATAGCCCGGGAGTTGACACGCCGACCCCGCCCGGTCAGGACGGCGCCGTGCCACGACCGGTTCCTGGACGGGCCGGTGGCCCCGGCTGCCGGCCGAAGGAGCGGACCGGGGCATCGCGCGTGAGGAGGCCGTGCAGCACCACGTCCAAGAGGGGGCGTGCCCGGGTCTCCCAGTCCTCCTCGTCGAGCCGGGACAGGTAGCCGATCAGGGTGATGACACCGGGGGCGTCCACGTCGGCGCGGATGGTGCCGTCTGCCTGACCCGCATGGAGGAGGGCGGCCAGTGCCTGTCCTATGGGTCCGTGGCTGTCGTCCGCCAGCCGCGTGCGGGCGCCTGCCTCCACCGCCGCGAAGACCCCGCGTTTCACCCGTGCGTAGTCGGCCACGCGGTCCAGCCACCGGGCCAGCGCCTCGGCCGGCGGATGCTGCCCGAGGAGCTCGTCCGCGTGGGCGGTCAGCGCCAGGACGTCCTGCCGGTAGACCTCGGCCAGCAGGTCGTCGCGCGTCGGGAAGTGCCGGTAGAGCGTTCCCTGCCCCACGCCCGCCCGCTTCGCGACCGCGTTCAGCCGGAACTCCTCCGTTCCCGATGCGACCTCTCTGGCCGCGGCGACGATCCGTTCGCGGTTGGCCGCGGCGTCCGCACGTTGCTGTGTACCGCTCACATCCCCATTCTGCCGCAAGTGGACACGTGTCCGTATAGTGGTAAGCGGACACGTGTCCACTTAGGGAAGGGGCCCCGGATGTCTGGCATCCACGGCAAGGTCGTCGTGATCACCGGAGCGGCGAGTGGCATCGGCGCCGCCACCGCCGAGCTTCTGGCCGAACGCGGCGCGGTCGTCGTCCTCGCCGCCCGCCGCAAGGAGCGGCTCGACGCGCTGGCCGGCCGTATGCGCGAGCGCGGTGGCCGAGCGTCCGTGTGCGTCACCGACGTCACCCGCCGCGAGGACCTCCACCGGCTGGTGGAGCAGGCGGTCACCGAGCACGGCCGGCTCGACGTACTGGTGAGCAACGCCGGCATCAGCAAGATCGGACCCATGGCGGACACCGACCTGGACGGCTGGTCGGCCATGATCGACGTGAACCTCCGCGGCGTCCTGCACGGCGTCGCCGCGGCCCTGCCCGTCTTCCGCAGTCAGGGCCGCGGGCACTTCGTGACCACCGTGTCCACGGCGGGGCTGAAGATCGTGCCGGGGCAGGCGGTGTACGCGGCCACGAAGAACGCGGTGCGCACCCTGCTGGAAGGGCTCCGCCAGGAGTCGACGGACGGTGTCATCCGCACCACGTCCGTCTCGCCCGGTTACGTGCGCACCGAACTGGCCGGCTCGATCGACGATCCGGAGGCCCGCGCCGCCGTCGAGAAGGGGATGCGGGAGTTCGCCCTCGATCCCGGCGCGGTGGCACGGGCCATCGCCTTCGCGATCGAGCAACCCGACGACGTCGAGATCGGGGACATCACCGTCAGGCCGACGGTGCAGGGCTGAGGGACGCCGCTCGCCCGGGGGCGGGCCTCGGGTGCGGTGACCCGGTGGCGCGCGCACGTCCGCCGCCCGGGGGTCGTGACCTGCCGGCCGCCCGTGGGCAGGCCACGGCGGTCAGCCCGACGACGGCCGGATCTCCCTGCGGAGGAATCCCTCCGTCTCCCTGCCTACAGTGGTGGACATGGGGTCCGCAGGCGCGCCCGGCAGCGCGCGCGACGGCTGCCGCTACCTGCCGATCGCCGAGCACGGGCTGATCGGCGACCTGCGCACGGTCGCGCTGGTCGGCACGGACGGGACGATCGACTGGTACTGCTGCCCGTCGTTCGACTCCCCGAGCGTGTTCGGGGCGGTCCTGGACGCCGACCGGGGCGGCCGGTTCGAGCTGGCCGCGACGGGCCCGGCGACGACCAAGCAGTTCTACTTCCCCGACACCAACGTCCTGATCACCCGGATGCTCACCGAGGAGGGCGTCAGCGAGATCCAGGACTTCATGCCGGTGGCCACGGACGCCGGCCCGGCGGCGGAGGCCGTGGGACACCGGCTGATCCGGCGGGTCCTGTGCGTGCGCGGGACCATGACGTTCAGGGCCGCGATCGCGCCCCGCTTCGGCTACGGGGCTGTCCCGCACGCCCTCCGGCCGATCGCCAACGGAGTGCTCTTCGATTCCGGCGAGCTGTCACTGGCCCTGTCCTCCTCCGTCGCCCTGGAGGACGACGGGCAGGACGCGAGCGCGCGCTTCACCCTCGACCAGGGACAGACCGCGGTGTTCGTGCTGGACTGCCTCGACGGGCGGATCCCGCGGCCGATGTGCTCGCTGGGCCAGGCCGAGGACCTGTTCACCGAGACCGTGGCGTTCTGGCGGCGCTGGGTCGGCCAGTCGCGCTATCGCGGCCGCTGGCGCGAGATGGTCCACCGCTCGGCGCTCACCCTCAAGCTCCTCACGTACGCGCCGACCGGCGCGATGGTGGCCGCACCGACCACCAGCCTGCCCGAGCGGATCGGCGGCAACCGCAACTGGGACTACCGCTACCTGTGGGTGCGCGACGCCGCGTTCTGCGTCTACGCGCTGCTGCGCCTGGGATTCACCAGTGAGGCCGAAGCGTTCATGGGCTTCCTGACCGAACGCGTCCGGCAGGGCACGATCGGCCCGTCCGGCCCGCTGCAGATCATGTACGGCATCGACGGCCGCACCGACCTGCCGGAGCGCGAACTCGCCCATCTGGAGGGGTACCGCGGATCGGCTCCGGTCCGGGTCGGCAACGGCGCGGCCGAACAGCTGCAACTGGACATCTACGGGGCGCTGATCGACTCGATCTACCTGTACGACAAGTGGGGCCGGCCGATTTCCAGCGACCACTGGGAGGCCGTCTGCGCCCTGGTCGACTGGGTGTGCGAGCACTGGGACCGCCCGGACGAGGGCGTGTGGGAGACGCGGGGCGGCCGCCGCAACTTCCTGTACTCGCGGCTGATGTGCTGGGTGGCGATCGAGCGGGCGATGCGGATCGCGCGGCGCCGCGGCCTGCCCGCCGACGTCAACCGGTGGGGCCGGCAGAGGGACGCGATCTACCACCGCATCATGGACAAGGGCTGGTCCGTCCACCGGCAGGCGTTCGTGCAGCACGAGGACGACGACGTGCTCGACGCCGCGGTGCTGATGATGCCGATGACGAAGTTCATCGCCCCCACCGATCCCAAGTGGCTGTCCACGCTGGATGCGCTGACCGAGCAACTGGTCTCGGACTCGCTCGTCCACCGCTACGACCCGCTGGCCAGCCGTGACGGTGTCGGCGGCGAGGAGGGCACGTTCTCGATCTGCTCGTTCTGGTACGTCGAGGCGCTGACCCGGGCCGGGCGGCTCGACGACGCCCGGCTGGCATTCGAGAAGATGCTCACCTACGCCAACCACCTGGGCCTGTACGCCGAGGAGATCAGCCACGCCGGCGAGCAACTGGGCAACTTCCCGCAGGCGTTCACCCATCTCGCACTGATCAGCGCGGCCTTCAACCTCGACCGCGAACTGGGCTGAGGCTCGTTCGGGCTCGTTCGTCCCGCCCACCACCTCCGCGGCTGTGCGTGAGATCGCGGCGCCGTCGCTAGAGAGAACGTTCTGTCTTGACAGTCGGGGTGGGACTGGTCATCCTGAGTGAGCTAGAACGTTCGGTCTTGAGGAGGGCCCGCGGCTCGCCGCACCCGCCTCAGTGGGGGAGGACGCCGGCCGCGGCACCAGCCGAACCGCGCTCACCCCGCCGCCGCCTCGAAGGGATCCTTGTGACCACCGTTGACTCGCCTCCCGCTGAATCGGCCGCCGCCGGCCGGTTCGCGCCGTCCCTGCGCCGGCTGTACTTCGTGCGGTTCGGATTCGCCGTCGTCTGGGCGGCCGTGCTGTTCGCCGACACGTCCCACCTCGGAGGCCTCGGCATCACCCTGCTGGTCGTCTACCCGCTGTTCGACGTCGCCTCGGCCATCGTCGACGTGCGCTCGGCCGGTGGCACCGGACCGATCCGCGGCCTTCAGGCGAACATCCTGATCAGCGCGATCGCCACCGTCGCCCTGGGTGCCGCCGGGGTCTCCGGCATACCGGCGGTCCTCCGTGTGTGGGGTGCCTGGGCGATCGTCTCCGGGGCCGTCCAGCTGATCGTGGGGCTCAGCCGTCGCAACGGCGCCATGGGGGGTCAGTGGCCGATGATGCTCAGCGGCGGCATTTCCGTGCTGGCCGGAGTGTCGTTCGCGGCGGGCGCCTCCGCGTCGGACCCGAAGCTGGGCAACCTGGGCGGCTACGCCGTCCTCGGCGGAATCTTCTTCCTCGTCTCGGCCCTGCGTCTCGGCCGCGGCCACAGGGCGGACTGACCGGGACCGTCCTGGGACCGCGGCTGCCCGGGAACTCAGGCGCCGCGGGCCTGGAGGATGCCCTCCACGCCGTCCAGGAAGGTCTCGGAGATCAGTTTCGGATCGAAGAGGCAACCAGCCGCCATGGCCCCGTCGCGGAGCATGACGAGGTGGCGGCCGGCCGCGTCGGCGGGTGCGTCGCCGGTCTGCGCCAGCAGGTCCGTGACCGTGGTCAGGAACCAGTCCCGGTGGGCCATGACGGCCTGGTGGACCGGGTGGGAGGCATCGGAGTACTCGGCGACCGCGTTGAGGAAGGCGCATCCGCGGAATCCGGGGGACCGGATGCCCTCGGTGATGGATCTGGCGACGGCCCGGACCTGCTCGGCCGCCGAATCGCTACTGGCCACGGCGGCCGCGACCTGCCCACGGATGCCCTGGTCGGCCAGTCCGAGGTAGGCGAGGACGAGCTCCTCCTTGCCCGAGAAGTGCCGGTACAGCGTGGCCCGGGTCACCTGCGCCTCACCGACGATCCGGTCGATGCCGACGGAGTGGATCCCCTCGGAGTAGAAGATCCGGGTTGCCGTCCCGAGCAGCCGCGTGCGCGCCTCGGAGACGGTGCCACCTTCTGTTCTCGGACTCATGGTATCGATGTTAACAAATGGCAGAACGTTCGGTCTCCATGCTGAGGTCACCGCACCGCGGCCTGTCCCGTTCGGTGGCCGCTGCCCAGGCCGAGGTGACGGTCGGGGCAGCGGCCGGCGGGTTCAGTCCATCGCCGCGATCTGGTCGGCGGCCATGGCGAAGCCGTAGGTGTGCACGTCCGTGACCTGCCCCGGGAAGGCCGTGTAGGGCGTCTCACCGTAGACGGCCGTGTTGCGGCAGGCGCCCACGGTCATCGGCAGGTTGGGGTCGTACTGCGGAGTCAGGTTGACATCGGTCCCCATCAGCGACCCGTTGACGTACAGGGTCATCACGCCTGTGCTGTCGTCGCCCGCCACGGGTGCCGTGTACGTGGCGACCAGGTGGGTCCACGTGTTGAGCTCGGCCGAACCGAAGTCGCCCTCGGCGGTGGGCCATTGCGCGTTGTCGTCGTTGGTCGTCGTGGTCTGGAAGGCCCAGCCCTGGTTGCCGCTGTCGTAGCCGATGTACAGGGCCTGGTGGGCGGTGGTTCCCTGGCAGAGGGCGTTGACGGTGTTGCTGCCGTCGTTGAGCTTGACCCACAGGGAGATCGTGTAGTCGTTCAGCGTGTTCACGGCGGCGGTGGTGGTGCGCAGATAGCCGGTGCTGCCGTCGAAAGCGGCCGAACCGCCGTCGGCGGTCGGGCTGGCGGGTGCGTCGGCGGAGAACGTCACCGCTCCGTAGGCCGTCGCCGGGTTCTGGCCCGTGGTGTCCGACCCGTCGGTGGTCAGCTTCCACTCGTCCTCGCCGGTGCTCCCGCCCGGGTCGCCGGAGTTGGGTTGCGGGATGTACGGATCGGCGCTGTCCGACAGGTACTGCGCCGCCAGGTCGGCGGTGTAGGCCGCGTCGGGGGCGCCGCCGCTCAGGTCCGCGGTCTTGACGGTGTCGGAGACGTCGTCGCCCGCGGTGGAGACGGCCGCGGCGAAGTCGATCACCCCGTCGGCGGCGCCGTTGAGGTAGGCGCCGCTGCCGTCACCAGTGACGAAGAGGTTGACGGCTTCCCGCGCCGCCTCCTGGGTGGCCGTATGGGTGGCGGTGAACGGCGGGATCGTCGCGACGTAGACCGTGATCTGGCCGGTGGTGCTGCCGGTCTGGACGTTCAGGTTCAGACTGTCGTCGTTGTAGAAGGACTTGATCGCGCTGGTCTCGGCGACCAGGCCGCTCTCCACCGCGACCGCGCACTGGTTGACGTCCGTGCCGGTGCACTTCAGCAGGTCGTCGGTGCCCTTCGAGATCAGGACGGTGCGCACGCCGCTCTGCGCGAGGGCGGCGCTGTCGAGCGGGTTCATGGCGCTGAGCGGCTCGGCGGAGCCGAGCGGCGGCGGCAGCAGCCCGGGTCCCACGTCCGTGGCGCTGCTGCCCGCGTTGAGCACGCCGTACTCGACGCTGCCCTCGCTGTCGGGGTCGGCCGCAAGGGCTGTGGAGATGGCGTCGCTGAGGTGCCCGCGGCCGTCGGAGCCCGAGGTGTCGGCGTTGATCGTGCGGTCGCCGTAGAGCACCACGGCTCCGGTCGGGTTGCCGACCGGGGTGCTCACGTCGACGGCGGACAGGAACGGGATGCCGGTCATGGTGGTCAGGGTGTAGGAGGTGGCGGCGGTCTCCTTGGTGTGGTCCACGCCGTCGGTGCCGCTGGCGTAGACCGGGGTTCCGGCCAGCGCATGCCCTGCCAGGCTGGCGGGCGCGCCGTCCACCTGAAGGCTGACGAGCAGGGTGGCCTGCTGCGGCACGTGCAGGGTGACCGGGTTGCTGGTGACGTCGCCGCCCGCCGGCACCGTGGTCGATGTGCTCTGGCCGGCACCGAAGGTGAGGGGGAGTGGTGCGGCGGCCGCGGTGGCGCCCCCCGAGGTGCCGTCCTGGAGGGCGACCGAGGCCGCGTCGAACTTGACGGGCAGCGTGCCGCGCAGGTCGGACAGGTGGATGCGGACCTGGCCGTCGTTGTCGCCCCCGACGCTCACATGGACGGGGATCCGCACCGTCTGCTTGTTGAGGCTGGCGTCGACGGCGGAGCCGGTGGCCGGCTGGGACTGGATGTGCCCGCTGTCCTGTGCGTCGGACCAGGTGCCGACCCAGTGCCGGGTGGCGGTGGCTGACGAGGCGCGGATGCCCAGGCCGAGGAAGTGGATGGAGTTCTGACCGCCCTGCACGCCGTTGGACCACAGGGGCAGCGTGATGTCCCTGACGGTCGAGCCGGGGCAGTCCAGCGGCACGCTGAAGGCGTAGAGGCCGCCGCTGACGGTGCTCTGGGTGTTGGTGCTCTTGTTCTCGTGGCCCACGGTCAGGGCGGCGGTCCCGGCCACCGGGCTGATCCAGTCGGGGACGGCGTCCAGGGTGTACCGCTGGCTCGGCAGCGGGCAGCCGGGATCGCTGTAGGTGATGGTGCCGGTGGCGCCCTTGGCGGTTCCGGCGGTGGCGAACCCGAGGAAGACGACCGCGTTGCCCTGGTTGACGACGCCGGTGGACGGCACGGTGACGACCTGGCCGGAGGCGAGCATGTTGTCGCTGGTGCCGTTGCCGAAGGCGGGCAGCTTCACGGTGGCGCCGTCGACGGTGACGCTCTGGCCGCCGGCCCACCCGGCGGCCGTCAGGTCGGCGGCGTTGAGGCTGTCGCCGCGGCCGTCCGCGTCGGCCTTGCTGACGGTGGGAGTGGTGCCACCGGTGTAGGTGCTGACGGCGGTGTTGTTCAGGCAGCCGGTGGTGCTGTTGATCGGGCAGGTCGCGGCGGGGCCGAGCCGCAGCGTGTCGATGCCCGCCTGGTAGCCGGTCGAGGCGCTGTTCTTGCCGGTCAGGGTGAGGGTCAGGGTGTGCAGGCCCTGGCTGAGGGTCTGCAGGGCGCCCGTGCTGTCCTTGGGGATGCCCAGATCGATGTACTGCGTGCTGACCACGGCGTTGTAGGCGTCGAAGCCGCTGGTCAGCACGGTGGCGTTGGGGGTACCGGCGTCAAGGGTCAGCTTGTAGACGCCGTAGTCGGTGGCCTTGGTCAGGCTCGCCCCGATGTCCCAGGGGCCGGTCTGGGGGATGTCGAAGGAGAAGACCGCGCTGTCGCCGACCGCGACCTTGGTGTTGTTGGCGGTGTTGTTCGACAGCATGCCCTGGGCGCCGTCACCGAAGTTGACGCCGGAGAGGTTGGCCTGGGTGCGCAGATAGCCGCCCGCGCTGCTGATGGTTGCCGCCGGCACGGTGGTGGTGGTGCCGTCGGTGTTGGTGGCGCTCCAGCCGGTGGCCATCTTGTCGCCGTAGGCGTAGGCCGGGGTGCTGGCGCCGGCGTAGAAGAGGTACGAGGTCTGCGGCGAGGTGGAGCCGGCCTGGTCCACGGCCTTGGCGTACAAGGTGTGCGGGCCGACGGTGCCCGGCGGGAAGGCCAGGGCGGCGTCGCCGTTGACGACGGCCGTGCCGGTGCCGGTCTTGTTGTCCGCGGTGGCGTAGTAGACCGTGCCGGGTTTGAGGACCGTGCTGGTGGTCCAGGCGGTACCGCGGTTGGCGGCGTACGTGATGTTGCTCAGGTTGCCGTCGAGGGAGAACAAGTACCCCATGACGTTGTTGGTGCGGTCGTTTCCGACGACGAAGGTGCCGGTGTCCGTGAAGGCGCTGCCGATCTGGTTCCCGGGGAACTGGGTGGAGGCGACGGTGGGCGCGTGCGGCGCGGTGGTGTCGACGGTGAAGGTCTGGGTCGCCGTCCACGTCCCGGTCGAACTGACCCAGTACCCGGAGGAGTTCTGGGCGGTGGCCTTCCAGGTGTAGGTGCCGTCGGCCAGGGTGCCGGTGGTCCAGTCGCTGCCGTTGGCGTTGTACCCGCTGCTCGGGCCGTAGCCCGAGGAGACCAGCGTCCCGCCGGAGTTGAAGACGTCGTACAGGATGTGCAGCGTCTCGCTGCCGCCGGCGAGGTCGGGGTCGATGGCGCGGGCGGACAGGGTCGGGGTGTGCGTGGTGGTCAGCGTCTTGCCCATGTCGACCACCGACGGGTGGACGGCCGGGTCGCCGGTGCCGTCCTTGAGCTTGGGACGGTAGGTGTAGGTCACCGACAGAGTGGCGCCGCCCCCGAAGCCCAACTGCTTCCACTGGGTGGCGTCGTTCATGTTGGCGGCCTCGACGAGCAACGTCGCGTAGGGCCACTTGCCGGCGGCGGCCGACTGGATCCTGCTGGTGACGTTGAAGTCGAGGGTCGGCGGCGACACGTACGACTTCGACCCGGCCTTGGTCGGGCAGGTGCCGGCCTCGTGACTGGAGGCGGTGGCGATCACCCCGGTCTGCCGGGTGGGTTCGTGGCCCCAGGACAGGCCCGAGGAGTTCCATCCGCCGACTGCCGCCGTCCCGTACACCGCCGCCGGCGTGCTCGCGCACGACGCCGCCGAGAGCTGGTTGACGTACAGGTCGGCCTTGGTGACGACGGCACTCTTGATGCCCGCGGTGTTCATCGCGTAGTACGTGCGGGCCCGCTCGCCGTTGCCCGGGTTGTTGTTGTCCCAGCCGGCGCGCGCGTTGTTGGCGCCCGTGGTGGCGGTGGAGTTGTAGACGTTCCAGCCGTTGTCGGAGATCCGCGCCCAGTCCAGCTGGGACTTGCCCGGCGAGCCGGACCACTCGGGGTCCACGTAGACCGGGTACTTGGTGGTGCCGGCGGCGAGCAGGGCCCGGTCCAGGGTCAGGGTCTGCCGGCCCTTGGCGAACGCGACCGCGATCCTGGCGCGGTGGGCGCCGAGGACGGCGGAGGCGCTGCGCTCGGCCCGGGCGCGCAGGGCGCTCGTGGAGCCGGCGGCCGCGGCCGCGCCGGCGAGTCGGCTCGCGTCGGCAGCGGTGGTGGGGGTGCTGTCCCACATCAGGGGGGTGTCGCTGTGGAAGACCGTCCGGCCGGTGACGGTGTCGGTGGCCTGCGCGCCGCCCTGAGCCGTCCCGCTGAGGGCCAGACGCGGGCTGCTGGTGGTCCCCAGAGTCAGTCGCTGCAGCGCGGGGTCGGCGGCGGCCCGCGCGGACTTGACGACCAGCACCGAGGAGTAGCCCGCGGCGTCGGCGGTCAACTGGAGGTCGACCTGCGGCAGCACGTCGGGGTACGTGGCGGTGTCCCCGGACACGGTCGGGGCGGGCAGCGTGCCGGGCCAGGAGAAGCCCACCGCGTCGGAGCCGTCGGCCAGGGTGACCAGCGCGCCGCTTCCGCCGCCGGAGAACGTGACCTGCGTCGTGGCGGCCCTGGGAGCGTAGGTGCCGTCCGGCCGCCGGACCAGGGTGGTGTCGATCGGCACCCACCGGCCGTTCTGGCGCACGCGCTGCGGGCTGGAGGACTCGCTGCGCGTGAAGGTGCCGTCGGGGTTGGCGACCACCGTGGTCGCGGTGTCGGTGAGGGCGTCGATCGGCACGGGCCGGCCGGAGGTCCTGGCGGAGTCCAGTGCGGCCTGGAGCGGGTCCGTGCCGCCATGCCGCGTCGCGGACGGGGACGTACCCGACGGGCCGGCCGGGCCCGAGGCATGCGCCGGTGCCGTGGTGACGCAGAGCGCGCCGGCCGCCAGCAGGGCTGCGAGTGCGGACGCGAGCGGCCGCCGCCCGCGCACGGCTCGGTCGGCTCTTCGTGGATCGTGTGACGGCAGGTCGACATTCACGGTGCTGCGCCCCCCTTGAACTGAGTCCAGATGCGGACCGTGTGGAATCCCACGACCGGGATTCGCGCAGCCGTCATTCTGTGTGGCCGACGACGGGCGGGTCCACCTCTCCGAACGCCAACTGCGTTCATTTTCGGGGCATTTGACATCCTTGGATTCACCTTGCGTGGAGCCCGCTGCCTTTTCTTTGCCTTTTCCTTGTCGTGGAAGATCAAATTCCGCCCCGGGGAAAGCCCTAGGGTGATGCACCGTCAGCCCCTTGGTTACGCACAGGGCCTACACAACCCCCGGGCGACTCTCGGTTTCTCCTGGGCGGAAACGGGAGGGACGTTCACGATGGCGCGCACAACGAGGTCGTGGAGACGAAGGAGCCGGGCCGGCGGCCGCCTTCGCGGCGCCGGTCTGTCGATAGCGGGCGTCCTGGTGGTGGGCATGCTCATACCCGCGCCCGCCGCCATGGCCTCACCGGCGCCGGCACCGCCTCCCCACGCCCCGGCGGCGGCCAAGGACGTGGTGATCCCGTTCACGCACGCGAAGCCGCACAAGGCCGCGGCGCCCAAGGGGTTCACGCGGTTCGATCCGACCGGGCACGCGGCACTTCCGGGCGCGGCCAGCGCGACCGTGACCCTGGCGGGCGGGGCCGCCGCCTCCGCCTCCGCGGCTACGGCCGGCGCTCCTTCGGCGGACACATCGGCCCCGGGCCCTGCGGGCGCGACGCGAACGGAGTCTCCCCGCAGGCCTGTTCGCGCGGGGGCGACGCCGGTGCTGCTGTCCGCGGCGCACTCCACCGCGACAGCGGCCCAGGTGCGGGTCGCCACGGCCGACCAGCGCACCGCGCAGGCGGCCGGCGTGCACGGCATGCTGTTCTCGCTGCGGAGCGCCGGCGCCGCGGGCAGTGTCGGCGTCTCCGTGGACGCCTCGGTCTTCCGGTTCGCCTACGGCGGTGACTTCGCCGCACGGCTGCACCTGGTGTCGCTGCCGGCGTGCGCCCTGACCACACCTCGACTACCGCGTTGCCAGGGGCAGACGCCGTTGCGGACCACGCCGGGGGCCGGGCCGCTGTCCGCGCAGGTGGCCCTGCCCGCAGCGAGCACCCCGGCGGTCGGCGCGACCCGCTCAGCCGGCGGTGCACTCGTGGTGCTGGCGGCGACCTCGGGCACGAGCGGTTCGTCGGGCGACTACTCGGCGACCAGCCTCTCGTCCGGAGGCACCTGGTCCATGGGCGCCAACACCGGTTCCTTCACGTACAGTTACCCGATCTCGCTGCCCCCGGCGATCGGCGGCGCGGCACCCGACGTCGCGCTGTCCTACGACTCCTCCACCCAGGACGCGCGCACCGAGGGTACGAACAACCAGTCGTCCTGGCTGGGGGACGGCTGGTCCACCTCGGAGAACTTCATCGAGCGGACCTACAAGCCGTGCAAGGACGACTCGTCGTCCGGAGCGCCGAAGGACGACGGCGACGAGTGCTGGGCGGGACAGATCCTGACCCTGTCGCTGAACGGGAAGTCCTCGCCGATCGTCTACGACGACGCGACCAAGAGCTTCCACCCGGCACAGGACGACTCGACCACGAAGATCGAGAACCTCACCGACGCCACGAACGGCACCGACAACGGCGAGTACTTCAAGGTCACCGAGAACGGCGTGCAGTACTTCTTCGGCCTGAACCACCTGCCCGGCTGGTCCAGCGGCAAGGAGGACACGCAGTCGGTGTGGACGATGCCGGTCTACAAGGCGCACGACGGGGTGTCCGCCTGCCCGGCGGGCACCGACTTCGCCTCCAGCGCGTGCACGCTGGGCTACCGGTTCAACCTGGACTACGTGGTGGACCCGCATGCCAACGCCATGGCGTACTACTACGCACCGGAGACCGGCTACTACGGCGTGAACATGAAGAACACCGCGGTGGCGTACACCCGCGGCGGCACGCTCAAGCGCATCGACTACGGCATGACGGCGTCGACGGTCTACGCGGCCACGGCACCGGAGCAGGTGCTCTTCGACGCCACCGCCGAACGGTGCGTGTCCGGGGTGCCCGCCGGCAACACCTGCTCCGACACGCAGTTCACGACGTCCAACCCGGACTACTGGCCGGACGTGCCGATCGACCTGAACTGCTCGAAGGGATCCACCGACTGCACCAACCACGGGGCGAGTTTCTGGTCGCGCAAGCGGCTGACGTCGATCACCACCCAGGTGCAGGTCGGCGGTACCACCGACCAGGTCGACCGCTACGACTTCACGCAGTCCTTCCCCGACGGCGGCGACCACGCGCCGACCCTGTGGCTGGACTCCATCACGCACACGGGACTCGACCTGCTGGGCGGCGCCACAGCCACCAAGCCCACCCCGTCGGTGAGCTTCGATCCGCCGCTCCAACTGTCCAACCGGGTGGGGACGATCCCGCAGATGCCGCCGATGTACCACGACCGGATCCAGACCGTCACCACCGAGACCGGCGCACAGACGACCGTGGCCTACGGCACCCCGAACTGCTCCTCGGCCCCCGCCAGCGATCCCGCGGATCCGACCGACGCCGCCGCCAAGGGCTTCGCCTCGACCAACAAGCTCTGGTGCTTCCCGGTGTACTGGACGCCCCACGGGCAACCGTCGCCGATGCTGGACTGGTTCTTCCTGCACCCGGTCGCCTCCGTCACCACGATCGATCCGCACAACCACTACCAGGACGGCACGGAACCGGAGTTGCTGACCTCCTACGCCTACAAGGGGGATCCGGGCTGGCACTACGACGACAACGAGACCGTCAAGGCCAAGAACCGTACGTGGGGGCAGTTCCGGGGCTTCCCGGAGGTGGACACCACCACCGGTGACCCGAACGTCTTCCACTACACCGACGGCCGGAAGGTCTACGACCAGAAGACGCTCACCAAGGCGTACTACTTCCTGGGCATGGACGGCGACACGCTCCCGTCCGGAACCCGGAGCGTCCCCGATCTGACCAGCCAGGACGGCAGCGTCACGGTCCCCGACGACAACGCCCTGGCGGGCCAGGTCCTCGAGACCGACACCTACACGGGCGTCGACGGCAGCATCGACAAGGCCGTCGTCACCGTGCCCACGATCATCGGCCCCACCGCGTCCCGGAGCCGCACCGGCCTGCCCGCGCTGACCGCGCAGATGGTGCGCACGGCCAAAACGCTCACCCGCCAGGCCGTCTCCTACGGCTGGCGGAAGACCGAGACGGACACCTTCTACACCACCACGCTGGGCCGGACCACGACCGGCATGGCCGTGCAGAGCGACGACCGCGGCGAGGTGGGCGCGGCCCGCAACACCGCGAGCTGCACCTTCACCCGCTACCTCGACGGCAAGCCCGCGACGCTGGTGGTGACCGCGGAGACCATCGTGACCGACCAGGACTGCGCCACCACCGGTGCGACCCCCGGCGGCACCCTGATCTCGGACAGCCGCAGCTCCTTCGACCACAACCCCTTCGCCTACAACGGCGACGGGCAGTCGAACCCCGCGCTGCCCACCCTGGGCGACATCACGATGACCCAGAAGGCCGCGGCGGCCACCGGCACCACGGTCACCCGGTTCGTGAACGAGGCCGCCACCACCTACGACTCCTACGGCCGGGTGACGGTCACCACCCGCACACCCAACTCCACAGCCCCCGACGGCAGCAGCCTCGCGCAGAGCACGACCACGGCGTACACGCCGGCCGGCGGTGCGCTGCCCACCGGCACGGCCACCGCCGTGCAGATCACCCCCGGAGCGGCCTGCACGCCGACGACGGCGACATCGAAGACCTGCCACGTCTCCGCGGTGTCCCTCGACGCGGCACGACAGGCCGCGGTGACCAAGACCGATGTGGCGGGCCTGGTCACCTCGTTGACGTACGACGCCCTCGGCCGGCTGACCGGCGTGTGGCTGCCCAGCCAGGACAAGTCCGCCGGCGCGCCGGCCAGCATGACCTACACCTACACCCTGTCGGCGACCGCGCCGTCCGTCGTGTCGACGAACACCCTGCTGGAGAACGGGAGTTACAGCGCCAGCGAGACGCTGTACGACGCCATGCTGCGCTCCTTGCAGACCCAGACGACCGCGGAGAACGGCGACACCACGGTCTCGGACACCGAGTACGACTCGCACGGCTGGACGGTCGTCACCGACAACGCCTACGCGGTCGGCGGCAGTCCCGGCCCCAGCCTGGTGTCGGTGTCGCAGGTGAGTATCCCCGACACGACCGCCACCGACCACGACGGCCTGGGCCGTGCCACCTCGGTCACCGAGGAGCACGACGGGGTGCAGACCTGGACCACGCTCAGCGCGTTCACCGGCGACACCACCACGGTCATCCCGCCCAAGGGCGCGGCCGCCACCCGGACCAGCGTCGACGCGCGCGGCCACACCACGCAGTTGACGCAGTTCACCGTCGCGCCGACCCTGACCGGCAGCGCCACCACCGGCTGGACCGCCACCGGCGGGACCGGCAGCGCGACCACGTACTTCTACGACGCCGCCGGCCGGCAGAGCCAGGTGACCGGACCCGACAACGCCGTCTGGACCTTCGGCTACGACCTGCTGGGTCACCAGAACGCCCAGACGGACCCGGACGCAGGGGGCAGCAGCTCCGTCTTCGACGACGCCGGCAACCAGGTCTCCACCACCGACGCGCGTACCGACGAGCTCGACTACACGTACGACCTGTCGGGCCGCAAGCTCACCGAGACCGACAAGAAGACCGGCTTCCAGGCCGCGTCGTGGCTGTACGACACCCTGCGCGTGGGCCTGCCGACCTCGTCGACCCGCTACGTGCAGGGCGTGACCGGCGGCTACACGGTGGCGACCACCGGCTACACCACGCTCGGCAAGCCGGTCGGCACGAAGATCACCCTGCCCGCGTCCGAGGCCCCGCTGCCGACCAGCTACCAGACGAGCTACGCCTACAGCGTCACCACGCAGATGCTGACCTCGCAGACCGATCCGCGCACCCAGGGCCTGATCGGCGAGACCATCACCTACGGGCACGACGTCCTCGGCAACCCGACCACGACCAGCAGCGCCGGGCTCTCCGTCATCGGCACCGTCTACACCGACTACGGCCAGCCCTCCCAGGTCACCCTGGGCGCCTCCAGCAGCCCGGTCACGCTCACCTACTCCTACGACGACCAGACCCGCCGGCTGACCGACCGCCTGATCAGCAGGAGCCAGGCGCCAGGACCGCAGGTGGACGACACCTCCTACACCTACGACGCGGCCGGGGACGCGCTGTCGGTCACCGACAAGCAGTCGGAGACCGGGAACACCGCCACCGACACCCAGTGCTTCCAGTACGACGCCCTGGCCCGCCTCACGCAGGCCTGGACCGCCAAGGCCGCCTGCCCGGCCCAGGGCACCGACCCGACGGCCGCCACCGTGGCGGCAACGGCGGGCTCGTACTGGCAGTCGTACCAGTACGACGCGGTCGGCGACCGCCAGCAGGTGACCGACCACTCCACCGCCGGCGGCGCCGACACCACCACCGTGTACAAGGACGGCTGCACCGCCAACTGCACCCCGACGGGCGCCCAGCCGCACACCCTGACGACGACCACCGGCGGCACCGGCGCCTCGTCCTTCGTCTACGACGCCTCCGGCAACCTGCTCAGCCGCACCCCCACCGCCGGAGGCCCCGGCCAGACCCTCGTCTGGGACCACGAGGGCCACCTGGCGGAGACCGACACCACCGGGAGCTCCCCGTCCGCGACCACCTACCTGTACGACGCGAACGGCAATCAGCTGATCCGCCGCGACCCGGGCCGCACGACGCTCTTCGCGGGTGACACCGAGATCACCGTCAACACCTCCGTCACCCCCAACGTCCTGCTCGGCGCGGTCCGCACGTACACCCACGGCGGCGTCGGACCCGCGATGGCGGTGCACTCCAGCCTCCCGGGCGGTGGTGTCGACTACCTCTTCGACGACCCGCACGGCACCGCCCAACTCGCGATGGACACCACCACCCAGCAGGTCACGCGCCAGCAGTACACACCGTTCGGACAGCAGCGGGCGAGCGCCAACCCGGGCAGCTGGCCCGACGCCACGCACACGTTCCTCGGCAAGTCCCAGGAGACCGCTACCGGCTACACCGACGTGGGCGCCCGCAAGTACGACCCGACCCTGGGCCGTTTCATCAGCGACGACCCGGTCTTCGAGGCCACCAGCCCACAGGAGCTCAACGGCTACGGCTACGCCGGGGAGAACCCCGTCCGCAACGCGGACCCGACGGGCAAGTCCCTGTACGACCCGGACACCGGCTGCAACGGCACGGTGAAGGCGGTCGAGGCGTGCATCAGCAAGAACAGCCCCAGCTCGGGTTCGGCTTCGGCTTCGGCTTCGGCTTCGGGTTCGGGTTCGGGCTCCGGTTCGGGTTCGGGGTCAGGTTCGGGGTCCGGGAACTCGGGCGGGTCCTCGTCCGGCTCCGGCAGCAGCGGATGCGTCTTCGTCCTCGTCGACCCGTGCGGCACGCACGCGCCCACGCACCAGGTGGTCGCCCCCTTCTTCGTGCCCTACTTCTCCGGGTGGTGGAGCTCGCAGTGCGCGACGAACCTGCTCGGGAAGGTGTGCACCACGACCGGAGTGGTCTCCACGGGACTGGGTGGGGCGCAGTCCTATCTCGGCAAATACACCCCCGGCGCCGTGGTGAAGGGAATCAACAGCGGCACCGCGGAAGAAGGCATGGCGAATGCCAACCGCATTCTGCAGATGCAGAACACCGGAACAGGACTGTCGCGGACTTCCCTACTGAATCCGGGACTCACCTCGGTCCCCGCGGCACGGATACTCACCGGCGTGGGAGGCGTGGCAGCCTACGGCTACAACTACATGACGGACAGGTCGGAAGGGCAGTCCCGCACCCGGGCGGCGCTGACCAGCGTCCCGCAGGCCGGGGCCGACATGTACATATCGGCGACGATGACCGAGTCCGGCCTGGAGACCGGAGCGATCATCGGTTCCTTCGTGGGCCCCGAAGGCACCGTCATCGGGGGAGCGGTGGGGGCGGTTGTAGGCTTGGGCGCCGGCTTTGTGACCAGCAACGTCACGAACAACGTCATTTCGGATATCGGAAGTTGGTTCAAGTGATCTCCTGGGCCGCGCTCGCGGGGGGTGCCGCGTTGGGTGCCCTGTCCGCTCGCTCCTGGCGGCGGGTGGCCCGGTACTGGAGCAACCCCGCGGCGCGCCCGTCACCGGTCGCCCTGTCGCGGTACTTCGGGCCCGACGCCAGAAAGCGGCTCGAGCAGGGCTCCGCTCTCAACGCGGCCTGCCTGACCGGTCTGGCGCTCCTGCTGCTGGGAGGAGCCTGGCTCCCCCCGAGCAGGGGGTCCGGTTCGCAGAACCCGTTCGCCTTCGGGGTGGCCGTGTTCGGGCTGGCGGTCTTCCTCGCCGGAGCCCTCGGCCAGCTCTCGCTGGGATTCCTCGGCCGCCCGCTGTTCGTCCTCCCTCAGCACGCCCGAGGGGGGACAGGCGACACCTCCGAAGCCGCGGGCGGCCGGACGACCCGCTCCTCCCCTGACCAAGGACACCACATGGCATCTGCACCGATCTCGCGGGAACCCGACGGCGGCGCCGAGATCCTGGTGTTCCGTGACGAGGCCGACTCGTACGCGCAACTGCGCCGCTACAAGGTCTATGTGGACGGCAAGCGGGTGGGCGACATCCGGCGGGGGGAGAGCTGCTCGCGGTCCGTCGCCCCCGGGCCGCACAGCGTCCAGGTCAGGATCTCCTGGTGCTCGAGTCAGGTGTCCTCCGTCGAGGTGTCCCCCGGGGACCGGCTGCGCTTCATCTGCCGGGCGGCGCCCGGAGTGGAGTCCGACCCCACCGCGGTCTACCGGCGCAGGAACGATTTCCTGCTGCTGCGCGCGGTGTGAGTCCTGCCTGGGCCTCGGCCTCGGCTGAAGGGCGCCTGGCCTGACGTCCGGTCAGGGCCGGCGCCCTTTCCGCCATCGGGTGACCCTGCACCCGTGGTCGCGGGGCAGCCGCAAAGGCGAAAGGGTGGTGACGGTGAGCAGGATCAGCGAACTCTGGCGCGAGTACCTGGCGCCCGGGTGGGACGGGATGTATCGCGCCGACGGGTCGGCTCGCCAGGCGGAGGTGGACGGCGACGACCTGTCGTGGTTCGAACTCGGCCCGTCCTTCGACGTCGACGCCCTGCTGGAGGAGGACCCGGAAAACCTCAACGATGTCGGCCCCGATCCGCGGACCGTCGTCGAACTTCCGGACGGGTCGGGTTACGTCTGCGGCGGCGAGAGCAGCATGGGGGGAGACGGGTTCTTCGCCCGCCTCGACCCCGAACAGAACGTGGTCTGGCTGGTGTTCCTCAGCAATTCGAACCCGTTCGTGCGAGTGGCGGTCGAGGGCTCGATGGTCACCTTCGTCAACAACCGCGACCGTTCCCTGGTCATCGACCTGAACGACCCGGACTTCGCCCTTTGACCTGCGGACCGCTGCCGGGGATCCGGGCGGGCCCGAGCGGCGTGGGCGTGGGGCGCCACTCGCGGCGGAGGAGGCCGAAGACCCAGGAGTCGGAGACGTCGCCGTTGACGACGCAGTCCTCGCGGAGGGTGCCTTCGAGGGCGAAGCCGAGCTTCTCCAGGACCCGGGCGGACGCCGCGTTGCGAGTGTCCGTCTCGGCTTGGACGCGGTTCAGGTCCAGGGTGTCGAACGCCCATCGCAGGACGGCATGCGCGGTCTCCGTGGCGTAGCCGTGGCCCCACGCGGCGGCGTCGAAGACGTAGCCCAGGGACGCGCTGCGGAAGTCGGGGTTCCAGCCGGTCAGGCCGCACCAGCCGATGAACGCGCCGTCGGAGGCTCGGTCGACGGCCAGCCGTGCTCCCGTGCCTTCCTTCTCGATGGTCCGGCAGGCCGCGACGAAGCGCTGGGCGCGCGCGGGTTCGGTCCATGGCGGGGAGTCCCAGTAGCGCAGCACGTGGGCGCTGCTGTGCAGCGCGTACAGGGGCGCCGCGTCGGCGCCGGTGAAGGGCCGCAGTCGCAGGCGGGCGGTGTGCAGTGCGGGGGTGGGCAAGGTCATGCGGGGCATCCTGGCGCGTCCGGCTCGCCGCCCGCCATCCGTTTGTCCGGACGGTCGGGGGCGCGCACGTCCCCGCCGGCACCCGACGCGCCCCAGGGCGTACATCCGCTGCCCGTCCTCGCGGACGAGCCCCTGCCTCGAAGTGCGCGGCACGCCGGGTCCTATGATGCACGGATCCACACGCATCCCTGGGGGGGGGGACCCATGACTGCCCGACGTACCTTGCGCCTGTTCAGAACAGCCGTCGCCACCGCCCTGACAGCCGGGTCCGTGCTCGGCAGCGTGGCTGTGTCACCGGTGTCCGCGGCCGCGCCCGCCGCCACCACCACGACGGCCGCCAAGGCACCGAACGACTTCGACGGGGACGGCCGGAGTGACCTCGTCGGCCTCGACTCCTTCGACCGGCTTGCGGTGCTGTGGCGCACCGACGCGGAGACCACGATCGGCGGCGGCGACGCTCAGGTGCGGGGCATGCCGGTCAACTACCAGAAGATCGCGGCGCCGGGCGATCTCGACGGTGACGGCCTGCCCGACGTGCTGGCGGTGCGGCCGTCCGGCCAGCTGCGGATCTTCTCCAGCCGCCTGCACGAGACGACCGACGGCGGCCCGGGCTCGACCGGCCCGAAGTCGCCCACCGTCATCGGAAGCGGCTGGCAGGCCTACAGCATGCTGCTCACCCCCGGCGACCTGAACGCCGACGGCCGCCCGGACCTGCTGGCCCGCGGCTACGACGGCAGCCTGTGGTTCTACGCCGGCACCGGCAGCGCCACCGCACCGTTCAGGGCCCGGGCGAAGGTCGGCACCGGCTGGAACATGTACGACCAGACGCTCGGCGCCGGTGACTTCGACGGCAACGGGTACGGCGACGTCATCGCCCGCGACCTCCAGGGCCGGCTGTGGCTCTACCCGGGCGTCGGCGGCGGCAAGCTCGGCGCCCGCCGCCAGATCGGCACCGGCTGGCAGGCCTACAACCAGCTCATCGGCGACGTCGACTGGAACGGCGACGGCCACCTCGACCTGCTCGCCCGGGCGCTCGACGGCACGCTGTACCTCTACGCCGGCGACGGCCACGGCGCCTACAAGGCCCGCACGACGGCGGGTATGCGGGAGAAGACGGACGCCTTCGCCGACCAGGGAGGCATCTACTCCTGGGGGAAGAACAACCTCGTCGGCCACCTGACCGACGGCCATTTCGCCTGGTACTACGCGAACAACGACGGCCCCGTCACCAGGTACGGCGCCGACCCGTGGAACCACGACACGGAACTGGAGGGCGCCAAGCGGGTCACCAACCCCGCGTCGCTCTCCGACAACGGTCAGCTCGGATACCTCTACGACGACGGCTACGGCAACCTCATCCCCCCCTCCGGGAACGGCGTGACCGGTGCCCGCTCGTACTCCCTCTTCCTTGCCCCCGGCGACCTGACCGGCGACGGCACCACGGACCTGGTCGTGCGGACCACCTCGGGCGGCCTGTACGTGCTTCCCGGCAACGGCGGCGACGACGAGAGGTTCGGCGCCAAGCGCTACGTCGGAGCCGGCTGGAACATCTACAACCGGATCGTCGGAGCCGGCGACTTCACCGGCGACGGCCGCACCGACATCGCGGCCACCACACCCGGCGGAGCGCTGTACATCTACCCCGGTCGCGGGGACGGGACGTTCGCCGCGCGCCACTACGTCGGCAGCGGCTGGCAGGGATACAGCAAGCTCGCGGCACCCGGCGACCTCACCGGAGACGGCAAGGCCGACCTGGCGGGCGTGGACTCGGCCGGCCGGCTGTGGCTCTACCCCGGCAACGGGGCATCCGCCTTCGGCGCGCGCAAGGAGATCGGCACGGCGGGATGGAACGGATTCAGCGAACTCAGCTGAGACGGGTCCCCGGGTGCTGTGGGGTCGGGAAGGGACGACCCGCCGTGCCCCCACCACCCGCCCTGCTTGGACGCCTGACGTCGAGGGCCGAGGACCGGCCGTGGGCGCGGCCCTGACCTGCTACAAGAAGGTCGGTCAGGGCTGGTCGTCCACGAGGGTGACTGCGCGCGTTTCGGGAACGCCCAGCATCAGCAGGGTCGTGATCGTCGCTGCGCGGGCGCCGAGGGTCCCGTTCTGCTGGTCGTCGTCCGCGAGGGCGAACACGACGCCGTAGGCGACCTGGCTCAGAGTGCCCGCCGGCAGGTGCTGTGCGAACACGTCGCCGTCCTGGCCCCGTTCCACGAGGTCGGCGAGGAGCTCGTCGACCGGCCCGAGCAGGCCGTGGATCGCCTCGCCGTACTCGCCGCGGCGCAGCGCCAACAGCACGCGGTACCGGTGCGTGACCGGCCAGACGCGGGCGATGAACTCGACCCACGCCGCGTCCGCCGCCGCGCCGGAGGCGTTGATGTCGGTGAGCACGGCGGTCATCTCGGCGACGGCCCGTTCCGTGAGGGTCCGGACGAGGTCGAGGCGCGAGGGGAAATGGCCGTAGACCGTGCGACGGACGACGCCGGCAGCGGAGGCGATGTCGCCCATTCCGGCGTCGGGGTTCTCTCCCAGCACATCGAGGGCGACGTCGAGGATGCGATCGCGTGTCTCGTTCATCGAGCGCGCGCGGGAGGACTCAGTGGGCACGCGACCATTGTTGCACAGTGGTGTGCAGCGAAGTACGCTGCACACTAGTGTGCAGTGGAGAGCTGCGCTGTGCTTCGAATCCCAGGAGGAGAAGGCAATGACCGCACCGCCGCCGCCGCCGACCTCGACCCTCGTCCGCCCGTTCACCGTCTCGATCTCGGATGCGGAGATCGACGACCTGAAGCAGCGACTGGCCAGAACCCGATGGCCGGATCCGGAGACGGTGGGCGACTGGTCGCAAGGGGTTCGCCTGCAGAACGCCAGGTCTCTGGTCGACTACTGGGAGCGCGGCTACGACTGGCGGCGCCTGGAGTCCGAGCTCAATCGCTTCCCCCAGTTCCTGACCGAGATCGACGGGCTGGATATCCACTTCGTCCACGTCAGGTCCAAGAACCCCCGCGCGATGCCGCTGATCCTCACGCACGGATGGCCGGGGTCAATCGTCGAGTTCCTGAAGCTGATCGGCCCGCTGACCGATCCGGTCCCGTTCGGAGGAGACGCCGCCGATTCCTTCGACGTGGTGGTGCCGTCGCTCCCCGGGTTCGGCTTCTCCCAGAAGCCCACGGAGACCGGGTGGACCGTGTCGCGCATCGCAAGCGCGTGGGCGGAACTGATGAGGCGTCTCGGCTACACGAGATGGGCCGCGCAAGGCGGTGACTGGGGTGCCGTCGTCACCACCGCCCTCGGGGCCATGCAACCTGAGGGGCTTCTCGGAATTCATCTGAACACCCAGTTCGCCTTTCCCGCACAGATACCCGACGCCCTTTCGCCCGAACAGCGCCATGCCGTGGAGACTCTCGCCGTCTACACCGGCGATCTCGGTGGGTCCAACCACCTTCAGGGCACGAAGCCGGAGACCGTCGGATTCGCCCTGGCGGACTCTCCCGCCGGTCAGGCGGCCTGGATCTACGAGAAGTTCCAGTCCAAGACCGACAACCGCGGGCTCGCCGAGGACGCCCTCAGCAGGGACGACATGCTCGACGCGATATCCCTCTACTGGTTCACCAACAGCGCGGCGTCGTCCGCCCGCATCTATTGGGAGAACAGATCGGGCACTTTCGCCGGCCCGAAGCTCACACTTCCGGTCGCGGTGACCGTCTTCCCGAAGGACATCCCACGCCTGCCGCGAAGCTGGATCGAAGACACCTACAGCAATCTCATCCACTACGGCGAGGCCGCCAAGGGCGGCCACTTCGCAGCCCTGGAACAGCCCGAGATCCTGGTCAGCGAAATCCGCACCGGCCTGCGCAGCCTCCGCTCCTGACGCCACGGTGTGAGCTCGGAAGCACCTGCGTATCACTGGGGCTTCACAGCGGCGCCCGACCTGGCACGAGGTCAGGTCGGGCGCCGCTTGGACGTGTTCTAGAAGAAGCCGAGCTTCTTCGGGGAGTACGAGACGAGCAAGTTCTTGGTCTGCTGGTAGTGCTCCAGCATCATCTTGTGGTTCTCGCGGCCGATGCCGGAGCTCTTGTAGCCGCCGAACGCCGCGTGGGCGGGGTAGGCGTGGTAGCAGTTCGTCCACACGCGGCCGGCCTTGATCTCGCGGCCCATGCGGTACGCGGTGCCGCCGTCTCGGGTCCAGACGCCGGCGCCCAGGCCGTACAGCGTGTCGTTGGCGAGCTTGAGCGCCTCGTCGACCGAGTCGTAGGTGGTGACCGAGACGACCGGGCCGAAGATCTCCTCCTGGAAGATCCGCATGTCGTTGGTGCCGCGGAAGATGGTCGGCTCGATGTAGTAGCCGTCCTCCAGGCCCTCCACGGTGCGGGTGCCACCGCCGGTGAGGACCTCGGCGCCCTCCTGCTTGCCGATGTCGATGTACGACAGGATCTTCTCGTACTGGTCGTTGCTGGCCTGCGCGCCGAGCATCGTCGCCGGGTCCAGAGGGTTCCCGCCGGTGATGGCCCGGGTGCGTGCGACGCAGCGCTCCATGAACGCGTCGTAGATGCCGGAGTGGATCAGGGCGCGCGACGGGCAGGTGCAGACCTCGCCCTGGTTGAGGGCGAACATCACGAAGCCCTCGACCGCCTTGTCCAGGAAGTCGTCGTCGGCGGCCATCACGTCGGGCAGGAAGATGTTGGGGCTCTTGCCGCCCAGTTCCAGCGTCACCGGGATGATGTTCTGGCTGGCGTACTGCATGATCAGCCGGCCGGTGGTGGTCTCGCCGGTGAACGCCACCTTGGCCACCCGCGAACTGGACGCCAGCGGCTTGCCGGCCTCGACGCCGAAGCCGTTGACGACGTTCACCACGCCTGGCGGGAGCAGGTCCGCGATCAGCTCCATCACCATCAGGATGCTCGCCGGGGTCTGCTCGGCGGGCTTGATGACCACGCAGTTGCCCGCCGCCAGCGCGGGCGCCAGCTTCCAGGTCGCCATCAGGATCGGGAAGTTCCAGGGGATGATCTGGCCGACCACGCCCAGCGGTTCGTGGAAGTGGTACGCCACCGTGTCCGAGTCGATCTCCGCGATGCTGCCCTCCTGGGCCCGGATCGCGCCGGCGAAGTACCGGAAGTGGTCGACGGCCAGGGGCAGGTCGGCGGCCAGCGTCTCGCGGACCGGCTTGCCGTTCTCCCAGGTCTCGGCGACTGCGAGCTTCTCGAGGTTCTCCTCGATGCGGTCGGCGATGCGGTTGAGGACCAGCGCGCGCTCGGTGGGGGAGGTGCGGCCCCAGGCGCCGGCCGCGGCGTGCGCGGCGTCCAGCGCCCGCTCGATGTCCGGCGCGGTCGACCGGGCGACCTCGCAGAACGTCCGGCCGGTCACCGGCGAGGGGTTCTCGAAGTACTGTCCCTCGGCGGGCGGGACCCAGTCACCGCCGATGAAGTTGTCGTAGCGGGCGGAGTAGCTGACGATGCTGCCTTCGGTGCCTGGCTGCGCGTAGACCATGGCGGGCGCTCCTGGGAAACGCGGGAACGAGCGGGACGCCGCTCACTGTGGTCGGCCGAGGTTGGTGAAAGGTTGGCGCCGCCGGCGGTCAGGCACAGGCGCGCTCGCCGCCGGCCCCCGGGTCGCACGTCCGCCGGCACCCGGCCCGCCCGTCCGCCGGCACGCGGCCCGCCCTCTCACATGCGCAGCGCGGCGCCCAGCCGGCTCGCGGCGATGCCGCGGCGCGCGTCCCGCGGGCCCATCAGCCGCAGCGCGTGCTCGTGCACCGCGGTGTCGTACGGGGCCAACTCGCCGTACCGCAGCGCGTGTTCGGGTGCGGTCGCGGCCAGGACCGCCTCCCGGACCACCACCTCCAGATGGGACCGCCAGGCGGCCACGCCCGGCGCCTCCGACGTCGGCAGCAGGGGACCCCGGTACTCCGCGAGGGCGGTCGCGATGTCCCCGCGATCCAGGGCCCGCAGGACGCGGACCGCGTCGCACTCCACGGGAGCGGTGAGCGCGTAGCGGCGGGTGGCGACCGCGCCGTCCAGCGCCCGGCGCAGGTGCGACATCTCCGCCTTGAACGTGGACGCCGAGACCGGGCGGTCGCCGTACAGCAGGTCCCGCAGCCGCTCCGGCGTGTGGCCGCCGGGTTCGAGCGCCAGCAGCGTGAGGATCTCGAGCTGGCGCGGCGGGAGGTGCAGGGCGACGCCGCCGCGCGTGACCCGGGAGGGTCCGAGGCAGTGGAGCGCGAGTGCCTCCGGCGGTGCGGCGGGCGGGTGTTCGGGCGTCGCGTCGCGCAGGCCGGCCTCGATCGCCGAGGTCAGGCCCCGCACGGTGGGCAGGGCCAGCGGGTGCGAGCGGTCCCAGGTGGTGGACAGGTCCAGGACGCCGAGCACCCGGCCGTCCGGGGCGTGGATCGGCGCGCAGTAGCAGACCCAGCCGTGCAGGGCCGCGACCAGGTGTTCGGCGGAGAACACGGTGCTGGGGCGGCCGGTGCGCAGGGCCAGCGACAGCGCGTTGGTGCCCATCGCACCCTCGTCCCAGCGGCCGCCCGGCGCGAAGTTCACGCGCTCGGCGCGGCGCCGCATCACCCGGCCCCCGCAGGTCCACAGGATCGTGCCGGTCTCGTCGGTCACCGCGGCGACGAACCCGGCGTCCTCGGCGATGCCGCCTATCTCCTCGGCGAGTTCGGTCACCGGGCCGCGCAGCGGCGATCCGGCCCATCGTGCGCTCGCGGCGCCGGGCGGGGCGCACTGCACCTGAGGGTCCACCGTGGCCAGGGACCGTGCCCACGAGTCGCTGACCTCGGTACGGACCGCGGGGCCGCGGGTGCCGGGCCCGGCGCCGCGCCGCCCTGCCGCGAGCAGTTGGGGCACCCGGCGTGCCCACTCGTCCTCCAGCACGGTCCTGCGCTGCCTGAGCGCACCCTTCTCCGCCATCGTCATCCCGACTTCATCGTCGTTCGACGCACTTCTCGTGCGACTGCCGCGTGTCCGTACGACGTCCCATTGAAGGCGGAACGCGGCGCAACGTCGAGACCTCCGGCGCGCCCGGCCCGCGCGGGCCGGCGGTTCGCCACCGCCCCGCGGGGGTCGCCCGGTCGGTCCCGGACCACCGGCCGGTGGTGGGTTGCTCGCGTGTGCCCTCCGGGCGGCTGACCTTCGGCCGTACACGGCGAGCCCGGGAGCGGGGACTCCGGCCCGCGCTGGGCGCACCCAGCGGAGTGGGGGCTACCTCGCGGGAGCGAAGAGGCGCTGGGCGGCTACGGCGGCACCGCCGCGGGCCCACTCCTCGAAGGGGAGCGGCCGCACCACGATGTCGCAGTCCGCGGCCGCGCCGAACGCCTGCGCGGCGAACGTCTGGCGGATCTGGTCGGCGAACAGGTCGTAGGAGGCGACGCCCTCGCCGGAGATGATGATCCGCTGGGGTCCGATCAGGTTCGCCACGGACGCCAGGGCCAGCCCGAGCGCGTGGCCGGCCCGGGAGAAGACCGCGCGGACCGCGGTGTGGCCGGCGTGCGCGAGCCGCACCGCGTCGTCGATCGTCAGCGTCGGGTCGCCGGTCGCCTGCCGGGCCTGCTCGGTGATGGCGTGGGTCGAGGCGACCGCCTCCACGCAGCCGGTGTTGCCGCAGGTGCACACCCGGTCGCTGCCTCCCACCGGCAGGTGCCCGACCTCGCCGGACACGCCGTGCGCGCCGGACACCACCCGGCCGCCGATGGACAGCCCCGCGCCTATGCCCGCGCCCACGGTGACCAGGGCGAACGACGACAGACCGGCGCCGGCGCCGAACCACTGCTCGGCGACGGCGAGCGCACGCACGTCGTTCTCGATCACCGTCGGCGTGCCGGTCGCGGCCTGGACGAGCTGGGCCAGGGGGACGCGCCGCCAGTTGAGGAACGGGGTGTACTGCACGGTCCCCGTCTGCCCGTCGACGTCGCCGGAGATGGTCACCCCGATGCTGTGCACCGGGCCGTGCGCGGTGGTGCCCGCCTCCGCGCACAACTCGGCGACCAGCCGGGCGATGGCGTGCACGACGGTGCCGACGTCCCGGGTGCGCAGGTCGGCCCTGCGGGTGGCGAGCGGCTGCGCGGTCAGGTCGCCGAGAAAGCCGATCAGCTCGTCGCCGGTGACCTTGACACCCGCGAAGCAGGCCCGTTCCGCGCGTACCGCAACCAGCGTGGCCGGCCGCCCGTTGGCGCGCTCGCCCTCCAGGCGGCCCAGTTCGGTGATCCAGCCGTCGGCCAGCAGGGGAGTGGCCACCTTGGTGACGGCGCCGGCCGAGAGGCCGGTGCGCCGGCCGACCTCGGCGCGGGTCAGCGGACCCTGGGCGAGCAGGGTCTGGAAGACCAGTGCGGCGGCGGGGGGCTGGTCGGCGAGCGTCATGCCGGAACCCTACATTTCCACGAGAAAGTAAGGAAGGCGTGCAGGCCACGTCGACGTACGGGAGGATCCCATGTATCTGTCCTGATTCGTCGGGATTGCCGCGCGATCCTTCGTCAAGCGCCGGTCAGACATCGGATTTTTCCCGCTGACTATGTTGACGGTGGAAGGAAACCCTGGCTACATTCGCCGCACTCCGCGTCGGGTGGAAGGGATGGTTCCCCCGCCGGGAGCGCGGCCGGATCCTCCCGCCGGCCGCGCTGAACCGCCCTCGGTGGTGCTCCGGGACGACCGCCACCGAGGGAACCCTCTTCATTCCTCAGGTGGCTGACCGCGCGCGGTTCCGTGCGCCCGGGTCCGGACGGACCGGGGCGCGCTGCCGCGCGCCGAGACGGAGAACACCCATGCCTCGTCCAGCACGACCCGCAGGATCCGTACGACGCAGAACCCTGCTGCCCGGCGGCCGTGGCGCCCGCGCGGTGCCGGTCCTGGCCGTCACCGCGGTCGCGGCGGCCCTGGCCGTGCCCGCGGCGGCGTCCGCGGCCCCGGCCCCGGCGTCCAAGGCCTCAGCCGCCCCGGCCGCGTCGGCCCCGGCCGCCTCCGCGGCCGACCAGCTCGCCGCCAAGCCGTACATGGGCTGGAGCAGCTGGAGCCTGGAGTCCACCAACTTCCCCGGCTACGGCGGCGAGAACTGGCTCACCGAGGACCATGTGCTGCAGCAGGCCGGCATCGTGGCCTCGAAGCTGAAGTCCCACGGCTACGAGTACGTGAACGTGGACGCCGGCTGGAACGTCGACAACGGCCACAACGTGTCCGACGCGTACGCCCGGCCGACCGCGGACCTGAAGAAGTTCCCGCACGGCATGAAGTACCTGGGCGACCAACTCCACGCCAAGGGGCTGAAGTTCGGCGTCTACCTGGCCGTCGGGCTCTACCAGGACTACTACAACGACGGGAACACGCCGATCTACGGCGCCCCGGGGTGCACCACCAAGGACATCGTCTACCCCGACCTGCGCAAGACCAGCGGCTGGGACAACGTGTCCTACCAGCTGAACTTCGGCAGCCCCTGCACGGTCAAGTACATCCAGTCCGAGGCCGACGAACTCGCCTCCTGGGGTGTGGACTTCCTCAAGATCGACGGTGTCGGCCCCGGCTCCAGCCAGGGTGACGCGGCGCACGACAACACCGACGACATCAAGGCGTGGCACACCGCGCTGCAGAACACCGGCCGCCCGATCCAGTTCGTGCTGTCGTGGTCGCTCAGCCACAAGAAGGCCGACGTGTGGAAGGCCAACTCCAACGGCTGGCGCGTCGACACGGACGTCGAGTGCTACTGCAACACGCTCGCGACGTGGAACAACTCCGTCAAGCAGCGCTGGAACGACGTCGTGCAGTGGATCGACGACGCCGGACCCGGCCACTGGAACAACCTCGACTCGCTCGACGTCGGCGTCGGCGCGATGGACGGGCTCACGGACGCCGAACGGCAGAGCTACGCCACCCTGTGGGCGATCGAGTCCGCGCCGCTGTACGCCGGTGACGACCTGACCAAGCTCGACCCGTACGGCCTGTCGCTGATCACCAACGACGAGGTCATCGGCGTCGACCAGGCCGGCAACCCGGCGCGTCCGGTCAGCCAGGCCAGTGACCAGCAGGTCTGGTACGCCCGCAACGCCGACGGCAGCTACACCGTCGCGCTGTTCAACCTCGGCGCCGGCTACAGCGACGTCACCGCGGACTTCTCCGACCTGGGCATCACCGGCAAGGCGTCGGTGCGCGACCTGTGGCACCGCAAGAACCTCGGTTCGGTGAGCGGCAGTTTCGGCGCCAGCCTGCCGCCGCACGGTTCGGAGCTGCTGCGGATCACGCCAGACAAGGCCGCCACGCCCGGCGTCCCGCTGAACGTGCACGCCACCGCGGACACCGCGGGCAGCGTCTCGCTGTCCTGGCTGCCGGTGAACTCCGGTACCACGACCACCGGTTACGACGTCTACGCCAACGGGACCAAGGTCGCCGCCACCACCGGCGGCTCGGTCACCGTGGGCGGGCTCTCCGCAGGCACCGGCTACTCCTTCACCGTCGTCGCGCACGACGCCAGGGGACGCGCCTCCGCGCCGAGCAAGGCCGTCCCGGTCACCACGCCGGTGGCCGGCGGGCCGGTCTCCTACGAGGCCGAGGCCCCGGGCAACACGCTGACCGGCAGCGCGAGCGTCAACGACTGCTCGGCCTGCTCCGGCGGCAAGAAGGTCGGCAACCTCGGCGGCAGCGCCGGGGTGACCGTCAACGGCGTCAACGCGCCGAAGGACGGCACCTACCTGATGAAGCTGGACTACGTGGACGGCTCCTCCGGCCGCACCGTGGTCGTCACCGTCAACGGCCGGACGATCCAGGTGCCGCTGCCCGGCAGCAACGACAACGACTGGGGCACGCCGCAGTCGCTGATCGTGCCGGTGCCCCTCAAGGCCGGAGCCAACAGCGTGGCCTTCGGCAACCCGTCCGACTACGTGTCCGACATCGACCGCATCACGGTCTGACCCCGCGAGCCGGGCCGCCCCCAGCGGCCCGGCACGCCCCGGGGCCCGCGCACGCCAGGATCCCGGACCGCCTCAACGCCAAGGAGAGTGCCGTGGTGGTCACCTCGCAGGACAACCACACGACGGCGGTGACACCGCCGTCCGGCGCCGTGGCCGCCACGGCCGCCCCTTCCCGCCGCACCACCGGCAGCCGCCGGTCCCGCTTCGCCCAGCGCACCGCGCCCACCCGGTCGCGGGCCGCACGCCGCATGGACCTGCCGTTCGCCCTGCTGCTGATCCTGCCCGCGGTCGCCGGGTTCGCGATCTTCTACGCGTACCCCACCTTCCGCGGCGTGTACCTGAGCTTCACCGACTTCCACGTGCTCACGCCGCCCACCTGGACCGGCCTGGCGAACTTCCGCGAACTCGTCCACGACGGCGTCTTCTGGCACTCGCTGGGCGTGACCGCCTACTTCGTGGTGCTGTCCGTCGTGTTCGGGACGCTGATCTCGCTCGTCACCGCGGTGGTCCTGCACCGCGTGACACGCTCCACCACGCTGCGCGGCGTGATCCTGCTGCCGTTCCTGATCTCCAACGTGATCGCCGCCCTGGTCTGGCAGTGGATGCTCGACCCCGAACTCGGCATCGTCGACATCGCGTTGAAGCACCTGACCGGCCACTCGATCATGTTCCTCGGCAGCGGCGGATGGGCCATCCCCTCGCTCGCCGCGATCAGCGTGTGGAAGTGGATGGGCTATTACGCCCTGCTGATCTTCGCCGGCCTGCAGACCATCCCGCCCACCATCTACGAGGCGGGCCGCGTCGACGGCGCCAGCGAGGTGCAGATGTTCCGCCGCCTGACGGTGCCGCTGCTGCGGCCGATCCTGGCGATGGTCGTGGTGCTGACGGTCATCAACGCCTTCCAGGTCTTCGACATCGTCGCCGTCACCACCGAGGGCGGACCGGCCAACGCCTCGAACGTGCTGCAGGAGTACATCTACCGCAAGGCGTTCCGGCAGTTCGACTTCGGCTACGCGGCCACCATGTCGCTGGCCCTCTTCGCCCTCCTCGTCGCGGTCACCTTCACCCAGCTCCGGCTGTCCCGCGCCAACGAATCCGACCTGAGCTGAAGGAGGCCCCCGTGGCTGTCACCCTCGCACCCGGCACCGCCGCCGCCCCGGGCCGCCCCCGCCCCGTCACACGCCGCGGCCCGCGGCGCGCGACCCCCGGCCGCATCGTCGCCTGGACGTACCTGGGCATCGTCGTCCTCGTCACGCTCTTCCCGTTCTACTGGATCCTGCGCACAGCGCTGTCCAACAACTACAAGCTGGCCACGCACCCGTCCTCGCCGCTGCCCGTGGGCTTCACCTGGGGCGCCTTCGAGCGGGCCCTCGGCATCGCGTCCACCGCGCAGGCCCAGGCGCAGGGCGGCTCCGGCGCCTCCCTGGACATCCCGCTGTACCTGCGCAACTCGCTGATCTACGCGTCGGTGCAGACCGTGCTCATCGTGCTGTTCTCGGCCGCGGCCGCCTACGCGTTCTCCCGGCTGCACTGGCGCGGCCGCAACCTCGTGTTCGGCGTGCTCATCAGCGCCCTGATGGTGCCAGGCGTCTTCACGCTGCTGCCGAACTTCGTCTTCGTCAAGGACGTGGGCCTGAACAACACCTTCGCCGGACTGATCCTGCCCGGCGGGCTGTTCCAGGCGTTCACCCTGTTCTTCCTGCGGCAGTTCATGCTCGGGCTCAGCAACGAGATCGAGGAGGCCGCGATCATCGACGGGGCCGGGCCGCTGCGGATCTTCCTGCGCGTCGTCCTGCCGATGTCGTCCGCGCCGATCGCCACCGTCTCGCTGCTGATGTTCGTCAACGCCTGGAACGACTACATGTGGCCGCTGCTGGTCACCAACTCCCCGGCCACCGAGCCGCTGACGCTCGCCCTCGGCGTCTTCAAGCAGTCCTCGCCGCAGGCCGCGCCCGACTGGGCCGGGCTGATGGCCGCCGCCCTCATCGCGGCCCTGCCGATGCTGCTGCTGTTCATCGCCTTCGGCAGGCGCATCGTGAACTCCATCGGCTTCTCCGGCATCAAGTAGCCGGATCCGCTCCCCGACCCGCCCACGGCAGTGCGCTCGGCCGCGGGCCGGCCGCCCCTCGAACGACGGGAACGCCTCCGTGCACACCACCCCCGACACCGCCGACGACCTGCTGCTGTCGTGGCCCGCACCGGCCGCCGCCTGGCACGAGGCCGCCCCCGTCGGCAACGGCCGCCTCGGCGCCATGGTCTTCGGCGGCACCCACCGCAGCCGCGTCCAGATCAACGACTCGACCGTCTGGTCCGGGACCCCCGGCGGCCCCGCCGCCGCCCTGGCCGCCGTCACGGCCGGCGGCGCGGGCCCCGAGCGGCTCGCCGAGGTGCGGGCGGCGCTGCGGGCCGGCGACCGCCGCACGGCCGAGGCGCTGCTCATGACGTTCGAGGGGCCCTACAGCCAGGAGTACCTGCCCTACGCCGACCTGTGGCTGACCCTGGCGGGCGGCGAGCGCGCGGTCCACCGCGGGCGGACGCTCAACCTGGACGACGGTGTCGCCGCGGACTCCCTGGACCTCGGCGGCATCGCCGTGCACCGCAGGACCTGGGCCGACGCGGTCTCCGGCACCCTGTGCACCGAACTCACCGCCGCCGGCGGCCCCGTGGACCTCGGCCTGGAGCTGACCAGCCCGCTGCGGGAGGTGCACCGCGGCGCCGACCCGCACGGCATCACCCTCGGAGTGGAGATCCCGGTGGACGGCGCCCCGGCCCACGAACCCTCCGTCGCCGAACCGCTGCGCTACGCCGGCGGGCCGGTCGGTGGCTACGACCCGTTCGGCGCCCTCGCCGTCCGCGTGGCCACCGACGGCGAGGTCACCGTCGCCGCCCAGGACGGCAGCCTGCGGATCACCGGCGCGACCCGCCTGCTGGTGACCGTCGCCTCCTCCACCAGCGCCCACGCGCACTGGAGCGGCCTCCCCGGTCCGGACAGCCGCGCCGCCCACCTCCAGGCCGCGGCGGACACCGCCGGCGCCGCCGCCGCGCTCGGAGCCCGCCACCTGCTGGACCAGCACCGGTCGGACCTGCGGGCGCTGCTGGGCGGCACCGCCCTGCGCGTCGGCCCGCGCCGGGCCGGCACGTACGACGTGGCCGCCGACATCCTCAGCGGGCGCGACGAACTGCTCACCGCCACCGTGCTGTTCCAGTTCGGCCGCTACCTGCTCGCCGCCGCGTCCCGCCCGCGCACCGGACCGCCCGCCAACCTCCAGGGCATCTGGAACGCCGACCTGCGGCCCGCCTGGTCCTCCAACTACACCGTCAACATCAACACGCAGATGAACTACTGGGGTGCCGAGGCCGCCGGCCTCCCCGCCTGCCACGAGCCGCTGTTCGACCTGCTGGACCGGGTGGCCGCCCAAGGCACGGGCGTGGCGGGCCAGTTGTACGGCGCCCGCGGCTGGGTCGCCCACCACAACACCGACATGTGGGGCTGGGCGCTGCCGGTCGGCATGGGACACGGCAACCCGTCGTGGGCGATCTGGATGATGGGCGGCGCATGGCTGTCCCAGCACCTGTGGGACCACTACGACTTCACCCGCGACACCGCGTTCCTGCGTGACCGCGCCTGGCCGCTGCTCCACGGCTGCGCGGCCTTCCTCCTCGACTGGCTCACCGACGACGCGGCAGCCGCGGGCGACGGTGCGGACCGTGCGGCCGGGGGCGACGGCGCTCCGGCCGGAGGGTGGCTGGGAACGCTCCCGTCGACCTCGCCGGAGAACCTGTTCCTGTCCGAGCAGGGCACCCCCGAGTCGCTGACCCACTCCTCCGCCATGGACATCGCGCTGATCCGCGCGGTCTTCGAGCGCACCCTGCGCGCGGCCGGACTCCTCGGCGTCCAGGACCCGTTGTGCGACGAGATCCGGGCCGCGCTGCCCAGGCTGCCGCCCCCGCCGGTCTCCCCGGCGGGACTCCTCCAGGAGTGGGCCGAGGACCTGCCGGAACAGGACCCGGCGCACCGCCACCTGTCCCCGCTGATCGCCCTCCACCCGCTCGGCCAGATCGACCCGGACACCACGCCCGCGACCGCGCTCGCCGCCCGCCGGCTGCTCGACCGCCGGGGGCCGGGCGCCATGGGCTGGTCCTGGGCCTGGAAGATCGCGATGCGCGCCTGGCTGCGGGACGCCGCCTCCGCCCGCGGCCTGCTGCTGGAGGCCGCCCGCCCGCTGGAGGGCGACGCCGGCGCCGACGCCCCGGTCGACGGCTCGCAGTGGGGCGGGCTGCTGCCCAACCTGTTCTCCACCCACCCGCCGTTCCAGATCGACGGCACCTACGGGTTCATGGCCGCGATCACCGAGATGGTCCTGCAGAGCCACGCCGGCGCCGTCCACCTGCTGCCGGCGCTGCCCGCCGAATGGGCCGAGGGCGCCGCGACCGGGCTGCGCTGCCGCGGCGGCCTCGCGGCCGACCTCACCTGGCGGGGCGGGGCGCTCACCGCGGTGACGCTGCGCCGGATCGCCGGCGACCCCGCCGAGCCCGTGCGCGTGCGCCACGGCGACCGGGTCACCGAGGTCACCGTCGTGCCCGGGGCGCCGCTGACCCTCGACGGGCGGCTGCGGTCCGCCGCCGACCGGACGGAGGCCGCCGCGTGCTGACCGAGCAGGACGTCCCCGACCTGTGGGCCTACCGCAGCGCGTACCGCGAGCCCGCCGGCTTCGACGCCTTCTGGAAGGCGACCCTGGAGGAGGCCCGTACCCACACCGCCCGCCTGCGCCTCGACCCCGTCGAGACCGGCCTGGAGACCGTCGAGGTCCACGACGCCGAGTTCCCCGGCTTCGGCGGTCACCCCGTCCGCGCCTGGCTGCGGCTGCCCCGGGAACGCAGCGGACCGCTCCCCGCGGTCGTGCAGTTCCACGGCTACGGCAGCGGGCGCGGCGCGCCCCTGGACGACCTGCTGTGGGCGTCGGCCGGATACCTGCACCTGCTGGTGGACACCCGCGGCCAGGGCGGCGCGTGGGCCGGCGGCGGCGCCACCCCCGACCCCGTCGGCAGCGGGCCCTCCCACCCGGGCTTCCTCACCCGCGGCATCGAGGACCCGCACACCTACGTCTACCGGCGGGTGTTCACCGACGCGGTCCGCGCCGTCGACGCCGTCCGGAACTGCCCGCTCGCCGACCCGGACCGTGTCGCCGTCGCCGGTGCCAGCCAGGGCGGCGGCATCGCGCTCGCCGTGGCCGGGCTCGTCCCCGACGTGCGGGCGCTGCACGTCCAGTCGCCGTTCCTGTGCGACATCCGGCACGCCACCCGGCTCACCGGCGAACCGCCGTACGCCGAGCTGATCGGCTACCTCGCGGCCCGCCGCGACCTGGTGGAGCAGACCTTCGCGACCCTCGGCCATTTCGACGGACTCGCGTTCGCCCGGCGCGCCACCGCGCCCGCCTGGTTCTCCGCCGGGCTCCGCGACGAGGTCTGCCCCCCGTCCACCGCGCTCGCGGCCTACCACGCCTACGCCGGGCCCCGGCACATGCGGCTGTGGGAGTTCAACGGCCACGACGCGGGCGGCCCGGAGGACCTCGCGATCGCCCTGAGCGCCTTCGGCGCCCTCCTCAAGACGTCGTCCCACGCATGACCGACGCATGACCCACGCATCAGGCGCAACCCGAAAGAAGGAATCATGAGAGTTCGCAAGGTCGTCGCGCTGGGCGCCACCCTTACCCTGGCCGCGGTGGTCTCCGCCTGCTCATCCGGCTCCGGCGGCGGCTCCGGCTCCAAGACCCTCAACTGGTGGACCTGGGACGACAAGCAGGCCGCCGCGTACCAGGTGTGCGCAACGGACTTCGAGAAGGCCAACCCCGGCGTGACCGTGAAGATCTCGCAGTACAACGTGACCGACTACTTCACCAAGCTGACGGCGGGCTTCGTCGGGGGCAACGCTCCCGACGCGTTCCAGAACAGCGTCCAGTTCTTCCAGGCGTACGCCTCCCAGCACCAGCTGATGCCGCTCGACAGCTACATCAGCAAGGACGCGTTCGACCTGTCCCGCTTCTCGGTGGGCGTCGACGCCTGGAAGTTCACCGACAGCAAGCAGTACGCGCTGCCCCTGGACTGGGCCGCCACCGGCATCTACTACAACGCCGACATGCTCACCAAGGCCGGCTACAGCGCGGACGACGTCGACAACCTGACGTGGAACCCCGACGACGGCGGCACGTTCGGGAAGGTCGTCGCCCACCTGACCCTGGACGACAAGGGGCGTCGCGGCGACCAGCCGGGCTTCGACAAGGGCCACGTCAAGACCTACGGGCTCGGCGAGATGGCGGCGAAGGACTTCATCGGGCAGACCACCTGGAGCTCGTTCGTCTCCACCACCGGGTGGCGGCTCGGCGACAAGCCCAACTGGCCCACGGTCTTCAACTACGCCGACCCGCGGTTCGTGAAGACCATGGACTGGGTGAAGTCGCTGGAGGACAAGGGCTACGCCCCGAAGATCGGGCAGTTCACCAGCAGCGTGAGCGATGTGGACCTGCTCTCCTCGGGCAAGGTCGCGCTGGAGACCGGCGGCTCCTGGGAGGCGTCGACGTTCGCCAAGATCCCGAACCTCAAGGTGGGCATCGCCCCGACCGTCAAGGGCCCGAACGGCACCCGCTCGGTGCTGAGCAACTCCAACGGCAACAACATCTGGGCCGGCACCAAGAACCCGGACCTCGCCTGGAAGTGGGTCTCCTACATGGGCTCCGAGGCGTGCCAGTCCAAGGCGTCCACCACCGGCACCTTCTTCCCGTCCATACCCGCCTCCATGGACGCGTCCGCGCAGGCGCTCAAGGCGCAGGGCGTCGACCTGTCGGTCTTCACCGACATGCTGAAGGACAAGGTCCTCTACCCGTCTCCGGTGTACGGCAACGGCGCCGCCATCCAGGACGCCATCGAGCCCCAGTTCGAGGCGTACTTCGCCGGACAGAAGAATGACAGTGTCTTCACCGGCATGCAGAGCACGACGAAGTCTCTGCTCGCGAAGAACTGAACCCACGCAAGCAACTGGTGCCAGGACGGCGGGCGGCCCCCAGGGCGGGGTGCGTCCGCCGTCCCGGCGAAGGAAAGGACTCTGTATGCCCACCACTCCCGCGCGGATCGTCTCCCTGCGCGCGGCAGGCACCTGCCTCGTCGTGGAACTCACCGAGCCGGTGCCCAGAGTCCTGCACTGGGGCGCGGACCTCGGCGAGCTCACCGGCGCCGACCGCGAGGCGCTCGCGCTGACCGCCGACGGCCCGATCCTCAACAACGCCCTGGACGAGCCGCGCCGCTTCACGGTGTGGCCCACCGAGGCCGAGGGCTGGCAGGGCACGCCCGCCCACCACGGCCACCTCGCCGGCTCGGCCGGCGCCCCCCGGCCCGCCCTCGCCGCCGTCGAGCACCGCGAGAACCCGGACGGCGGCGGCGACCTCGTGCTCACCCTCACCGAGCCGGGCGCCGGCCTCGACATCACCCTCGGCTACACCATGGACCCCTCGGGCGTGCTGTCCGTGGCCACCGGGGTGACCCGCCGCGCGACCCCCGAGGCCGCGCCCGAGCCGTACGACCTCACGCAGGTCACCACGCTGCTGCCGCTGCCCCGCCGCGCCACCGAGATCCTGGACTTCACCGGCAAGTGGAGCCGGGAGCGCTCGCCGCAGCGCCGTCCGCTGGGCCACGGCACGTACGTCCGCGAGATGCGCCGCGGCAAGCCCGGCCTGGACAGCCCCTACCTCGTCACCGTCGGCGAGCCCGGCTTCGGTTTCCGCGGCGGCGAGGTGTGGGCGGTGCACGTCGCGTGGAGCGGCGACCAGCGCTACCTGGTGGAGCAGCTGCCCGAGGGCGCCGGCGTCCACGCGTCGGTGCTCGGCGGCGGCGAACTGCTGCGCTCCGGCGAGATCCGGCTGGCACCGGGCGACAGCTACCAGGCCCCTGTGTGCCACTACGCCTGGTCGCCCGAGGGCCTGGACGGGCTCGCCGCCCGCTTCCACACGCTGCTGCGGTCGCGTCCCAGCCACCCGCGCACGCCCCGCCCGGTCATCCTCAACAGCTGGGAGGCGGTGTACTTCGACCACGACCTGGACCGGCTGCTGCAGCTGGCCGAGCGGGCCGCGCAGGTCGGCGTGGAGCGCTTCGTGCTGGACGACGGCTGGTTCTCCGGCCGCCGCTCCGACCACGCCGGGCTCGGCGACTGGACGGTCGACCCCGTGGTGTGGCCGCACGGGCTCACCCCGCTCGCGGACCGGGTGCGCGCCCTCGGCATGGAGTTCGGGCTGTGGGTCGAGCCGGAGATGGTCAACCCCGACTCGGAGCTGGCCAGGGAGCACCCCGACTGGGTGCTCGGCCCCGCCGCCGGCGGCGGCCCCACCGCGCGCCACCAGTACGTGCTGGACCTGGCCAACCCGGACGCCTGGAAGTACCTGCTGCAGAGCCTCGACTCCCTCGTCGACACCTACGGCATCGCGTATCTGAAGTGGGACCACAACCGGGAGCTGGACGAGGCCGTCCACGGCCCCGACGACCGCCCCACCTCGCACGGCCAGGTCGTCGCGGCCTACCGGCTGATCGACGCGCTGAAGGACCGTCACCCGGGCCTGGAGATCGAGAGCTGCGCGAGCGGCGGCGGCCGGATCGACCTGGGCATCCTGGCCAGGACCGACCGGGTGTGGGCCTCGGACTGCAACGACCCGGTGGAGCGCCAGTCGATCCAGCGCTGGACCGGGCAGCTGCTGCCGCCCGAGCTGGTCGGCACGCACTTCGGCCCCTCGCCGAGCCACACCACCGCCCGGCAGAGCTACGACGGTTTCCGGCTGACCACGGCGCTGTTCGGCCACGCCGGCATCGAGCAGGACATCACCGCCTGCGGTGACGAGGAGCTGGCGCGGATCACCGCGTGGACCGCGCTGCACCGCGAGTTGCGGCCGCTGCTGCACGGCGGCGTGACGGTCCGGGCCGACCTCGGTGACGACGCGGTGATGCTGCACGGCGTGGTCGCGCCGGACGGCGCCTCGGCGCTGTACTCCTGGGTGCGGCTCACCACGTCCCGCGAGGCCCAGTCGGGCCGGGTCCGGCTGCCCGGCCTGGCCGCCGACGGCCGCTACGAGGTGCGCGTGCGCGCCGAGTTGGGGCTGCCCTCGTTCCACCAGACCAGCGGGCCGCAGTGGCTGACCCGCGCGCTGGAGGGATGGGTGCCGCTGCCCGGCGCGGTGCTGGCGGTGGCGGGTCTGCCGATGCCGACCCTCAACCCCGAGCAGGCGCTGCTGATCGAGGTGCGGCGGCTGCCCTGAGCGGCGGGTGCGCCGCGCGGCTCAACGGCCGCTGGCGAGGCGGGCCCAGACCGTCTTGCCGGCGGCCTCGGGGGGCGAGTGCCCCCAGGTCTCGCTGAGTTCGGCCACGATGCGCAGGCCGCGGCCGGACTCGGCGAACGGCTCGGGCTCGGCCATCGCCGGCAGCGCGGGACTGGGGTCGGCCACCGCGCAGACCACGGCGTGGTCCGTTCGCACCAGGGCGATCCACGCCGAGGGCTTCGGCGGCAGCAGGGGCGCGGCGGCGGGCTGGAGGGCGTGGGTGACCGCGTTCGCGACCAGTTCGGCGGCGATGGCGGTGGCGTCGTCCACCAGGTCCGGCAGCTGCCAGCCCGTCAGGGTGCTGCGCAGGAAGCTCCTGGTGCGGGTGACGCTGCCCGGGGTGGCGTCGAAGCGGAGGGCCGCGAAGCCGCTCTCGGCGCTGCCCGTGGGGCCGCCCCACGCCTGCGGCACGCCGTGCAGGAAAGCGTCGAGCGCGGTGTCCACGGCCGTGCCCTCGGGGGTGCCCGCCGTCGCGTTCCGCGCGGTGTTCCGCACGGTGCCCCGGGACGGACGGGCAGCGGTGTCCGGTGTGATGTTCCGCTCCGCCAGAACGAGTTGGGGCCGTCCGCGAGGATCGCACTCGGCGTCGGACCCGGAGCCGGACGACTGCGCGGTCATGCGCTTCACCCCTCGGAGCGACGTGTTCGGGCACGCAAAGAGATCACTGTCCCACTCACAGTATCGCCGCGAGGGGACTTCCGGTGCAATTGCATCGGGAATTGCATCCGCAAGTGCGCGGCGGGTACGTGTGTACCTATCGTGGTTCCTGATGCGGAAGCAGACCCGCGGGGTGGCTAACCCACGAAGGAGTGATGCCAAGTGCAGCAGTTCGACAACGGAATCCAGGCCGGCTCGCTGACCGGAGTGCGCTGGGTGAAGAGCGGGCGCAGCAACCAGAGCGGAAACTGCGTCGAGGTGGCGGCGCTTCCCGACGGCAGCGTCGCGGTGCGCAACTCCCGTCATCCGGACGGCCCGGCGCTGATCTACACGCGTGCGGAGATCACCGCGTTCGTGGAAGGGGCCAAGGACGGCGACTTCGACGCCTTCACGGCGTGAACTCGACTGATCGACAACGCCGTTAGGCGGCGAAAGCGGGCTCCCGGGTGCAATACTGGCCTGTCAAGTATTCGTTGGGAGCCCGCATGCCCGCAGTGCCAGTGTCGCAGCCTGTCTCGCCGATACAGCTCCTCGAACGCCGCCCCGACATGGGCTCCAAGGCCATGGCACGCGTCCTGGGGAACTACCTCCGGGCGCTGCGCGAGAGCAGGGCCATGTCCCCGGCCGCCGCAGGCCACCACATCAGGGCGCACGCCTCCAAGATCAGCCGCATGGAGACCGCCCACGTGTCGCTGAAGGCCCGCGACGTGGAGGACCTGCTGGCCCTCTACGGGGTCACGGCCGACGAGCGCGCCGAGATCGCGCGGATCGTGCAGCGCTCCTCCCAGCCCGACTGGTGGCAGTCGTACGGCGAGGTCGTCCCCGACTGGCTGCAGCAGCTCATCGGCCTGGAGCGCGACGCCCACGTCATCCGCACCTACGAGACGCAGTTCGTGCCCGGCCTCCTGCAGATCCCCGCCTACGCCGAGGCCGTCGTGCTCAGCGGCCACCGGCTCGCCCCGCCGGACGAGGTCGAGAAGCGGGTGAACCTGCGGCTGGAGCGCCAGCGCCGGATGTCCGAGCCCGGCGCGCCCGTCCTGTGGGCGCTCATCGACGAGGGCGTGCTCTACCGCCCGGTCGGCGGCCGCGACGTGATGCGCGCCCAGCTGGAGTACCTGGTCGAGGCGCTGCGCCAGCCCGGCATCCGCCTGCAGATCGCCTCCTACGCGGCCAGCGCCGCCGCCACGCCCGGCGCGGCGGTCACCTATCTGCGGTTCGCCCAGGGCTTCCTGCCCGACGTGGTGTACCTGGAGCACATGACCAGCGCGGTGTACCTGGACCGCCTGGAGGACCTGGACCGGTACCGTGCCGCGCTCGACGAGCTGAGCGCCCTGGCCGCGACGCCGGCGGCCAGCCGGGCGATGCTGGAAGCGGCCCTGGAGCACTACCGCTGACCCCGGACGACACGAGGAGGCCCCGCACCCACCGGGTGCGGGGCCTCCTCGCGTGCGGAGCGCCGCCGGGGCGGCCGGGAACCGGCCGCGGGCTCAGAGACGGGCCACGCCGCCGAACTCGATCCACTCGGCGCTGGGCTGCTTGGGCGCCAGGTCGTTGTCGGCCCGCCAGGTGGAGACCTCCACCAGGCCCGGCTCCAGCAGTTCCAGGCCGTCCAGGTAGTGGGCGACGTCGGACTCCTCGCGGACCCGGCCCCAGTTGCCGTTGGTCGACAGGTCCATGAACTCGGTCACCCCGCGACGGGTCTCCTCGTCCTCGCTGACCAGCTGGCAGACCACCAGGAAGCTGCCCTTCGGCAGCCTCTCGCGGACCCGGGCCACCACGCCGGCCGGGTCGTCCGAGTCCGGGATGCAGTGCAGCACCGAGACGAACAGCGCGGCGACCGGCTGGTCCATGTCGATGAGGCGCTTGACCTCGTCGCTGCTCCAGACGCTCTCGGTGTCGCGGAAGTCGGCGGTGATGACGGCCGTGTTGTCGTTCTGCTCCAGCAGCGCCCGGCCGTGCGCCAGCACGATCGGGTCGTTGTCGGTGTACACCACGCGGGCGTCGGGGTGGATGCGCTGCACGATCTCGTGCACGTTGTCCGCGGTGGGCAGGCCGGATCCGTGGTCGACGAACTGCTTGATGCCGTAGTCCTCGGCGAGCACCCGGACCACGCGGCGCAGGAACTGACGGTTGTTCAGGGCGAGCACCTTCATGCTCGGCACCTGCTGCAGCAGCTGCTCGGTGGCCGCGCGGTCGGCCGGGTAGTTGTCCTTCCCGTCCAGGAGGTAGTCGTACATGCGGGCCACACTCGGCACCGTCACGTCGATCTTGTCGGTCTGCGGTGTGTCCGCGTGTTCCATGGGGTCCCTCTTGACTCTCGACTCTGAGTAGTCCGGCGGTTGCGCAAGTTCCCTCATCCTAGGGAGCGTTGATCGCCCGGTCGAGACTGTTCCCCAGGTCGTTACCGGGTGCACCCGTGCCTGGTGCCGGACGTGGCGCCCGGCGTCAGCGCCAGGTCGAGGCGCAGCCCCTCGGAGTCGGTCACCGCGCGCACCAGCCGTACACCGCCCGGAAGTTGAGGGAGCGTCACGGACTGCGGACCGAGCCGTCCGGCGAGTGCCGAGGTCCGCGGGTCGGCCGCCAGGCCGCCGACCGTGAACTGCCGCCCCAGCAGCGAGACATCGGTGGGCGTGACGGTCAGCCGGCCCCCGGCCGTGGCGAGCCGGGCGTGCACGGCCAGTGGCAGCGGGATGCCGGCGAGCGTCCCGGTCAGCACCAGGCCGCCGTGCCCGTCCCCGCTCGGCCGCAGCCCCGCGGCGCGGCTGCCCATCCGTGCGGCGAGCTGCCCGTAGGCGAGGGTCGCGGTCGCGGTGCCGCCGGCGATCGCCCCGCCGGTGGTCACCCCGTGCAGCTCCGCGGCGACAGACAGGCTCGTGCCGTCGCGGCGGACGTCCCGCGCGGCGATCCGGACCGTGCCCACGTCGCCGGTCAGCAGCCGCAGCCCGGGCAGGGTGCCGGTCAGGCCGGCGGAGACCGGCCCGCTCGGTCGCAGCCGGCACGCGGCGGCGCCGGCGATCCGGCCGCGGGCGACGTGCTCCAGCACCAGGTCGCCGACGCCGGCCAGCACGACGGCGGCCGCCACCGCGCCGGCGGTCACGAGCAGGGGAGTGCGGCGCGGCCGCGCGAAGGGGTTCCTCACCGGGCGCCGGTCCCGTTCCCGATCCGCGACAGGATGCCGAGGGCGGCGGGCAGCAGCGCGGCCGGCTCGGGAGCGGTCCCGTCCGCGACGCCGCGGGCGGACCGGGTGCGCAGTATGGCGCGCACCGTCGACAGGCACGCGCAGGCCAGCATCGCCGCGTGCAGGTCGCGGTCCGGCGTCCACCGCGGCAGGCGCGCGGCCACCAGCTCCGTCAGCTGCTCCTCGAACCCGTCGAACGCCTGCACCAGCAGGTCGACGGCGACCGGGCCGTCGAACACGACCGGGCCGTCGGCCAGGTCCGGACCGCCGAGCGCGACCTGACCGTCCGCCGGGTTCGGGCCCTCGGCCGGGTTCGGACCCTCGGCCGGGCCCCGACCGCCGGCCGGGACCGCTCCGTCCGAGGCAGACGCCCGCGCCTGCCCGCCGTCCGCCGTGGGGGCGAGGGATCCGGCGGCGGCCAGCAGCGCCGCGCACACCGCCTCCAGCGGCTCCTCCCGCGCCGGGCGTGCCGCGAGCTCCGCCTCTATCCGGGCGAGCAGCTCCGCGGCGTCCGGCAGCAGCAGCGCCTCCTTGCTGACGAAGTACCGGAAGAAGGTGCGCTCCGAGACGTTCGCGGAGGCGGCGATGTCGGCCACGGTCGTCGCGCCGAACCCCTGGTCCGCGAACAGGCGGGCCGCGCCCGCCCGCAGCTCCCTGCGGGTCTGGGCCTTCTTGCGCTCCCGCAGGCCCGCCCCGGCCCGCCGGCCACCGGCGCCGCGTGCGGCGTCCCGGCGCTCCCGGTCCTGATGCTCCGCGTCCCTGCGCCCCGACCCCTGGTGGGGGACGCCCCCGCGCCCGGTGTCCGGGCGGACGTCCCGGTCTCTGGCCTCGGCTTTCACACGGGCAGCCTAATCGCCCTGTCGGCCCTGTCAATTGGCAGCCATGACACTTTCTGCCATGGTCGAGCCAGCACCGCACGCCAGGAGGCGGCCCGTCCATGACCTCTTCGACCCCTTCGTCCTACCTTCCAGACCCCGCACCTGAGGTGCCCTCAGGCCGACTGGCCCGGCTCGGGGCGTTCTGCGGACGGCACGCGGTATGGGTCATCGCCTGCTGGCTGGTGCTGCTGGTCGCCGCGCTCGCCGGCCGGGCGATCGTGGGACCGACGTTCAGCGACCAGGTGACCCTGTCGGGCAGTCAGTCCGCCACCGGGACCGACCTGCTGACCGCGTCGGACCCGGCCGCGGCGGCCCCCAGCGGCCTGGTGGTCTTCCACACCGGCTCCGGTACCGTCGCCGACCACCAGTCCGCGGTGAACACCACGCTGGGCAACCTGCGGAAGATGCCGCACGCCACGGGCGCCTCGGCCCTCGTCACCAGCAGCGACGGCCGCACGGCCTACTCCACGGTCACCTTCGACGAGCAGCTCAAGTCGCTCGGCAACGACTACACCGACCAGCTGGACACCGCGACCGCCCCGGCCCGCGCCGACGGCCTGGGCGTGGCGTACGGCGGCGGCTTCGACCAGATCACCAACGCCCCCGCCAACGACCTGAAGAGCGAACTCGTCGGCATCGGCGTGGCCCTGGTCATCCTGCTGCTGGTGTTCGGCAGCGTCTTCGCCGCGGTGCTGCCGCTGGTCTGCGCGCTGGTCGCGGTCGGCGTGGGCATCGGCGTGGTGGGCATCGTCGCGGGCACGGTCAGCTTCGCCACCGCCGCGCCCACCCTGTCGACGATGATCGGCCTGGGCGTGGGCATCGACTACGCGCTGTTCCTCACCACCCGCTTCCGCCAGGACCTGATGGACGGCCGGACTCCCGCCCAGGCCGTCGCCAGGACCAGCGCGGTGACCGGGCACGCGGTCCTCGTCGCCGCCACCACGGTGTCCGTGGCCATGCTCGGCCTGTACGCGTGCGGGCTGACCTTCATCGGCAAGCTCGGACTCGCCGCGACCATCGCGGTCGTCATCACCGCCACCGCGTCGCTGACCCTCGTCCCGGCCGCGCTCACCCTCGTCGGCCGGCACATCGACCGGGTCCACGTCCGGCGCCCGGTCGCCGAGTCCGCGGGAGAGAGCGACGACTGGCACCGGTACGCGGTGTTCGTCTCCCGCCACCCGGCCGAGTTCCTGACCGCCGGCTGCGTCCTGCTGGTGGTCCTCGCGATCCCGCTGTTCTCGATGCGGCTCGGTCACGTCGACAGCGGCGCGAACCAGTCGGGCACCACCAGCAGGACCGCGTTCGACTGGATCTCCGACGCGCCGGGTCCCGGCTTCGGGCCGGGCGCCAACGACCCGCTGACGGTCGTCGTCGACGTCCAGCACGCCACGGTCCCGGCCGGCCAGATCGCCGACGACGTCACCAAGGCCCTGCAGGGCGCCGGCGACATCGCCCGCTTCACCCCCGTGCAGCCCACCCCCGACGGCAAGCTGCTGGTCTCCACGGTCACACCCGTCGACGTGCCGCAGTCGGCGAGCACCGGCGGGCTGCTCAACCGGCTGACCGGCGCCACCCTGCACGACGCGCTGCGCGGCACCGGAGCCACGAGCTACGTCACCGGCACCACGGCCAGCCAGTACGACTTCCGCAACACCGTCAAGGACCGCCTGCCGATCATCATCGGGATCGTCCTGATCGCCGCGTTCCTGCTGCTGATGACCGTCTTCCGCAGCCTCGTCATCCCCGTCAAGGCCGTGCTGCTCAACCTGCTGACCACGGGCGCCTCGTACGGCGTGCTGGTGGCCGCGTTCCAGTGGGGCTGGGCGACCGGGCTGCTCGGCCTGCCCCAGGCGGTGCCGATCGAGTCCTATGTGCCGATGATGATGTTCGCCATCGTCTTCGGCCTGTCCATGGACTACGAGATCTTCCTCCTCTCCCGTATCGCCGAGGCGTGGTACGCCACCGCCGACAACACCCGCTCGGTGGGCGCCGGGCTCTCCGCGACCGGCCGGGTGATCTCCAGTGCCGCGCTCATCATGACCGCGGTGTTCCTGTCGTTCACGGCCTCGCCGACCGTGGTGATCAAGATGCTCGCGGTCGGCCTGGCCGTCAGCGTCATCCTGGACGCGACCGTCGTCCGGCTGGTCCTGGTGCCCGCGACGATGTTCCTCATGGGGCGCGCCAACTGGTGGTTCCCGCGCCGCTTGGACCGCATCCTGCCCCGCGTCCACATGTAGCCCGGGGCGTCACCGCCGCTCGTGAGGGGGACCGCCGCGCGGAGCGGCGGCCCCCCTCACCCCCATGCCACGCGATCAGCCGGCCACCGTGGCGGCGCCCTGAGCCGCACCGCCGGTGCCGTCGATCGCGTGGGCCTGAGTGCCGGCGCCGTCGCGGGCGACGGCCGGCAGGTCGTGGAAGCGCACCCCGGGACGGCCGGGCGGGTCGGCCGGGCACCCGCCGCGCCCGGGCCCGCCGGCGGCCCAGCCCGCGCCCGTGCCCTGGCCGGCCCGCCACGCCCACACGCGGTCGAGCTGCACGTGGTCGCTGTTGACGACCAGGGCGGTGGCCGCCCGGCCGCCGGCCGGCTCGCTCCCGCTCCGGGACGCCTGCGCGCCCTCCGGGGGGCGGCCGGCGTCGGTGGAGCGGTGGGTGTCCGCGCCGCCGATCCGGAAGAACACGTCCTGCACCGACGCCGGTGCGCGCGGGTCGGACCGACCGCCGCCGCTGCGGCCCAGCTCCAGCAGCACCGGTGAGGTGACCGGTCCCGCGTCGAACAGCAGGCCCGCGATGCGCACGCCCCGCGCGTCGCTGACGGTCATCGGCACCGTGGCGCCGACCGGGGCCAGCACGGCGAGGCCGAGCCCGAGCACCACCGTGCCCGCCCACTTGACCCGCACCGTGTCCGCCAGCCGGTAGACGCCCGGGGTGAGCAGGAGGTGCCGGCCCTGCGCCAGCGCCCTGTTGAGGGTGCGCACCGAGTCGCCGGGCCGGGCCACGAAGAAGCGGTCGAGCGGCACCGACCAGCCGTGCGCCGGGCCGCCGCCACCCGGGACCGCGCCGCCGCGCAGCGCCGGCAGGAACACCCGGTACGCGCCCGCGCCGTCGACGTACAGGAACGGCTTGCCCCGCGATGCCACCACCCCGCCCGCGGGGACGCCGGCGGACGGAACGAGGGTGAGGTTCTCCACGGGCGGCCGCAGCTCCGCGGCCACGGCGTCGCCGTCCTCGGGCCCCCGTCCGCCGGACGCCCGCAGCGCGCCTTCGACGGTCACCTCGTGCGGCGACAGGCCCAGGCCCGCCACCCAGGTGCGGGCGCCGAGCCGCGCGTCGACGCGGTACCTGCCGGGCCTGAACAGGAACGCCTGGTGCTCCCCGGCCGGTCCGGTCGCGGCGGCGTCCAGTGCCGCCCGGACCTCGGCGGCCGGAGTGCCGGGGGCGAAGACCCGCACGCGGGGGCCGAAGTCGGGCTCCGGTGGGGCCTGCGCACCGGCAACCGCCGTACGGGGGAAGGCCGTTGCCGGGGCCGTGGCGCTGAAAGACGACATGGGGGACGACCCACCTTCACAGGGATGGCCAGCGACCGGACGACTCACGGGAGTTGGGCGGACAGCGCACTGAGAGCGCTCTCTTGGAGAGGTACCCTGCGGGGTCCTCCGGCCGGCTGTCAAGCCGGGAAGAGAGCGCTCTCCGATCGCCGTGGTCCTGCGAGGTCTCCGGTGCGGGTGGGGCGTGACAGGTGCGTGCCGGCGGGCAGCCGCGGCCGTGCGGCCGCGGTCAGCCGGCCGGGGTCACTGCTTGGCGGAGGCCGAGGGAGAGGAGGATGCCGAGGGGGAGTGGGGCGCGGTGGACGGGGGCGGGCCGAAGGTGACGTTCACGCTGCTGAAGCCGAGCGAGGTCAGCATGTGCTCCAGCATCGTGCGGGTGTTGGTCTCGGCGCGGGCGGTCAACTCGGTCTTGCGGGCCGCGTCCTGGATCTTCTGCGAGGCGAGGATGCTCAGCTTCTGGGCGTTGCCGGTGTCGCTGCCGAAGAAGTCGCCGACCCGGTCGAACAGGCCCCGCTGCTGCGAGACGATGTAGGAGTGCTCCGGGTCGAGTGACGTGCGCTCCAGCGCGGCGTGCGGCAGGCGGATCGTCGCCGTCTTGCGGTCGTCGGAGACCGTGACGGCGCCCGGCCCGATCGAGCCGAGGTCGACGTAGGCGTTGACGCTGCCGGCGCCCACGTACAGCGTCCGTTCGCCGTGCACGACGTCCGGCAGGTACTTGGCGTCCTTCTGCAGGTCGACGACGACCTCGAAGTTGCCGCTGGCGCCCTCGAACCGGCTCATGTCCTGGATCGACTTGAGCAGGACCGGCCCGCTGCGGTCCTCGGTCTTCTCGGCGAACGGGTCAGGGAGCCCGGGCAGCAGGTGGAATCTGCCGAACAGCAGTAACACCACGAGCAACGCGGCCAGTACGACGACTATGCGCCCCCACCACGGGGTGCGGTTCACGACGGTCTGTGCGGTCATGACGTACCTCCTCGCCGTCCGTCTGCCCCGGGATCGGCGCGAAATCGTTGCGAACACAACAGTCGTGCAACGAATCGGCCAACTCCGGTCTCGGCGCGGGTCCCCGCGCAGGTCCGCGCCATGAAGGCCGGGTTCGCGGGCAGGAGAAACGCGGCGGCCGAAGCGCGGTCGTGCGGGTGTTCAGGTGGGAGGGGTGAGCGGTGGCGAGTGGCGAGGGCGTGCCGTCCGCCGGGCGGAGGTCCGTCCGGGGCAGGCGCCGGGGCAGGGTGCCTGACCGGGACCTGTCCGGCACGACGGCGGTTGAGCCGTCCGGCGGGACGGCCGCGGGCACGATCGGCGGGAGGACCGCGGACGGCATCGGGGTGGACGCCGGCGGCACTTCGGACCCGAAGGCCGGGGACCGGCGGCGCAGGCGGCCGGTCGCCGCGACGTTCGCGATGCTCGGGACGCTGTTCCGGGCGCTGGTGTCGGCCTGGGACAAGGACGCGACGGAACGGGCCGCCGCGCTCACCTACTACGCCGTGCTGGCGCTGTTTCCCGCGCTGCTGATGACGCTGTCCCTGGTGGGGCTGACCGGCAACCCGGACGCGAGCGGTGTGCCGGGCGGACTCGAGGTGCTGATGCCGGGTCAGTCCCGCCCGCTGGTGGCCGACACGCTGCGGCACATGGCGACGAACGCCTCGGCGACCACCTCGCTGGCCGCCTTCAGCGGCGCGGGCGCGGCCTGGGCGGCGTGCAGCTACGCCGCGGTCTTCCGCCGCGCCCTGCACCACATTCACGGTGTGGCGGACCACCGGCCGGCCTGGCGGGCCGCGCCGCGGGTGCTGATCACGGCGCTCCTGCTGCTGGTCCTGCTGGTGTGCAGCACGGTCTGCGTGGTCGTCAGCGGTGAAGTCGCCCACCGGGCAGGCGCGTTGCTGCACCTGAGCGGACCGGTGGTGTCCGCGTGGCGGGCGCTGCGCTGGCCGGTGCTGGTGGCGGTGGCCGCCGTGACGGTGCAGATCCTCTTCCACTCGGGACCGCGCGGGTTCCGCGGCGTGCGGGCGAACGCGCCGGGCGGGGGAGTGGCCGTCGGGCTCTGGCTGCTGATCTCCGCCGGGTTCGCGATCTACACCGCGCGGATGGGCACGTACAACTGGCTCTACGGCCCCCTGGCCGGTGCCGTCGCGTTCCTGGTGTGGCTGTGGTTCACCAACCTGGCGCTCCTGGTCGGCGCGCACTACAACGCCGAGCGGGCCCGGCAGCGCGCGGCCCGCGCGGGCGCCGGGTGACGTACCGTCAGCCGGAGCCCGGGCCGCGGCCGAACCGCCGTCACCGGCCGGGCGGGGTGGATAGCCTCGGGCCATGCGGAGCTTCGAGATCACTCGGATAGGCACGGTCCACAACGACCGGACGGATGTCCAGCACACCGACAACTGGGGCGCCGTCCGGAGCACGATCACCGTCGACGAGCGTTTCGGCGAGGCCTGCCTGCAGGGGCTGGAGGACTTCTCCCACGTCGAGGTCCTCTTCGTCTTCGACCGGTTCCCGGAGAGCGACGACCACCGCGAACCCCGCCCCTCCCGGGGCCGCGCCGACCTGCCGCCGGTCGGCGTCTTCGCCGGCCGCGGTCCCCGCCGGCCGAACCGCATCGGCGTGACGTCCTGCGCCATCGTCTCCGTGCACGGGCGCGAGCTCACGGTGGTGGGCCTCGACGCGGTCTCGGGCACCCCGGTCATCGACCTCAAGCCCGTGATGCGGGAGTTCCGGCCCGCGCACGTCGAGCAACCGGAATGGGTCGGCCGCCTGATGGCGGACTACTTCCGGCCGTAGCGCGCTCACCGCCCGCCGCGCCCGCGCGCCAGGCCCTAGGCGAGCGGGCCGGGGCGCGGCTTCCGGCGGGCGGCGGGTTCCGCGCCGGGTTCGGCGCGCGGCTCGGGCACGGGTTCCGCGTGCGGGGCGGACCCGGGGCCCTGCCCAGGCCCATGTCCAGGCCCCTGTCCGGGTCCCGATCCGGGGGCGTCGGCCCAGGTCATCTCCTTGAGCTCCATCCGGGCGGCGGGCGCCGAGCCGGGGAGCGTCGCCCAGAACGGATGGGCGGTGATCCGCACCGACAGCCGGACGAGCCGCCGGCGCAGCACCGTGGTGTGCGTGCCGCTGCCGCCGCTCGCGGCCAGTTCGCGATACGTGGCGTACCAGTCGCGCTGCGCCTGGACGAGATCGTCGGGGAAGGAGTGGTGGGGCATGGGCAGGATTCTGGCACAGGTTCGAACGGGTGTGCGATACGGGGGCCGGGGTGTCGCGGGGCGATTCCGGAACCGCCCGGCGATACCGCCCGCCGGGCGCGCTACTTGCCGGACAGGGCCCTGCGCAGCGCCGTGTCGAGCTGCGCGGCGACCTTGTCGGTGTCCTGCGGTCCCGTCCCGGTGAGCCAGCGGTGCACGACCGACTGGAGCGCCTGCGTGAACGCCCCGTAGTACGGCGTGCGGGGGCGCTGGACGGCGGACGTGAGGGCCGGCAGCAGCGTTCCGGCCGCGTACTGCGGCCGGTGCTGGTCGTCCGTGGGCATGCTGCTGCCCTCGCCCGTCGTCGCGCCGGGCGACGGGCTCGCGGACGGCGGGGCGGAAGCGTGCGGCAGCGGGCACGTCACCCGGGAGTCGTCGTAAGCGGAATTCCGGGTCGCGGCGAATCCGGCGTCGAGCAGGCAGCGCTCGCTGCCCTGGTCGGTGAGGAACTCCGCCAGCTTCAGCGCCCACGCGGCGCGCGGCGAGGCCGCGGACACCGCCAGGTCCTGGCCGCCGAGCACCGCCTTGCCCGGCAGGGGCGCCACCGCCAGGTCGGCGGCGGGCAGCGACTGCGGCAGCAGCCGGTAGGCGTACGGCCAGTGGCGGAGGAAGGCGGTGCGGCCCGCGGCGAAGTCGTTCAGCGACTGCGGCTCCTTCGAGGACAGCGCGGCCGGCAGGGCGTACGCCGTGCGGCTGTGCAGCTCGTCAAGGCCCCGGCTCAGGCTCACCGGATCGGCGACGTAGTGGCCGTCGGCGTCGGTGAGCGGCACCCCCGCGGTGGCGAACGCCTCCACGGCGTTGACGGTCAGCCCTTCGTAGGAGGCCAGCTGGGTGGTCCAGCCCTGCTCGTACCCCTTCGGCGCCGTCGTGGCGAGCTCCTGGATGATGTTCCGCAGCTGCTGCCAGTCGGTGCCGGCCGACGGGTAGTTGCCGAGGTCGATACCCGCTGCCTTCAGATAGTCGGGGCGGTAGTAGAGCAGGCCCACGTCGCTGTTGAAGGGCAGCGCGTAGACGTGCTTCTTCCACATCGCGGTGCCCGCCACCGACGGGATGAAGTCCGAGCCGGCGCCCAGGTCCACCGAGCCGTCCAGCGGGGTGATCAGGCCCGCCTGGGCGAACTCCGGCACCCAGGTGACGTCCAGGTTCACCAGGTCGTAGTCGGCGCTGCCGGACTGCAGCGAGCCGAGCAGCTGGCTGCGCTGCTCGTCCGCGTCGCCCGGGAGTTCGAGCAGCCGCGCGGGGTGCTCGCGGCCCTCGGCGGTGAGGTTCCACGCGTCGATGAGCTGCTGCCGCACGCCGTCGCTGCCCGTCACGTCCAGCCCGCTGGCCACCACGATCTCGCCGCCGCCGCTGCTGGTGGGCCGCGGAGCCGTGCCGGAGCCGCCGCCCGTGCAGGCGGTGAGCAGCAGGCCGAGGGCGGCCGCGGCGCCGAGCGCCGCCCTGAGCCGGGCCGGTGTCCTCACTGCGCGCCCCCCGTTCCCACGCCGGTGACCGCCTCGCGCAGCCCGGCGATCTGGTTGCCGCCCGGGTCCAGGCAGCGGCCGCCGGTGGCGCCGGCCACCTCCGGACCCAGATGCCGGCTGCTGCTCGTGCAGCCGGCGCTGGTCAGGGACACCCAGTACACCGGGACGTGCTGCGCCGTGGCGGCGCTGCCGATCCGCTTCAGCTGGTCCGGGGTGATCCAGGTGTCGTCCTCGTCGTCGGTCAGCATCACGATCAGCTGCGGCCGGCCCGTTCGCTGATCGCGTTTCAGCTCGCCCAGCGCGTCCAGGACGGCGTCGCCGGGGTGGGCCTCGCCGCCGGTCCGTGCCGCCGCCAGCCGCTGCCGTGGTCCGGTGGGCGACGCGTAGGACCCGAACGGGACGAGCGCGTGGTCGGGCGGGCTCGTGCCGGACACCGTCCACACGCCGTACTGGTCGTCGGGCCCGAAGGCGTCGAGGGTCTGGGCGACCAGGTCCTTGGCCCGGCCGGGGCCCGACCACACCTTGTTCACCGTGTCGCCCATCGACGTCGAGGAGTCCAGCAGATAGAGCACCTGGCCGGGGCCCCGCGCGCTGTGGAACTCCGTGAGCGCGCGTTCCACCGAGGCCGCCGGAGCTGCGTCCGCGGGGTGCGGCAGCTGGCCGAGAGCACGGCCCGGGCCGGTGAGCCAGGACCCGGCCGGCGGCGCCGCCGCGTCGCCCGCGTGGTCCGACAGGGCGCGGTAGCCCGCGTCGGTGAACACCTTCTGCCCGTCGGCGCCCGTGAGCCAGCCGTGCAGCGCCTCCACGGCGGCGTTCCGGGCGGCCGCGTCGCGGTCGCCGCCGCGCCACGTGACGTGGACGAAGGGCAGGTCCAGCATCCCCACGTCCGACGGGTACTCGGGTGCGCGCTGCCCCAGCCGGCCGGTGAGGCACTCCGGTTCGTGCAGCGGGGCCTTCGCGTCGTTGAACTGCGCCATAACCTGCTCCGGCACCACCACGGCCGCCCGGTCCTCCAGGCCGGCCGGCCCGGACGCCAGGGCGCACATCAGCTCGGACGAACTGCGCGGCGCCGGGCTCAGCAGCGCGGTCTGCTGCTCCAGCGCGCGGACCCCGGCGTCCGTGACGTCCGCGGCGCCGCCGATGCCGTAGAGGCCGACGGTCGCCAGCTGCGCCGCGTCCGTGTACTCCGGATCGGCCCGCAGCACCACCGCCTGCTTGTTGCTCGCCTGCAACTGCGTGACCAGCGACGCCAGCGGGACCCCGGTCGCGTTCGCGGCCGGCACGGCGAACGTGCGCAGCACGGCGAGCACCAGCGGCGAGTAGGCCAGCGGCCCGAGCGAGTCCAGCGTGGCCGCGCCCCCGCCCCCGCCCCCGCCTCCGCCCCGGGCCCGCTCGTAGCTGACGGACGAGCCCGGTATCCACACGTCCGGCTGGGGGCCGATGTCGCGCTGCGGCTGGAACGTTCCGGTGGCCGGCGGGCTCTGCCACTGGGCGGCGCGCCGCAGGCCGGTGACCGCGTCGGTCGCCTGCGGCGACTCGATGCTGATGCCGGCGCGGCGGCAGCCGTGGCCGTCGTGGTTGTCGCCCGAGTCGAGGAACGCGTCGACCGCGCGGCCGACGGTGGGCTCGACGTCGGGGTCGGCGAGCAACCGCAGCTGCACCGGCGGGGCGCAGGCCGGGCTGCCCTCCGTCCACCGGTGGACGCCGTAGCCGCCGGCCGCCAGCAGGACCGCGAGGACCGCGGCCAGCGCGGTCAGCGGCCGCGAGCGCGCCGCGTCCCTGATCGCGGTGACGACCCGGCGCCCGGCCGACCTCACCGCGGTCGCCGCCCGGGCCACGAGGCGGCGCCGGGCCTCCTCGCGGCCGCCGGCCACGCCGAGGATCACGTCGCGGCCGCCCTCGGCCAGGTGGTGGCGCGGCTCCCACGGGTCGCCGTCGTCGGTCCACGAGCCGTGCATCGCCTCCTGCAGCGCGGTGGCCAGCGGCGCCAGCCGGACCAGGCCGTCCTCGGCGCCCACGCCGTGGCGCAGCAGCCGCACCAGATGGGCGGTGTACGGGGTCGCCGTGGTCCCGCGGCCCGCCGGGATGCGGCGGTTGACCTGCACGGCGGTGAGCACCGAGATGCGGTCGCGGCCGGCCTCAAGGGCGCCCGGCTTGAAGCTCTCCAGTGCGTTGCCCGCGAAGCAGCAGTCGAGGACCACCACGATGCGGTCGACGGTCCCGTTCACCGCGTAGCCGCGCAGCTTGCTGCGCAGCACCTCGTTCCACGACACCGACTCGCTGTAGTGCGGCTCGTCGCCCGGCAGGCGGCGGGAGGAGCCGAAGGTGAGGAACAGCTCGGAGCCGTCGTGCGACAGCCGTCCGTGCCCGGCGAAGTACACCAGCAGCAGTCCGCGCGCCTTCTTCGCCGCCCGGTCGAGCGCGGTCAGGAAGTCGCTGCTCCCGACGGGCGCGGCCCTGGTGACGTCCTCGGGCCCGAAGAGACCGCCGGCGCGCAGGGCCTCGGACAGGTCGTCCAGGTTGTGCCGTACGCCGGGCAGGTCGTCCGCGTACGTGTAACCGTCCACCCCGACGAGCAGGGCGTGGTTGACCCTGCCCCTCGGGTCGAAGTCGGGGCCTGGCACGACGTCTACCGGATCCCTTCGCCCTCGCCGTCGTCCGTTCGCGAGCCCGGGTCGGGGCCGTCGTCACCGCCTCGCGTGCCGGTGTCGACGTGCGGGGGCCGGGCCCCGCTGTTGTCCGCCCAGGCGCGCACGGCCGCCTTGACGCGCGTGTACAGGTCCTCGAACGCAGGGCTCATGGCCGCACCCGCCACGACCAGCACCAGTTCGGTGATCACGCCGCCCATCGGCGGGCCCTCGGGACCGGTCTCCCGCGCGGTGCCGTCCTCCTCGGGGAAGGCCACCCGCAGGCCGGAGTCCCGCTCCGCCCGGGCGAACCAGTCCTCCCGGCCCAGCCAGCGGTGCAGCGCGCCGAGATCGCGCTGACTGCCCCCCTGCAGCCGTATGCGGATCTGGCGGCCTCCCCCGTCCCCCTGCACACCTTGCGTCATAACACACCACTCTGGCACGTCAGTTGAGACGCCGTCACGCCTTGTGGCGGTTCCTGATCCGGTTCAGTGGCAGGGCCAGCGGCGGCTGGGTGGCGAGCACCGCGCCGGCCGTGAGCGTGACGGTGATGACCACGCAGATGGCGATCAGCCAGGACAGCAGGGTGAACACCGAGCCGAGCGAACCGTAGGTGGCCAGGCTGTGGTTGAGGGCGGTCGGCATGTAGATCCTCGCCGTGACCGACAGCGCCGTCATCGCCCCGGCGGTGAGCACCGCGCCCGGAAGCAGCAGCAGCCACGGCACCCTGCCGCCGAGCAGGAACCGCTGGGTCCACCACCACAGGCCGACGTCCATCACGAAGATCAGCGGGACGCCGAGCCACAGCCCGGCGCCGAAGCCGTCGCGCATCGGCCCCTGGAGCACGAGCACGGCCACCCAGGTGATGATCCAGGTGAACCAGCGCCACACGGCCATGCGCGCGGACGTCTTGGGCAGCTGCCAGGCGCGCTGGCAGACCCGGCCCATGGCCCGGCTGCTCGCCGTCGCCGACAGCAGCGCCACCAGGGCGCCGATCACGCCGGTCGCCTGCCGGGTGCCGTCCTGGCCGCTGTGCTGCGCCCCGTACAGCTGCCGCAGCTGGTCCTCGGACGCGCCGGTCAGGCCGAACACGTCACGGGCCGACGTCAGCAGCTGGTCGCGCACGCTCTGCGGGGTGAACGCCGCGGCGACGAGGATGAACGGCACCGCGGTCAGGAACAGCTGCGCCGCCAGCCTGGTCGCGGCGTCCAGCACGTTGACCGACAGCAGGCGCGCGGTCAGCTCGGTGATGACCGGGAAGCGCCGTTCGGCCTCCTGACGCGCGGACTCGGCCCGCGACCGCCACCGCCGCGTCCGGCCGGGCCCGCGGCCACCGGGAGGCGGCGCCGGTGTGGCCATGCGGAGGACCTCCACGACGGGTGCGGCGGCGAGGGGCGGCGGGCGGACGCGGACGCGGCAAGGGCAGTGAAGGCATTATGCGCGGAATGCCCCCCTGTGCGGTGCAGGGGCTCGGGTGGTGTCCCGACGGCGGCGCGGGCCGGCGGGCCGGTCAGCCGTGACCGCGGACGGAGCCCGCGGGCGAGGAGGCCGACAGCACGAATGTGGCCAGATAGCGGTGGTGGGCGTACCCCGCGGCGGCCAGTGCCTCGGTGGACAGCGGGTGCCAGACCCGGTACACGGCCCTGCTCCTGCCGTCCCGGCCGTACGGGCGGTCCGAGGGTGCGTAGTCCTGGGCCCACACCCCGTCCCAGGTGCCGCCTTCCGGGAGCGCCGGGCTGGACGTCACCGACACCAGCAGGCTCCTCAGCCGTGGGGCGGCCGGGTCGGGCGCGGCGCCGGGCGCGGTGCCGGGCGTGGTTTCGGGCCCGGGCCCGGTTCCGGGCGTGGCGGACTCCGGCGGCCGCGGAGAGAACGGGACGGTGAGCGCGACCGGTTCGGGCGGGACCGGTGTGGCGGGCGTCCCCGTCCCCTGGCCGGACTGCGCGCTGAGGGTGAAGTACAGCCCCCGCAGGGGACTTGAGGAGCCGGCCGGCGATCCGGTCGGCTGCCAGGGGAGTCCGCCGACCGCCGTGTCCAGTTGCCGCAGGCGTGCGGGCAGGTCGCCGTCGAAGGCCACGTACAGGGCCGTCTCGCGGACGCAGCCGGCCGGGGTCCAGTGGCGGCTGACGCTCATGAAGGCCGACTCGAGCGTCGCGGAGCAGAAGTCCGTCACCGAGGTGCCGAGCGGCTGGGCCCACGGGGTCGCGGCACGCAGCCGGTCGAGCTGTCCGTCCATCGTCCGCGTCACCGCGAGGTCCGCCGCGCGCACCCCCGGTTCCCCGGCCACCGCCTCGATGTCCGGGCCCGGCGGATTCATCGCCCGGTGCCAGCTCCAGAGGATCCCGCCGGCCACCAGGGCGAACAGCACCAGGAGGGCCGCCACCACGTGGAGACAGCAGTCGCCCGGTCCGTAGCGGCCCGGCACAGGGGTGCCCGGCCGCCCGCGTTCCGTCAGGGCCCTGCGTTCGGCCGCGTACCCATGGATCCCGCCCCCGTGTTCCATGGCCCGATCCTCACGGGCGCACGACGCGCCGCCGCAACGCCCGGGTCTCCGTTGGGCATCGGCTTCCCGCGCGTGCGTGAACGCGCCGGGGCGGGCCGGGGGGAACCCGAGGGGCGGACCGGACGGCGTCCCCAAGTCGCCCTAGTCCAGGTGGAAGACCTCTTCCATCGGCGCCCACCACTCGCCCTCGGCCGCGCCGTCGACCGGCTGCTGGCACGGGTCCGTACGGGCCCACCACTCCCGGGTGACCGGGTCCTCGCCGATCGCCGCGGTGTCGGCCGCGTAGTCCTCGCCGCCGTACTCCAGGTAGCTGAAGAGCAGTCCGTCGCGCAGGTAGATCGAGTAGTTGCCGATGTTCGCGCGCTTGAGCGCGGCCAGCACGCCCGGCCACGCGGCGGCGTGCAGCTCGCGGTACTCGGCCTCCTTCTCCGGGCGCAGGCGGATGATCGAGGCGAATCGCTGCACGCGTGACTCCTTCGCGGTCGGACGGCGGCACAGCGTACCCCGCGGTGCCGGCCGGCGGGAGCGGGCGTCCGCGGCAGGGGAGTTGGAGCGGGGGGTCGGGGCAGGGGCCGCGGAGGGGCGAGTCCGGGAACCGTGGTGGATTCCGTGTGCACGGGCCTTGTCAAGGCCGAGCCGGGCCTCCTAACGTGTCGCCCTGAACAGAAATGAGCGACTCTGTTTTGTTCCGTTGAATTGAAACGTTCGCACCCACACTGTTCCGCACACTCCCCCACGCATCGTGTGGCTGCGTATGCCCGCGGGCCGTTGAGGCCCGACCTCGAACCGGGAGCAGAGGAACCTTCATGCCAAGACTCGCCCACAGACTGCTGGCCTGCGCCACCGCCGGCGCGTTGTGGACCGGCGGCCTGGGTGCCGTGGCGGTGACGACCGAGATGGTCGCCACCGCCGCACCCGCCGCCGCCCTGGACAACGGACTCGCGACCACCCCGCCTATGGGCTTCAACGACTGGAACGCCTTCGGGTGCAACGTCAGTGAGCAGCTCATCAAGCAGACCGCCGACTACTTCCTCAGTTCCGGGCTGAAGGACGCGGGTTACACCTACGTCAACATCGACGACTGCTGGATGACCCACACGCGCGACGCCCAGGGCCGCCTGGTGCCGGACCCGGCGAAGTTCCCCGACGGCATCAAGGGCACGGCCGACTACGTGCACTCCAAGGGCCTGAAGCTGGGCATCTACGAGGACGCTGGTACCGCGACCTGCGCCGGCTACCCCGGCAGCCTCGGCCACGAGACCACCGACGCCCAGACGTTCGCCGACTGGGGCGTGGACTACCTCAAGTACGACAACTGCAACAACAAGAGCGACGGCACGCGCCAGGACTACGTCAACCGCTACACCGCGATGCGCGACGCGCTCCTCGCGACCGGCCGGCCGATCGTGTACTCGCTGTGCGAGTGGGGCGTGAACAACCCCTGGGAGTGGGCCGGCGACGTCGGCAACTCCTGGCGCACCACCGGCGACATCAGCGACAACTGGGCCAGCATGCTGTCCATCGCCAAGGCCAACATGCCGCTGGCCTCCGCCGCGGGACCCGGGCACTGGAACGACCCGGACATGCTGGAGGTCGGCAACGGCGGCATGACCGACACCGAGTACCGCACGCACTTCAGCCTCTGGTCGATGATGAACTCGCCGCTGCTGATCGGCACCGACCTGCGCAAGGCCACCCAGCAGACGCTGGACATCCTCAGCAACCGGGACGTCATCGCGCTGAACCAGGACACGCTGGGCCAGCAGGCGACCGTGGTCTCCTCGGCCGGCGGCAGCTACGTCCTCACCAAGCCGCTCGCCAACGGCGACCGGGCGGTCGCGCTCTTCAACTCCAGCGACCAGGCCCAGCACATCAGCACCACGGCCACCGCCGCGGGACTGCCCAAGCGCGGCACGTACAGCGTGCGCGACCTGTGGCAGCACACCGACTCCGAGAGCGCCGGCACCCTGTCGGCGACCGTGCCCGCGCACGCCACCGTGCTGCTGCGGGTCGGGGCCGACGACCAGGGCGGCGCGCTGGACAACCCGCCGATGCTCGACACCGGGGCGACGCAGACGCAGAGCCACATCGAGCCCGGCAGCTCCGGCCCCGTCTCGGCGAGCGTCACCGACCTGGGCACCGTGCCCGCCACGGACGTCTCGGTGCAGCTGAACGCCCCGAGCGGCTGGACCGCCACCGCGGCCGGACCGACCACCACCCCGGTCGTGCCCAAGGACCACACGTTCAGCACGTCGTGGAACGTGAGCGTGCCGGCCGGCACTCGACCCGGCGTCTACTCGCTGACCGGCAGCGTCAGTTTCCGCAACGCGGCCAACGACAAGCCGGCCACCGCCCCGCTGAACGGCAGCGTCGCGGTGCTCGTCCCGCCGCCGTCCGGCACGCACTACCTCAGTGACCTCGACTGGACGTCGGCGACCAACGGCTGGGGTCCGGTCGAGCGTGACGAGTCCAACGGCGAGACCGCGGCGGGCGACGGCCACCCGATCACCCTCGGCGGCACCGTCTACGCCAAGGGCCTCGGCGTCCACGCGCCGAGCACCGTCTCGTACTTCCTGGACGGCAAGTGCTCCAGCATCACCGCGACGGTCGGGGTGGACGACGAGAAGAACGGCAAGGGCTCCGTGGAGTTCCTGGTCTCCGCCGACGGCAAGCAGGTCGCCGACAGCGGTGTGCTCACCAACCCCATGGGCGGCAAGCCGCTGCACGCCGACGTCACCGGCGCGCAGAACGTCCAGTTGATCGTCACCGACGGCGGCGACGGCAACGACAGCGACCACGCGGACTGGGCCGACGCCCAGCTCACCTGCTCGTGACCCCGTGACCCCGTGACCCCGTGACCCCGTGACCCCGTGACCCCGCGGGCCGCGCGCCCGCGGGGCCCATGGTCAGGCGGACGGCGGCGCTTCCACGCGCCGCCGTCCGTGCCTGTTCGTGTCTGTTCGTGCCCGTGCCCGTGCTCGTGCCTGTCCGCCCGCCGCGCCGGGGCCGTGCCCGTTTCCGGGGCCTCACGCCGGGTGGTGACCCCAGCGCGGGCCGACCCGCGCCCACTCGCGGTCCAGCGCCACCGCCCGGCGGCGGTTGATCGTCAGCAGGACCACGCTCCGCCCGCCCACCACGACCAGACCGAGCACCGTCGACGCCATCAGGCCGAAGATGACCGCGCGCGCCTGCGTCTGCGCGGGGTCGGAGGGGTTGTCGCGCAGCGCGTGGTGACCATCGAGCCACACCGGGACACGGCTGCCCGCCGTGGTCCCCGCGGGAACCGCGGCCTCCCCGGTGTGCGGGGTGCCGCCGGGCGGGGTGTAGCGCACGAGCGTGCGCACATGGGTGCTGTCCGTGGCCACCGTCGTCCAGCCGGTACCGGGAGTGGCGGGTGCGTCCTGCACCGCGACCGCCGTCACCCGGTGCCAGTCCGCTCCCGGGCGCGGCGCGTGCGCGGCCAGTGTCACGCCGGCGACGACTCCCGCGACGGGGGTGCCGAGCCACAGCAGGACACCGACGACGACCACGACCCACGCTTCCACACGGTCACTGCGACGCCGCAACGCGTTGCGGCGCCAGCGCCAGAACCTCACGGTAGTACGCATCGCCGTACTCCCTTCCCGGTACCCATGCCCGCTCGGACGGCGGTGACACGAAACTGCCCGGCCCCGTCCGCGCGCATGCCGCGGCAGCCGGGCGCACACTGGATCTGCGGGCGACGAGGCCGGCGGCGAGGGAGGCGTACGTGGAGTTCGACGTCATCGTGGAGATCCCGCAGGGCTCCCGGAACAAGTACGAGATGGACCACACGATCCACCGCATGCGGCTGGACCGCATGCTCTTCACCTCCACCCGGTACCCCGCCGACTACGGATACGTGGACGGCACGCTGGGGCGCGACGGCGACCCGCTGGACGCGCTCGTCCTGGTGGGGGAGCCGACCTTCCCGGGCTGCACGATCCTCTGCCGGGCCATCGGCATGTTCGTCATGACCGACGAGAAGGGCCCCGACGACAAGGTGCTGTGCGTGCCCGCGCACGACCCGCGCTACGCGCCCTTCCAGGACGTCACGGACGTGCCGAGCTTCGACCTGCTGGAGATCACGCACTTCTTCGAGGTCTACAAGGACCTCGAACCCGGCAAGTCCGTCGAGGGCTCCCACTGGGACGGGCGCGACGCCGCCTACGCGGAGATCGAGGCGTCCCGCGTCCGTGCCCGGGTGACGGCCGGTCCGGTGTGAGCCCGGCCCGGACACGACCGGGCCCGCACCGGCAGTTCCCCCCAGGGACCGGCTGCCTCAGGTGCCCACGGCCCACAGGTCGTTGAACCGGCGCGTGCGGCGCGCGACACGCTCGCCGCGCATCACCAGCCGGGTGCTCGCGATGAGTTGCTGGTCCGACGACACGAAGTCGGGGCTCACCTCGTAGCTCACCGCGTGGTCGAAGACGATGAAGTCGTTGGTGGGGTCCAGGCGCACCGGGTGCGGCACCGCGGAGATCGCCACCACCCGCGCCTCCACCCCCAGCGCCTCGTGGCTGCGCCGCAGTTCCTTGATCTCGTCGTCGATCTGCTCCGGGCGGTCCACGATGAACAGGCGCCGCACCTGCACGCCCCGGTCGATCGCCGCGCGCTGCGCCGCGAGATAGCGGCGGCCCAGCTCCGACGTCCACAGCCCGGTGTCCACCGAGGTGCTCGTCGCGTCGATGCTGGCGGTGCAGCAGTGGGTGAGGGTCACGATCCAGTCGTGGTCCTCGCCCTCGTACTCGACCTGGTCGGCCTTGAGGTCCTTGAGCAGCACCGAGAGCCGGGTGATCTCCGCCTCGGCGAACGAGTGGATGATGTCCTGGTTGCTCGACTCCAACTGCGTGACGTTGTGCACCAGTTCGGTGACGGCCCGGGTGGGCACCGGAGAGCGCTCGACCAGCCCGAAGAACCGCGTCGCCTCGTTGATCTGCTCGAAGCCGTTCTCCACCACCTCCCGCATCGCCACGGCGTGCTGCTCGAAGGCGCTCTCGACCGTCTGCAGCCGGCGTTCGAAGTCGGTGAGGTACTGCACGATCAGCGTCGCTCCGCCGAGGAAGACCGACACCGTCAGCCGCCATATCTCCGGCTGGTTGGTGATGTTGGTGATGAAGTACGCGAGCGCGCCGACGACGCTGGTGACGATGACCTTCCAGACGACGGTCGGTATCCCTTGGGCTTGGTCCATCTTCCCCCCAGTGGTCTCTCCGGTGGCGGCGGCTCAGGAACGCGCCATGACGGGTCGTGACAGCGGAACGGTCCGCAGGGCCACCTGGTCGCGGATGCGCTGCACCAGGCTCTGCCACTGCCGGGAGAACCCGGGCCGGCGCTCCAGGGTCTCCCACACACCCGCCAGGGCGTCCGGGACGCGCGCCCCGGGCATCCACAGGTGCAGCAGGTGGTCGACGAGCGGGCGCAGCGCGGCCAGCACGGCCTCGCCGTCGCCCGAGCCGAGCCGGCTGCGCTCGACCAGCGCCAGCAGCGTGGTCAGCAGCCAGTCGTGCAGGGCGAGGTCCTCGCACAGCGCGGCCACCGCGGACGGGTCCGCGGACGGCGTGCGCAGCGCGACCGTGCGCAGCCCGTCGGCCGCGACGGTGAAGCGCTCGATGGACGCCTGCGCGCCCTCGGCGGCCGGCAGCGCGGTCCACCGCAGCCGGGTGCGGCCGGACTTGAACGGAGCACGCTGGTCCAGCAGTTGATGCCGCAGCACCTCGTCCAGCAGCCGTTCGGCGATCGAGCCGGGGTTGAGCACGCCGCCCGGCAGCGGCGCCGAGGCCAGGAACCCCTCCACCACGTCACGGGCCTGATGGCGCGCCAGCGGCTCGATGTCGCCGGGCCGCAGCAGGTAGTGGCCCCACGGCTTGCGGTGACTGCCGACGCCTGGGACGAGCCGGGCGAACGCCGAGGTCTGCAGCACCCGCCCCTCGGTGAGCACCGCCCGCACGGCCACCGTGCCGACCGCGCGGGGCCGGCCGCCGGTCAGCGCGGGCAGCCGGCAGTCCACGCCGGTCAGCTGGTGCGGCGACACCACCCGCAGGTTGGGCCGTTCGGACAGCAGCACATGCTCGTCGGGCCGCAGGTTGAGCAACTGGGTCGCGGTGCGGGCGGTCAGCGCCTCGGACGTGCGCAGCACGCTGGTCCGCACCTCGCCGCACAGCACCGTCTGCGGGCCGGGGTCCGGGGGCGTCATCGGTCAGGGCCCCGGGTAGAAGACGTAGGCGGCGCGGTCGGCGATCTCCGCCGGGACCTGGATGCCCTCGCCGGCGGCGCGCTCGGCGACCTGCCGCAGAGCCCCGGAGTCCGCGTCCACCTGACCGAGGATCACCCGCACCGCGTGCTCGATCGGCAGGAAGCGGGACGGCAGCACCGATGTGGTGCGGTACGCGGCGAACGGCGCCGCGGAGTCGTTCAGCCGCAGCAGCGGCGGTAACGCGCTCCAGGTCTCCGGCAGCGCCTGGTCGGGGCGCAGGCCCCGCGGTTCGAGCACCGGGTTGCCGCGGTGCCGCAGCAGGCCCAGCCGGGCGAGCTGCCACACCGACGCGAGGAACGGGCACGACCAGGTGCGGCGCGGGTCGGCGCTCCACAGCTCCACGTCGACGAAGATCGAGTGCCGCCGCGCGCCGGCCTCCGACGGCGGTGTCCACGGCACGACCCGGCCCATCGCCTCCGCGGTGCCGGCCGCCGGCGAGCGCTGCCCGTTGGACAGCCAGCCCGTCTCCCGCGCGCCCGGCCGCGTGCCGTCGCTGCCCTCGGCCGGGCTCTCCACCAGCCGGCCCTCGACCGCCGCGGCCAGCGCCACGCCGTCGGCCTGCGCGCAGGCCGACTCCCGCGCCAGGTAGTCGATCTCCAGGCCGGCGGCCTTGGCCTCGCCGAGCAGCAGCGGCACCAGCTCCCGGGGCGAGGAGAACTGGGTGAAGTAGTCGTCGACGAGGAAGCAGGTGCTGACCCGGGCCCGCCCGCCGCCGGACATCACCGCGGCCGCGGCGTGCGCGGCGTCCGCCCACGGCTTGACGCGGGCGAAGTGCTCGCGCAGCCGGTCGGCGCCCTCCTCGAAGTCCTCCATGTACAAGTGGCCGAGTTCCAGGGACACATGGGCCAGCGGCACGGACTGGGTGCGGGGCTCCGCGGTGGTCTCGCGGAAGATCTGCTCGGTCACTGGCGCTCCCACGCCTCTTCGTCCACCAGCGCGGCCGCCAGCTCCTCCAGCGCCTGCCGGGTGGGCATGCCGGCGACCTTGCTGGCGAGCACGTCCTCGTCGGTGATCAGCTGCTCACGCCACTGCAGGACCGGTTCCAGCGGGATCTTGCCCAGCAACCGGGCGTAGCCGAGGTCGAGTTCGGCGGCCAGTTCGGTGAGGTCCCGGTCGCACTTGCGCATCCACTCCGACTGGGCGAGCGGCACGTGGGCCCACAGCGGGGACTCCGGATCGGGCACCGCGGCACGGACGAAGCGGATGGAGTCGCGTAACGCGCCCTTGTCGTGGCCGCGTTCCACCCCGCCGGCCACGATGCCGCGCTCGCCGAAGACCAGGCCGTGCGCGGCGATGACGTGCTGGTGGGTCCAGCGGTGGAAGACCAGCCAGCGGCTGAGGACCCGCGCCAACTCCGGTTGCGCGGTGGCCTCGAGCACCATGTCGACCGCGTACGAGCGGCCCGCGCTGAGGTCGACCACCACGACGTCGAACTCCGACTCCAGCTGCAGGAAGAGGTTCACGCAGCGGCGCACGGTGTCCTTGCCGATGGCGAACTCGCCGCCGTCCCGGTCGCCGGGAACGAGCACCAGCCGCCCGGACCCCGTGGGCCGGTAGCGCAGCTCCTCGTGCTCGGACTCCGCCCACACGTCGATGCGGTGCGGCTCGGTGTGCCGCCCCTGCAGATGGGAGTGGAGGCCGCCGGCGGCCACGCCCCTGCTGGCGCCGGGGACGTCGAAGACCGCCGCCGCGGTCGGCGACCCGAAGTCGAAGTCGAGATAGCAGACGTCGTCGCCCGCCAGCGCGCGGCGGTAGGCGACGTTGGAGCTGGTCACCGAACGTCCGGTGCCGCCCTTGTCGGAGGCTGCGAAGACCAGCACGGTTCACATCCCCCGGGCGGCGGCACGGCGGCCCATGGCCATGGCGTCCAGCTGCCCGAGCACCTGCAGCGCCAGCGCGCAGGCGGTGCCCGGCTGTTCGTCGATCACCTGGCGGGCCCGGCGCAGCGACACCTCGATGCCCTTGATCGCGATGCCGCGCGACCCGTCGCTCGACGAGGAGGGCTCCAGCAGCTCCTTGCCGAACAGGTGGTTGGCCTCGCTGAGCAGGGAGTCCGCGTAGGCGGTCAGCTCCGGGCTGCGCAGCGGCGGCTCCTGGAACAGCGACCGGGCGGCCACCATGCACTCCACCAGACGCTCGGTGGAGCTCCAGGACACCGCCGTCGAGGGACCCAGCGGCGCCTCGGGGAAGGCGCCGGTCACGTCGTCCCAGAGCTTGGAACCGCGGCCGGAGCGCAGCCGCCGCAGCCAGAGGTGCTCCAGCGACGCCTCGCCCAGCACCAGCATCCGGTCCCGGGTGCCGATCGTGCGGGACAGCCCGCCCAGCTGGATGGCGCGCTTGAGGAGCTGCGCGGAGAAGTCCTTCATCGTCCACTGCATGGGCGGGCCCAGCCGGTCCGAGCCGTGCAGCGGCAGGCGGACGCCCGGGCTGTGCAGGGCGACCGCGCCGTCCCTGCCGGTCATCCGGCCGGTGATCCGGCCGCGTTCGGCCAGCCGTTCCATGATGGTCGCCATCCGGGACAGGTCGTCCTCGGAGCCGCGGCGGCGCTGGTGGTCCTGCACGAGGATCGCGGAGACCAGCAGGGTGAAGTACTCCGACTCCAGCCGCTGGCCGGTCGTCCGCCAGGGGATGTCCTCCAGCGGCCAGCGGCCCTCGCCGAACCGGGCCAGCAGGGACCAGTAGCGCTGGGTGATCTCCCAGCGCAGCCGGAGCGCCTCGGCCAGACCCTGCTGCTCGGGTGTCAGCAGGCCCAGCGTCAGGGTGCGGTCGGAGAACAGGTCGACGATGCCGTCGAGGGCGGCGACGGTGAAGTACAGGTAGGGAACCGGCTGCGCCACACCGGGCGGCTGCTGGCCGATCGGGATGGTGGTGTCGACCGGGGGAGCGGTGTCCACCACGCTCCACGACCAGCCGCACTCGAAGAGCTGGTTCTCGTCGTCGAGGTCGCCGACGATGTCCACGCCGATGGTGAAGCGGTCGCGGATGGTGGCTCGCAGGGGCTTCAGCCGCCGCTGGAGCTGCTGCACCACCAGCCGGTCGGGGAGGCGGCCCTGGCCGACCAGGCCGACCAGCGCCTCGCCCTGCGAGGACTCCGAGTCGAAGACGCTCACGGTGAACGAGCGCAGCAGGCTCACCATGGCCGCGGTCAGCCGTAACGAGGTCGCCGCCCGCAGTTCCTCGGCGAGTTCGCGGACCTCGGCACGCCGCTGCTTCCCGGTGTACACCTTGAGGAAGCCCAGGGTGGCCAGGCAGAGCGTCACGGCCATCGAGTACGAGTCGACGACGCCGACGGCCAGCTGTTCCGGCGTCAGGTCCTTCTTGTCGTCCGCCGAGCTGAAGTAGTGGCCGCCGGCGAACGTCGGGGTCTTCTTCTCGTCGGTGTGGGCGCCCATGTAGTCGTGCATGATCTCCAGCAGCCGCACCGGGATGTCACTGCGGGTGCCCACGGTGCGCAACGCGGACAGCACGTCGGCGTCCGTGGTGTCCGGGTCGTCGAGCCGGAACTCGGGGATCTCCGTCGCCGGATACAGCAGGCAGAGCAGGCGTTCGGAGTCCGCTACGCTGCTCTGCTTGCCGTCGTCTCCCCATTCCCAGTCCCCCCCGGGAAAGGAATGGCGGCCGATCGCCTGCCAGATCTCCAGCAGTTGCTGGCGTGGTTGAATCTGCATCCCCGTTCCCCTTGCCCTCTTCGCGCCCCAACCGTCACCGGAACCCCGCCGGGTTTCAGACCGCGCCGCGCCTGCCGCAGGCGACGATCATCCCCGTATATCCCTCGCGCACCGCATCGCCCTCCGGCGGGGCGATACGGACGATCTGCATGTCCTCGCTGTACGGTGCCAAGGTTGCCTCCACGTCGTGCCGCGTGACCGCGCACGCGGGGAACCAGTGGTCGCCGACCTGATAGCCCTCGGAATTCTCCATGAACGCCGCGGCGAAGGGCGATCCCGGCGCCAGCGCCTCGGCGAACGAATTGACGGCCTTGCGGAATTCCAGGTGCGACGTCGACATCGACTCGGCGACGAAGAACATCGTCCCCATGCCCCACTGCCGCGACGGCAGCTGGAACAGGTCGCCCTGCCGGACCGACGCCGCCCCGCGCAGCTCCGCCCGCGGATCGGTCACCTCCGCATAGCCCTCGCCGCGCAGCAGCAGGGCCCAGAACTCGTCCCAGTTGGGCTCGTATCCGGAGACCTGCCGGCGCAGCCAGGCGACGTTGGACGCGGACCGCTCGAACATCGTGATCTCCCGGCACCAGGGAAGCATGGCGAGTGCCGGATACAGGTTGGCGCCCGCGCCGACGTCCACTCCGGTCACCGGCTGCCCGGGACGGTGGCCGTGGAAATGGGCGGCGAAGTGATCGCGCACGATTTCGATGATCTGCCGGTCGTCCTGGCGCAGCGTGCGGTAGTTGTGCTCGCTGTACGCGAGGGAGTCGAACGCGTCCCACGGGGCCTCGCGGTTGAGCGTCGCCGACGATGGGTCAGATGCGGGATCCATAAGGTCAGGGTAGCGCCAACACGCCCGGGAACCCGCGCACGTGACACGAATTCAGGCCATGACCACCACGCGAACGCGCTATCCGGCCAGAAGCGCGATCACCGGGCCCCGATCTTCCCGAGGCGCCCTGGACAGCGAGTCCCGCACGGAAGTACACCAGCAGGGAAAGTGTACGAAATCACGTGCCGTGCGGAACCGGTATCCCTCATTCCCCAGGGAGCAGCGTGAACTTCCTGTCCAAAGCAAGGCGTCAGGGCTCCGACGCCGGCGCACAGCGCCCGCGGGAGGCCGTCATCCGGCCCGTCACCGAATCCGATCTCCCCGACATCGAGCGCCTGGACCGGGCGGTGTTCGGCGACGCCGCCTATCCGATGTTCGTGGTGCGCCAGCTCTTCGACGTGCACGGCCACCACATGCTCGCCCTCGACACCCCCACGGGCCTGCACGGGTACGTGCTGCTGGCCACCGCCCGCGGCCGGGACACCGCCTGGATCCTCAGCCTCGGCGTGGAGGAGCCGTGGCGCAAGAAGGGGTACGGCCGCCGGCTGCTCTCGCAGTGCCTGCGCGACCTGGCCGACCGCGACCTGCGCGAGATCCGGCTGAGCGTCGAGCCGGGCAACGACGCGGCCGTGCAGCTGTACCGCTCGCTGGGGTTCGTCCCCGCGGTGACCAGAGCCGACTACCTGGGGCCGGGCGAGGACCGGCTCATCATGGCGCTGCCGGTGGCCGGAGGGCCGCAAGGCCGGTGACCGCGGGGGTCACCGGCCGCCGGCCGCTGGGCCGCCGGACCGCCGCCGCGGGCAGGGCAGGCGCCCGCCGTCCGGACCGGGGCGGGCGCCGCCGGGCCGCGCGGCCGGTGTCAGCCGTCGCGGCGCTCCAGCATCAGCCAGCCCGCGCTGAGCGCCGCGGCCGCCCAGGCGGCGAGGACCGCGAGGCCGGACCAGGGGCCGATCGGCGCGGTGCCGGTGCCCGGGACCAGGGACTGCGCGGCCAGGCCCGCGGACATCGGCGACGCGTCCTGCACCGCGTGCAGGACGTGGACGGGCATCGGGACGATCCGGGACGCGACGAACGGGCCGTAGAGCAGGCCGGCGACCGCGCCCACCGCGGCGGCCTGGTGGCGGAGCACCCAGGCCGCGCCCAGGGCCAGCACTCCGACCAGCACCAGATAGAGCACGGTGCCGGCGGCCGCCCGCAGCAGCGCGGGGTCCGACAGCGGGACCGGTCCGCGACCCGCCCGGGCGGTGAAGCCCCGCGCGGAGAGCACCTCGTGCCCGGCGGCCAGCGCGGCGGCCACGCCGAGCACCGCGCTGACCAGCACCGCCGCCGTGGCCACCGCCGCCTTCGCGAGGAGCACGGTGCCGCGCCCGGGCCGCGCCGCCAGCGTCAGCAGGATCACCCGCGGCTGGTACTCGCCGGAGACCAGCGCCACCGCGACGGCCAGCGCCGCCAGTTGGGCCAGGTAGACGCCCGACAGGACCAGCGCGGTGATGTCCTGCGGCGCGCAGCCCCCGCCCGGCCCGCAGTCCGGCGGCCGTTGCGTGGCCGCCACCAGGACCCCGGCCGCGGCCAGCACCGCGGTGACGGCGGCGAGCGTCCACAGGTGCGCGGGGACGGTGACCAGCTTGGTCCACTCCGCGTGCAGGGCCCGCCTCATGCGTCGCGCCGGCGCTGCAGCCAGAACGCGGCGCCGAGCGCGACCGCGGTGTACGCGGCGAGCACCGCGAAGCCCGGCCACGGACCGATGGCGTTCTCGAACAGCGGCTGCGTCTGCCGGATCGCCGCCCCGGCGATGGGCGTCGCCCGGCCGACCCACAGCCCCGCTCCGACCGATGTCACCTGCGCCACCAGCGGGATCACCACCAGCACGGTGAACAGCAGGATCACCGCTGCGGCCGTCCGCCGCACGATCACCCCCACGGCCAGGCTGAGCAGCGCGACGAGGGCGAGGAAGGCCGCGGTGCCGGCCACCGCCCGCAGCACCACCGGATCCGTCAGCGAGTGCCGCGGGAAGATCGGCGGCCCGTAGCCGTTCCCGCGCTGGATGGGCTGGGCGATGAGGAACGAGGCCGCGCAGGCGACGAGTCCGGCCGCGAACACCCCCGCGGCCACCACGAGCGCCTTGGCGGCCAGGACCCGGCCGCGGTGCGGGCTGACCGTGAAGGTCGTCCGGATGGTGCGGGTCCGGTACTCCGAGGTCATCGCGAGCACGCCGAGCGCGATCACCGCGAACAGCCCTATCTGGACGCCGCTGAGCGTCGAGGCCACGGTGTCGCTGTCGCCGTCCTGGCCGATGCCGCCCACGCCGGGGGTCCCCACGTCGCCGCTGCCCGTCACGGTGAAGGCCGTGCCCGCCTCGTGCAGGGTGCCCGGTCCGGCGGTCCGCGCCGGCATGCCCGCAGGACCCGGCGGCTGCTCCACGTCCGTCAACTGCCAGGCCCCCGCGCCGCCCGGCACACCCGCCTCCGCGCCGCCCGCCGTCGCGCCCGACGGGCCGCTCGCCGTCAGGTGGTCGAACACCGCGCGGCCCGTGGTGGCCTGGGCGCTGCCCACCACCTTGCCCGGCCCCGCCCAGTGCGAGCGTGCGAACGGCGGCGAGGCCACGAACGTGCCGGCCTCCGCGGTCGCGGGCAGACCGGTGTCCGGGACGCTGCCCACGGTGTGCCAGGTGCGGCCGTCGGCCGACTCCGCGCCCGTGACGCGGCCGCCGGAGCGGGTCAGCCGCAGCCAGTACGGCGCCGCGGCTCCGCCGCTGCCGGTGAACTCCTCCGTCCCGCGGGCCGCCTGCATCCGCACACCGTGTCCCGGGGTGAGCATCAGCGACACCGACGGCGAGCCGCTGCCGGTCCCGGACTTGAGCATCAGTCCGGCCTTCGCCCACGGCGCGGTGTCGGCCTGGGAGGTCACCTCCGCGGTGACGGTCACGTCACCGGTCGCCGGCCGGTGCACGAACGTGAACCCGTCCAGGCGGGTGGGCCCGCCGTAACTGCTGTGCCCGCCCTCGGCGGTGAGCACACCGATCAGCACCACCAGGGCGACGGTCGCCAGCAGCGCGGCGCCGGTGCTGCGCACCGACCGCAGCTTGGCCCACTCGGCCCGTACCGCCCGCAGCAGGGAGGTCGTCATGGCCGCGGCTCCTCGGTCTCGTGCGCGTGCGCCCGGAACTCGGTCGCGTCGCGGGTCAGGTCCAGATAGGCCTCCTCCAGGGAGGCGCGGTGCGGTGCCAGGGACGAGAACGGCACCGCGCCGCCGCCGAGTTCGGCCGCCACGCGTTCCGCGGGCAAGCCGGCGACGGTCAGCGCGTCGGTACCGAGCACCGACACCGTCGCGCCGGCCGCGGCCAGCACCGTCATGGCCTCGGAACGGTGGGAGGTGTGCAGCACCACCCGGTCGCCGGAGGCCGCCGCGAGCAGCGCGTCGACCGCCGTGTCCGCCAGCAGCCGGCCGCGGCCGATCACGATCACGTGGTCGGCGGTGTCCTGCAGTTCGCTCATCAGATGGCTGGAGACCAGCACCGTGCGGCCCTCGGCGGCCAGCGACCGGAGCAGGCCGCGGATCCACCGGATCCCCTCGGGGTCGAGCCCGTTGACCGGCTCGTCGAGGATCAGCACCCGCGGGTCGCCGAGCAGCGCCCCGGCGATGCCCAGCCGCTGGCGCATGCCCAGCGAGAACCCGCCGGCCCGCTTGCCGGCCGCCGAGCCCAGCCCGACCGTCTCCAGCACCTCGTCGACCCGGCCGGCCGGCAGTCCGTTGTAGCGCGCCTGCCACAGCAGATGGGCCCGCGCGCGCCGCCCCGGGTGCACCGCCTCGGCGTCCAGCAGCGCACCGACGACCCGCAGCGGGTCGCGCAGCGCGCGGTACGGCCGGCCGCCGATCAGCGCGCTGCCGCCGTCGGGCGCGTCCAGGCCGAGCAGCATCCGCAGGGTGGTCGACTTGCCGGCGCCGTTCGGCCCGACGAAACCGGTGACCCTGCCCGGCTCCACGGTGAAGGACAGCGCGTCCACCGCCACCGTGTGCCCGTAGGTCTTGCTGAGACCGCTCACCGCGATCGTCCACTCCGTCATGGCCTCGACGCTACTGACGGCCGGCGCCGCTGCCGTCCCGCGCACGGGGAGTCCTGACGCGGCACGCCATCCCCCGCGCGGGGGACGCGACCTGCCGGAAACGCTGCGGATAATGGCCCGATGAGCCCCCCGTCGCCGCTGTCGCCGCCGTTCTCCGGACGCTGCGCGGCCGTGCTGCGCCGGGCCGTCGCCGCGGAGGACCTGCCGCTCGTGGCGGCCGCGGCGCTGGGCACCCTGGCGCTCGCGCAGGCCGCGGCGGCGGGCAGCGGCCAGGGCCAGGACCGCGCGTCCTCGGCGATCGCGGGCGCCCTCGCCCTGGCGCTCGGCTCGACCGTCCCGCTGGCCTTCGTCCGCGCCCAACTCGTGCCGGCCGCGACCGCGATCGCCGCCGCCGTGCTGCTGGCGCCGCAGAGCGGCGTGACGCCCACCGCGGCCGGACTGGCCGCGCTCGCGGCCGTGCTGTACCTGGTCGGACTGCGCTGCCGCCCGGTCGTCGCGCTGCTGTCCGCCGTGCCGTTCGTGGTGTACGCGGTGGGCGCGGGTCCGGGCCAGGCGGGCGGCAGGCCGCTGGCGGTGGCCATGCTGGCGGGCGCCTCGCTCGCACCGGCCCTCGGCGCGTACCGCAGGCACCGGCACGACGCGAGGGCCCGCGCCGCCGCGGACTGGGCCTACGCCGACACCCTGCTGCGGCACGCGGCGCGCGGCGAACGCACGCGCATCGCAAGGGAACTGCACGACATCGTCGCCCACCACATCAGTGCCCTGTCCGTGCAGGCGGAGACGGCCCGGCTCACCACGCCGGGACTCCCGCCGGAGGGCGCCGCGAAGCTGCTGGCGATCGGCGAGACGGCCCGCGAGGCACTGGCCGAGATGCGCCGGCTGCTCGGGGTGCTGCGCGAGGACGACGGGCCCGCGCCCGGCCCGGCACCCGCCCCGGACCTCACACCGCCGCCCGGTGGCCGCGGTCCGCTGCGGACCCGTGTGGCGCGCCACCCGCAGCCGGGCCTCGACCAGTTGCTCGCGCTGGTCGACCAGGCGCGCGAGACCACGGGGACGGTGGTGCGGCTCACCGTCCGCGGAGCGGTCCGCCCGCTGGACCCCGGTGTCGAACTGGCCGCCTTCCGCATCGCGCAGGAGGCGCTCACCAACGCCCGTCGGCACGCGCCCGGCAGCGCGGTCGACGTCGAACTGCTCTACGGGAAAAGGGAGTTGCGGGTGACCGTCCGTGACAGCGGGCCGGGCGGGGTGCCCGTCGCCGGCGGCCACGGCCTGATCGGCATGCGGGAGCGCACCGCGATGGCGGGCGGCACCCTGGCGGCGGGACCGGGCCGGATCACCGGCTTCGTCGTGGACGCGCGCCTGCCGCTGCCCCCGGCCGGCGATCGGCGCGCGGCGTGAGCGGGCCGGGCGAGCGGGACGTGCGCGACGAGCGGGCCGAGCGCGAGGCCGCGGGCCCGGTGCGCCTCCTGGTCGTCGACGACCAGGACATCGTCCGGGCCGGGTTCGCCGCGCTGCTCGGCAGCCAGCCCGACTTCGACGTGGTCGGCAGCGCGGCCGACGGTGCCGCGGCGGTCCGGCTGTGCGACGCGCTGCGCCCCGACGTCGTGCTGATGGACGTGCGCATGCCCGTGCTCGACGGCATCGAGGCGGCCCGGCGGATCACCGGGCGGCCCGGCCCCGCACCGCGAATCATCATGCTCACCACCTTCGACCTGGACGAGCACGTCTACGACGCGCTGGCCGCGGGCGCCAGCGGCTTCCTCCTCAAGGACATGGCGGCCGAGCGGCTCTTCGAGGCGGTGCGGGTGGTCGCGTCCGGCGAGGCGCTGCTCGCGCCGACCGTCACCCGGCGACTGATCGGCGAGTTCGTCCGGATGCGCCCCCAGGCCGCGGCCGCCGGTGCCGCCCTGTCCGCACTGACCCCGCGCGAGACCGACACGCTGCGGCTGGTCGCCGAGGGCCTGTCCAACGCGGAGATCGCGGAGCGCCTGGTGGTCAGCGCGGAGACCGTCAAGACCCATGTCAGCCGGGTCCTGACCAAACTGGGCGCGCGCGACCGCGCCCAGGTGATCGTCCTCGCCTACGAGCACGGTCTGGTGATCCCGGGCCGCCGCCCCGACGCGGTCTGACCTGTCGCGAGGCCGGCCGTCACGCGCCGCCGACACGCACCCCCGTCACGCGTGAGGTCGGCCGCCCGAAGCGGGTGCGGGCACTGCGGGTTCGGCCGGTCCGGGCGCGGACGGCGCCGGTGCGGACGGCGCCGGTGCGGACGGCGCCGGTGCGGACGGGGCGGCGCGGCGGCCGGCGGGAAGCGGGAGGCGCGCGGCGAGCAGGGTGCAGACCCCGGCCAGCAGGCCCCAGAACGCCGAGCCGACGCCGAGCAGCGTCATCCCGGAGGCGGTGCCCAGGAGCGTCACCACCGCGGCCTCGCGGTGCCGTTCGTCGCCCAGGGCGGTGTGCAGCGAGCCGCCGATGGTGCCGAGCAGGCCGATCCCCGCGATGCCCAGGACGAGTTCGTGCGGCATGGCGGTCAGCAGCGCGCCGATCGTGCCGGCCAGCGCGGCGACGCACAGATAGAAGACGCCGGCCCACACCGCCGCCAGGTAGCGGCGGGCACGGTCGGGATGGGCCTGCTCGCCGGTGCAGATGGCCGCGGTGATCGCCGCCAGGTTCAGCCCGAACGCGCCGAACGGCGCCAGCACCGCGTTGACCGCGCCCGTCCAGCCGAGCAGCGGCGACACCGGCACGTCGTAGCCGGAGTTGCGCAGCACCGCGACTCCCGGAAGGTTCTGCCCGGTCATGGTGACGACGTACAGCGGCACGCCGACGCTGAGCAGCACCCGCCAGTCCAGGTGCGGCGCGGTGAACACCGGCGCCGGGGCGGACAGCCGCACCCCGCCGGTGTGCCAACCGCCGACGGCCGTGGTGGCGGCCACCCCGACGGCCAGCGCCACCAGCACCGCGTACCGCGGGAACAACCGCTTGGCGAGCAGGTACGCGGCGAACATCGGGAAGGCCACCGCGAAGCGGCCGTGCAGCGCGGTGAACAGACCGGTGCCGAACTGGAAGAGCACCCCGGCCAGCAGCGCGGCGGTCAGCGGCACCGGGATCGCGTCCATGACCCGTGCGAACCAGCCCGTGACGCCGCTGACGAGGATGAGCAGGGCGGACAGCAGGAACGCGCCGACGGCGTCGGCCATCGGCACCCCGGCCAGCCCGGTGGCCAGCAGCGCCGCACCCGGTGTGGACCAGGCGGTGACGATCGGCGTGCGGTAGCGCAGGGACAGGCCGATGGAGGTCACCCCGAGCCCGGTGCCGAGTGCGAGCATCCACGAGGCGAGTTCGGCGGAGTCCGCCCCGGCCGCCCTGGCCGCGGTGAAGACGACGGCGGCGGAGCTGGTGACGCCGACGAGGACGGTGACCAGACCGGCCGTGACGGCCGGAGCGGGGGCGGCGGCGCGCAGGGACGCGAGGACCTTCATGACCCCTCCCGGGCCCAGGCTGTGTCGACCGTGTTCCGTTTACGGAACGTTCTGTGGGCGGAACACTAGGCTGGGCCCGGGACATCCGTCAACGGGCTTTCTCCCGGAGCGGTTTGCCGGGACCGGCGGAGGTCCGCCGAGGTCCCGGCGGCACCGCGCGCGCCGGACGGGCGGAGGAACGGAGAGGCATGGAACGGGCATGGAGCTGAACGAGCGGGTCGGCCTGCGGCTGCGGCACCTGCGCGAGGACCGCGGGCTGAGCCTGTCCGCGCTCGCCCGCCAGTCCGGCGCGGGCAAGGCCACACTCTCGGAACTGGAGGCCGGCCGCAGGAACCCCACCCTGGAGACGCTCTACGCGCTCACCACGGCCCTCGGCGTCCCGTTGAGCGCGGTGCTCACCGACGAGGACGGCACCCCGCACGGCTCGGCGGCTCCCGGCGGCGTCCCGCTCAGTGCGGTGCTCACGCCGGGTGTGGCGCGGGCCGGGATCTCGGGGGAGGCGGTCACCGCCGTGCTCACCGAACGCTTCGAGGACGCCGCCGCCGTCACCGACGTGTTCCGGATCCGCATCCGCGCCGGGGCCGTCCAGGTGTCCGCGGCCCACATCCCCGGCACCGCGGAGGACCTGCTGGTCCTCGGCGGCATCGCGGTGGTGGGCGATCCGGCCGACCCCCTGACGGCGGGTCCGGGCGGCCACGCCCATTGGACGGCGGACCGCCCCCACCTGTACAGCGCGCCGCACGGCGACGTGGAGGCCGTGCTGTTCGTCCGCTACCCGCTGGACGCGACCGGGACCGGGTGACCGGGCTGGTGCACCCGGCCACCCGGTCCCGTTCCGTCAGGACAGCACCTTCTGCTTGGCCTTCTGGAACTCCTCTTCGGACAGGGTGCCGTCGGCGCGCAGTTGCGACAGCCGTGTGAGCTGGTCGGCCTGGCTGCCGCCGCCACCGCCCTCGGTGCCCGCGGTCTTGCGGATGTAGTTGTCGAACGCCTTCTGCTGCTGGTCGACGTGGTGCTGCTCGCGGCGGCCCATGCCCGTACCCCGTGCGATGACGTACACGAAGACGCCGAGGAACGGCAGCAGGAGCACGAACAGCAGCCAGCCGGTCTTCGCCCATCCGCTCATGGAGTCGTCCCGGAAGATGTCCACGACGATGCGGAAGAGCAGGAAGATCCACAGGACCCAGAGGAAGACCCACATGGCCGTCCAGAAGGCGCCGAGCACCGGATAGTCGTAAGCCAGATACACATGTCCGCCCATGGTCCACTCCCGGGGTTCTGCTGCCCTTCGCAATGGGGCGAAAGGTCGTGAAACAGGACGTACTCATCATCAGCGTCACTCTGGTGGACCACAAGCCGGGAGCCCGGGCGGCAGCTGCCGCCCGGGCTCCCGGTCTGTGCTGGGGCCGCCGCGGCGGCCTCCTCGGGGCTCAGGCCTCCCCGGGCGCGGCGCCCGCGGTGACGGCCGGGCCGCCCGGTGCATCCGCCGGGCCGCTCGCGCCGTCCCGCGCCTGCCGCGGGTCGTCGCCGCGCACCGGCTCGACGGTGCCCTGGTCGCCGACGCGCTTCGGGATGAGCAGCGCGGCCAGGAACGCCAGTACCGTGGCGCCCGCCAGGGCAGCGAAACCCCAGGCGTAGCCGGACTCGGCGGGCAGCCCGCCGGGACCCTTGCGTGCGGTGACGATGCCCGCCATCAGGGCCGCGCCGACGGCACCGCCGATGGTGCGGATGTTGGCGTTCATGCCGCTGGCCACGCCGGTCTGATGGGCCGGCACGGCCTGCACGACCAGGCTCGACATCGCGGCGAAGGCCAGGCCGAAGCCGATGCCCAGCACGCCGGTCGCCACGCACAGCTCCCACACGTGGTCGTGCGCGAAGGCCATCAGGAGGAAGGGCGGGACGGCGATCAGGCTGCCGGCCACCACCAGCGCCCTGGCGCCGTACCGGGCGGCGAGCCGGCCCGAGGCGCTGCCGACCACGAACATCGTCACCGGCCACGGGAGCATGATCAGGCCGGACGCCGTGACACTGGCCCCGAAGCCGTAGCCGGCCTGCGAGGGCGTCTGCAGGAACTGCGGCAGGAAGCCGAACGTCGCGTACATCCCGACGCCGACCATCAGCGCCACCAGGTTGGAGGTCCACACCGCGGGCGTGCGCATCATCCGCAGGTCCACCAGCGGGGTCGCGGCGTGCTGCTCGGAAGCGATCCAGCCGGCGGCCAGCACGACCGCGGCGGCGAGCAGGCCCACCACGCGCCCGGACAGCCAGCCCCAGTCCGAGCCCTCGCTGAGGGCGAGCAGCAGGGCGACCAGCCAGGCCGACAGCAGCACGGCCGGGGTCGCGCTGATCCGGCCGCCGGCGTGCGCCGGCGACTTGGGCAGCAGTACCTGGGCGGCCGCGCCGGTCGCCACGACGGCGATCAGCGGGAGCCAGAACAGCCAGTGGTAGTCGAGGACGTTGATGATCGGGCCCGCCAGCACGATGCCGAGACCGCCGCCGACCGCGGTCAGCGCGGCGAGCAGGCCGACGGTGGCGGGGGCGCGGTGCGGCGGGAACTCGTCACGGGTGATGCCGAAGGCCAGCGGCAGCACGCCGCCGCCGACGCCCTGCAGGACGCGGGCCAGGATCAGCACGGTGATGTTGCCGGCCAGCGCGGCCAGCAGCAGGCCCGCGGCCAGCGCGCCGAGGGTCACCACCAGCATCTTCTTCTTGCCGACCGCGTCACCGATGCGGCCGATGATCGGCGTGAAGATCGACGCCGACAGCAGGTAGGCGGTGAGGACCCAGGTCGACGCCGCCTGGTTGGTGTGCATCGCCTGCTGGATGGTCGCCAGCACCGGCACGACCAGGGACTGGAGCAGCGCGTACGCGGAGACCGCCGCCGCCAGCACCAGCAGGGTGACCGGGGAACCGCGGCCGACGCGGGAGGGCGCCGAGGACACCGGCGCCGTCGGGGATATCGACATGGCCATCTTTCGGGGGGACGGGAGCGCGGACGCGCCCTGATGGAAGTGGAGGTTCCTCCGCTTATCTCGATACTAAGCGGAGGAACCTCCACATACAAAAAGCACGGTGCCCCCGCCCGGAATCCGGGCGGGGGCACCGTGCGTCCCCGAGGTCAGCCGAGGCAGACGATGAGCAGGCAGAGCTGCTGCGGCGGCGGCGTCGACGGCGCGGTGGTGGCCGGCGGCGTGCTGGCCGGCGGCGTCGCCGGGGGAGTGGTGGCCGTACTGCCGGAGCTGCTCCCGGAGTTGCTCGAAGAGCTGGTCGTGCTCGCGGTCTGCGTGGACGAAGAGGGCGCCGTCGGCGCCGTGGTGGTGCTCGGCGCCGGCTTGCTCGCCGCGGAGTACGTCACCGTGCGGCCCGAGGGGATCACGCTGGCCGGGATCGACGTGATGCTGTCGGGTCCGGCCTGGGAGGCCCGCGGTGCCGGCTGCGCGGCCGTGCTGTGGTGCTGCGGCGCGGCGTGCTTCGGGGCGGCGCTCGGGGCCGCCTGGGTGCTGGGCGAGCTCGCGGACGTGTTGTCCGTCTGCAGTGCCGTGGGCGTCTGCGGGTCGGCGGCGGCGGTGGTCGCACCGTCCTTCCCGGAGTGGCCCTGCATCGAGGCGACCGTGACGCCGCCGCCGAACAGCGCGAACGCGGTGGCCACACCGGCGCGGCGCCGGTTCTTCTTCCAGCGGGCCAGCTGGCGCCGCCGGGCCGCGCGGCCGCGGTGCAGCGTCGGGGCGAGCGAGGGCGGGCCCAGCACCGACGGCACGTCGCCGCCCGGCAGTTCGCCGCCGGGCAGGTCGCCGTCCTCCTCGGTCAGTTCCGCGGGCAGCCGGCGCGGAGTCGCCGGCCGCGGGCGGGCGGGTTCGATCCGCACGGCGTCCCGGCCCGCGTAACCGTGGCCGGCGGCGGGGTGTGCCCCGCCGGGAAGGCCGGGCTCCGCATAGGGGGCGGCGTAGGCGTGTTCGCCGGGGGCGGCGTAGCCGGGCACCTGCATGTTCTGCATGGTCGGCAGGGGACCTGCCGAGGCGCCGGGGTGCCCCGAAGGCGCCGCGCCGAAGGCGTCCCACGCCGCGGGCGCCGCGGCGGTGTTGCCCATGTAGGCGCTGGCGGGCGGGGCTATGTCCGGCGCGTAGGCGCCGCAACCCGGGCACACCAGAGCCCCGTTGAGGGTCCGGCGGCAGGAGTAGCAGTAGTCCATTCGCGAACTTTCTGTGCTGGCGGCGCGGCTGAGGGAGGCTTGTGGCATGTTCACGTCGCCCGCGACGGGGCAGCGGCACACGCTAACAGCAGTAACGGGAGAGGATGCGCACTCCTTGTGATGCTCTTGAAAAGGTCGCACGTCACCGGGTGTGTGGGGGACCGGCTGCAGCCTCACCCTCGCGCCCCGTCCGCCATGAGGCCGCGAATGCCGTCGGGGTCGCCTGACCTGTCGGACGGGGGCCGCGGGGCGCCGGATAGAGTGGGTTCAGAAGTGCGATCAATGTTCATATCCATGACTGGAGTTGACCGTGACGCCCGTGACGCCCGTGACCCCCGCACCCGCCGCCGCGCCCGCCGCCGTCCCCGCCGCCCTCTCGGGCGTCCCCGCCGCCGCGCCGTCAGGCGACCGGATCCACCGCGTCCGGCTCTCGTCCGTCCGCCTCCCGCTGGCCACGCCGATCAGCGACGCGAAGGTGCTCACCGGGGTGCAGACGCCCATGACCGAGGTGGCCCTGCTGTTCGCCGAGGTGTCCACGGCGGACGGCCACGAGGGGATCGGCTTCAGCTATGCCAAGCGGGCCGGCGGCCCCGGCCAGTACGCGCACGCGCGTGAGGTCGCGCCCGCCCTCGTCGGCGAGGACCCCAACGACATCGCGCGGCTCTGGACGAAGCTGGTGTGGGCCGGGGCGTCCGTCGGCCGCAGCGGGCTCGCCACCCAGGCGATCGCCGCGCTGGACATCGCGCTGTGGGACATGAAGGCCAGGCGCGCCGGACTGCCGCTGGCGAAACTGCTGGGCGCCCACCGCGACTCGGTGCGCTGCTACAACACCTCGGGCGGGTTCCTGCACACGCCCGTCGAGGAGCTGCTCGACAACGCCACCGCGTCGCTCGAGCGGGGCCTGGGCGGCATCAAGATCAAGGTCGGACAGCCGGACGGCGCCGCCGACCTCAGGCGCCTGGAGGCCGTGCGCGGGCACCTCGGCGACGGCGTGCCGCTGATGGTCGACGCCAACCAGCAGTGGGACCGGCCGACCGCGCTGCGCATGGGCCGCGCCCTGGAGGGCTTCGGGCTGACCTGGGTGGAGGAGCCCCTGGACGCCTACGACGCCGAGGGCCACGCGGCGCTCGCCGCGTCCCTGGACACCCCCGTGGCCACCGGCGAGATGCTGGCCAGTGTCGCCGAGCACACCGCGCTGATCGAGGCGCGCGCCTGCGACATCATCCAGCCCGACGCGCCCCGCATCGGCGGCATCACGCAGTTCCTCAGGCTGGCGGCGCTCGCCGACCACCGCGGGTTGCAGCTGGCCCCACACTTCGCCATGGAGATCCACCTCCACCTGGCGGCGGCCTACCCGCACGAGCCGTGGGTCGAGCACTTCGAGTGGCTGGAGCCGCTGTTCCACGAGCGGCTGGAGATCCGCGGCGGCCGCATGCACCTGTCGAACCGCCCCGGCCTCGGCATCACCCTCACCGACCAGGCCCGCGCGTGGACCCGGGAGGCCTGCGAGATCGACGGGACGGGCGCGGTCCGGGAGCTGACCGCGGCCACCGGCTGAGCGCCGCACGCGGTGCCCCCGCGGTGCCGGCGCCCGGGTCCGTTCCCCGCTGCGGGCGACTCCCGGGTGCCGGCGCGCGATCCTTGAGGTGAGGGGGGTGGGCGGCCGAGCAGAAGGGACAGCACGATGACGCAGGACAAGAGCACGCCAGCCGCACGCACCAAGACCTGGACCCTGCGGATGGACGTGGTCGAGGAGGACGAGGACGTCACCAAGGCCGACGCGTCCCTCGACACCGGTGACCGGACGCTGACCACCCGGTCCAGTGCCCGCCGCAACCCGCACGATCCGCCCGTGCCCTCGATCGGGGACGAGTACGCGGCCGGACGTGCCCTGCTGGATCTGGGAAAGCAGCTGCTGCGAGAGGGAACCACCGACGCGGCCGCGAACGACAAGGACGAGAAGGGCTGACCACCGCCATTGCGCCGGCGCCGGAGAAACGCCCGCGTTTCCGTTCGGCGGATTATCCAGCCAATAACACTGGCCTCTCGGCATCTCTTTCATGCCATCCGTAACCGGTGGCCCCGGTTCCGCCAGTGATCGCTCACGCATGCGAGAAGCGGCCCGGAGCTGCGGAAACACAGGTGGGCCGAGGAATCTGCACCCCCTTACATGATTATCGCTGCGGGTACTCCTGCGTATTCTTCACGAAGGTGGCGAACGATCATGAAATGTGGGCTATCGTCGCGCCAAGTCAGATTCCGGAGGCAAACCGATGACTGCCATTGACGACGCGCAGACGCGCCCGCGTACGCGGACGGATGCGTTCTACAAACTGGCCGTGGGGGCCATCCAGGCGGAAAAGGATCCAGAGGCCGCCGCCAAGAGGATCACCGAGGCCCACGAGTCCGAGCGGACGGCCTGGGACGCGCGCTGGCGCGGCACCCAGGCCGAGGCGTCCCAGATGTCCGCCGAACTGCGCCGCAGGGTCGAGATGCTGGGGCACGCCGCCAACGTCACCAGCCGCGAGCTGGCGGCCACCGTCGAGATGTCGGCGACGCTCACGCACCAGGCCCAGCTGCTCGGCCGGCTGCGGGCCACCGCCCAGCAGGCCCTGGACGGCACGGTGTCCGCGGTGGACGTGCTCGCGCTGCTCAGCGAGGAGGTGCCCGAGCCGAAGATCCAGCCCATGGTCGTCGGCTTCGTCGCCGACACGCGGTACCGCGGCGGGCAGTTCGTGTCCACGACGGGCGACATCATGATGGTGTACCCGTTCGTCGGCTTCTCGCTGGTCGTGCAGACCCCCGGTGCCGGTGCGGAGATCGAGCCGACCTTCCTGGTGGAGGGCAGGGCGCTGTGCCGCTCCGCCATCCAGATGGAGCGGGGACTGATGCTGCAGGGCACGCTGCTGCCCATGATGGGGCGCTAGCCGGCGGGACTCGCCCGTCGGCGCTCAGGTTCCCCGGCCCCACACCGGGGTGCCGCGTCCCGTTTCCCAGCGGACCCGGATCGATGATCGGGTCCTTTTTCCGCTGAGGCGCATTCGGAAAGAGCAGTCATGATGAATGGACGCGAGAGAACCCACCGCAGAAAACCGCAGCGCGGCACCAGAGGAACGGCCGGCGAGGTCTTCCTCGTCGGCATGGACCGGCAGGGCGTGGTGCGGATCAGCCGTACCGTCGACGCCCAGACGCTCGGCCTGTACCTGCACGAGATCGCCGACGACCTGATCGCCGGACGCGGCACGAGGCCCGTCCGCTGAACGTCCGCGGGCCGACCGGGCCCACCGCATACCGAACCGTCCCGTCCGCCGCACGCGTGCCGCGTGCCCTCTCTTTTCGCCCCACGCGTCAACCGGGTGCACAGCCGGTCCCGCATATGCCCGGCGCGTGTGGCCTATTCGACCGCCGAGTGCTAAAAGAAGTAAGCCGTCTCAAGAGACCGCGCCGGGCGTTCCGGAGGCAACCAGAGCCCGACGCGGCCTGAGAGGGCGCTCGTAAGTGCCCGATCCCACCGGAAGCTTACTAGGCAGGAGAACGCGGCCGGAAGAATGCGTGGCAGTCTGCCGATCAATTGCCTGTGTGCACCGCGCGCACCGGTCATTTGTGATAAACCGTCGCCCCGTGGACAACCTCCACGGGGCGACGCGTTGCCGCGCCGGTCGCGGCGCCGGCGGTCACATGGGCCGCGGCGCCCCCGACTCGACCACGCAGTCCGAACCGGGGACGACCTCGGCCTCGCGGCCGTCCTCGAAGCGGATGCGATAGGGCGGATCGCCCTCGCGGCCGAGAACCTCCAGAACCTTCGCCCGGTGCTCGGGCGTGCCCACCGTGCGTCCGGTGAACCGCAGAACATCGCCTTTGTGAACCCGCATGGGCCTCTCCCTCGTCGAAGCCGCCGGTAATTCGACGGTACTCGCGGACCCGGGCGACGGCCAGCGACCGCCGGAGCGTTCCCTTCCGGGGGACCGGGCTCCGTGCCGCCGTCCCCTCGATCGGGTGACGGTGCGGCTCGGTCGGCGGGCCGGTCGCCGGACCCGGCGGTCCGGACCGCGATGCTGGTGCGAACACCGTCCGGATCCGGGAACGCGGCACCGCCGCCCCGGTGGAGCTGCGCCACGGGAGGCCGACCCTGCTGGTCCTGTGCGTGCTGTTCGCGGTGGCCGGTGCGGCCAGCAACGCGACGGGGACGGTCCTGCAGCGCAAGGCCGCCCTCGCGGTTCCCCCCGAGGACGCGCTGCGCCCCCGGCTGCTCGTCGACATGATCCACCAGTCGGTGTTCCTGCTCGGCATCCTCGGGGTGATCGGGGCGGCGCTCTTCCAGGCGCTGGCCCTGGTGTCGGGGCCGCTGGCCCTGGCGCAGCCCCTGTTCATCCTGGAACTCCCGTTCGCGCTGCTGATCGCGCTGCCGGTGCTGGGGCGCCGGCTGCCGCGCTCCGGCTGGATCGCCGTGGGCTGCATGGTCGTCGGGCTGGCGACGGGACTGGCCTGCGCGGCGCCGGGCGGCGGGACGCAGCAGGCGTCGCTGGCCCGGTGGATCCCGGCCTGCATCGTGTGCCTGGGCCTCACCGCGGCGGGCGTCATGCTGGCCTACCGCCGGCCGTCCGGCGCGCCCCGGGCCGCCATGCTCGGGACCGCCGCCGCCGTGGCCAACGCCCTCACGGCGGCACTGCTGAAGTCCGCCGCCAACACCTTCTCCGACGACGGCTTCGGCGCGTTCCTCACCGCGTGGCAGACCTACGGGTTCGCGATCTGCGGCATCGGCGCGGTGTTCCTGCTGGAGAACGCGCTGCAGGCCGGGCCCATCGCCGCCTCCCAGCCGGCCCTCACCCTCGGCGACGCGGTGGTCAGCCTCGTGCTGGGCGTCTTCGTGTACGCCGAGCACATCCGCACCGGGTGGTGGATCGTGCCGGAGCTGGGGGCGGTCGCGCTCGTCACCTTCGGGACGTTCTACCTGTCCAGGGCCGTGCCGCTGATCCGCGAGCTGAGCACCTGACGCGACCGGGCGGCCAGGGGCGTGCGGGGCGGACGGGGCGCACGCGTCGCGCTTTTTTTCATACTGCTTGTGCGCGGAGAAGGTTTCCTCCACTCTGGGCGTGCACGCCTGCACCCCCCACCCGATCCATGTCCCTCCCGGAGGAGCCATGTTGAGTTGGCATGCACCCGCCAAGGCGAAGCGCAGCCGTCGCGCCCTCGTCGCCGCCGCGGCCCTTGCCTGCGCCGCCCTCGGCGCCACCGCCGTGCCCGCCGCGGCCGCGGCCCCCAGCGCCTCGAAGAACCACGTGACGCACCCCGAACTCGACTGGGCCGGCTCCCAGATCGCCAAGCACCAGTCCGGCTCGGCCGCCCCCGCGGCCGTGACCCCCATGGTCGCCGGCACCCCCGGGCTGGACGTCAGCGGCTACCAGGGCAACGTCAACTGGTCGTCGGTCGCGGCCAACGGCGGCAGGTTCGCGTACGTCAAGGCCACCGAGAGCACGACGTACACCAACCCGTACTTCACGCAGCAGTACAACGGCTCCTACAACGCCGGGCTCATCCGCGGCGCCTATCACTTCGCCACGCCCGACACCTCCTCCGGCGCCACCCAGGCCGACTACTTCGTCGCGCACGGCGGCGGCTGGTCCAAGGACGGCAAGACGCTGCCCGGCATGCTCGACATGGAGTGGAACCCGTACGGCGCGACCTGCTACGGCCTGTCCGCCTCCGGGATGGTCAACTGGATCCTGTCCTTCAGCAACGAGTACCACGCCAAGACCGGCCGCTGGGTCGTCATCTACACCGCCACCAGCTGGTGGAGCCAGTGCACTGGCAACACCGGTGACTTCTCCTCCACCAACCCGCTGATGCTCGCCAACTACAACGGCAGCCCCGGCGCCATGCCGTACAACTGGGGATACCAGACGATCTGGCAGTACGCGGACAGCGGCGTCTTCCCCGGCGACCAGGACGCGTTCAACGGCGACTTCAGCCGCGTCCAGGCCCTCGCCAACGGCTGACCCACCGCTTTCCCGGGACCCGCACCAGGGGTCACCCCGCACGGTGCGTGACGGCCGCGCAGGCCGCCGCGCACCGTGCGGATCAGCGATCACGCCCGCGCAGCCAACCCAGGAGGCACGCCGTGGACGACCCTGGAAACCACCCCACCCGCCGCACCGTTCTGGCGGCCGGCGCCGGACTGGCCGCCTTCGGCCTGCCGCTGCCCACGGGCCGCCGCACCGCACGACCCGGCCCGCTCGCCGCCGGCGCCGTGGGACCCGCCGCCCTGACCCCGCAGCAACAGGCGGGCCAGCGGGTGGTGTTCTCCTTCCCCGGCACCACCGTGCCGCAGGCCCTGCTCGACCAGATCAGCTCCGGCCAGGCGGCCGGCGTCATCATCAACAGCGGCAACGTCAGCAGCCTGTCGCAGATCACCGCGGCCGTGCAGCAACTGCGCCAGGCCAACCTGAGCAGCCCCGATCCGGCGCCGCTGCTGCTCATGACCGACCAGGAGGGCGGCCAGGTGCGCCGGCTGCCCGGCGGCCCCACCCAGTCCGAGAAGCAGATCGGCCAGTCGTCCGACCCCGCCTCGGCCGCGGCCGCCGCCGGAACCACCGCCGGCAACCTGCTGCGCGGTGCCGGTATCAACATCAACCTGGCGCCCGTCCTCGACGTGTACCGCACCGCAGGCGACTTCGACGACCAGTACGGCCGGTCGTACAGCACCGACCCCTCCGTGGTCTCCGCCTGCGGCAAGGCCTTCATCACCGCCCAGCAGGCCACCGGCGTGGCCGCCACCGCCAAGCACTTCCCCGGCCTCGGCCCCGCCACGTCCTCGCAGAACACCGACCTGCGGCCGGTGACCCTGACCACCTCGCTGAGCAGCCTGCGCGGCACCGACGAGTTCCCGTACACCGCGGCACTCGCCGCGGGCGTCGACCTGGTGATGGTGTCCTGGGCGATCTACACGCACCTGGACGCGTCGCACCCCGCCGGGCTCTCCTCCACCGTCGTCCAGAGCGAGCTGCGCGGCCGGCTCGGCTTCACCGGGGTGACGATCACCGACGCCATCGCGGCCGGCGCGCTCAGCTCGCTGGGCACCATCGGCCAGAACGCGGTCGCCGCGGCGGGCGCCGGAATGGACGTCATCCTCGAGGCATCCGGCAGCGTCGCCAACGGGCAGGCCGTCGTGACGGCTCTCGCCACCGCACTGCAGAACGGAACGCTGGACGCCACCGCCTTCGGCACGGCGCGTGACCGGGTCAACGCCCTGCGCAGCCGCCTGTTCTGACGTTCCGGCGCCGCGGGGGCCGAAGGCGATCTTTCCCTCGGGATGCCGCGCCGCCGTGGCCCGGGCACGGCATACTGCCGGTGCAGGGGTGACCCCCGGCCGGCGCGGACCAGGCCGTGGGCGATCGCTCCACCGACAGGAGGAGCGACCACCCATGGCCACACCCGCGCCCGTGCGGCAGCGCGCCGCTCACGGGCTGCGAGCCCTGCCCGCGCGCTTCAAGGCCCGCGACCCGTGGCTCGCGGCCACCCGCAGGGCCGCGCGCGCCGCCATCGTGATGCCCGGCATGTTCGCGCTGTGCAGCCGCGTGATCGGCTCGCCCGAGATGGCGACCTACGGCGCGTTCGGCGCGTTCTCGATGCTGCTGCTGGTCGACTTCGCCGGGCCGATGTCCCAGCGCGTGCGCGCCCAAGCCGGCCTCAGCGTGGTGTGGATCGCGCTGATGGTCCTGGGCACGGCGGTCTCGTCCGTCACGTGGCTCGGCGTCGTCGCCATGGTCGCGGTCGGCTTCGCGGTGCTCTTCTCCGGCATCGTCAGCTCCGTCACCGCCGGCGCCACCACCTCACTGCTGCTCGCGTTCATCCTGCCGGTGTCGCTCGCCTCGCCCGTGTCCGCGCTGCCCGACCGGGTGGCCGGCGCGGGACTCGCGGCCGCCGCGTCGCTGATCGCCATCGTCGTCCTGTGGCCGCGCCCCGCGGCGGACCCGCTGAGCGCGCCCGCCGCGCAGGTCTGCCGGGCGGTCGCCGCCCGGCTGCGGGCCGACGCGGTGTTCGCGCTCGCCCCCGACGATCCGGGCCGGGCGGCCTGCACCGACGCCGCGGACCGGGTCGAGGAGGCCGAACGCACCCTGCGCCGCGCCTTCGACGCCACCCCGTACCGCCCCACCGGGCTGTCCAGCAGCGCCCGCGCGCTGGTCCGCCTCGTCGACGAACTGACCTGGCTCGCCCTCATCGTGGCGCACTCCGGACCGCCGCCGGGCACCACCGGCGGCGGGCCCGTGGCCGCGACCTGCGCCGTGCGGCACGCCGCGGCCGACGCCCTCGACCGGTGCGCCGAACTGCTGGGCGCGCCCCGCTCCGACCCGGACGCGCTGGCCGAAGCGATCGGCCGACTGGGCCGCCGCGTCGACGCGATGGAGGCCGAGGCCACCGCCAGCCTCCCCGTCTACCGCTCCGCGCAGGACGGACAGGGCGAGGAGATGGGGGAGTTCATCACCTCCCTCGACCAGTCCTTCCGCGCCCAGGAACTCGGCTACGCCGTCCAGCAGATCGCCGGCAACGTCGACCTGTTCGCCGCGGCCGAGCGCCGCGGGTGGTGGGACCGGCTGCTCGGCCGCGAACCCGGGGCGCGCACCGACCCGCTGACCTCCGCCTGGGAGCGCGCCACCGCGCACGTCGACCGGCACTCGGTGTGGCTGCACAACAGCGTGCGCGGCGCCGTCGGGCTCGGCGTCGCGGTGACCCTCGCCGACCTGACGAGCGTGCAGCACTCCTTCTGGGTCGTCCTCGGCGCCCTGTCGGTCCTGCGCTCCAACGCCCTCAACACCGGGCAGAACGCGCTGCGCGGGCTCGGCGGCACCCTCGTCGGGTCGGTCATCGGCGGCGCGCTGCTGCAACTGATCGGCGACAACACCACCTTGCTGTGGTTCCTGCTGCCGCTGGCCGTGCTGTGTGCCGGCATCGCGCCCGCGGCGATCTCCTTCGCCGCGGGCCAGGCCGCGTTCACCGTCACCCTGGTGATCCTCTTCAACATCGGCCAGAGCCCCGGCTGGAAGGTCGGCCTGGTGCGCATCGAGGACATCGCGCTGGGCTGCGCGGTCAGCGTGGTGGTGGGCGTGCTGTTCTGGCCGCGCGGCGCGGGCGCGGCGGTCGGCAAGGCGATGGCCGAGGCGTACACGGACAGCGCCGACTACCTGGTGGGCGCGGTGGAGTACGCCGTCGGCTGCTGCAGCGCCGGCCCCGAGCCGGCCGCCGCCCCGCTCGCCGAGGGCCGCCAGGCCGCCGCTTCCGCGCGCCGGCTCGACGACGCGTTCCGCAACTACCTGGCCGAGCGCGGCCCCAAGCGGGCCCCGCTCGCGGAGATGAGCACGCTCGTCACCGGGGTGGTGGGCCTGCGGCTGGCCGCCGACGCGATACTCGGCATGTGGCGCCGCGCCGGCGACGTCCACAACGAGCGCGAACGGGCCGCGGCCCGCGGCGAACTGCTCACCGGCGCCGGGCACGTCTCGGGCTGGTACCACACGCTCGCCGAGTCCCTGGACGGCCGGCAGCCGCCGCCGGCACCGCTGCCCCACGACCTCGCGTCGGACGCGCGCCTCGTCCAGGCCGTGCGCCGCGACCTGCGCGACGATCAGGGCCAGGCCACCGCCACCGCCGTGCGCATCATCTGGACCGGCGACCACGTGGACGCCGCCCGCCGGCTCCAGGGCCTCCTGGCCCCCGCCGCACGCATGGCCGCGGTGCACGGCCGTATCCAGCCCCTCCCCGCGCCCGAGGCCGCCGCACCGGAGGGCACCGGCTGACCAGGCGCCGGAGCGGCCCGCGGCGCCAGCCATCGGCGTGAAGCCGTGGCCCGTACCGGCGCTGCGTGCCCGCCCCCGCGCCGTCCGGGGTCCAGGATGTGGCCCGGCGGTGCGGGGGACCACACGACGGCGAACGAGGTGACGGGTGTGCGGAACCTGAAGCGGACCGCGCTTGCCGCGGGCTCCCTGCTGCTGGCGCTGACCGGCTGCTCCAGCTCCTCCGGCGGCGGATCGGGCAGCACCACCCCACCGGCGTCGCCGTCCCCCTCCGTGACGGCCTCGGCCACCGGGTCGCCCACCCGCGCGGCGAACTCGCTGACCATCCAGAACTTCGCCTTCCACCCGTCGCCCCTCAAGGTCGCCCCGGGCGCGACCGTCACCGTCACCAACGCCGACTCGACCGCGCACACCGTGACCGCCACCGGCGCCAAGGCGTTCGACACCGGCACCATCGCCCCGGGCGGCACCGCGACCTTCACCGCGCCCAAGGCACCCGGGAGTTACCGCTACATCTGCACCATCCACCCGTTCATGAAGGGCACGCTCACCGTCGGCTGACCAACGAGTCGCCGTGCGCGATCAGCAGCGCCACCGCCGTCCCCGCCGTCACCAGCGCCGCCAGGAACGGCAGCCGGCTGCGCGAGCCTGCGGCGGCCGGCACCGCGGTCAGCACGGCCAGTGCCCCGGTCACCGCGAGCGCCGCCCAGCCCATGGCGCCTGCCTGGCCCGGCGGGCCGAACACCAGTACCGCGCACGCCGCGAAGAGCGGCACGGGTGCCAGCGCCCGCGCCCGCCGCCGCCCCAGACGCTGCGGCAGACCCCGCACCCCGGCCGCCAGATCGGCGTCGATGTCCGGCAGGACGTTGGTGACGTGGGCCCCGACCCCGAGCAGCGCCCCGGCCGCCACCGCCCAGACGGGAGGCCACGGCCGGCCGGCGCAGCCCAGCGCCACGAACGCCGGCAGCAGCCCGAAGCCCACGGCGTACGGCAGCCACGACAGGACGGTCCGCTTGAGGCCCAGGTTGTAGGCCCAGGCCGCCGCGACCCCCACCAGATGCGCGGCGCCCGCCGCCGCACCGCTCGCCAGCGACAGCGGCACGCACAGCGCCAGCGCGGCCACCGAGGCGAGCGCCACCGTCCGCGCCCCGACCGCGCCGTTCGCCAGCGGCTTGTCGCGCCGTCCGGCCGCGGCGTCCCGGCCCGCGTCGACCCGGTCGTTGCACCAGCCCACCGACAACTGTCCGGTGAGCACGGCCGCGGCGACCAGCACGCAGCCGCCCGGGCCGCGGCCGGAGGCCGCCGCCAGTGCCGTGATCAGCGCCGTCACCGCGACGACGGCCGGGGGGTGGCAGGCACGCAGCAGCCCCGCGACGGCCGCGGCCGGCCGCCGGGCGGGCGCGACGAGCGCCGGCGGGACGGCGCCTCCCGCATCGACTCCTGCCTCCACTCCGGCACCGGGCACGGCCCGATCGTAGGGCGGCACGGCGTCCGCGACCGGCCGCCACGACCGGCCGCCCGGCCGATGACACGCATATCTCCTCCCATTGCTCCCTATACTGCGCGAATGACGCGAATCGCCGCCGTGCACGGGGTGCTCCCACCGCACCGGTACGCGCAACACGAGATCACGGACGCGCTCGCGGCCATGAGCACGGCGTCGGCGGGCGAACGGGGCGTGCTGGAGCGGCTCTCCGGCACTTCGGGCGTCGGCACCCGTCACCTGGCCATGCCACTGGAGCGCTACGCCGAACTGAGTGGCTTCGGCGAGGCCAACGACCGCTTCATCGCCACCGCCCTCGATCTCGGCGAGCAGGCCGTGCGCGGCGCCCTGGACGAGGCCGGGCTGCGGGCCACCGACGTGGACCTCGTCGTCTCGACCTCGGTCACCGGCATCGCCGCCCCGTCGATCGAGGCGCGCCTGGCGGGCCGTCTCGGCCTGCGGCCCGACGTCAGACGGGTGCCGATCTTCGGACTCGGCTGCGTGGCCGGGGCCGCCGGCATCGCCCGCCTCGACGACTTCCTCGCCGGGCGGCCCGACGGCGTCGCGGTGCTGCTGTCGGTGGAACTGTGCTCGCTGACCTTCCAGCGGCAGGACGCGACCTCCGCCGGCCTGGTGGCCGGCTCGCTGTTCGGCGACGGCGCCGCCGCCGTCGTCGCCGTCGGGTCCCGACACCCCCGCGGCGGTGCGGACGAGCCCGGCCCGCACGTCGTCGCCAGCCGCAGCCGCCTGTACCCCGACACCGAGGACCTGCTCGGCTGGCACATCGGCGACACCGGCTTCCGCATCGTCCTGGGCGCCGAACTGCCCGACCTGGTACGGCGCCACCTCGGGTCCGAGGTGCGGGCGTTCCTCGCCGACCACGACCTCAAGCCGCAGGACGTGGCCGCCTGGGTCTGCCACCCCGGCGGCCCCAAGGTCCTCGACGCCGTCCGCGAGACGCTCGACCTGCCGGCCCGTGCCCTGGAACTGACGTGGCGCTCGCTCGCCGAGGCCGGGAACCTCTCGTCGGCATCCGTGCTCCACATCCTGCGCGACACCCTCGACCTGGCCCGCCCGCTCCCCGGCACGACCGGGCTGCTGCTCGCCATGGGCCCGGGGTTCTGCACCGAACTCGTCCTGCTCCGCTGGTAGGTCCTCATGCCCGCGTACGCCGTCCTCGTCCTGCTGGTCGCCGCCGAGCGGCTCGCCGAACTCGTCGTCGCCCGCCGCAACGCCGCCTGGAGCCGCGCACGCGGCGCCGTGGAGCACGGGCGGGGCCACTACCCCGTCATGGTCGTGCTGCACACCGCGCTGCTGGCCGGCTGCCTGATCGAGGTGTACGGCGCGCACCGGCCGTTCCACCCCGCGCTCGGCTGGACGGCGGCCGCCGTGGTGGCCGCCGCCCAGGCCCTGCGCTGGTGGTGCATCGCGACCCTCGGGCCACGATGGAACACGCGCGTGCTGGTCGTCCCCGGGCTGCCGCTGGTGGCCCGCGGTCCCTACCGCGTGCTGCGGCACCCCAACTATGTCGCGGTCGTCGCGGAAGGCGCCGCCCTCCCGCTGGTGCACGGCGCCTGGATCACCGCCGCGTGCTTCACCGCCGCGAACGTTCCGCTGCTCGCGGTCCGGCTGCGCTGCGAGAACGCCGCGCTGGACACCGCCGCGCCACCGCGCGTCGCGGCCCCGGCCCGGTGATCGACCTGCTGGTGGCCGGCGGCGGGCCCGCCGGGCTGGCCACCGCGATCCACGCCGCCCGCGCCGGACTCGACGTCGTGGTCGCCGAACCGCGCCCGGGACCGGTCGACAAGGCCTGCGGCGAGGGCGTGATGCCGGCCGGGGTGCGGGAACTCGCGGCGCTCGGCGTCACCGTGGAGGGCCGCCCGTTCCGCGGCATCCGCTACGTCGACACCCGCCGCCAGGCCGAGGCGCACTTCCGGGGCGGCACGGGACTCGGGGTGCGCCGCACCGCCCTGCACGAGGCGCTCGCCCGCCGCGCCGCCGAACTCGGGGTGCCCGTCGTGCCGTTGAGGGTGGACGCGCGGACCCTGCGGCACGACCGCGACCGGGTGACGGCCGGCGGCGTCACCGCCCGCTACCTCGCCGCGGCCGACGGGCTGCACTCGCCGATCCGGCGCGGGCTCGGCCTCGACCTGCCGCCGCCCGGCGGGGCCGCCCGCTACGGGCTGCGCCGCCACTTCGCCGTCGCGCCGTGGACGGACTGCGTCGAGGTCCACTGGGCCGAGCGCAGCGAGGCGTACGTGACGCCGGTCGGGCCCGACCTGGTGGGCGTCGCGATCCTCACCGCCGACCGCGGGACCTACGAGCGCCAACTCGCCGCGTTCCCGGCGCTGTCCGCCCGGCTCCCGGCGTCCGCCGCGACCGCGACCCGCGGCGCCGGGCCGCTGCGGCAGCGGGTCCGCAGCCCGGTGGCCGGCCGGGTGCTGCTCGTCGGCGACGCCGCCGGGTACGTCGACGCGCTCACCGGCGAGGGCATCTCCACGGCGCTGGCCGCCGCGGCCCACCTCGTGCGCTGCGTCCGCGCGGACCGTCCGCAGGACTACGGCGACGCCTGGCGCCGCGCGTCCCGCCGCCACCGCACGCTGACCGGCGCACTGCTGTGGGCCCGCGACCGGCCGCGGCTGGCCCCCGGCATCGTCCCGGCCGCCGCGCGCTTCCCCGCCCTGTTCAGCGCGGCCGTCAACCTGCTCGCCTGACGGGACGGCGGCCGCGGGACGCGGGGGCCGGACCACGTCACGGACCGGGGCGTCGGCCAGAGCGCCGGACCGCGCGCCCGGGAACGAGCACCGGGGCCGCCGCACATCGGCGGCACCCCGGTCCGGCACCCAGGTCCGGCATTCCGATCCGCGCTTTCCCCGACCCCGCGCGACGGTCCGGACGACCCACCGAACTCCTTCCCGCAACGACCGATCGAACGACGAGGCCCGACGATGTCCGAACGGCTGTCCGCGCCCGCGCGGGCGCTCAACCCCGACCGCGCGGCCCGTGGACGGGTCGCGACCTGGCCGGCGGCCGCGGTGTGCGCCGCCTTCGCCGCCGCGCAACTCGCCCTCACCGTCAGGGGATCGGGCCTCGGCTGGGACGAGACGGTGTACACCAGCCAGGTCAGCGGCCACGTCCCCGCCGCGTTCTTCAGCGCGCCGCGGGCCCGGGGCGTCACCTTCGCCGCCGCGCCGGTCGCCCTGCTCACCGGCTCCACGCTCGTGCTGCGCCTGTGGATGTGCGCGCTGTCAGGCGCCGGTCTGCTCGCCGCGCTGTGGCCGTGGCGGCCGCTGCTCCCGCCCCGCCTGCTCGCGCTCGCCGCCGCGCTCTTCGCCGGCCTGTGGATCACCCTGTTCTACGGGCCGCAGGTCATGCCCAACCTCGGCAGCGCCTACGGCGCGCTCGCCGCCACGGGCTGCCTGGTCCGCGTGGCCCGTGACCCGGCGGGTGCGCCCGGCTCTGGGCGGGGCGCCCAGCGGCGCCTGCTCGCGGGCCTCGTCGCCGGACTCGCCGTGACCGGGCTGATGCGCCCGCCCGACGCGGTGTGGCTGGCGGCGGGGCTGGGCTGCGCCGCCCTGGTCGCGGCGCGCGGGCGGCGGGCCGTGGTGCTCGCCGCGCTGGCCACAGGCGTCGCGTCGGGCTGCGCGGAATGGGTGGTCGAGGCGTACGTCCGCTACGGAGGTCTCACGGAACGGCTGCACGAGGCGAGCGCCATCCAGGGCGGTCTGGGCTGGCACGTGGCGGTGATGGACCAGTTGCGGTCGCTGGGCGGCCGCACCCTGTGCCGGCCGTGCACCGGCCCGTGGCAGCACCGGTCGGCGTCCGTGTGGTGGCTCCTGCTGCCGTGCGCCGCCGCGGCGGGCGTCGCGGTGGCGCCCCGCGCGCGGCGGGTCACCGTCGCCGTCCCCGCGGCGGCAGCGGTGGCCGTCGCGATCCCGTACCTGCTCACGGTGGGCTACGCGGCGCCGCGCTTCCTGCTGCCCGCCTACGCGCTGCTGGCGATCCCGGTGGCCCAGGCGCTGGGGCGGGTGGCGCTCGCACCCGGCGGACGGTGGCGGCCGCTGCCCACCGCGCTCGTCGCCCTCGCGCTCTGCGTCCACCTGACCGTCCAACTGGCCGTCCTGCACGGGGTGATGCGCAACAACCGCCTGCTGAGCGGGAAGTACGCGGCCGTGGCGGCCCGCTTGCACGCGCAAGGGGTGCGTCCGCCCTGCACGGTCTCCGGCGCCGACGCGGTGCCCATCGCCTACTACGCCGGCTGCGCGTCGCGCCAGACCGGCGGCCCCGACCACAGCATCAGTGGCCCGGAGTTGGCCGCACTCGCCCGGCGGCAACCGGTCGCGCTGCTGGTGGCGGCCGGCGCCGGGCCACCGGCCTTCGCGTCCGGCTGGCGCTGCGTTCCGCTGCCGTCGGCGCCGGAACCGGACGGCGCCCGCGCCTGCGTGGCACCTGAACCCGGCTGACACCGGGCGCCCTCGGCCCGGACGACGCGGCGGGCGCTGAGGTGCGGACGCGTGAGCCCGGGGCCGGGCTGCGGGCGGGCCGTGGTGCCCGCCCCCGTCGGGACGGGGGCGGGCACCACGGCGCGGGGTGGGCGAGTGCTCAACTGGTGCTGAACGCGTCGAAGTCGGCCTCGCAGGTCGTCCCCGACTGGTGCGCGGTAGCGAACAGGCCGACGTCCTGGACTGCCGCCGCGGCCGGCACGTCGACGCTGCCGACCAGCGTCCAGTTCGCGTCGTCGGTGGAGTAGTAGCCGGTGTACGTCGTGCCGTTGCGCACCAGCTTCAGCCACGACGGGTACACGGGCGTTCCGATGCCGGTGTTGTTGGGTGCGCTGTTGGAGTCGAGCTGCCCGTCGCCGTTGCTGTCCCACTGGATGACGTAGCCCTTGCCGGGCGCCTCGACGAGGATCAGGTAGCCCGGCGAGGTGTTGGTGCCGGTGATGTCGTTGCGCACCATGATCCCGGCCTTGGCCCAGGCGTTGGTGTTCGTCTGGGAGTCGATGCGCACCACGGTCGTCGACCCGTCGTGCTCGGCGCCCTGCTGGTAGATCGTCCCGTACTGGTTGGTGCCGCCGTAGACGTCCGACCCCTGGGCGCGGACACCGAGGCGGGTGCCCTCCTGGCTGAAGCTCGCGGTGGTGGACGCGAACGTCTTCCATGGTGCGGTGACCGGCTGGTTCACGGTGAGCGTGCCGCTGGTGGTGTCCTTGGCCGGAACGACCAGCAGCCACCTGTACGTCGCCGTCGCCTGGACCGCCTCTGCCGCGAACAGGCCGGTGGAGTCGGGGGTGGTGACGGTGAACGTGGCGGAGGCGCTGTCTCCAGGCTTCACCACGGGGATGCGGGTCGGTGCGTTCGCGGCGACCGTCACGCCGGCCGGCGCGGTCAGCGCGAGGTCGACGCCGGTGACCGGCAGAGCGCCGTTGTTGGTGAAGGTCTCGGTGACGGTGTTCCGCCCGCCGTCCGTGGCGCCCGCCAGGCCGCTGAGCGCGACCGTGGTGCTGGGTGCGGTGACCTCGGCGAGGGTGCGGCCGACCGGGGTCACGCGCAGCAGCGCCACGCCGTGCGGCGGGACGGTCGCGGACACCGTGCCGGTGGACGTGGCGGAGAACGTGTGGTTCCACAGGTCGTCGAGGGCGTAGTCGGCCGAGGCCGCGAGCCCGAGGGCGGCGGCCGGGACGGAGACGACCTGGCCGTCCGCGGAGGTGTTGAACAGGCCGACGACGGCGTCGCCGTTCGGCTCGGTCTTCGCGAACACCTGCGAGGTGGAGCTGCTGCTGATCCGCTTGGCGTCGATGGCGTCCTGGTCGACGGCGAGCACCTGGCGGTTCTTGAGCAGGGCCAGGTCCGTCGGGTCGAGAGCGGTCAGATCGGTGCCCAGGATCAGCGGCGAGGCGGCCAGCGACCACAGACTCATCTGCGTCTTGCGCTCGTCCAGCGTCAGGCCGTCCCCCGCGCCGTTGCCGATCTCCAGCGAGTCGTAGTCGTTGAAGCCGCCGGACCCGCCGTACGGCGCCCAGTTGGCGACCTGGTTGAAGCGCGACGAGACCGACGACCAGGAGGTCAGCGGGTAGCTGCTGCCGCCCGACTCGCAGCCGTAGCACTCGATGTCACCGCCGGTGCGCCAGCCGTTGGACAACTTCCCCCACGTCGCGGCGTTGTTGATGTCCAGGCTGTTGGACAGCTCCAGGTGGATCGGGCGGCCGGTCTGCCGCAGCGCGTCCGACCACGCCTGCACGTCCGGGACGTCGGGGGTCCCGACACCGTCGATCTTCACGTAGTCGACGCCCCAGCCGGCGAACTGGGCCGCCCAGGAGTCGACGAACTGCTGGGCGCCCGGCTTGGTGTAGTCGATGCCCACCATGCCCTTGCAGTTGTAGTTCTTCTCCGTGGCCGTCGTCGCGATGTCGTCGGCGTGGTACGGCGTCCCCTCGATGGCGGTGTTCTGGGCGACCGCCTGCTTGGAGATGCCGGGGGTGACGTAGAGCCCGAACTTCAGCCCCAGGGAGTGCACGTGGTCCGCGACGGCCTGGATGCCGTTCTCCCCGCCGCTCGGCGGGAACTTGGTCTCGTCGGTGACCCAGCGGCCGTACTCGTCGACGTCCGGGCCCTGGCTTCCCGGGCAGTGGTACCAGAAGTCGTCGACGTTCACGTACTCGTAGCCGGCCCTGGCCAGGCCGCTGTCCTTCATCGCCTCGGCGGTCGCCTCGATGTTCGCGGCGGTGGGGTTGTGCCGGACGAAGCTCCAACTGCTCCATCCCAGTGCGGGCTTGGCACCGACACCGTTGTCCTCCGCGTGGGCGGCGGGTGTGACCGCCACGGCCGTCCCCGCGATGATCAGCAGCCCTCCTGCGAGCGCGGCCAGCCGGCCGCGCACGGATCTCCTCATGGGTTCCCCAATCTGCACCGCGCCTGACACGCGGCCCTCCCTGTGGGCGTGTTGACGGAGGCGTGGGTCATGGGGGTAATCGGTGACTGACGTTTCCTCAGGGCACCGATTACCAACACAATCGAACGCGACCCGTCAGATGGCACCAATCTGCCGCGCCCATGTCAATACTTCTGACAGGAGTGGCCGCATGATCGGCTGCGGCTGCGGCTGCGGCTGCGGCTGCGGCTGGGGTCAGGGCCTGGCGAAGGTGAGGTGGGTGACGCCGCTCGGCGTCGTCACGGACTCCACGCTCGGGAAGCGGGCCTCCAGCTCCTCCAGGCCGTCCCACAGCCGCTCGCCGCGGCCGAGGACGATCGGGACGAGCACCACGTGCAGGTGGTCGATGAGGTCGGCGGCCAGGAACTGCCGGATCGTCGACGGCCCGCCGCCGATCCGCACGTCGCGGTCGCCGGCCGCTTCCCGTGCCATGCGCAGCACCTCCTGCGGCGTGGCGTCCACGAAGTGGAACGTCGTGCCGCCGGCCATCTCCACCGAGGGGCGCGGGTGGTGGGTGAGCACGAACACCGGTGTGCGGAACACCGGATCCGGCCCCCACCAGCCCTTCCACTCCTCGTCCTGCCAAGGGCCGCGCTGCGGGCCGAACTTGTTGCGGCCCATGATCTCCGCGCCGATGCCGGGCCCCCACGCGGAGGCCAGCGCGTCGTCGGCGCCGGTGCCGCCGCCCGGCCTGCCCTGCATCTGGTGGAACGTGCGCGTCTCGAAGAACCAGCTGTGCAGCCGCTCCCCGGCGTGGCCGAACGGGGCCTCCATGCTCTGCCCCTCACCCGTGCCGTAGCCGTCGAGGGAGACGGAGAAGTTGTGGACTCGGACGCGGGACACGCGGGCCTCCTCGGGGCGTGGTCAGGCCTGGCCGGTCTCGAACCGGCTGATCCGGTCGCCGGCCACGGTGAACGTCCACCGGGTGCGCATGCTGCCCCACGTGGCGTTGGAGTAGGTGACCTCCAGGGTGCGCCCGTCGGGGCTCACCCGGTCGACCTGCATGCGGCCGTCGGCGGAGAAGATCTCCTTGTCCGTCCACGCGGCCAGGTCGCGCTCCGAGCCGTCGTCGGACATGGTCGCGTCCTCGGTGAGCACGGCGAAGAAGGCGTCCTTGTCGCCGGCGTTGACGGCGGCGACGAACGCGGCCACGGCGGGGTCGTCGAGCTGGACGGTCATAGCGGGCGTCCTCCACGTCGGGCGGTGCGGGTACGGGCCGGCCGTGGCGACAGTATCCGGTGCGTCCGCGGGTGACCGCCAGTCAGGCCGCGGCGTGTCAGCCCGCGGCGTGTCCCGTGTCCCGCGGCCACGGGCGGCCCTCGGTGCGCTCGATCGCCTCGTTGAAGCGGGCCAGGAACGCGCTGAACGCGGCGACGTCCTGCCGCGGCCAGTCGGCGAGCAGGTCGCCGAGGCCCGCCACGACCCAGGCCCGGTAGGCGTGCATGCGGCGCTCGCCCTCCGGGGTGATGCGCAGCTTGCGGGCCATGCCGCCGGCCGGGTCGGAGATCCGCTCGGCCAGGCCGCCGCGCAGCATCGCCGCGGTCTGCCGGTTGACCGTCGAGGTGTCGAGGCCGAACGCGTCGGCGAGCTGGCCGATCGACATCGGCCCGTCGATCTCGATCCGGCTGAGCAGGATGTACGCCGAGCGCTCCAGTCGGGCGTCGGGCTCCGGAACCGCGCCGTACGGGCTCCTGAGCGCGCTGTGCCTGCCGACCAGCATCAGTTCCTGCTCCAGTTCGGCGACCTCCGGCCGGGTCGCCTGCTGTCCTCGCGTCTCGCTCATCAGCCACCACCGTACCGTCAGAGCATCGGCTGTGTATGATGCACATCATATGTATGGCCCACATCGACACGCCTGCCGGCGTCCCGCCGGCGGCCCCCGGCAGGGCCCGCCAGCCCAACCCCCCGCCCCCTGGAGCACCTTGTGACCACTGCGGCAGCAGCCCCGTCGCGCAGCGGAGCCGTGGTCGGCGTGCTGGCCGGCGCCGGCATCACGGTCTCGCTGATGCAGACGCTCGTCATCCCGCTGATCCCGGACCTTCCGAACCTGCTGCACACCAGTGCGGCCAACGCCTCGTGGGTGATCACGGCCACCCTGCTGGCCGCCGCGGTGGCCACGCCGGTCGCCGGGCGGCTCGGCGACCTCTACGGCAAGCGGCACGTGCTGGTCGCCAGCACGATCCTGCTGGTCATCGGCTCGCTGGTGTGCGCGCTGACCAGCTCGCTGGCGCCGATGGTCGTCGGACGCGCCCTGCAGGGCGTCGGCGCCGGCGTCATCCCGCTGGGCATCAGCATCATGCGCGACGTGCTGCCGCCGCGGAAGCTCGGCTCGGCCATCGCGCTCATGAGCTCCTCGCTGGGAGTCGGCGGCGCGTTCGGCCTGCCGCTGGCCGCGGTCATCGCCCAGCACGCCGACTGGCACGTGCTGTTCTGGTGCTCCGCGGGTGTCGGCCTGCTCGTCACCGTCCTGCTGGTGCTGGTCGTGCCCGCGCCCGCGCCGACGGCCACCGGGCGGTTCGACGCCGTCGGCGCGCTCGGGCTCGGTGCCGGGCTGGTGTGCCTGCTGCTGGCGGTCTCCAAGGGCGGCGACTGGGGGTGGGCGGGGCCGCGCACCCTCGGGCTGTTCGCCGCCTCGGTCGTGCTGCTGCTGGTCTGGGGCTGGTGGGAGCTGCGCATCGCCTCGCCCCTGGTGGACCTGCGGACCACCGCGCGGCGGCAGGTGCTGATGACCAACCTCGCCTCGGTGGTCATCGGGTTCTCGCTGTACGGCATGTCGCTGATCGCCCCCCAACTGCTGGAGCTGCCGAAGGCCACCGGCTACGGCCTCGGCCAGTCCCTGACCAGCACCGGCCTGCTGCTGGTGCCCTCCGGCCTGGCGATGATGGCCGTGTCGCCGCTGGGCGCCCGCCTGTCGGCCGCCCGCGGCCCGAAGACGTCGCTGTTCGCCGGCGCCCTCGTGATCAGCGCCGGGTACGTGCTGGCGATCGCGCTGATGGGCAGCGCCTGGGGCGTCCTGGTCTTCGCCGCCGTCATCAGCTCCGGCATCGGCCTGGCCTACGCGGCGATGCCCGCCCTCATCATGGGGGCCGTCCCGGTGGCCGACACCGCCGCCGCGAACGGCCTCAACACCCTGATGCGGTCGATCGGCACGTCCACGTCCAGCGCCGTCACCGGCGTGGTGCTGGCCCACATGACGACGCGGTTCGGCCCGGTCTCCATCCCCACCGAGAACGCCTTCCGCACCGGCTTCCTCGTCGCGGGCGGCGGCGCGCTGCTGGCCGCGCTGGTCACCCTCGCGATTCCCGGCCGCCGCGGGCAGAGCGACCCCGCCACCTCCGCCGAGCCCACGGACTCCGCGCCTCGCACGACGGCCGACGCCTAGGGTCCGCGGCCGGCACCGGATGCGACGGGGCCGGAGCCGGCCCGCGCCCCGTCCGGCGGCCGTCGACGAGCCGAAGCTCCAGCGGCGGAGCACCGGCTCGGGTGTGCCGTGACGGAAGAGACCGGTTTGCCCCGGTTCGGTGGCCGCCGGATACTCGAGCCATGACGGGCCGGCGCTGGCAGTTCTGGGTCGATCGCGGCGGCACCTTCACGGACGTCGTGGCCCGCCGCCCGGACGGGCGGCTGGTCACGCACAAGCTGCTGTCGGAGAACCCGGCACGCTACCCCGACGCCGCCGTGGCCGGCATCCGCCACCTGCTCGGCCTGGCCGACGGCGACCCGTTCCCCGCCGACCGCGTCGAGGCCGTCCGGATGGGCACCACCGTGGCCACCAACGCCCTGCTGGAACGCACCGGTGAGCCGCTGGCCCTGGTCGTGACCCGCGGATGCGCGGACGTCCTGCGCATCGGGTACCAGAACCGGCCGCGGATCTTCGACCGCGCGATCGTGCTGCCCGAGCAGCTCTACGCGCGCGTGATCGAGATCGACGAGCGGATCGCCGCCGACGGCACGGTGCTGCGCCCACCGGACCTCGACCGGCTGGAGGGCGAGCTGCGCGCCGCGTACGACGACGGGCTGCGCGCGCTCGCCGTGGTGTGCCTGCACAGCCATCTGCACCCCGCGCACGAGCGGGCGGCCGGCGCCCTGGCGAAGCGCCTCGGGTTCACCCAGGTGTCGCTGTCCAGCGAGGTCAGCCCGCTGATGAAGGTGGTGCCGCGCGGCGACACCGCGGTGGTGGACGCCTACCTGTCGCCGGTGCTGCACCGCTACGTCCGCACGGTCGCCCAGGAGATCCGCGGAGTGCGGCTGATGTTCATGCAGTCCAACGGCGGTCTCGCCGAGGCCGGCCACTTCCGCGGCAAGGACGCGGTGCTGTCCGGTCCCGCCGGCGGCATCGTCGGCATGGCCCGCACCTCGCGGGCGGCCGGCTTCGACCGGGTCATCGGCTTCGACATGGGCGGCACCTCCACCGACGTGTCCCACTACGCCGGCGCCTACGAGCGGGTCCTCGACACGCAGGTCGCCGGAGTCAGGCTGCGGGCGCCCATGCTCGCCATCCACACCGTCGCCGCCGGCGGCGGCTCGGTGCTGCACTTCGACGGCAGCCGCTACCGCGTGGGCCCCGACTCGGCGGGCGCCGATCCCGGCCCCGCCTGTTACGGGGCCGGCGGCCCGCTCACCGTCACCGACGCCAACGTGATGCTCGGCCGTATCCAGCCCGCGCACTTCCCGGCCGTGTTCGGCCCCGGCGGCGACCAGCCGCTGGACGCGGCGACCGTCCGCACCCGGTTCGCCGGCCTCGCGGCGCGGATCCGCGAGCGGACCGGCGACGCGCGGTCACCCGAGGAGGCCGCCGAGGGGTTCCTGCGGATCGCCGTCGCCAACATCGCCAACGCCGTCAAGCGCATCTCCGTGCAGAAGGGCCACGACGTCACGCGCTACGCGCTCACCACCTTCGGCGGCGCGGGCGGCCAGCACGCGTGCGCCGTCGCCGACCAACTGGGCATCCGCACCGTGCTGGTGCCGCCGATGGCCGGGGTGCTGTCGGCGCTCGGCATCGGCCTGGCCGACACGACCGCGATGCGCGAGCAGTCGGTCGAGGCCCCGCTGGAGCCGGACGCCATGCCCCGGGTCCGGCAGGTCGCCGCACGGGTGGAGGCGGCGGCCCGCAGCGAGTTGCTGGACGAAGGGGTGCCGGAGAACGCCATCCGCACCGCTGTCACCGCCCACCTGCGCTACGCGGGCACCGACACCGCCGTCGGCGTTCGGCTGGACGAACCCCCGTCCATGCGGGCCGCGTTCGAGGCCGAGCACCGCGCCCGGTACTCGTTCCTGATGGAGCGTCCGATCGTCGTCGAGGCCCTGTCGGCCGAGGCCGTCGGCGCCACCGGCCACCGCGGACCGGCAGGCGGCACGGTCCTGCCCGCACCCGGCGACACGGCCGTCGAGGCGGGTGGGGGGCCGGACACCGAGGCGGGCGGCGGGACCGTGCGGATGTTCGCCGGCGGCGCCTGGCAGGACGTGCCGCTGCGGCGCCGCGAGGCGCTGCCGCCCGGCACGTCGGTCACCGGGCCGGCCGTCGTCACCGAGGCCAACGCCACCACCGTCGTCGACCCCGGCTGGCAGGCCGAGACCGGGCCCGAGGGGCATCTGCTGATGCGCCGCGTCACGGCGCCCGCGGACAGCACCGTCGGCACCGAGGCCGACCCCGTCATGCTGGAGATCTTCAACAACCTCTTCATGTCGATCGCCGAACAGATGGGCGCCCGGCTGGAGTCGACCGCGCAGTCCGTCAACATCAAGGAACGGCTCGACTTCTCCTGCGCCCTGTTCGACCCCGACGGCAACCTCATCGCCAACGCCCCCCACATCCCCGTCCATCTCGGGTCCATGGGGACCAGCGTCAAGGAGGTGGTCCGCCGGCGCGCCGGAGCCATGGCGCCGGGCGACACCTACGCCGTCAACGACCCGTACCACGGCGGCACGCACCTGCCCGACATCACCGTCGTCACCCCCGTGTTCGGCGGCCCGGACGGCGAACGCGCCGACGAGATCCTCTTCTTCGTCGCCTCACGCGGCCACCACGCCGAGATCGGCGGACTCAGCCCCGGGTCCATGCCGGCCGGCAGCCGCCGCATCGAGGAGGAAGGCGTGCTGTTCGACAACTGGCCGCTGGTGGAGGGCGGCAGGTTCCGCGAGGCCGAGACCCGGGAGCTGCTCACCCGCGGTCCGCACCCGTCCCGCGACCCCGACACCAACCTCGCCGACCTGCGCGCCCAGATCGCCGCCAACCGCAGGGGCGTCGACGAAGTCGGCCGCATGATCGGGCACTTCGGGCTCGACGTCGTCCAGGCCTACATGCGGCACGTGCAGGACAACGCCGAGGAGGCCGTCCGCCGGGTCGTCGACGCCCTCCACGGCGGAACGTGCCGCTACGAGACCGACTCCGGCGCCACCATCGCCGTCACGGTGTCCGTGGACCGCGCCCGGCGCACCGCCACCCTCGACTTCACCGGCAGCTCGCCGCAGCTCGCCACGAACTTCAACGCGCCCGCGTCCGTGACGACCGCCGCCGCGCTGTACGTCTTCCGCACCCTCGTCGACGACGACATCCCGCTCAACGACGGCTGCCTGCGGCCCCTGACCATCGTCGTCCCCGACGGGTCGATGCTCGCCCCCCGCTCCCCGGCCGCCGTCGTCGCCGGGAACGTCGAGACCTCCCAGGCCGTCGTCGGCGCCCTGTACGCGGCGCTGGGCGTGCAGGCCGAGGGGTCGGGGACGATGAACAACGTGTCGTTCGGCAACGAGCGGCACCAGTACTACGAGACCGTCGCCTCCGGATCGGGCGCCGGTCCCGGTTTCGACGGCGCCTCCGTCGTGCAGACCCACATGACGAACTCCCGGCTGACCGACCCCGAGGTCCTCGAATGGCGGCACCCCGTCCGCGTCGAGGAGTTCGCCGTCCGGCACGGCAGCGGCGGCACCGGCCGGTGGCGCGGCGGCGACGGTGCGGTACGCCGCCTGCGCTTCCTGGAGCCCGTGACGGTGAGCGTCCTCGCGAGCCACCGCCGGGTCCCGCCCTACGGCATGGCCGGCGGCACACCCGGCGCCCTCGGCTCCGCCCGGGTCGAGCGGGCGGACGGCACCGTCCGGCACCTGGCCCCCAGCGACACCGTGCGGCTCGCCGCCGGGGACGCGCTGGTCGTGGAGACGCCCGGCGGCGGCGGGTACGGCACGCCCGGATGACGGCGCCGGCCGCTCCCCGGGCGTCCGGCCGTCCGGAACGGCACTCCGCGGGCGGCGGATCACCGCGTGGCGGGCCCCGGCGTCCTGGGTGAGGCTGGAGCCACGCCTGCCGTGACGGGACGAGACGAGACGAGGAGAGGGTGCGCCGTGGACGACAGCACCGGAACGGGCGAGCCCCCGATCGACGCCGGTGCCGTGGCCCGGCGCGTCGAGGACCACCGCGCCGGCCGGGGACTGTCCCCCGAGGCGCTGGCCAGCCAGGCCGGGATGTCGCCGCGCTACCTCCAGCACCTGATGGAGGAGGGCCCCGGGTTCGACCCGGGCGGCTTCCTGCGGATCGCCACCGCCCTCGGCCTGACGTACCGGCAACTCGTCGAAGGGCCCGAGGACGCGCCCGCGGACACCGGCGCGGCCGCCGATCCGCTCGCCCTGCGCCGGCTCGGCATCGCCGAGTGCTGGGAGAGGATCGGCAGCCGGGGCGTGGGCCGGATCGCGCTGCCCGACCAGGAGGGGCCGTCGGTGTTCCCCGTGCACTACGCCGTCGCCGACCGCACCGTCGTCTACCGCACCACCCCCGAGGGACCGGCCGCGGTCCGGCCGGGCACCGCGGTGTCCTTCCAGGTGGACCACACCGACGACCGCCTCCGGCAGGGCTGGAGCGTGCTCGTCACCGGGCCCTGCGGATGGGTCGACGACGCCGACGAGGTCCGCGCCCTCGACGAGCGGCACGCCGTCGAGCCCTTCGCCGGCGGCGACCGCAACCGGTGGGTCCGGATCCGGCCGGAGTCCGTCAGCGGACGCCGGGTCGGCCCCGCGTAGGGCGGTCCCGATGGTGCGGGAGGAGGCCGCCGACGCCGGCTGGACGTGGCGCTACCACGGCTGGGACCCGTCGCAGGAGCGGCTGCGCGAAGCACTGTGCACCCTGGGCAACGGCTACTTCGCCACCCGCGGCGCGGCCGCCGAGGCCCGCTCCGGCGACGGCGGTGTCCACTACCCGGGAACGTACGCGGCGGGCTGCTACAACCGGCTGACCTCGCACGTCGCCGGCCGCGACGTCGACAACGAGGACATGGTCAACCTGCCGAACTGGCTGCCGCTGCGCTTCCGTGCCGCCGGCGGCGACTGGTTCACCCTCGGCACCTGCACCGTCCTGGCCCACGAGCAACTGCTCGACCTGCGCCGCGGCGTGCTGGTGCGCCGGACGCGGCTGCGGGACGCCGAAGGCCGCGAGGTCGCCACCGAGGAGACCCGCCTGGTCCACATGGGCGACCCGCACCTGGCCGCCCAGCGGCTGCGGATCACCCCGCACGGCTGGCACGGAGAGCTGGAGATCGAGGCCGCGCTCGACGGGACCGTCGTCAACGCGGGCGTGGCCCGCTACCGCGACCTGGCGGGACACCACCTCGCGGACGTGCGGACCACGGCTTCCGGCGCCGGCACGATGTCCCTGACGTGCCGCACCTCCGCGTCGGACATCGGGATCGCGCTGTCCGCCCGCACCCGCGTGACCGGCGGACGCCCCCTCGCCTCCGCCGTGGAGCCGGGCGACGGCATCGTCACCCACCGCATGGCGGTCGCCGCCGCGTCCGGGCACACCGTCACCGTCGAGAAGGCCGTGGCGCTGCACACCTCACGCGACCCCGCGATCAGCGACCCGCCGCACGCCGCCCGCGAACGGGCCGCGGACGCACCGGACTTCGCGGAACTGCTGGCCTCGCACGAGACTGCCTGGGCGCAGTTGTGGCAGCGCACCCGGCTCGACGTGCCCGGCGAGCCCGGGCACGTGCTCCGGCTGCACCTCTTCCACGTCCTGCAGACGCTGTCCCCGCACACCGCCGGCCTGGACGTCGGCGTGCCCGCGCGAGGCCTGCACGGCGAGGCGTACCGCGGGCACGTGTTCTGGGACGAGCTGTTCGTCCTGCCGTTCCTCAACCTGCACCTGCCGGAGGTGTCCCGCGGGCTGCTGGTGTACCGCCACCGCAGGCTCGACGCGGCGTGCCGGGCCGCGGCCGCGGCCGGGCGGCGCGGGGCGATGTACCCGTGGCAGAGCGGCAGCGACGGCCGGGAGGAGACCCAGCGGCTGCACCTCAACCCGCACTCCGGGCGCTGGCTGCCCGACCACACCCACCTGCAGCACCACGTCGGCTCCGCGATCGCGTACAACGTCTGGCAGTACTGCCTGGCCAGCGGCGACACCGCGTTCCTGCACGGCGAGGGCGCCGAGATGCTCGTGCAGATCGCCCGGTTTTGGTCGCACTCCGCGGAGTGGGACACCGCCGCCGAGCGCTACCGCATCCGGGGCGTCGTCGGCCCCGACGAGTACCACGACGCGTACCCGGGCGCCGCCGGGCCCGGCCTCGACGACAACGCGTACACGAACGTCACCGCGGCCTGGGTCGTCGCCCGCGCCCTGGACCTGGTCGCGGAACTGCCCGCCCCGCGCCGCGACGAGCTGTTCGAGCGGTTCGGGATCGAGCCCGACGAGACGGAGCTGTGGCAGGACGTGTCACGCCGGCTGCGGGTGCCGTTCCACAGCGGCGTGATCAGCCAGTTCGAGGGCTACGGCGACCTCGAGGAACTCGACTGGGCCGGGTACCGCCGCCGCTACGGAGACATCCGCCGCCTGGACCGCATCCTGGAGGCCGAGGGCGACACACCGAACCGCTACCAGGCGTCCAAGCAGGCGGACGTCCTGATGCTCGGCTACCTGTTCCCGCCCGCGGAACTCGCCGGCCTGTTCCGCCGCCTCGGCCACCGGCTGGACGACGCCCTGTGGAGCGCCACCGTGGACCACTACCTGGCCCGCACCAGCCACGGCTCCACGCTCAGCGGGCTGGTGCACGGCTGGGTCCTGGCCCGCTCCCGCCGCGCCGACGCGTGGACCTACGTGCGCGAGGCGCTGCTCGGCGACGTCGCCGACGTGCAGGGCGGCACCACCGGCGAGGGCATCCACCTCGGCGCGATGGGCGGCACCCTGGACCTCGTGCAGCGCGGCCTGACCGGACTCGCGCCCTGCGAGGACGGGTTGCGCCTGGACCCGGTGCCGCTGCCCGAACTGTCCACGTTCCACGTGGCCGTGCGCTACGCCGAGCACTGGGGCGTCGGCCTGACCCTGCGCGACGGCCGGCTGGACGTCGCGGTGCCCGAGTCCGGCCAGGCGCCGCTGCGGATCGTGCTCGGCGACCGCGCGGTGCGGGTACCGCCCGGCAGCACGATCATGCTCGAACTCGGCGGGGGCACACCCCGGCCGCACTAGGGTCTGCGCCCGGCCTGCCGCCCACACCTGCGGGGCAGTGCTCCGGCCCGGTGGTGGCCGTGGTCCGAACGGGCGAGGTCCCGGAGCGGCTGATCCGGGACGCCGGACGGGGCACCCAGGCTGCGGAAGGACCACCCGTGTCCGCCGTCGCCTACGAGGCGGACCTGAGACGACAAGGCTGCCATGACCGGGTTCGCTTGCAGGACGTTCACCTCCGCCGCTCTCGTCGCCGGCTCGCTGGCCGTCGGCCTGCTCGCACCGGCCGCCGCCGGCGCGGCCGTGCCCGGGCACGGCCACGGAGGCACGGACACCACGGCGGCGGCGGTCGCCGCGGCCCCGAGCGCGCCCGTACCGCCCGCCACCCCGGACAGCGACCGGGCGTCGGGCTACGTGCGCGGCAAGGTCGTCTCGTCCGTCGCGCTGCGCATCCGCAGCCGCGCCACCACGAACTCGACCGCGCTCGGCAGCTACGCACCCGGCACCATCGTGAAGATCTCCTGCAAGGCGCACGGCCAGAACGTCGCGGGCAACGACCTCTGGTACAAGCTGTACGACCGCACCGGGTATGCCGCTGCGCGCTACGTCCAGAACGAGGGCGCGGTTCCCTTCTGCTAGTGGGTCGCCCCGCGGCTTGTCGGCCGTCCACCGGCCGGTGGGTGGCTCGGCCGACGGGGTGCCATGCGCTGCGCGCTGCCGTCTGCGGGTCTCGTCGTGGCTTGTCGCGCAGTTCCCCGCGCCCCTTTCGGGACACGCCCTGCCCCTTGCGGTACGTCGCCGTCTCCCGGCCGGTGGCCGGTTGTTCGCGCAGTTCCCCGCGCCCCCGGTGTGCGTGCCCTTTGTCCGTGGGGTCGGGGGCGCTCCGGAAGCGTCTCCTCGGAAATGTGCATACGGGTTCGTACACAGCCGCACCCGGGGGCCACGCACATTTCTCTGCGGGGAGCACTTCCTCCCCACCCCCTCCCGCTGATCCACCGTGCGGCGGGGGACATGGGCACGGCCAAGGTCCTCCCGCAGACGGGGACCGGCCGGAAGGGGACGATCCGGGTGTGTCCCCGCAGA
>NZ_FODD01000005.1 GCF_900110255.1 Actinacidiphila rubida
CCGAGAACAACACCGCGTACGGCCTCGACCGCAGGACCGGTCACATCGACTGGCAGCGGAACTTCGGGCCGGCGTTCCCCGCCTCCGCGATCGGCTGCGGGGACCTGACGCCCTCGATCGGCGCGTCCGCGACGCCCGTGTACGACCCGGCGACGAACGCCGTCTACTTCACCACCAAGGTCGACGACGGCACCGCGACGCACCGCCACCCCACGTGGCTGATGCACGCCGTGGACCCGTCCACCGGCGCCGAGCGCGACGGCTGGCCGGTCACCATCAGCGGCAAGCCGGGCAACGCCGCGAACATCACCTTCGACCCCTACTACGAGCAGCAGCGCCCCGGCCTGCTGCTGATGGACGGCGTCGTCTACGCGGGCTTCGGCGCGCACTGCGACGTGGTCCCGTACCGGGGCTACGTGGTCGGCGTCGGCGTCGCCGAGCACCAGGTCACCTCGATGTGGGCCTCCGAGACCGGTGACTCCGTCGCCGGCGCGGGCGTCTGGCAGTCCGGTGGCGGCCTCGTCTCCGACGGACCGGGCCGGATCTTCTTCAGCACCGGCAACGGCATCAGCCCGGCCCCGGGCCCCGGCACCACCGTCCAGGGCAACCTGGCCGAGTCCGTCGTACGGCTGCAGGTCAACGCCGACAAGAGCCTGAGCACCGCCGACTTCTTCAGCCCCAGCAACGCGGCGAGCCTGGACCTCCAGGACCAGGACATCTCCTCGGGCGCGCCGATGGCCCTGCCCGACGGCTTCGGCACCGCCGCGCACCCGCACCTGATGGTCCAGCAGGGCAAGGACGGCCGGGTGTTCCTGCTCGACCGCGACAACCTCGGCGGCATGAGCCAGGCGCCCGGCGGCGGCAACGCGGTCGTGAGCACGAGCGGTCCCTACCAGGGGCTGTGGGGCCACCCCGCGTTCTGGGGCGGCGACGGCGGCTATGTCTACCTGGTCGGCAACAACGGCCCACTGCGGGCGCTGGCGTACGGCGTCAACAACGGCAACCCCGCGCTCACCTTCACCGGACGCAGCCAGGACTCCTTCGGCTACACCAGCGGCTCGCCCCTGGTCACCTCCAACGGCACCGACGACTCCACCGGCCTGATCTGGGTCGTCTCCGCGAACGACGCCTCGGGCGCGGGCGGCACGCTGCGCGCGTACAGCCCCGTCCCCGACGGCGACGGCCTGCTGCAGCTGTTGTGGTCGGCGCCGGTCGGCACCGCCACGAAGTTCAGCACGCCCACGGCCGACAAGGGCGTCGTGTACGTCGGGACCCGGGACGGCGTCCTCTACGGCTTCGGCAGCCCGGCCACCACCGCGCTGACCGCCGCCCCGGTCGACTTCGGCCAGGTCGCGGTCGGCGCCAGCGGCACCGGCACGATGACCCTGACCGCCACCAAGGACCTCGGCATCACCGGGCTCACCGCGTCGGGCGCGTTCGCGGTCACCGCCGGCTCGCTGCCGTCGGCCGGGCAGCCCACCCAGCTGGCGTCCGGGGCCTCCCTGGACGTGCCGCTGAGCTTCACGCCCAAGACCACGGGCGGCATCAGCGGGATGCTCACCGCCAACCTGTCGGACGGCGAGAAGCTCGTCTTCGCCCTCCACGGCGTCGGCACCCGACCCGGACTCGGAGCGGCGCCCGGCTCGCTGGGCTTCGGCGAGGTGCCCACCGGCTCCGTCTCGACGCTGAACCTGCAGATCACCAACACCGGCACCGGCCCGGAGACCGTCGACTCGGTGACCGCACCGGCCGGCGCGTTCTCCGCCACCGGGCTGCCGGCCGCCGGCACGGTCGTGCCCGCCGGCGGATCCTTCGTCGCCACGGTCGCCTACGCGCCCGTCGTCGGCTCCCCGTCGGACAGCGACGCGCTGGTCGTCAACAGCAGCAGCGCGGGCCAGTCGCACGCCCTGAAGGTGACGGTCGGGGGCTCGGCGGTCACCGGCCAGGGGCACCTGGAGTTCTCGCCGAGTTCCCTGGACTTCGGCAAGGTGCCGATCGGCAGCTCCAAGACGCTGACGTTCACGATCAGCAACACCGGCAACCTGCCCGTGACCGTGACCAAGGCCAAGGCGCCCGCGGGTGACTTCGGCAGTGCGGTGCAGCTGTCCGAGGGCCTGGTCATCGGCCCCGAGCAGAGCACCGTGCAGAGCGTCACCTTCACCCCGCGGTCCACCACCGCGCAGAGCGGCGGCTTCTACGAGGTCACCGGAGACGCCGGGCAGGGCGCCCAGTTCGTACCCGTCTCGGGCACCGGCACGGGCACCCCGGCGACCACCACGGTCGCCGACGGCTCCTGGCACGCCAACGGCACCGCGGCGATCAGCGACGACGGCAGCGTCCAGCTGACGCCGGCCAGCCCCGGCAACCAGGCGGGCTCGGCGGTCTACACCAAGCCGCTGCCCACCGACGGTCTGCGCGCGACCTTCACCGCGAAGTTCGGTCCTGGCACCGGCGGTTACGGCATCGCCTTCTCGCTGCTCGACCCGGTTCAGAACACCGGTTCCGCGGTGGGCGGTTCGGGCACCGGATTCGGCATCGCCGGTCAGCAGGGCACGGTCGTGGCGCTCGGCACCGGCTGGAGCCCCGCCACGGGCCTGCAGAACTACGTGGCCGTGGGCACCAGCACCGCCGGTTCCCCGAACATCACCTACACGTCCAAGGCCCCCCTGGCCACCGCCCTGCGCCAGGGCACCCACCAGGTGGACATCGAGAGCACCGGCGGACACCTGTACGTCCGGATCGACGGCACTCAGGTGATGGACAGCACGCAGGCCCTGCCGCCGACCGCGCTCCTCGCCCTGTCCGCCGGAACGGGTGTCAACTCCGACGCCCACAAGGTCAGCGGTGTGGTCGTCAGCGACATGCCGCCCACCACTCCGCCCACCGCCGCCGCCCCGCCGTTCCTCGCGCGGGACACCACCGGCACGCTGTGGCAGTACCGGACCACCGGGAACGCCGCGGCGCCCTTCCAGGCGCGGCAGAAGGTCGGCGGCGGCTGGCAGGTCTACAACGCGCTGATCTCGCTGTCCACCCGGACGGCCACCGCCCACGCCGACCTCGTCGCCCGGGACGCCTCCGGCGTCCTCTGGTACTACGCCGGCACCGGCAACACCACCACCCCGCTGGCCCCCCGGGTCCGTGTGGGCGCGGGCTGGGGCATCTACGGCACGATGACCGGCGTCGGCGACGTGACCGGTGACGGCAAGGCCGATCTGGTGGCACGTGACTCCAGCGGCGTGCTGTGGCTGTACCGCGGCACGGGAGTTGCGTCGGCTCCGTTCGCGGCCCGGACGCGGATCGGCGCGGGCTGGGGCATCTACGGCACGATGACCGGCGTCGGCGACGTGACCGGTGACGGCAAGGCCGATCTGGTGGCACGTGACTCCAGCGGCGTGCTGTGGCTGTACCGCGGCACGGGAGTTGCGTCGGCTCCGTTCGCGGCCCGGACGCGGGTCGGTTCCGGCTGGAACACCTACGGCATGCTGACGGCGGTCGGCGACGTGACCGGTGACGGCAAGGCCGATCTGGTGGCGCGTGACGCCACTGGTGTGCTGTGGCTGTACCGCGGCACGGGAGTTACGTCGGCTCCGTTCGCGGCCCGTTCGCGGGTCGGTTCCGGCTGGAACACCTACAACGCCCTCGTCTGAGCCGGCCGGTCCACGGTCCGCCGAAAGACGCAGGAAGCCCTACTCCCGGTGGGGGTAGGGCTTCCTCGCGTTCCGGGGGCGACGCCGCCCCGGGAACGTCAGAACAGCGGTCGCCCGACTGCGAGCGCCGGTAGTACCAGAGCACCCCCTACTTGTCGCGGGCGACCAGTCCGTCCCCCTGCCCGGGGAAGGCGGCCTGGGTTCCGGTGCCCACGACGGACGTGTAGATGTTCCAGCCGGCGCCGATCCGCACCCGTGGCCTGAACGGCTCCGCGGTGTTCCAGGAGGCCTGGTAGTACCAGAGGACGCCGTTCACTGGACAACGGGTGAGACCAAGGGAGAGGCCATCCCATGCAGTGAGTAACAACCTTCTCTACGGGTTTCAAGGCACCCGGCGTCGCTGCCGCTCCGCCGGGCGCGCGTCCGGCGCCTGGCCGCGCCGTCGCTCCTGTCTCCGCCCCGCTGGGCACGGCCCCGCGCCGCGCGCGCCCACGAGGAGGAGGCCGATGGCATGAGACGAGACCGCACAGTCGGGGTCAAAGACGTTGCCTCCGGCGGGGGCGCTCAGGCTCCGAGATGGGCCAAGGCCCGGCCGGCGACCGCGCGAGCGTCGTGGGCGGGTGCGGGATCTCCCATCCCGACTGCCATCGACCCGGGGCAAGCCGAGCAGTCGCGGCCCAGGGCGTCAAGGTCGTTCGTACAGTGACGGGCTCCACCTGACGCCCTGAACCACGCCCGCTCCACAGGAGTGCGGGCCGACGGCAGACGGGATGGAAGGTGGGGAAAGCAGTCGGTGCTGGCCATTCGTCGCTCATCGGCTGTCAGAACTGAGCGGTACCGTCAGGGCTCGGCTAGGCGGCAACCACGGCAAAGGACGGGCATGGGCGCCAGTGGATGGGGCTACGTCGCTCCCTACAGAGGAAATGTCGAGGCGACGCTCGAAGCCTTGCATGACGAGGTCTTCCAGGACCTGTACGGCGACGGGGACGAGTACGCGAGCCTTGAGAAGCTCTACGCCGATGAGGAGTTCATGGGCGAAGAGGGCACGCACTCGATACTGGACGTGCAGCGAGTACTTGAGACGACGGAGCCACCTCAACAACGTGACTGGGCCGACTACTTCACGATCCGGCCTCTGCCCAATGCCCGACTTGTGCATCACTTCGGCACGGAATGCCCCACCGTACGGCAGTACGACGAGGCGATGACTCGGGCACATGAGGCCATGCGTACCAGGAGCCCCGTAGACGAGGACACGACCCTACTCGGAGAGCACCGGATGCGCTGGACCGGTGTTTATGTGGTCCTGTACACCGACGGCCAACCCACCCATGTCGGCTTCTTCGGTTCTTCCGGAGACTAAGCCGCACCGCCGGGCGACGCTAGATTCTTCGGAGGGTGTGCCAGGCGTCCTCTTACCGAGACGCAAGTCCGTAAAACAGCATCCCGAGGCCGATGGTGAGGGCGGCCGCTCCCTGCACGAGGGCTCCCCGGAAAGACCACTGACCTTCTGGCCGCAACACCTTCCACCCTCTCCAACGGGCGCAAAGGCCGAAAACAAGAACCATCACGCCGATGATCACGAAGCCCGCCCCGCCGGCTACTGGATCGTCATTGGTCTGGGTGGCTAGCGCGAGAGTCGACGACGACACGGTGAGAACGGTAGATGACAGGAGCGATCGGGCAGGCGCGGGGCTGTCATGGGTGCTCCGCTCGGCTCAGCGATCTCTCTGCGGCAGGCGGCTTGAGTGTCAAACTGCGCTACAACGGCCCCGTGCTCTGGTGGACCTCCACGGACAATCGTGGACTGTTCTCGCTGGTCCGCCCGGCCGCATCCCAGGCCAGGACACAGCCTGGACTGCTTCGGGACGAAGAGGTCACTCAGTTAAGGTGCGCGACGTGACCGAGGAAGCCCCGGCTTGCCCTGAGTGCGGCCACCCGATGAAGTCCGGTGGTCTCGTGCTCTCCAGGCGTGAGGACGACCGCCGGCGAGTGTGCCGAGCACTCTGGAGGTGTCGGAACCGTCACCTCTGGTGGGGGTGGGCTGATCGGCCGGATGAGCCTCTGGAGACGTGTCCGGCGCCTGAGCTGTTCCGCTGACCGCGGTCTCGCCGTACAGCAGAGAAGAACCGCAACCTCAGCGGCCGGCCCCACCCAATGCGATCCGTCAAGGGCAGCTGCACGGCTGTTACGGCCCCCAGCGACCCACCTGCATAGAGCTAGGGATCAGAGAGTGTGCGTGCCCCATCCGTGCCCGATCGACAGGGGAACCGCGGGGAACCACGGTCGCCGGCGGGCAGCGGGCACGACAACGGCCCCCGACCAACATGCCTGGTCGGGGGCCGTTCTCAGTACTTCACATGCGGAGGCTGTGGGATTTGAACCCACGGTGACATCGCTGCCACGACGGTTTTCAAGACCGTTCCCTTAGGCCGCTCGGGCAAGCCTCCCCGCGGGCCGGGTGGTGGCGCCGCGGGGACAGCTTAGTGGGTGCGCGGGGGCGGGTTACTGGTTGGTGTCGCCCTTGCGGCTGCCCAGGGTGAGGGTCGTGGTGTGGGTGGAGCCGTCGCGGGTGTAGGTGAGGGTGGCCTTGTCGCCGGGCTGGTGCTGCCAGATCTCGCCGATCAGGGTCTGGCCGCTGTCGATGATCGTGTCGTCGAACTTGGTGATGATGTCGCCGGGCTTGAGGCCGGCCTTCTCACCGGGGCCGCCGGAGACGATCGCGTCGCTGCCGCTGGCGATCTGCGCGCCGTCGCCGTCGTACTGCGAGTTGAGGCTGACGCCGATCACCGGGTAGACGGGGACGCCGGTGCGGATCAGCTGGTCGGCGACCCGCTTGGCCTGGTTGATCGGGATGGCGAAGCCGAGGCCGACGCTGCCGCCCTGGCTGCCGGGCGAGGAGCTGCCGCCGGGCTGGATCGCGGAGTTGATGCCGATCACCGCGCCGTTGGCGTTGAGGAGGGGGCCGCCGGAGTTGCCGGGGTTGATGGACGCGTCGGTCTGGATCGCGCTCATGTAGGAGGCCGTGCTGCCCTGGCCGTCGCTGGAGGCGACCGGACGGTGGACGGCGCTGACGATGCCGGTGGTGACGGTGCCGGACAGGCCGAAGGGCGCGCCGATCGCGACGGTGGCGTCCCCGACGACGGCGTTGTCGGAGTTGCCGAGCGGCAGCGGGGTGAGCTTGGCGTCCGAGGCGTTCTTCAGCTTGACCACGGCCACGTCGTAGCCGGAGGCGCGGCCGACGACCTCGGCGTCGTACGTGGTGCCGTTGGAGAACGTGACGGTGAGCTTGCCGCCGTTCGCCGCCGGGGCCACCACGTGGTTGTTGGTGAGGATGTGGCCCTGGGTGTCGTAGACGAAGCCGGTGCCGGTGCCGCTCTCCTGGCTGCCGCTGGCCTTGATCGTCACGACGCTGGGCAGCGCCTTGTTGGCGATGCCCGCCACGGAGGTGGGGGCCCGGTTGAGGGCCTTGATGTTGCTGGGCGCGGAGACCGTGGTGGAGCCGGAGTCGTTGTTGTTGTGCTTCGCGGCCTCGTAGCCGATGGCACCGCCGACGCCGCCGGCGACCAGCGCCGCCACCAGGACCGCGGCGACCATGGGGCCGAAGCCGCGCCGCTTCGGCGGGGTGGGCCCGCCCCACACCGGCCCGGTCGGGGAGCCGGGGCCGCCGTGGCCCGGCTGGGTGTGGGGGGCGTACGGGTCGTGCGGGGCGTGCGGGTCGTGCGGCGGGTCGAACGGCGACGGGCCGCCGGCCGAGGCGTACGCCGGGGTGGCCGGGACCGCGAACGGGTCGGGGGAGGTGTGCGGTCCACCGGCCGGCGGCTCGGCGGCGAACGCCGCCGTGGAGCCGGCGTGCGTGCCCTGCGCCGCCTCGTACGGGGAGGCGGCCGGCTTCGGCGCCTCGTAGGGGGACGCGGAAGAGGAGGACGGCGCGGGCTGCGGCGGCGCGTACGGGGAGGGCGCGGGCTGCGGCGGGGCCGGCTGGTGCTCGGGCTGCTGAGGGGCCGCGGCGGCCGCGGCCGGCGCGGGACCGTCGCCGTGCAGTGCGGCGGGCGGCGGGCCGTACGGGGAGGGCGGGCCGACCGGCGGGGGCGCCTGCAGCGGCGGGGCGGACCGCTGGACGGCGGTCTGTTCCTGGGGCTCGGCGGGCGTCGGGCCGGCGGGCGTGGCGTCCTGCACGGGCAGCACCTCGGTACGCGGCTCGTCGGCCGGCTCGGGCGGTGCGGCGGGGGGCGTGGGTGCGGCGGGGGGCGTGGGAGCCGCGGCAGGCGGCGCCACCGGAGGAGCCGCCGGGGGAACGGGCGCCGTGCTGCCGTCGGCCGCGGCACTCTCGCGCCCTGCCGCTGCCGGCTCCGCATGCGGAGCCGGCAGGGAGGACCCGGTCCCGGCTTCGTGCTCGGTGCTCACAGCGAATCTCCTCGGAGTTCTGAGTTCAGCGTCAGGTCGCAGGTTCACGACACATCGTTTACGTGGACACAGCATTTCTTACGGCGTGTCGGACCGCCGTAAGCGGTAGCTGTGCGCTGCTCGCGCCTGCGTGTACCGCGCCCGCCGGTGCGGCGGTGGCACGATGGGTCGGTGACGTCTGCGCGCGCGGTCCCGGATGCGTACCCCGAGGGGCGACCTGTCCAGGTCGTGGCCCATCGCGGTGCTTCCGAGGACGTACCAGAACATACGCTCGCCGCGTACCGGAAGGCCATCGAGGACGGCGCCGATGCGCTGGAGTGCGATGTTCGACTCACCGCGGACGGCGAGCTGGTGTGCGTACACGACCGGCGGGTGAACCGGACGTCCAACGGCCGCGGCGCGGTGTCGTCCCTGGAACTGGCGGATCTGGCCGCGCTGGACTTCGGATCGTGGAAGGGGCGGGCCGGCGACCTCGAGGCGCCGGAGCGGTACGACCCGGGGGAGCGCAGCCGGGTGCTGACCCTGACGCGGTTGCTGGAGCTCGTGGCGGACACCGATCGGCGGGTGGAGCTGGCGATCGAGACGAAGCATCCGTCGCGTTGGGCCGGACAGGTGGAGGAACGGCTCCTCGAGGTCCTGCGCCGGTTCGGCCTGGACCGCCCCGGACCGGACGGCCGGCCCTCACCCGTCCGGGTGATGAGTTTCTCGTCACGCTCGCTGCGCCGGGTGCGGGCGGGCGCGCCGGATCTGCCGACCGTCTTTCTGATGCAGTACGTGCTGCCCAGGCACCGTGACGGGCGGATGCCGGCGGGGGTGCGGATCGCCGGACCGGCGATGCGGATCGTGCGGGCCAACCCGGGGTATGTGGCGCGATTGCATCGCTCGGGACATCAGGTGCACGCGTGGACGGTGGACCGGCCCGAGGACGTCGACCTGTGCGTGCGGCTGGGCGTCGACGCGATCATCACCAACCGGCCGCGCGAGGTGCTGTCGCAGCTCGGACGCTGATCGCCGCAGGTCAGCGGCGGTTTCGACGGCAGCGGACGGGGCGGCGGGGCGCCATCGGCCGTCACGGGGCGTGCCCCCGCGCACGCGGAGCGCGGCGACGGGTCCGTACGAGCGCCGGAGCGCGGTGGACCGTGTCGGTGGCATAGGCGGGGCGGGCGGGGCGGGCGGAGTGCGGCAATAGATCGCGGTTGGCCTGTTTCCGGTCGAGTACGAAGGGGCATTGACCCTGTGGCGTGGGGTGAAGGAGGTCTCGGGGGTGTCGTTGATGGTGGCGCAAGAAGTGCCGACGTCCACGACCATGGCCCTGCCCCATGGTCCGACCGGAGTGGCCGATGCGCGCAGGAGACTGCGCACCGACCTGTACGCGCACGAGGTGCCCGAACCGGTCGTGGACGACGCGGTGTTGATCCTTTCCGAACTGCTGAGCAACTCCTGTCGCCACGCCCGTCCCCTGGGCCAGGGCGACGAGGGCGGGCGCAGGACGGGACCGACGGGCGCGCAGGCGCCCGTCGCACGTTTGCCGCACGCCGAACCGTCCGTCCGGGCACCCGGGTTGGGCGCGCCGGGGCCGTTGGGATCGGCGAGTCCGCTGGGAACGGCGGGAACGGGCGGTCAGCCGGGCCACCTCGGACCGTCCGGCTCCGCGACGCGGACGCCGGCCGGGCCGGTCGACGGCCCGGACGAGGGCATACGCGCCGCCTGGTCGGTGGACGACAACGGCCTGCTGGTCCTGGAGGTCACGGACGGCGGCGGCCCCACCCGGCCACGGCCGGCCAGCCCCTCGCTGACCGCGCACGGCGGCCGCGGGCTGGGCATCGTCGGCACCCTCGCGCTGCGCTGGGGCGTACGGGACGCGCCCGGGGAGGTCACGGTGTGGGCGGTGCTCGCGGTCCGCGGCCGGCACGCCCGGCGCGACGACTCGCTGGGCACGGGCATCGGCCTGCCGATGGGCATCCCGCTCGGCCTCCCGATGGACCTCGCGGAGTCCCTGGACGACCTGGGCTGACGCGGGCGGGGGAGGCGGAACCGCTCCCCGTCCGGCGCGCCTCGCCCGTGCGCCACGCCCCTGCGGACGGCATGGCCCGACCCGCGCGGCGCGACCGACCGGCGGGGCCGTCACCCGTCGCCCGACCCGCGTGGCCGGAACCCGGCCGCCCGCCGCGCCGCGGACCCGGCCCGCCCGGCCCGCGCCGCTCCGGCCCGCCCGGCCCGCGTGGCCGGAACGACGTGCCTGCCGGCGCCCCGTGCACCGCGCGGACGGCGCGAACGGGGCGAACGGCCGGAGACCGCCTCGCCGGGCGCTAGGCTCGCGGCCGTAACATCGCCGCAACGGGAGAGACCGAGCCATGGCCAAGAAGCGCGCGACCGCCACCCAGACCAAGGGCCCCCGGGCCGAAGCCGGGGCCGCGGTTCCCGTCGTCGGCCCGCGCGAGCCGTGCCCGTGCGGCTCGGGCCGCCGGTACAAGGCGTGCCACGGCCGGGAGGCCGCCCACGCCGTGACCGAGCTGGTCCGCCGGCCGTTCGAAGGCCTGCCCGGCGAGTGCGACTGGGTCGCCCTGCGCGAGCTCGTGCCGGCGGCGACCGTGGAGCTGACGCTGAAGGACGGACTGCCCGAGGGCGTGCCGTCGGTCACGCTCGGCACCGTGCTGCCGATGGCGTGGCCCGGGCTGCGCCGCGACACCGGCGCCGTGCTGCTCGGCCTCCAGAACGACGCGGCCTCCGGCGACATCAGCCGCGACATGGCCGACACGCTGCAGCGCGCGCTGACGGGGGAGCCGGGCAACCCGGTCGAGGGCCGCCGGCCGGCGCCCGACGGTCCGCGCCTGCAGGACCTGCTGGACGTGAACGCGCCGTTCGAGCCGCAGGTGCAGTCCGGCTTCGAGTTCTGGCTGGAGGACGCCGACTCGGCGACGGGCGAGGTGGCGGCCTCGCTGGAGCGGGCGAACCAGGCGGCGATCCCGACCGTGCGGCTGACCGGGGTGGACGCCGCGTACTGGTGCGAGACGCCGGAGAAGAACCACCTGCGCTGGGTGATGCCGACCCCCGAGGAGGCGCTGCTCGACGCGTTGGCGCGGCTGCACGTGGCGGGGGCGTCGTCGCTGGGCGACGGCACGCGGCTGGTCGGCTCGTTCCGCGCCCACGGCCTGATGGTCCCGGTCTGGGACCTGCCGGTCGGCATGACGGCCGACGACGTCGAGAAGCCCGCCGCCGAGTTCGGCGAGCGCCTGGCGGAGACGCTGGCCCGTACCGCACCGCTGACCGCGGACGAGCGCAGGGCGCGCAGCGGCCTCACCAACCGCCAGATCACCCTGAGCTGAGCCGGGACGGGACCCGTTCCCGTCCGGCCGGTTCCGGCACCCCCGATCGGGGGTGCCGACCGAGCGGTCGGTCAGTGATCCCGCTCACAAGTCCCCTGGAAACACCGGGGAATCGGCGCAAGCGCCCCATCGGGGAATTTGCGATCGGACGAAGTCTTGTTACCGTTTAAACAGCCCGGTCGCTGATGCATCCCCCGTCGTCAGCGACCGGGCGTTTCCATGCCCTTCCGCCCGTTGCGGGCCGGCCGTCGCCGCCGCCAGGGGAAGGACGACGGCGAGCGCGGCCACGCTCGCGACCGCCACCCGGCGCAGCCCCTCGGGGCAGCCGGACACCCGGTCGCCGCCGGGCGCCGGACCGCCCCGGAACGTCGGATCGTCCGGCCGCGGCTGCGGATTCACGTGGCTCACCTGCGCTCGTATCGGTTGACGCACCGAACATAGCGAACTCTTCCACCCAGAACCGGACATTCGTCCCCGTGGGACGTCGTCCCCGCGGCCGCGACGCGCGGACGGCGCGAACGGCCCCGACCCGTCGCAACCGTCGCACCCGTCGAACCGCTGTCCGTCAGAACAGCGGTCCACCAGTGCCGTTCAGATCCGTCCGCGTCGCCTGAAGCCCCCGCGTCGCCAGAAGCGCGCGGCCGCAAGCACGGAACCGCGGCCCCGCGCGGCGCCGCCCCGACCGTGCACGGGGGCGACCCCGCGCGAGAGCCGCGGCTTCGCGCGAGAACCGTGTCAGAACCGCAGCCGGTCCCCGTCCGGCGCCGTGCGGCCCGCCCGCACCAACGCGTCGACCAGGGTGTCGATCGGCGGCAACCAGGGCGCGCCCTCGTCCTTGCCCGCGACCGGCGGCCGCACCCAGCGCACGGGTGCCGCACCGGTGCCGCACGGCGGCAGCGGGACGTAGCCGCCGTCGCCGTGGTAGCGCAGCGACGTCGGCACCCAGTCCTGGCTGTCGAGGAGTTCGCCGAGTTCGTCCAGCGAGTAGGGCGCCACGAAGAAGTGGTACCTGGTGGGTGTGGCGGCCACCGGACCGAGCCGGAAACCGAAGTTCTCCAGGGCCGTCAGCGCGTCCGCGCCGGCGGTCGCGGGCAGGCTCGCCGCGGAGACCCGGTCACCGGTGGCCAGCACGATCGGCGCGTCCGGCCTGCGGGTCCACCACCAGCGGACCATCCGCGGTTCGCGGGTGGCGGCCAGGAGTCCGGGGTCGAGCGGATGAGCTCCCGGCACCGGGCAGTTGGCCCGCGGGCAGGCACACGGCCGCTCCTCCGCGGCGCGCCGGCCGGCCGGCTTGTCGTAACCCACTCCGGGCACCACGCGCCACTGCCAGTGCTCGGCGTACATGAGCGCCGCGTTGAGGTACGCGGTCCGCCCCTCTCGCTTGAGGGAGAGCTTGCGTCGCCTTCCGAGGATCTCGCGCATCAGCGCTCGTTCCTTTCCGTTAACGCTCAGGGATCTGCCCATTGCACAACGTAACTGTCGAGCACACCGCATTCGAGGCAGCGCATCACGCTGCCAGCCGAGCGTGGAATGTGGCGGAGGGGGGCGCTCGTAAGGCGCTGCGTGCATCCGGTGCCCAGGTCGGGGGTCCACGTGCGGATCCCCGGACGAGCACAGCACCCCTCACCACTCGGGGTTGGGTCGGCTGTCAACTGTTCACGTACTACGACGCTTGAGCCGGACTTCGGGTTCCTACCCATCACCCGCGATATGACGCGCTGTTGGCCGGGATCAGTCGACCGTGCGCATGGACCGGGGGTGGCGGTTTCCAGCCAACGTACGGCGGTCACACGGGTGGCCGCAAGACTCCGACACCATTCGTTGTACCAGGACAATCCTGGACATGCCCGCAACCGTGCGTGTAGAAGTGGGGTCCTTGATAGCGGCGCAGCACGACATGGGGGTTTGCGATGCTATTCATGCAGATGCTCCGCGCATTGCGGACGAAAAGCGCTGATTGCGCCGCCCACCCGACCCTGGCCGGAAGTTCCCGGCCATGAGCCCCGCGCACGTCAGAAAAGTGGCCGGAACAGAACCGCCTCATCCGGTCCAGGCGCACACTGACGCCGCTCCGGCCGGGACTCCGACCGCCGTGGTCCCCTCTCCTGCCCCGCCCGTCCCGCACGCCACCGCGGGCCCGGTGACCTCGCCTCTTGCCGCCCGCGACGCACCCGACCGCGCACGGGCCGTCCAGGACCGGTTGGCCACATGGGTCTGCGACCTGTCGCTGCTGCACGAGCTGACCGAACGCCTCGCCCGCACCGCGGTGCTCGACGACGCGCTGCACGAGGTGCTGCGCGCCGGCGCCACCCTGGTCGGCGCGAGGCGCGGGCTGATCGCCCTCGAACCCGCGGACGGCCTCGGGCCCGACAGCTCGGTGGGCCTCGGCCTGGGCCGCTGCGACCTGGGCGCCCTGGAGACCGTCCCGCACCACGCGCTGTACGCGAGCCCCCGCGACGCCCACCGCTCCGGCGACTGCGTGGCGAGCTGCGACGGGACGTGCGCCGACGCGTGCGCCGGGAGTCGCGACGGTGACGCCGGCGGCGAGGTCGTCCACCCGGACCTGCTCCACGAACCCGGCCTGCTGCCGCGGCACCGCGAGGTCGCCCGGCAGCTCGGGCTCGGCGCCAGCTACGCCGTGCCCCTCACCGCCGAGGCCACGGGCCGGCTCGGCACGGCCGTCTGGTTCTACGACGAGGCGGCCGAACCCGCCGAGAGCCGGCGCCGCCTGGCCGCCCTGTATCTGCGCCACGCCGGCGAGCACCTCGGCCGCTGCCTCGCGCTGAGCCGCGCCGAGCACGTCGCCGACGCGCTGGCCGAGGAACTGCTGCCCGCCCGGCTGCCGCGGGTGCCGGGCGTGCGGTTGGCGGTGCGGCACACCGCCGGGCCGCGCGGCGGCGGCGACTGGTACGACGCGCTGCCGCTGCCTGAGGGCGCGCTCGGCCTGGCCGTCGGCGGGGTCACCGGCGCGGGGCCCGGCGCGGTCGCCGCGATGGGACGGCTGCGCGCGAGCCTGCGGGCGTACGCGGTGATGGAGGGCGAGGACCCGGTCGCGGTGCTCTCCGACCTGGAACTGCTGCTGCGGCTGACCGAGCCGGCCCGCTCGGCGACCGCGCTGTTCGCGTACGCCGCTGCCTCCGATGGCACCCCGGCGGGCGGCGGCCGCAAGCTGACCATGGCCGGCGCCGGGCACTGCCCGCCGCTGGTCGTCGGCGACCTGCGCTGCGAGTACGTGGAGACGTCGCTGTCCGCGCCGCTGAACGTGCTCAGCTGCTGGGAGGCGCCGAGCGTCGAGCTGACGGTACGGGCCGGCGAGAGCCTGCTGCTGTTCACCGACGGGCTGCTGCACCGCACCGGCGACCCCGCCGACCGGGCCTTCGCCCGCCTGCACGCCGCCGCCCAGGGTGCGTCGCGGGCCATGCGGGCCGATCCCGAACTGCTCGCCGACCACGTGCTGCGCACCCTGCTGCCCGACGGCCTGGACACCGCCGACGGCGTCGAGGACCTGGTCCTGCTCGTCGCCCGCTTCGACTGAGCCCTCCCCCGGGCGGGCCCGCCGGCAGGCCGCACCCGGGCGGCACGCAGCATGCCCCCGGCCGCAGGCGTGCCCCCGACCGGGCACCACGGCACCAGTCCGCCCACCCGCGCGCCCTTGACCGGCCGACCCGTCCGCGGACCCCGTCGGCACGAGGCCCGGCGACGGGCCCCGCAGCGCGCCGCCGAAGCAGCCGCGGCCCCGCGGCCCGTCGGGCGTGGTCGGGCGCGCCCGGCGTCGGCGGCGGAGGTCTGTGCCGTCGGCCACACCGCCGCGGTCCGCGGCGCGCCTCGGGCGCGGCACCGTGGCCCGAACCCGCCGCGCGGCGCGGGACGTCGGCCGGGTACGGCGCCGGGCGGCCCGCGCCCGCCCGCCGCCGCCCGGCGGGAGGCCGCGTTCCCCCGTGTCCCCTCCTCCGTACACCCCCATACGATGGGACGAAAGGCTCATCTGAGGAGGCAGGACGTGGCGGAGGCCCAGGACAAGCAGGACGCGCCGAGCGCGCAGGACGCGCCGGCCGGACAGGACGCGCAGGACAAGCCCATCAAGCAGCGCAAGAACGGGCTGTACCCCGCGGTCTCCGACGAGCTGGCCGCCGTCATGAAGTCCGGCTGGGCCGACACCGAGCGCACCGGGCTGGAGCCGATCGCCCAGGCGTCGTACGCGGCCGCGCGCCGTGCCGCGCTGTCCGCGCGTTTCCCGGGCGAGCGGATCGTGGTGCCCGCGGGCAACCTGCGCACCCGCTCCAACGACACCGAGTACCCGTTCCGCGCCTCGACCGAGTACGTCCACCTCACGGGCGACCAGACCCAGGACGCCGTGCTGGTCCTGGAGCCGCTGGCCGGCGGCGGGCACGAGGCGACCGCGTACCTGCTGCCGCGTTCGAACCGGGAGAACGGCGAGTTCTGGCTCGACGGCCAGGGCGAGCTGTGGGTCGGCCGCCGCAACAGCCTCACGGAGGGCGAGCAGCTGCTCGGCCTGCCCTGCAAGGACGTCCGCACCGTCGCCGACACGCTGCGCGAGGCGACCGGCCCGGTCCGCGTGGTGCGCGGTCACGACGCGGGCGTCGAGGCGGCGCTCACCGACAAGGTGACCGCCGAGCGGGACGCCGAACTGAAGGTCTTCCTGTCGGAACTGCGGCTGGTCAAGGACGAGTTCGAGGTCGGCGAACTGCAGAAGGCGTGCGACTCCACGGCCCGCGGCTTCGCGGACGTGGTGAAGGTCCTGGACCGGGCCGAGGCCACCTCCGAGCGCTACATCGAGGGCACCTTCTTCCTGCGCGCCCGCGTCGAGGGCAACGACGTCGGCTACGGCTCGATCTGTGCCGCCGGCCCGCACGCCACCACCCTGCACTGGGTGCGCAACGACGGCCCGGTCCGCTCCGGCGACCTGCTGCTGCTGGACGCCGGCGTGGAGACCGACACCCTCTACACCGCGGACGTCACCCGCACCCTGCCGGTCAACGGCACGTTCACGCCGCTGCAGCGCACGATCTACGACGCGGTGTACGAGGCCCAGGAGGCCGGCATCCAGGCCGTCAAGCCGGGTGCGGCCTACCGCGACTTCCACGAGGCGTCGCAGCGGGTGCTCGCCGAGAAGCTGGTCGAGTGGGGCCTGGTCGAGGGCCCGGTCGAGCGGGTGCTCGAACTCGCCCTGCAGCGCCGCTGGACCCTGCACGGCACCGGCCACATGCTCGGCCTCGACGTGCACGACTGCGCGCAGGCCCGCACCGAGACGTACGTGGACTGCACGCTGGAGCCCGGCATGGTGCTCACCGTGGAGCCCGGCCTGTACTTCCAGGCGGACGACCTGACGGTGCCCGAGGAGTACCGCGGCATCGGTGTGCGCATCGAGGACGACATCCTCGTCACCGCGGACGGCAACAGGAACCTGTCGGCGGCGCTGCCGCGGCGGTCCGCCGAGGTCGAGGCGTGGATGGCGGACCTGCGCGCGTGACCCGTCGGGGCCGCCCGCGCGGGTAGCCCGTTCGGGTGGAACTCCCACGGCCGCCGTCCCCCGCTCGGGGGCGGCGGCCGTAGTCCCGTCTACGACGCGTTCAGCAGGACGTCGTCACGCCATTTGAGGACCTTGTCGAAGGCCACGACCGTGCCGTGTCCGGGCCGGTCGTGGAAATGGACGTGGTCCACGAGTGCTTCGATCAGGATGAGTCCGCGCCCGTGCTCGGCGTACTGCCCCCGGTGGGGCGCGTGCCGGCTCGGGTGTCGGAAGCGGTCGCGGGGAAGGCCCGGTCCTGAGTCGGCGACCTCGATACGGCAGCGGTCCCCGTCGATCTGCGCGGTGACGCTGTATCCGGTCGCCGTTCCGGCATGTTCCACGGCGTTCGCACAGGCTTCGGTCAGGGCCACCGACAGGTCGAAGGAGATGTCCGGGTGGACCCCGGCCGTCTCCATCGTCCCGATCAGGAGCCGTCTGGCCAACGGAACGCTCGCAGCCTCGCGCCGCAAATGGAGAGACCACCAGATGCTCATGCTCCAGCCTCCTGGCTGCGGCTCGACATACGGATACGTATTGCCGCGAAGGGCACTCCGTAAGCGTGGTGTTGACGTGATGCCGCTCATTCGGCCGATGCGGAAGCCCGGCGTACCGGTGTAAGGGGACACTCCGTACGCACTACCGCGAGCCGGTCACCCGCCGTGTCCTGCGCGAAGGCCGGGTGAGAGGATGGCGCCCGTCATGGCATCTCCCGCTTCCGCCAGCTCGGTGCGCGCCGGCGCCGGCCTGCGACTGCTCAGGGCCGCGGTGTTCACCGCGGTCTGCGTGGTGCTGGCCGCGGCGGGCCACAGCCTGGCCTCCGGCCGTTCGGTGCCGGTGTGGTCACTGGTGCTGGGGTGGCTGGCGGTCTTCGCGGTGGTCGCTCCCCTGGCGGGACGCGAACGCCGGATGCCGGCGATCGCGGCGGTGCTCGCGGTGGGCCAACTCACGCTGCACGCGGTCTTCAACGCAGGACAGCTGTGCACGGGCGCCGGGACGGCGGCCGCGGGTGGGCAGGGCGGGCAGGGCGCCGGTGCTTCCGGCGGGCTGCTGGACGTGGCGGCGCGCCTGGTGTGCGGCAGCCACGCGGCGGCACTGACCCCGCAGGGCGCACGGCACATCGTCAGCCAGGCCGGCCTCGACCCGTCCGCGCTCGCCGGGCCGTCCGGTGCCATGCCGGGCATGTCCGTGCCGATGGCCTCCGGGGCCATGGCCCACTCCCTGTGCTCGCTGCCGATGGTGCTCGGCCACCTGCTGGCGGCCGTCGTCGCCGGCTGGATACTCCGGCGCGGCGAGGCCGCCCTGTGGCGGCTGGCCCGCGGGGCGTCCGGGCTCGCGGCGGTGCTGCGCCGGGCGTTCACGCTCCTGTCCCGGCTCACCGCATGGGTCCCGTCCTCGGGCGCGGCCTGCCCGCCGCCCGCGCCGCGGGCCCCCCACCGCACGGTGTGGCTGCGCCACACGGTGGCGCGGCGCGGCCCGCCGCGGGTCGTCCTGGCGGCCTGACGCGCGACGTCCTCCACGGGTGAGGTGACGTCACCGCGCAGGCCCGCCCTGCTCCTCCCCCGCGTCGCACGGCACGTCAGCGCCGTGCGCGCCCCGCGCCGTGGCCGGGCCGTCAGGGCCGGCTGGGCCGGTCGGGTCCTGCCCGGCCGCACGCCCGCGACGGGCGGCCCGTGTCCGCACGAAGCCCCGCACCGGGTGCGGGCGTCGGCGTCGCGCCGGCCGCCCTTCCGGGCCGGGTGCCGCCGCGAGCGGATGCCGGACGCGTGTGACGCGACGCGTGGCCACGCCCGCCGCGCACGCGTGGCGGCGTCGCGGACGGGAGGAGCGGTTCGGCCCGCCGGCACGTGGCCGGGCTCAGGCCCGGTCCCGCGCGGGCGGCGGTTCGTCACCCGATCCGACCTGACTCACCGTGGAGACATCACTGCCATGAGCGGTACCCCCACCTCTTCCCGTACGCCGCTGCGCACCCGCGCCGCGGCCGTCGCCGCGTTCGCCGGCGGCGCCGTCCTGCTGTCCGCCGTGCCCGCCTTCGCACATGTGACGGTGCAGCCGTCCACCGCCGCGAAGGGGAGCTACAGCACCGTCTCGTTCAAGGTGCCGAACGAGCAGGACACGGCGTCCACCGTCAGGATCGAGGTCAACCTGCCGGCCGACCACCCGATCGCGTCGGTCTCGCTGCAGCCGGTCCCGGGCTGGACGGCCAAGGTCACCACGTCGAAGCTGACGACCCCGCTGAAGACCGACGACGGCACGGTCGACCAGGCCGTCACCAAGATCGTGTGGAGCGGCGGGAAGATCGCGCCGGGACAGTTCCAGCAGTTCCCGGTCTCGTTCGGCCCGCTGCCGGACGACACCGGCTCGCTGGTGTTCAAGACGCTGCAGACGTACGACAACGGCGACATCGTGCGCTGGATCGAGGTGCCGCAGGCCGGGCAGGCCGAGCCGCAGAACCCGGCACCGAGCCTGACGCTCACCGCGGCGTCCACGGCGGCCTCCGGCACCGCGTCCGGCACCGCGGGCACCCCCGCGGCCGCGCCGGCCGGCGACGCGTCGAAGGACGGTACGGGCCCGGCCACCGCGGCGGCGGGCAGTTCCAGCGACGGCACCGCGCGGGGCCTGGGCATCGCCGGCATCGTCATCGGCGCGGCCGGTGTGGCGTTCGGCGTGCTGGCCGGCCGCCGGCGCTCCCGCGACGTCCAGGGCGGCACCGGCACCGGCGCTTCGGCCTGACCGTTCCGCCCGGCCGTCCCGCCGGCCCGTCCGGCTGACGCGTCCGGCTGACGCGTCCGGCCCCACCGCCGGACCCTCCGATCCGCTCTCAACCGCCGGGCGGCCGCCGCACCACGCGGCCGCCCGGCCCTCAGCGAAGCGACAAGGACCTTTCATGCGCACCCCCTCCCTGCCCGGCGCCTCACCGCGCGGCACCTCCCGCCGCACCGCGGTGAGGGTCGCCGCGGCCGCGCTCACCGCCGCCTGCGCCCTGCCCCTGGCCGGCTGCGGGAGTTCGGGCTCCGGCTCGTCCGCCTCGGGCGCGGACTCCGGGAACGTCGCCGACATCTCCTCGGGCGGCGCCGCCAAGGCCGGCACCCTGCTCGACACCCCGTTCGCCAAGCCGGACCTCACCCTGACCGACAACCACGGCAAGCCGTTCGACCTGGTGAAGCAGACCACCGGCCACCCGACCCTGCTGTTCTTCGGCTACACCCACTGCCCCGACGTGTGCCCCACCACCATGAGCGACCTGGCGCTCGCCAAGTCCCGGCTGCCCAAGGCCGACCAGGACAAGCTGCGGGTGGTGTTCGTCAGTTCCGACCCCGAGCGCGACACCCCGGCCAGGCTCGACGAGTGGCTGGGCGCGATGGACAAGAGCTTCATCGGGCTGACCGGGAAGTTCTCCGTCATCCAGGCCGCCGCGCGGTCCGTGGGCGTCGGCATCGACGCCCCGGTGAAGGAGAAGGACGGCAGCGTCACCGTCACCCACGGCGCCGAGGTGCTGGCGTTCTGGCCCAAGGACGACAAGGGCCACGTGCTGTACATGTCGGGCACCACGGCCGAGCAGTACGCGCACGACCTGCCGAAGCTGATCAGGAGCGAGGCCCCGTGACGACCCGTCGCAAGGTCGCAGGCGCGGTGACCGGCGCCGTCGCGGGCGGCGCGGTCGTCGCGCTGGCCGCGGCCGTCGGCCTCGGCGGCTGCTCGGCGACGAGCGCGTCCGCGCACGGCAGGGGCCCGGCGAAGCTGGCGGTCGACGGCGGCTACCTGCCCCAGCCGCTCCTCACGGACCTGGCCGCCGCGTACCTCACCGTCGTCAACAGCGGCGGCACCGCGGCCGAACTCACCTCCGTGACCACGCCGCTGGCCGCGCACGTCACCCTGCACACCACCCAGGGCACGACGATGCGCCAGGTGGAGTCGCTGACGGTCCCCGCCGGCGGCCGGCTGACGCTGGGCACCGGCGGCGACCACCTGATGCTGGAGAACCTGACCCGCAGGCCCGCGGTCGGTGACACCGTTCCGCTGACCCTGCACTTCTCGCACGCCACGCCCGCCACCGTGACGGTCACCGTGCCCGTGCGTCCGACGACCTACCAGCCGAAGGACTGACGAGCCGATGAACCCACGGTCGTACGTGCGCTCCTCCGCCGCCCGGTTCGCCGCCCTCGCGGTGGCGGTGCTGGCCCTGCTGCTCGGCACCGCCGTGCCCGCGTCCGCGCACGCGGCACTGATCGGCACCGACCCCGCGTCCGGGTCGGTGGTGGCCACGGCGCCGCAGCGCGTGGTGCTCACCTTCTCCGAGGGGGTGCTGCTGTCCGCCGACTCGCTGCGGGTGCTCGACCCGCGCGGCACGAACGTCGCGACGGGCACGCCGGGCCACGCGGACGTCGCCGACTCCGGGTCCACGGCGACCGTCGCCCTGCGCCCCGGGCTCGGCGACGGCACGTACACCGTGGCGTGGCGGGCGATCTCGCAGGACAGCCACCCCGTCGCGGGCGCGTTCACGTTCTCGATCGGGACGGCCTCCCGGACCTCCGTCGACCTGTCGGGCGTCTCGGCGGTCGGCGGCGGGGCGGCCGCCACGCTCTACGGGATCGCCCGGTACGTCGCCTACTTCGGGTTCGCGCTGCTCGTCGGCGGCTCGGTGTTCCTCGCGGTGTGCTGGCCGCGCGGCGCGCTGCGCCGGCCGCTGCAGCGCCTGGTGGCCGGCGGCTGGGCGGCACTGGTCGCGGCGACGATCGCGCTGATCATGCTCCGCGGCCCGTACGCCGACGGCGGCGGGCTCGGCCGCGCGTTCGACGTGGGCGTGATGCGCGACTCGCTGGAGACCCGGCCGGGCGCGGCCCTGCTGTCGCGGCTGCTGCTGCTCGCGGCGGCCGCGGTGTTCCTCGCGGTGCTGTTCGGCAGCTACGCCAAGCGCGAGGACCCCGAGGAACGCGCCGACCTGGCCTGGGGCCTGGGGATCGGCGGCAGCGTCGTCGCGGTGGGCATCGCGGCGACCTGGGCGATGGCCGAGCACGCCTCGGTCGGCATCCAGCGGCGCCTGGCGATGCCCGTCGACGTCGTCCACCTGCTGTCGATGGCCGTATGGCTCGGCGGTCTCGTCACGCTGCTCGTCGCGCTGTGGGCGCCGTCGCTGGCCAGAACCGCGGTGCCGGCGTTCGCCGTGCGCCGCTTCTCCGCGCTCGCGCTGACCGCGATCACCCTGCTCGTGGCCACGGGCACGTACCAGGCGTGGCGGCAGATCGGCACGTGGCGGGCGTTCACCGACACCTCGTACGGCCGGCTGCTGCTGATCAAGATCGCGCTGGTGTGCGGGCTGGTGGGCGTCGCCTGGTTCTCGCGGCGCTGGACGCACGCGCTCGGCCGGACGACGGCGGCTTCGGCGACAGCGACGGCGGCTTCGGCGCCGGCGAGTGGGAGTGCGGCCGCCGCCGGCAAGGGCGCGGCGAAGGTCGTCGCGCAGGCGGGGGTGCAGGCGGGGACTCAGGCGGGCTCAGGGACGGCCACGGACAAGGGTGCGGTGAAGGCCGCCGCCGGGGCCGAGGCCGTGGAAGGGGCCGCGGGCGAGGCCGCCGCCGGTGACACGGCGGGCGCCGCGACGGCGACCGCGACGGCCGGCGGGGACGGCCGCGACGCCGACGGCGCGGACGAAGGCGCCGGCGCCGGGCTGCCCGAGGGCGTCGACCCCCGGCGGGCGGCCCAGTTGCGCCGCCAGCAGGCGGCTCGCAGCGCCGCGCAGGCGCGGAAGGCCCAGGAGTCCGACCCGGCACGCGGCGCACTGCGCCGCTCGGTGCTGGTGGAGGCGGGCATCGCCGTCGTGCTTCTCACGGTGACCACGATCCTGTCCGGTTCGCAGCCGGGCCGGGCCGCGGAGGAGCAGAAGGGCCTGGCCGTGGCGCCGCCCGTACCGTCGGCGGCGTCGGCCGCCGTGCCGGGCGAGGTGGCGCTGTCGGTCCCGTACGACACGGGCGGCCCCAAGGGCGGCGGCACGGCCGCGTTCAGCCTGGCGCCCGGGCGGGCGGGCGTGCCGAACGAGATCCACCTGGAGCTGACGGCCGCGGGCGGCCTGCCGGCCGACGTGCCCGAGGTGCGCCTGGCGTTCACGCTCCCCGCCCAGCGCCTCGGCCCGATCCAGGTGCCGCTGGTGCGCCTGGGCGCTGGCCACTACGTGGCCACCAAGGTCCAGTTGCCGCTCGCCGGGACCTGGCAGATGGCGCTGACGGTCCGCACGTCCGACATCGACGAGGTGACCGAGACGAGGAACGTGAAGGTCGGATCATGAGCACGCTCGACGACGGCACGCCGCGCACCGCCGGCGACGCGAGGCCGGGTGGCGCGTCCGGCCCCGGAGTGCCGGGCGCCGGTGCCGGGTTCAGCCGGCGGCGGCTGCTCGGCACGGCGGGTGCGGCCGGCGCCGCGGGCCTGGTGGCCGGCGGCGCGGCCGGCGCCGGGATCGCGGCGGCGGCCGAGGACCGGCCGGCCGCCCTGGCCTCGGTGGGCGCCGCGCACATCCCGTTCGAGGGCGCCCACCAGGCGGGCATCGTGGAGCCGGCGCAGGCCCGCGGGCACCTCGTCGCGTTCGACCTGGCGCCGGGAGCCGGCCGCGGCGCCGCCGCCGCGCTGCTGCGGCGCTGGTCCGACGCGGTGCGGGAGATGACGCGCCCGGGCCGTCCCGGCACCCCCGCGGTCTACGACGACCAGGTCGCCGACGACGCGGGACCGTCCTCGCTGACCGTCACCTTCGGGTTCGGCCGCACCTTCTTCGCGCGCACCGGCCTGACCGCGCGGCTGCCGGAGGCGCTCGCGCCGCTGCCGGACTTCCCCGCCGACGCGCTGGACCCGCGGCGCAGCAACGGCGACCTGTGGGTCCAGATCGGGGCGGACGACGCGCTGGTCGCCTTCCACGCGCTGCGCGTGGTGCAGCGGGCCGCGGCGGGCACCGCGGCGGTGCGCTGGCAGATGAACGGCTTCAACCGCACCCCGGGCGCGACCGCGCGGCCCAGGACGGCGCGCAACCTGATGGGGCAGATCGACGGCACGAACAACCCGAAGCCGTCGGAGCCGGACTTCGCCCGCACGGTCTTCGTGCCGGCGGCCGGGTCCGCCGCCTCGGCCGCGGCTTCCGCCGCCGGTGGGGGCGGCACCGGGACGTCGCCCGCGTGGATGGCGGGCGGTTCGTACGCGGTGGTCCGGCGGATCCGGATGCTGCTGGACTCCTGGGACCACCTGCCGGTGGCGCGCCAGGAGAAGGTGATCGGGCGCCGCAAGTCCGACGGCGCCCCGCTGTCCGGCGGCACCGGGACGACCCCGGTGGACCTGGAGCGGATCGGCGCCGACGGCGCGCTCGCGATCGCGGGCGACGCGCACATCCGGGTGGCGGCGGCGGCGAGCAACAGCGGTGCCGCCATGCTGCGGCGGGCGTTCTCGTTCCACGACGGGATCGGCACCGACGGCACGCCCGACGCCGGGCTGCTGTTCATCGCCTGGCAGGCCGACCCGATGCGCGGCTTCGTCCCCGTCCAGCGCAAGCTCGACGGGGCCGACGGCCTGTCGCGTTTCCTCCGCCACGAGGCGAGCGGCCTCTTCGCCGTGCCGGGCGGCGCGGGACCGGGCGAGTACGTGGGGCAGTCGCTGCTGGAAGGGTGACGGACGGGGCCGGGGCGGGGTCGTGGCGCGGTCGAGGGAGGCCCGCCGGAACGGGTGCGGGCGTCCCGGTTGCGGGGTGGCGGGCGGTCCGCGGCCGTTAGGCTGACGGTATGTCGCCGGCGAGTCGCTACACCTATCTCGGTCCTGAGGGCACGTTCACCGAAGCAGCGCTGCGTACGCTGCCGGAGGCCGCCACGCGCGAGCTGGTGCCGATGGTGTCCGTGCCCGCCGCGCTCGACGCGGTGCGCAGGGGCGACGCGGGCGGCGCGCTCGTGCCGATCGAGAACTCCGTCGAGGGCGGCATCACGGCCACCCTGGACGAGCTGGCGTTCGGCGAGCCGCTGATGATCTACCGCGAGGTGCTGCTGCCGATCGCGTTCGCGCTCCTGGTCAGGCCGGGTACGGCGCTGGCGGACGTGAAGACGGTGACGGGGCATCCGGCCGCCCAGGCGCAGGTGCGCAACTGGAAGGCCGAGCACCTGCCGGAGGCGCTGTGGGAGTCGGCCGCGTCCAACGCGGACGGCGCGCGGCTGGTGCAGGAGGGGCGGTTCGACGGGGCGTTCGCAGGCGAGTTCGCGGCGCCGACGTACGGTCTGGAGCCGCTGGCCACCGACATCCACGACGCGGCCAACGCGACCACGCGCTTCGTGCTCGTGGGCAAGCCCGCCCGGCTGGCGGCCCCGACCGGCGCGGACAAGACGTCGGCGGTCTTCTGGCTGCGCGACGACCACCCCGGTGCGCTGCTGGACCTGCTGCAGGAGTTCGCGATCCGCGGGGTGAACCTGATGCGGATCGAGTCCCGGCCGACCGGCGAGGGCCTGGGCCGGTACTGCTTCTCGGTGGACGCCGAAGGCCACCTGACCGACCGGCGGGTCGGCGAGACGCTGATGGGTCTGAAGCGCCGCTGTCTGAATGTAAGATTTCTTGGTTCGTATCCCCGGGCCGACGAGGTGGCGCCGAAGGTGGGCCGCGGGGCGACGGACGTGGAGTTCACCGGCGCCTCGGACTGGCTGAACCGCACGCTCGACGGCCGCGGCTGACGGGCGCCGGCAGCGGCTGTCCACCCGTGTCCACCGCTGTCCACGGAGTTATCCACAGGCCCATCCGGCTGCCTGTGGGTAACGTGCGGACAAGTCGACACGAGACTCGGACCAAGTCGACAAATAGGTACACAGGCACCATCCAGCACCAGAGCGGTGCAGGTCATCCCGTGTCAGCCCAATTCTCTCGGGCAATCCTTGCGAGGGAACAGTTCTCACTCCAAAGAGAGTGTGAGCCGCGTTTGGGCGGGGAATCCATAGCCGAACACCGGCCCGGGGAAATGATCTCCGCACTTCTCCACAGATCTTCCCCACACCCTGTGGACAAGGTGCGGAAAGTCTTCCGCAGCCTGTGGATAACTCCGGCCCCAGGGTCCCCGTCCGGCTTGATCAACTCCGGTTCTCCACAAGCCGGATGCCCCGGGGGAGGGACCGGCCGAAGTGGGTTGACCAGGGATTTTTCATGGTCATTTCCGGGCGTTTTTCGCTTTACCCGGCAAAGCGGACAAAGATCGCATTACGCCCCTAAGTTGTCGCGTCCGGGGCCCTCGCGCCGGTAGCCTGTAGCCGTGATTGACCTTCGCCTGCTTCGTGAGGACCCCGACCGTGTGCGCGCGTCGCAGCGCGCCCGTGGAGAGGACGTCGCGCTCGTCGACTCCCTCCTCGCCGCCGACGAGCGGCGCAGGACCTCCGGTACCCGCTTCGACCAGCTGCGCGCCGAGCAGAAGCAGCTGGGGAAGCTGATCCCCAAGGCGCAGGGCGAGGAGAAGGCCGAGCTGCTGCGGCGCACCAAGGAGCTCGCCGACGCGGTCAAGGCCGCCGACACCGAGCAGCAGGAGGCCGCCGACGAGGCCCAGCGGCTGCTCCTGCAGATCGGCAACATCGTCCACCCGGACGCGCCGGTCGGCGGTGAGGAGGACTTCGTCGTCCTGGAGCAGCACGGCACCCCCCGCGACTTCGCCGCCGAGGGGTTCGCCCCGCGCGACCACCTGGAGCTCGGCGAGCTGCTCGGCGCCATCGACACCGAGCGCGGCGCCAAGGTCTCCGGCTCGCGCTTCTACTACCTCACCGGCGTCGGCGCGCTCCTGGAGCTCGCGCTGGTCAACGCGGCCATGGCGCAGGCCACCGCGGCCGGCTTCACGCCGATGCTCACCCCCAACCTGGTCAAGCCCGCAGCGATGGCCGGCACCGGCTACCTCGGCCAGGTCGAGGACGACGTGTACCGGCTGGAGAAGGACGACCTCTACCTGGTCGGCACCTCCGAGGTCCCGCTGGCCGCCTACCACATGGACGAGATCCTCGAGGCGAACCGGCTGCCGCTGCGCTACGCCGGCTTCTCGTCCTGCTACCGGCGCGAGGCCGGTTCGTACGGCAAGGACACCCGCGGCATCTTCCGGGTGCACCAGTTCGACAAGGTGGAGATGTTCGTCTTCACCACGCCGGAGGAGGCCGAGGCCGAGCACCAGCGGCTGCTGGCCTGGGAGAAGCAGTGGCTCAGCTCCCTGGAACTGCCGTTCCAGGTGATCGAGCTGGCCTCCGGCGACCTGGGCGCGTCCGCGTCGCGGAAGTTCGACTGCGAGGCGTGGATCCCCACGCAGGGCAAGTACCGCGAGCTGACGTCGACCTCCAACACCGACTCCTTCCAGGCCCGGCGCCTCAGCGTCCGGGTCCGGGACACCGGCGGCACCCGCCCGCTGGCGACGCTGAACGGCACGCTGTGCGCGGTGACCCGGACGATCGTGGCGCTGCTGGAGAACCACCAGCAGGCCGACGGCTCGGTCCGGGTGCCGGAGGTCCTGCGGCCGTACCTCGGGGGCCGCGAGGTCCTGGAGCCGCTCGCCGCCGCCGCGGCCAAGTGAGCGCCCCCACCGGGTCCGCCGCCGGGCGGCCCGCCGCGTCCGGCCGCCCGCTGCCGTACCGGCTGGTCGCCACCGACCTCGACGGCACGCTGCTGCGCAGCGACAACACCGTGTCGCGGTCCTCGCGTGACGCGCTCGCCGCCGTGACGGCGGCGGGCGCCGCGCACCTCATCGTCACCGGCCGCTCGGTCCCGTGGACCCGGCACGTGCTGGACGACCTGGGGTACCGGGGGCTGGCCGTGTGCGGTCAGGGCGCGCAGGTCTACGACGCGGGCGCGCACCGCCTGCTGACGTCGGTGACGCTGGACCGGCAGCTGGCCGGGCTGGCGCTGGCCAAGATCGAGGCCGAGGTCGGCCCGGTCGCGATAGCCGCCAGCCGGGACGGCCTGAGCGGCGAGGTGCTCGTCGGCGAGGGGTACGTCTACCACCCCGAGCTGCCGGTCATCCACATGGCCGACACCACCGAGCTGTGGGCCGAGCCGATCAACAAGATCTACATCCAGCACCGCGGGCTGGGCGACGACGGCCTGGCGCGCGCCGCGCAGGCCGCGGCCGGCGACCTGGTGGGCGTGACGATGGCGGGCGAGGGCATCGTCGAGCTGCTGCCGCTGGGCCTGACCAAGGCCACCGGCCTGTCCCTGGCGGCGCGCCGCCTGGGTGTGACGGCCGCCGAGACCATCGCCTTCGGCGACATGCCCAACGACGTACCGATGTTCGCCTGGGCCGGGTACGGCGTGGCCATGGCCAACGCGCACCCCGACCTGAAGGCGGTCGCGGACGAGGTCACGCTGTCCAACGACGAGGACGGCATCGCGGTCGTGCTGGAGCGGGTCTTCGGCGCGGTGGCCTGACCCGTCAGCCGGACCGTTTCACGCGGGCGGCCTCGCCCCGGGCCGGCCGGCGGGAGGGCAGCGGCGAGGTCACCGCGTGGCAGCACAGCCCGATCAGGACCGCCGTCAGATGGCCGAGGTCGGTGAACGAGCCCTTCCGCAGCAGCTGGGAGGTGAAGAACCCCAGCACGCCCAGCAGGTAGAGCCAGCGCCAGGGCCGCGGCACCCGGTAGGCGAGCACGCCCACCACGCCGGCCAGCCCGTAGCTGACCCCGATGTCGATGGTGTCCGCGAGCGAGCGCGGCAGATGGTCGTGGCGGATCCCGAAGAACACCGCCTTCTGGCTGACCAGGGTGGCCCCGACATGGGCGAGGGTGGCGACGAACAGCCACCGCGCGGTCCCGAGCCAGCGTTCCGCGGTCGCGTGCACCAGCTCGAACAGGGCGGCGTAGAACAGCAGCCCGGACGGCGTCTCGATCCAGAACGCGCTGGCGACCAGTACGCGGACCGGGTGAGTGTGCAGTTCGACGAGGTTGGTGCTGACGTGGTGCAGCAGGTACAGGCGCAGGCGCGGGGACAGGCCCGCGGCTATCGAGGTGGTGACGGCGAGGACCAGCAGCCACACATGGGTGCCGGGCGCCGAACGGACCCAGCCGGCGACGGCACGGAGCGCTCCGCGGGCGGTGACGCGGCGCCGCAGCGCGGCGGCCCGGGGGAACACACGGCCCGGCGGGGGCGGGGAGGTCTCCTGGACTTCTGGGGCCACGCCTCAGTCTTAACCGGCGGCCTGTGAGCCCGCTGGGTGAGCACACCCCCGGGCCCACTGCCGCCGTCCGGGTGAACGTGGGCCGCGCTCACTCCTCCCCGGCGAGCTTGAGCGTGGCCAGTTTGCGCACCGCGAACCAGGTGGCCGCCGCGGTGACCAGCACCAGCAGCACCACTCCGGTGGTCAGCGACACGTCGGAGGTGACCGCCGAGCCGGCGCTCAGGTGCTGGGCGACCGCCAGCGACCACTGCTGGACGCTCAGGGTGCGGGCGCCGGGCACCACGTTGCCGATGACGCCCTCCCACACCAGCGCGTAGACCAGCCCGACGACCACCGCGTGCCGGGTGATGACGCCCAGCATCAGGAAGATCGCGGAGTAGGCGACGGAGGCGACGGCCGCGGCGACGGCGAACGCCACCGCGAGGCGCTGCCCGTTGCCGTTGAGCACGAATCCGGCGAGCAGCGTCGGGATCGCGCAGAACGCGATGCTCACGGCCATGGCCACCAGCAGCTTGGTGCTGATGATGGTGGCGCGCTTGATCGGCTTGGCCAGCAGGTAGACGATCGAGCCGTCGTCGATCTCCGGCCCGATGGCGCCGGTGCCGGCGATCACGCCGATCAGCGGCACCATCGCGCTGAGCGCGAAGCCCTGCAGCAGGTTGGCGGTGGTCGTGTCGTCCTGGCCGGCGAGCGCGCGGACCGCGCTGACGATGACCAGCAGCAGCAGCGGCAGCGCGAGCAGCAGCAGGGCGCGGCGGCGCCCCAGCAGGGCGCGGTAGGTGAGCCGGCCGACGGTCGCGTGGTAGATCCCGGCCTGGACCGGCGCCAGGGCCGGCGGGTTCGGGGTGTGCACTCCGGCGGGGCCGGCAGCGGTGGTGGACATGCGCGCGGCTCCTTACGCCGTGACCAGGTAGGAGAAGACGCTCTCCAGGGACTCGTCGGACGGCGAGACCGTGAAGAGCCGGATGCCGTGGTCGCGGGCGATCCGGGGCAGGAACTCGGTGAACGCGGCGAAGTCGACGGCCTGGATGCGCAGCGCCTTCTCCGTCCAGTCCAGTTCGATGCCGGCCGTCGAGGCGTGGGCGATGAGCACCGACGCCAGCTGCCGGTCGTCGCTGGAACGGACCAGGTAGCGGTGCGGGCGGTCGGTCATCAGCCGGCGGATCTTGCGGAAGTCGCCGGACGCGGCGTGCCGGCCCGCCACCACCACCTCGATGTGGTGCGCGAGTTGCTCGACCTCCTCCAGGATGTGGGAGGAGAACAGCACGGTGCGGCCCTCGGCGCCCATCCGCCGGAGCAGGTCCATCAGGTGCAGCCGCTGGCGGGGGTCCATGCCGTTGAACGGCTCGTCCAGCAGCAGCACCGACGGGTCGTGGACCAGCGCGGACGCCATCTTGGCGCGCTGCCGCATGCCCTTGCTGTACGTCTCGATGCGCCGGTCCTGCGCGTACTCCATCTCGACGGTGGCCAGCGCCCGCTGGGCGGCGGCGCCCGGGTCGGGCAGGCCGTGCAGCTCGGCGTTGGCGACGACGAACTCGCGGGCGGTCAGGAAGTCGTACATCGACTCCCGCTCGGGCACGATGCCGATCTGCCGGTAGGCCTGCTCGTTGCGCCAGATCGCGGCCCCGTCGAGGGTGACCGCGCCGGTGGACGGGGACAGGAACCCGGCCATCATGTTGATCAGGGTGGACTTGCCGGCCCCGTTGGGCCCGAGCAGCCCGGTCACGCCGGGGCCGATGGACATGGTGATGTCGTTGACCGCCACCACGTTGCCGAACCAGCGCGACGCCTTGTCGATGCCGATCGTCGTCACGACAGGCCCACCTTCCGGTAGCGGCGCATCAGCAGCCCGAAGCAGGCCGCGACGACCCCGAGCAGGATCAGGAGGTACACCAGGCCGGCCCCGGCGTTCGGCGGGCCGGACGCCTCGGGGAACGCGGACTGCGCGCCGAGGAACCAGGTCTGGAAGCCGTCGATCAGGGTGATCGGCGAGAACAGGCCGAGCCAGCCGATGACGTCGTAATTCTCCTGGCTGGCGGCGACGCCCTGGACGCTGGACACCGCACCGTAAGAGATGACGAACACGGCGATGATCGCGGCCACGCCGAACCCGCGGCGGGGGGTGACGGCGGCGATCACCAGCCCTATGCCGGCGAAGAGGAGGGAGAGCAGGACGACGGACACCAGGCCCTTCGCAAACCCGGCGGTCTGGTCGCCGAAGTCGAGCTTCGCGAGCAGCGCGCCGACGTAGAGGATGAGCAGCGGAAGCGCGGTCAGCAGGAACAGCGCGGTGGCCAGCGCCGCGAACTTCGCGGCGACGTAGTCGATCCGCTCGATCGGCCGCGAGAAGTACAGCGGGGTGGTCTTGAAGCGCAGGTCGCGCGAGACGGACTGCGGCGCCTGCGACGCCACGAACAGGGTGATGACCGCCTGCAGGATGACCGCGTAACGGGTGTACGCGACCGGCAGGTGGGTCATGTGCGTGAAGACCGTGACCGCCACCATGATCAGCGCCGGCGCGCACATCGCGCCCAGCAGGATCATCGGCAGCACCTTGGACTTGGCACTGCGGCCCAGCCCGTACGCGCCGCGCAGGCTCTGGCTGAACAGCGACTTGCGGGCATAGGCCCGGCCCAGGCGCGGGCCCTCGTACTCGCGGTAGCCGATGTTGTGGATGACGTCGGTGGGCGACGCCCCGGGTGCCGCGGGCGGCGGGCCCGGGACCGCTGCCACGTCAGGCTGCGTCACGGCCGTCTCCTTCCTGCGCGGTTCCCGCCGCGGCCGGGGTCGTGCCGGCCCCGTCGCCGGCGTCGGTCTCGTCGGTCTCGTCGGTCTCGTCGGTGAACAGTTCGGCGATGCGGTGGCGGCGCTGCTCCATGCGGGCCAGGCCGACGCCGAGTTGGGCCACCGCGTCGCGCACCAGGTCGTAGGTGCCGTCGTCCGCGATGTCGACCAGCAGCAGGTGGCCGCTGGCCTGCACGGTGAGCCCGGCCGCGTCGAGCATGGCGAGCAGGTCGTGCTCGCGGTCGGTGACCTCGACCGCGAGCGAGGCGGTGGCCTGGGTGAACTCGCTGGTGGAGGAGGCCCGCAGCAGCTTCCCGCCGTCGATGACGACGATGTGGTCGCTGGTGCGCTCCAGTTCGCCGAGCAGGTGCGAGGTGACCAGCACCGAGATGCCGAAGTCGGTGTGGACGCGGCGGATCAGGCCCAGCATCTCGTCCCGGCCGGCCGGGTCCAGGCCGTTCGTCGGCTCGTCCAGCAGAACCAGCTTCGGGTCGTGCACCAGGGCCTGCGCCAGCTTCACGCGCTGCTTCATGCCGGTGGAGTAGCCGCCCATCGGGCGGTACCGCTCCTCGTACAGGCCGACGTGCCGCAGGGTGTCCGCGGTGCGTTCACGGGCCGCGGTCGGCGGCAGCCCCGACATCCGGGCCATGTGCACGACGAACTCGGTCGCCGACACGTCCGGCGGCAGGCAGTCGTGCTCGGGCATGTAGCCGACGAGGCCGCGGATCTCGGCGCCGTCGGTCGCCACGTCGAGTCCGAGCACGCGTGCACGACCCTCGGTGGCCGGGGACAGCCCCAGCAGGATCTTGATCAGGGTCGATTTGCCGGCCCCGTTGGCCCCCACCAGCCCGGTCACGCCGGGGGTGACGTCCACGGTCAGCCGGTCGAGAGCGGTCACCCTCGGGTACCGCTTGCTCAGGCTTTCGGTAGCGATCACAGTCACGGGACGACCGTAGTGGCCCGCGCCACACCCGTGGATCCGTCGGGAGTCTCTTCTTCACGTCGTCCTGCGGGCTGACGTCCCGTAGGGGTCCCGGCCCGGAGGAGGAGCCCAGGTCGGGTGGTCGACCGGGCGCCGGGGACCGGTCCGGCCGCCCGGCGGGTTTTCCACAGGCCGACCGGGGGCCTTGACCCTCCCATCGACGGATGTCACATTGATCCGTGTCATCGTCGTGCGGGGCTTGAGGGCGGGTGAGGACCGTGGAGGACGTGAACGGCCCGGAGGAGCCGGGCGGGCCGGAGGAGCGGTACGTGACCGGCGCCGACGGGGTACGGCTGTGCGTCGCGGAGTACGGCGACCCGTCGCTGCCCACGGTGGTGCTGCTGCACGGCTACCCGGACAGCAAGGAGGTCTGGTCCGGCGTGGCCCTGCGGCTGGCCGGCGGCGAAGGCGGCAGCGGCGGCAGCAACGGCAACGGCCCCTCCGCCCGCGCCTTTCATGTCGTGCTCTACGACGTGCGCGGGCACGGCCGTTCGGCCGCGCCCGAACCCCTGCGCGGCGGGTTCACCCTGGAGAAGCTGACCGAGGACTTCCTCGCGGTGGCCGACGCCGTCAGCCCGGACGAGCCGGTGCACCTGGTCGGGCACGACTGGGGCTCGGTGCAGGGCTGGGAGTTCGCGACGGTGCCCGCGACCGCCGGCAGGATCTCCTCGTTCACCTCGATCTCCGGGCCCTGCCTCGACCACTTCGGCCACTGGATCCGCCGCCGGGTGCGCCGCCCGACCCCGCGGCACGCGGCCCAGGTGCTCGGCCAGGGCGCCAAGTCCTGGTACGTGTACGCGCTGCACACGCCCGTCCTGCCGGAGCTGGCCTGGCGCGGCGTGCTCGGCCGGCAGTGGCCCAAGCTGCTCGCCCGCGTCGAGAAGCTGCCCTCCGACGGCTATCCGACCGCCTCCCTCGGGGAGGACGCGGCGCACGGCGCCTGGCTCTACCGCGACAACGTCCGCAAGCGGCTGGGCAGTCCGCGCGACGACGCCTTCGCCCACGTGCCGGTGCAGCTGATCACGCCGACCGGCGACGCGTTCCTGTCCGAACGGCTCTATGACGACCTCGACGCCTGGGTCCCCGAGCTGACCCGGCGCACCCTGGACGCCAAGCACTGGGTACCGCGCTCCCGGCCGGACCAACTGGCCCGGTGGATCGCCGAGTTCGCGACCGCCGCCGAAGGGGGGCAGGCACTGCCCGGCACAGGGGTTCGGGCAGCGCCGGCTCCCGCCACCGCCGGGACGGGCCGCAGGACCAAGGGGAAGGACGGCACCGGGAGGACCGGCGTGCTCGGCAAGGCGCTGCCCGCCGCGCGCGAGCGGTTCGCCGGGCAGCTCGTGCTGGTCACCGGCGCGGCCAGCGGGATCGGCCGCTGCACGGCCCTGGCCTTCGCCGAGGCCGGTGCCCGCGTAATCGCCGTCGACCGGAACGCCGAAGGGGCCGAGGAGACCGTCGAGTCGGCACTGGCGGCAGGTGCGGCCGGGGCCTGGGCCGAGGTGGTCGACGTCTCCGACGGGGAGGCGATGGAGCGGCTGGCCGCCCGCACCGCCGAGGCGCACGGCATCCCCGACGTGGTGGTGAACAACGCGGGCATCGGCCTGGCCGGCCGCTTCCTGGACACCACGGCCGAGGACTGGAAGCGGGTCCTCGACGTCAACCTGTGGGGCGTCATCCACGGCTGCCGCGCGTTCGGGAGCCGGATGGTCGAGCGCGGCCAGGGCGGCCACATCGTCAACACCGCCTCCGCCGCGGCCTTCCAGCCCTCGAAGTCGCTGCCCGCGTACAGCACCTCCAAGGCCGCGGTGCTGATGCTCAGCGAGTGCCTGCGGGCCGAACTGGCGCCGCACGGCATCGGCGTGACCGCGATATGCCCCGGCCTCGTCGACACCCCCATCACCCGCAGCGCCCGGCACGCCGGGGTCGGCGAGGAGGAGCAGGAGCGGCGAAGGGCCAAGTCGGCCAGGCTCTACCGGCTGCGCAACTACCCGCCGGAGAAGGTCGCCAGGGCGATCGTGCGCGCCGTCCGGCAGGACGCGGCGGTGGTCGCCGTGACCGCGGAGGCCCGCGGCGCCCGGCTGCTGTCCCGGCTGTCGCCCCGGGCGCTGCGCGCGCTCGCCCGGGTCGAACCGCCGCTCTGACCCGCTCTGATCCGCGCCGACGCCGGGACGCCGCGGTCCGGAACCGCCCCGGCGCCCCACCGGCCCGCTTCTTGATGGCCCCGCCCACCCCCCGCTCGTCCCCCCATCGGCAAGGAGGCCGATCCATGAGTCACGCGATCAAGCCGCGCCGGGTGTCGTTCGACTGGAAGCGGACGCCGCTGCACTGGATCCCCGGCGAACCGACCGCCACGCACGTCATCAACGTGCTGCACCTGCTGCTTCCGGCGGGCGAGCGCTGGTTCGTGAAGGTGTTCAAGGAGGCACTCCCGCTGGTGACGGACGAGCGCCTGCTCAAGGACGTCAAGGGCTTCATGGGTCAGGAGGCCACCCACAGCGTCCAGCACGCCTACGTGCTGGAGCACCTGGCCGAGCAGGAGCTGGACACCACCGCGTACACCCGGCACGTGGAGTGGATGTTCGACGTGCTCCTCGGTGAGAGGCCGCCGCTGGGCATACCCGTCCCCCGCCGCGAGTGGCTGCGCTTCCGGCTGTCGCTGATCGCCGCGATCGAGCACTTCACCGCGATCCTCGGCGACTGGGTGCTGGACGCGGCGGCGCTGGACGAGGCCGGCACGGACGAGGTGATGCTCGACCTGCTGCGCTGGCACGGCGCGGAGGAGGTCGAGCACCGGGCGGTCGCCTTCGACATGTACCAGCACGCCGGCGGCACGGGCGCGGTGCGCTACCTGCGCCGCGCCGAGGGCATGGTGTGCGCCTGGCCGGCCCTGGTCTACCTGTGGATCGTCGGCGCCCGCTTCCTGCTGCACCACGACCCGCAGCTGGACGGCGGCCGGTACCGCCTCAAGGACCACCGGGCCGCCGCACGCCGCGGGCTGCTGCCGTCCTGGGCCTCGCTGAACGCCGCGATGCCCCGCTACCTGCGCCGGTCGTACCATCCGTCCCAGGAGGGGTCGCTGCGCAAGGCCGTCGAGTACCTCGCGGCGTCCCCGGCCGCCCAGGCGGCCGCGGGCCGGCCGGCCGGGCGCACCACCGCCTCCTGACCCGCGGGGACGAGGGAGGAGTGAGGGCGTGACCACCGGCGAGCAGCCCGGCTACCGGATCGAGGACCTGTCGCACCTGAGCGGCACGACGGTCCGCACGATCCGCGCCTACATCGACCGCGGGCTGCTCCCGAAGCCCGAACGCCAGGGCCGGGCCAACGTGTACGGGGACACGCACCTGGCCCGGCTGCGGCAGATCGCCGACCTGCTGGACCGCGGCTACACCCTGGCCAGCATCAAGGAGCTGCTGGCCGCGTGGGACGCCGGGACGGGGCTCGGCGGGGTCCTCGGCTTGGTCGACGAGGTGGACCGGCCGTGGTCCGACGAGCAGCCGGCACGGATGACCCTGGAGGAGCTGACCGCCGCGTTCCACGGGATCACCGACCTGGCGGCGATCGAGGAGGCGGTGCAGCTCGGCGTCCTGGAACCGGTGCCGGACGGCGACGGGGAGTTCCTCGTGCCGAGCCCGCAGGAGCTGGCCGTCGCGGTCGAACTGCACGCCGCGGGCGTGCCGATCACCGCGATCACCGGCCACCTGCGGGAGTTGCGGGAGCAGGTCGAGCACATCTCGGAGCGCTTCCTGGAGTTCACCACCGAGTACGTCTTCCAGCGCTTCCTGCACCACCCGCCGAGCGAGGAGGAGGTCGCGGAGGCGGCCGGCCTGGTCCGGCGGCTGCGGCCGCTGGCCCAGCAGACCGTGGACGCGGAGCTGGCGCGGGCGATGCGGATGCGGGCCACCGAGCACATCCGGCGGCACCTCGGCGGTGCGGGCCTGGCCGCGCCCCTGTCCGGCTCGCCGTCCGCGCCGGCCGGGGACCCGGCGGTCCCCACCGCCGCAGGCTCGGCCCCGAACACCGTCCCAGCCGTCCCCGTCGTCCCAGCCGCCCCAGCCGCCCTCGTCGCCCCCGCCGTCCCCGTCGGCCTTCCCCCGGCCACCGTCGAGGCGGTGCGCGCCCTGGTCGGGCCGGATCGGCTCGCCGCGTTCGTGGCCGCGGCGGCGGACCGCGAGGTCGCGGCACGCCGCATGGACGCGCTGGCCGGCGAGCACGCCGACCAGCGCGCGGACGAGGGCACCAGGGGCTCCGGCCCGGGCCTCGGCGTCAGGCCGTGACCGAGCCGTGCCGGGGGTTGGTCCAGCCGTGGGCCCCGGCGAGGGGCACGGCCCTGCTCACGGGCGTCGCCTGGGCCCGCGACCGGTGACGGTGATCCGGAAGGCCGGGTGGTCGGCCGGGTCGGGCAGCGCCTCGAACGTGCGGGTGACGTTCGGCATCGTGCCGAACTGACGCAGGTACTCCTGGACCAGGCCGGGCAGTTCCCCGGCCGGGACCTCCTCCGCGGTGAACTCCTCGGTGGCGCCTCCGCGGGTCAGCCGTCCGGAGCCCGAGGCGCGCAGGTTGCGCGACCACTCGGTGTCGCCGTAGGCGGCCATCAGGTACTCGTGACCCTCGTGGCCGAGGACGGCCACCGGCGTCGAGCGCCAGGTGTCCGTGGTCCTTCCCGGCACCGACAGGAGGCTGACGACCCGCGGCTTGAACAGCCGGGCCATCCGCCCGCCGATGACCCGGGCCGCCCACGGCGGACGCAGATAGTGCGTGGCGGTCATGAGTGCTGCCTCCTCCGGTACGACGGGCGGCTTCCCCGCCTGCACGGGAACGGCGTACGGGCCCGCGCGGACCCTTCAACGTTAGACATCGAATGATGAGGAGTCAAACGTTTCGACATCTATGCACGATGCTACCCTTCCGGTATGCAACCGCTCAGGATCCCCACCGGCCTCCACCTCGGCAGGACCGCCCGAGCCGTGAGCAGGGCGTTCGACGACGCGCTCGACCAGGCCGGCGGTTCGCTCCCGGTGTGGCTGATCCTGCTCAACCTCAAGACCGGGCGCCCCGGCAACCAGCGCGAGCTCGCCGCGGCGGTCGGCGTGCGCGACGCCACGCTGACCCACCACCTCAACGCGATGGACGCCCGCGGCCTCGTCACGCGCAGGCGCGACACGGCCAACCGCCGCGTCCACGTGGTCGAGCTGACGGAGGAGGGCGAGGCGGCGTTCCTGCGGCTGCGCGACGCCGCCATGGACTTCGACCGGCGGCTCAACGCCGGCCTGAGCGACGCGGAACGCGACACTCTGGACGCCCTGTTGTCCCGCCTGGCGGCCAACGTCGGCGACGCTCCCGCGGACGACGACGCCACCCCGCCGTGGCCGGGCTCGGCCGGCCACGGAGGCGAACCGGCGCCACACTGACCCACCACCTCGACGCGATGGCCGCCCGCGGGTCAGTCGAGGACGATCCAGGTCTGGCCCGGGCGGAGCAGGAAGGTCTTGCCCTGGTAGGTGTAGGTGGTGCCGGAGGAGGCGTCGGGGCGGCTCCACGTCACGGGGAACGCCTTGCCGTCGCGCAGGATCGTGCCGCTTCCGGAGCCGACGGTCACGCTGAACGGCTCGCTGACCCGGCCGCCGCCGTTGGTGTCCACGAAGCCGCCCGGCGAGTCCGTCACCTTGACGTGCTGGATGATCACGTTCTGGGGGTGGGCCGTGGCCGTGTCCCGGCCGTCCATCACGACGGTGTAGGACGACGGCGAGGCGTTCCACGTGAAACGGAAGGACGCGGCGGGCAGGGCGGCGCGGGTCACCGTCGCGTTGCTGCCGCCCGGCGGCAGCGCGCCGAACCGGAACCCGACGTCCTTGGCCGTGGAGGCGCCGTCGGTCAGGCCGGGAGTGCGGACGAACAGGTTGTGCGGCGCCGACCGGTCGCTGGTGCGGACGTACGCGCCGGGCTTCTGCGCGGGCGACACGTTCACCACGTCCGCCTTCTTGAGCACCGGGAGGAACCCGCTGACCGCCCCGCTGTACGCGAACGCCGGCTTGCCGTACGCCGACAGCACCTGCAGGTCGGTCTCCCGCGCGCTGCGCACCGGCCCGATCTCCGCCGGCTTGTCCTTCCCGCCGTACACCGCGATGAAGCGGCTGAGGCCGCCCTCGACCCGCTCGACGTACACGACGTCCGCCTGGGCCAGGCCGACCGCGGGCCGAGCGGGCCCCACGTTGTCGATCTTCACCGCGAGCAGCGGCCCCGCCGCCCCCGCTTTCCCCGTCAGCGGATCCACTCCGCCCGTCCCGCCCCCGGACCCCCCACCGCTCCCTCCGACGATCGCCCCGATCCCGATCCCGCCGCCCACCAGCACCACCACGGCCGCGATCCCGGCCGCCACCTTCCCCTTCTTCTCCACCGCCGGCCTCCTTCGCCCACCACGCGCCCCTCGCCTCGCACTCCCCTCGAGCCTAGGCGCAATCTGGACATTCCCGCCTTTATCACCAGGACGCCGCACAGCCCCGCCCGGTTGCGAACCGACGGATGCGACCGCCCCGGCCGGGGTCGGCGAACGGATCGAGCGGGGGACGATGACGACGCCGGCCGGGCCGCGTTCACGGCCCGGCCTGACGTTTCCCGGGTCAAAGGCCGATGAGCCCGATCCGCTGTCCACACAGGCGGGTCATGTCGTCGATGTCCGACGTCAGGATGACGACGGGTCCGGGCTGCCGAAGGGCGGCCTCGGCGACGGTCGCGTCGATGGCGTACTTGCGACCGTGAAGGCCTGCCACCTCGAGCAGCCGCGCAGCTTCCTTGGCGGTCTCCTCGGTGACCGGCTCCACCTTGACCCGCGACAATGCCCACTGGAGCCGCGGCATGTTCACGCGGGAGTGGCTGACCTCCACGATGCTGTTCGCGCTGATGACCAGATCAGCGCCCATCCCGTGGAACACCTTCAGCAGGCCCAGGACCTTGCGGTCCTGGGCGACCCAGGCGGACAGTCCCTCGCTGTCCAGAACCACGGATTCGATGGGCTGACTCACGCGGCGCTCGCACCGCCGGAGGACTCCGTCGCTCCGGCGACACGGGCTCGGGCCTCAGCCAACTCCTCTTCGCTGAAAGAGCCGTGCTCGTCTTCGTAGCTCCTGAGATCGGCCCCGAGCAACTGGTGCCTGATCTGACGGGCGACCGCTTCGGCCACGTAGCCGGAAACGTTGTCCGTGAGCTTTTTCAGCTCTGCCACCTGCTCGGTCGGCAGCGTGACCGTGATCCTGGTCGTCTCACCCATACGGCGAGCATACCGCGGTATGCACGCAGGGGTCCTCCTCGTCGCCCGCCGAACGTGCGGAGGGGCTGGAGGGCCGGGCCGGGAACGTAGGCTCGGGCGCATGAGTCTGCGTCTGAGCACTGTGATTCTGCCGATCTACCGCTGGGCTGCCGAGGGGCGGGGGATCTGGCAACGGGCGGAAGAACTCGGGTTCCACGCCGCGTACACCTACGACCATCTCTCGTGGCGGGTGCCGTTCCGGGACGGGCCCTGGTACGGGGCGATCCCGACACTGACCGCCGCGGCCGGGGTGACCGGGCGGATCAGGCTGGGGACGATGGTGACGTCGCCGAACTTCCGGCACCCGGTGACCCTCGCGAAGGAGCTCATGACGCTCGACGAGGTGAGCGGGGGACGGGTGACGCTGGGGATCGGGGCCGGCGGCACCGGCTTCGACGCGACGGTGCTCGGGCAGGAGCCCTGGTCGCCGAAGGAGCGCGCGGACCGCTTCGCCGAGTTCACCGCCCTGCTCGACCGGCTGCTCACCGAACCGGCCGTGACGTCCGAGGGCACTCACTACTCGGCGAACGAGGCGCGGAACATCCCGGGGTGCGTGCAGCGGCCCCGCCTGCCGTTCGCGGTCGCGGCCACCGGGCCGCGCGGGATGCGGCTCGCCGCGCGCCACGGTCAGGCGTGGGTGACCACCGGCGACCCGGCGCTGTACGAGACCGGCACGCCCGAGCAGTCGCTCGCCGCCGTCCGCGACCAGGTCCGGCGGATCTCCGCCGCGCTCACCGAGGCCGGCCGCGGGCCGGAAGACGTGCCGAAGGTGATGCTGACCGGCTTCACCCCGGACTACGCGACCCCGTTCACCTCCGTCGACGCGTTCGTCGACTTCGCGGGCCGGCACGCGGAGGCCGGCATCGACGAGCTGGTCGTGCACTGGCCCATCCCGGACTCGGACTTCGCCTACGACCAGGCCACGTTCGAGCGGATCGCCGCCGAGGCCCCGGCGCAGCTCGCCTGACCCCCGGACCCGGACGGACCCGGCGTTCCGGGCCGGCCGGGTCCGCGGCCTACGGGTCCGCGGCCTACGGGAGCGCGAGGACCTTGCCGGCCTTGGCGACCGCCTGCTGGTAGTACGTGGAGGCGAGCTGCGACGAGCTGCCGCCGAGCTGGATGAAGTAGTAGCTGAGGACGACCGGGCCGAACCGCTCCATCGCCAGGTAGCCGTTCACCCCGAAGCCCTGCACGCTGCCCTTCAGCCGGGCCGCGGAGGTGTTCTTCGAGTCGCCGAACGCCACCGGCGTCATGGTGAACTTCAGGTGGGTACCGCCGCTGGTCAGCGTGAGCGAGCGGCAGGACCTCAGCGCCGCGCTGGTCCGCGCGTAGTCGGCGGCCAGCAGGTTCGGCGCCTTCGAGGTCAGCCCCTCGGCCAGGAACGGGCCGGTGCCGCCGCCGGCGAACCCGGACGACGCGGCGTGCTCCCCCGGCCCGGACGTCGCGGTCATCGTCGCGTTCAGCGTCCCGGCCAGCGGCTCGCATCCCGCGATCGAGGCGCCGCCGATGGACTTCGGGTCCACCTCCGAGCCGAGGCCGATGTCGTGCTCGGTCAGCAGCGCGGACTTCAGCTCCGCGGCGGACGGGACGGCGGCCGCGGCCGAGGTGGCACCCTTGTGGCCGCCTGAGGTGCGGCCCGCGCCGCCCGGTTGCGCACCGCCCCCGGTGGCGCCGACGCCGGTCGCGCCGCCGCTGCACGCGGCAGTGACCGCGGCCAGGCCGAGCGCGAGCGCCACGGCCATCACGAAGGCGAGCACGGGCGCCGAGCCGGCGGTGGGGTTCATCGTCCGCGCCGCCGGCGGGCGGGCCGCGCGGGGCGGCCGGGGTGGGCGGGGCGGGCGCGGTGCCCGCGGCGTCCGTGCGGCCCGCCGCGTCCGCCAGGTCGTTCGGAGGTCACTGCCGGGCCGGGTTCGTCCAGGTCGGTCTCGTCCGTCCATTGCCGCTCCTCTCCTCGGCCACATTCTGTGGCGGGCCCGCGGGGACCGCCGGACGACCGCCGCCGGATGGCGGGATCGGGCGGTCCCGGCCAAGGTGGGAGAGGACCGGAGGGGGAGAAGGACCCAGGGGACCCGGGGGGACGCAGCACAGAGACCTCAGGGCCGAGCGGGCGGCGCACGCCCGCCGGCGGCGCCTGATCCGGATCACCGCTTGGAGATGCGAGATGTCCGAAGTCACCACCCCGTACGAGGCCGGCACACCGTGCTGGACCGACCTGATGGTCCCGAACCAGCAGGCCGCACTCGACTTCTACCGGGACCTGTTCGGCTGGCAGGGCGAGATCGGGCCCGAGGAGTTCGGCGGGTACTCGTCCTGCTCCCTGAAGGGCAAGGCGGTCGCCGGGATCATGCAGACCCCGAAGATGGAGGGCCAGCCCAGCCCGCCACCCGCGTGGACCACCTACTTCGCGACCGCCGACGCCGACGCGACGCAGGCCGCGATCAGCGCCGCAGGCGGCACGGTGATCGTCCCGGTCGCCGACGTCGGCACCATCGGGCGGATGCTGATCGCCGCCGACCCGCAGGGCGCGGTCTTCGGTGTCTGGCAGGCCAAGGACTTCGGCGGCGCGCAGATCGTCAACGAGCCGGGCGCCCTGGTCTGGAACCAGCTGGCCACCCCGGACGGCGACGGCGCCCGCGCCTTCTACAAGGCCGCGCTGGGCCTGGACTCCGGCCCGATGCCCGAACTGCCGGAGTTCATCGGCTTCCAGGTCAAGGGCCGCACCATCGGCGGGATGCAGGGCATGGAGAACCTGCCCGAGGGCACCCCGCCGCACTGGCTGGTCAACTTCGCCGTCGACGACGTCGACAGCACCGTGGACGCGCTGGTGCGCGGGGGCGGGAACGTCATCGCACCGGCCTTCGACATGGAGAAGGTCGGCCGGATGGCCGTCCTGCAGGACCCGCAGGGCGGGATCTTCGCCGTCGTCGCCCTCGCCTCGGCCGGCTAGCCGCACTGATCACGTCGTGGCACCGGCCGCGCCCGGCCACGTCCCGGTGGCGTCGCGGCACCCATCCGCACGGGCGTGCCCCGCGAAAGGCCCCTCGTCCCCCGGCCCCGTCCGACCGCGGCCGGGGGACGAGCGCGGTTGCGGGCCGCACGGGCGCGGAGGAGATTTGAAGGGAACGCGCCCGGGGTCGGTCGTGCGCAGACGGGCGCGAGGCGCCGGACGCGGGTCACCGGGAAGGTGAGCGTCATGCGCATGCTGCTGACAGCGAAGATGGACACGGAGAACGCGAACCAGCTCATCACCGACGGGACGATGGGCAAGACCATCGACGGGATCATCGAGGAACTCAAGCCCGAGGCCGCGTACTTCACCGCCTGGGAGGGCGAGCGGACCGCGTTGCTGGTCATCGACGTCACGGACTCCAGCCAGATGCCGTCCATCGCGGAGCCGTTCTTCCACGCCGGGGCCAAGGTGAGCCTGCGGCCGGTGATGAACGCCGAGGACCTCCACACCGGCCTTTCGAGCCTCGGCCGGTGACGGGGGCCGCGCTCTCGTGACGCAACGGGTTCCGGAGGGCCGCTCGGATCGGTCCGACTCCGTTCGGAAAGGTTCAGAACGGGTGCGGAACGGTGCCGCAGCCCTCCGGAACGGTGCCGTGAAGGCCCTGATTCCGCCACTCGGGTGGCGTTGATGTGAATATCGCCGGATTCGAGGTGCGGCTCCTCGGAATCTGTGCTCGCTTCCGCATGATCGGACTAGTCGGTTCACCGGATCACGAGGAAGCGAAAGGTCGGGAAGTCATGGCTGCCACCGCAACCGTCAAGACGTTCTGGGGCGCGCTGCTCAGCGTCCTTCTCAAGTGCATCGCCGCGCTGGGGTTCACCACCGCCGCCACGCGCACACGGACCACGACCGCCGCCCGGTCGGGCGAGACCGCCGGTGCCGCGTGCGGCACCACCGCCACGACCGCCGCCGTTCCCGCGGCGGGCGGAGCCGGCTCTCCAGGAGACGGCCCGACGGCGGCCGCCCACGACGAGCGCGAGGTGTGGCGCGTTCCGTCACCGCGCGCCTATGAGCCGCTGCGCGAAACCCGCGACCGCGTGCTGCCGCCCACGATGAGGCAGCGCATCACCGCCGAGGCGCACGGCGCCACCCCCGCAGGACGCAGCCTGCCGGCCGGCACGCTCCTCACGGACGACGGCTACGGCGGCCTGATGACGGTCCCCGCGACGGCCGCGAACACGGCGAGGGCCGCGAGGTCGACGGCCGGCGCGTCCGGCACCGCGGATTCCGCATCCGGCACCGCGGCCAGGACGCTGGAGACCGCCGGACTTCGCGCCTGACGCCTCGCGCCGCGCTTTCCGCGCGCGACCTCGTGAGCGCCCCACGGCGTTCCGGGACCACGGGAAGCCCTACAGGAACCGGACGCACGGGGCACATCGGACAGGCAGCACGGTCCGGACGCCCGCACCGGCTCTGGTGAGCCGCGGCCCGCACCTTTGTGCGGGGCAGGGGTGCAGTGGTGGAGGATGGGGTCCGTGACCTCAGCCATCGAACCCGCCGGCCCCAGCGAGTCGTCCGATCCGCACCCTGACACTCAGCACCCCGCGGCGATATCCGCCGCGGACAGCCCGACGCCGCACGAGTCGTTCGACGGTCCCGCACCGCGGTTGATCGCCACCGACCTGGACGGCACGCTGCTGCGGGACGACAAGACCGTCTCGCCGCGCACGGTCGCCGCACTCGCCGCCGCGGAGGCGGCAGGGATAGAGGTCTTCTTCGTCACCGGACGTCCCGCCCGCTGGATGGGCGTGGTCTCCGACCACCTGGCCAGCCACGGCATGGCCATCGTCGGCAACGGCGCCGCGGTCTTCGACCTGCGCGCCGGCACACTGATCGAGGCGTTCCCGCTCCCGGAATCCGACGCACTCGCCGTCGCGCACGCACTGCGCGAGGCCGTGCCCGGAACCGCGTTCGCGGTCGAGCGCACCGCCGTCTTCCGGCGTGAGCCCGCCTACGAGGCCCCGGACCCGGACGGCCCCGGCGCCTGCGCGCCCATCGAGACCCTCCTCGCCGAGGACCGCGACCAGCCGGTGCTGAAGATGCTGGCCAAGCACCCGACGCTGAACCCCGACGACTTCCTCGCGACCGCCCTGGCCGTCGCCGGCCGGCAGGCCGAGATCACCCGCTCCAGCGAGACCGCGCTGCTCGAGATCAGCGGCGCCGGGGTCAGCAAGGCGACGACGCTCGCCAAGTGCTGCGCGGAGCGCGGGGTGACCGCCGCCGAGGTCGTGGCGTTCGGCGACATGCCCAACGACCTGGCCATGCTGAGCTGGGCGGGCACCTCCTACGCCGTCGCCAACGCGCACCCGCACGTGCGGGCCGCGACACGCTTCATGACGGCGTCCAACCAGGAGGACGGCGTCGCCCAGGTCATCGAGCGGATCGTCGCCGCACGGCGGCCCTGACGGCGGGGCGGCGGAGACCGCCTGCCCCGTACGGCCCGCCGCCGCCCGCACGGGCACCCGCGCTGCCCCGCGTGGTCAGGCCGCGGCGGCCGCGGGAACTCCGAGCACCCCGCCGGCCGCGCGCTCCCGCTCCAGGGTGCGGCGGAACGGGCCGTCCGCAGCGGCCAGTTCGGCGTAACCGCCGCGCTGCACCACCCGCCCGGCGTCCAGCACGACGATCTCGTCGACGGCGCCGTCCGCCAGGCAGGCCAGGCGGTGCGTGATCAGCAGCGTCGTACGGTCCCGGGTCGCGGCCAGCAGGTCGGCGGTCAGCGCGTCGGCCGTCGGCAGGTCGAGGTGTTCGGCGGGCTCGTCCAGCACCAGCACGGGGAAGTCGGCCAGCAGGGCCCGCGCGAGGGCGAGCCGCTGCCGCATGCCCCCGGACAGCCGGGCGCCGTGCTCGCCGACGGCCAGGTCCAGGCCGACGTCCAGCCGGGCCGCGGCGAGCGCCGCCCGCAGCTCCCCGTCCCCGGCCCCGGGCCGCGCCAGCCGCAGGTTCTCCCGCACGGTGCTGTCGAAGACGTGCGCGTCCTGCGCGCACAGGCCCACCAGGCGGCGTACGTCGTCGCCCTCCAGGCCGGTGGCGTCCTGCCCGGCCAGCGTGTACACCCCGGCCTCGGTGTCCAGGAACCGCAGCAGGACGTGCGCCAGGGTGGTCTTGCCCGCGCCCGAGGCGCCCACGACCGCGACCCTGCGGCCCTCGGTGAGCGTGAGGTCCAGGTCCCGCACGGCCGGTGCCTCCTGGCCCGGGTGACGGGCCGTCACCCCACGCAGGACCAGCGGGATGGGGGACGCGGGCGCCTGGGCGGGGGCCTGCGGTTCGTGGACGGGCACGGGCGCGTCCAGCACCTCCCGCACCCGCTCGGCGGCCCGGCGGCTGCGCTGCCGCTGCTGGACCGCGGCCGGCATCCCGGCGACCGCCTCGAACGCGGCCAGCGGGGTCAGCACCAGGACGGCCAGCAGCACGCCGTGCACCTGGTGCGCCGCGACGGCCCGGACGCCCACGGCGGCGCAGGCGGTCACCGTCATGCCGGTGACCAGGGCGGTCAGCCCCGCGCCCAGAGCCGTCGCGGACGCCGACCGCGCGGCGATCCGCCGCAGCTCGCGGTCGGACCGCGCGGCCTGCTCCCGGCGGGCCGGCAGTGCGCCGGCGACGGTGAGTTCGGCGGTGCCGGTGAAGAGCGCCAGGACCCGCGCCGACAGCTCGCCGCGCACCGGGGCGGTGCGGCCTTCGGTCCTGCGGGCCACCGCGGCGGACAGGGCGGGCACCGCGATGCCCGCGATCAGCAGGCCCGCTCCGAGCAGCAGCCCCGCCGAGGGGAGCAGCCGGCCGGTGAACGCGGCGGCGAGGACCGCGGTCGTGCCCGCGGTGAGTGCGGGCAGCAGCCAGCGCAGGAACCAGTCCTGCACCGCGTCGACGTCCGCGACGAGCCGCGAGAGCAGGTCGCCGCGGCCGGCGGCGCCGAGCCCCGCGGGCGCGAGCCGCTCGAGCCGGCCGAACACCCGCACCCGCACCTCGGCCAGGGCACGGAAGACCGCGTCGTGCCCCACCAGGCGCTCGGCGTAGCGGAAGACGGCCCGCCCGATGCCGAACGCCCGGGTCGCGGTCACCGCCACCATCAGATAGAGCACCGGCGGCTGCTGGGCGGCCCGGCTGATCAGCCAGCCGGAGGTGCCCATCAGGCCCACGGCGCAGGCCAGCGCCAGAACGCCGAGCGCTGCCGCGGCCATCACCCGCCGCAGGAATCCGGGCGCCCGCACGAGCCCGGTGACCGTGCCGCCCGCCCATCGGGACCGGGGCGCGGTGAACCGGTCGTCGTGGCCACCCGGTGGAGCCGTGCGGCCCGCGGCCGCCGGTGCGGGGACGGTGCCGGCCGGGACGGCGGCCGGTGCGTCCGTGGCCGCCCCGGTCCCGGTGCAGGTCCCCGCCACGGCCGCGGGGCCCGCAGCAGGGGGCGCCGGGTGAGCCGGGAGAACCGCGGACACCGGAACGGACTCCGATGCCGCGGCGGCCGGGACCGCGAACGCCGTGTCGGGGAAGGCCAGTTCGTGGACGCGGTCGGCGAGCGGCAGCAGGGCCGGGCGGTGCGCGGTCATCACGACGGTGCGGCCGCGGGCCAGGTCCCGCAGGGCGGCGATCACCGACTCCTCGGTGTCGCCGTCGAGGTGGGCGGTGGGTTCGTCGAGCAGCAGCAAGGGGCGGTCGGCGAGGAACGCGCGGGCCAGCGCGATCCGCTGGCGCTGCCCCGCGGACAGTCCGGCACCGTCCTCACCGAGCAGGGTGTCCGGCGAGGCGAAGGAGGCGGCGCCGGCCGCGTCCAGCGCGGCCAGGACCTGGTCGTCGGTGGCCTCGGGACGGGCCAGCCGCACGTTGTCCGCGACGGTGCCGGCGAACAGGTGCGGGCGCTGCGGCACCCAGGCGATCTGTGCGTGCCAGGTCGCCGGGTCGATCCGCGCCAGGTCGACGCCGTCGACGAGGATGCGGCCCGCCGAGGGGATCGCGAAGCCCAGCAGAGCGCTGAGCAGCGTGGACTTGCCGACGCCGCTCGGCCCGGTCACGGCCAGCGCCTCCCCCGGCGCGACGCGCAGGGTGGTGGGCGCGAGCCGCCCGTCCTCCCGGACCTCGACGCCGTCGACGGTGAGGACGGCGGTGCGCAGGTCCGGCGCGGTCTCACGGCCGGGCGCGCGGACGGGCTCGGCCTCCAGCACCGCGAAGACCTCCTCCGCGGCCGCCAGTCCCTCGGCCGCCGCGTGGTACTGCGCGCCGACCTGCCGCAGCGGCAGGTACGCCTCGGGGGCGAGCACCAGCACCAGCAGTCCGGTGCGCAGGTCCAGCTCCCCGTGCACGAGTCGCATGCCGATGCCGACCGCGACCAGGGCGACGGAGATCGTGGCCAGCAGTTCCAGCACGAAGGACGACAGGAAGGCGATCCGCAGCGTCCGCAGCGTCGCCCGCCGGTAGTCGCCGGTGATGGCCCGGATGTTCTCGGCCTGGACCTTGGCCCGGCCGAAGACCTTCAGGGTCGGCAGTCCGGCCACGACGTCGAGGAAGTGCCCGGACAGCCGGGCCAGCAGGCGCCACTGGCGGTCCATCCGCTCCCGGGTGGCCCAGCCGACCAGCACCATGAACAGCGGGATGAGCGGCAGGGTGACGACGATGGTCAGTGCCGACACCCAGTCCGCGGTGGCGATCCTGGCCAGGACCACCGCCGGGACCACCACGGCCAGCCCCAACTGGGGCAGGTACCGGGCGAAGTAGTCGTCGAGGGCGTCGATGCCGCGGGTGGCGAGCGTGGTGAGCTCACCGCTGCGCCGGCCGGTCAGCCAGCCCGGGCCGAGGGAAGTGGCGCGCTCCAGCAGGCTCCGGCGCAGCTCCGACTTCACCGCGGCGCCGGCGCGGTGCGCGCTCAGTTCGGTCAGCCAGGCCACCAGTGCGCGGCCGGCCGCCACCGCGGCCAGCCACAGCAGGTCGCCGCGCAGCGCGCCGACGCCCTGACCGTGCTGGAAGCCGCCGACCACCACATCGGCGATGAGCGTGGCCTGGGCCACCAGCAGTCCGGCCCCGACCGCTCCGAGCAGCACCGATCCGCCGAGGAAGACGCCGGTCGTGCGGGCGTGGCGGACCAGTCGCGGGTCGACAGGTTTCACGTGGAACATCCCCTTTCGCCGCATTCCGCATGTTCCACGTGAAACATGCGGCCCCAGCAGGGGTGCCGCGGTGTCCCGGGCACCCCCGTGCCGCGCACGGTCAGTGCGCGCCTTCCGCGATGTGCTGCGTGCCGATCCGCTTGCGGAACACCCAGTAGGTCCAGCCCTGGTAGAGCAGCACCAGCGGTGTCGCGATCCCCGCGCACCAGGTCATGATCCGCAGCGTGTACGGGGTGGCCGAGGCGTTGCCGACGGTCAGGGACCAGTCGCCGCTGAGAGTGGACGGCATCACGTCCGGGAACAGCGAGAGGAACAGCATGGCCACGGTGGCCGCGATCGTGACGCCGGAGCAGGCGAACGCCCAGCCCTCCCGGCCGGCCAGGTTCGCGCCGATCGCCGCCACCAGTGCGGCCACGGCCACGACCAGCGCCAGCAGGCTCCAGCCGTCACCGGTGTGCACCTGGGTCCAGATCAAGAAGGCCGCGGCAGCCGCGGCCGCGACCAGCCCGACCCGGGTGGCCATCGCCCGCGCCCGCTCCCGGATCGGCCCGACCGTCTTCAGCGACACGAAGACCGCGCCGTGGAAGGTGAACAGGGTCAGCGTCACCAGGCCGCCGAGCAGGGCGTAGCCGTTGAACAGGTCCCAGAACCCGCCCACGTAGTTCTTGGTCGCGTCGATCTTCACGCCGTGGACGATGTTGGCGAACGCCACGCCCCACAGCACCGCCGGCACCAGCGAGGTCCAGAACAGCGCGTGCTCCCAGTTGCGCTGCCAGCGTTCGTCGGGCCGCTTGGCGCGGTACTCGAAGCCCACACCGCGCACGATGAGGCAGACCAGGATGATCAGCAGGGGGATGTAGAAGCCGGAGAACAGGGTGGCGTACCAATCGGGGAAGGCCGCGAACGTCGCGCCACCCGCGGTGAGCAGCCACACCTCGTTGCCGTCCCAGACCGGGCCGATCGTGTTGATCAGCAGGCGGCGCTCGGTGCGGTCGCGGGCCAGCAGCCCGGTGAGGATGCCGACCCCGAAGTCGAAGCCCTCCAGGAAGAAGTAGCCGGTCCACAGGACCGCTATGAGGACGAACCAGACGTCGTGCAGGTGCATGTCGCGCTCCTCAGCTGCTCAGTACGAGAAGGCCATCGGCCGGTCGGCGTGGTCCCCGTCGGAGTCGTCGCCGCCGATCCGGGTGGGGGAGCGGCGGTCGTCGTCGGTCAGCTCGGGCGGCCCGGCCTTGACGTACTTGGCCAGCAGTCGCACCTCGATCACGGCGAGCACCGCGTACAGGAGCGTGAAGACGATCAGGGAGGCGAGCACCGTGCCGGCCGAGACGCCGGGGGAGACCGCGTCCCGGGTGCGCAGCACGCCGTAGACCACCCAGGGCTGGCGGCCGGTCTCGGTGAAGATCCAGCCCCAGGAGTTGGCGAGCAGCGGGAAGACCATCGTCAGCAGCGCGATCCGCCAGTACCAGCGGGACAGACCCTCGTTGATCCGGATCCCCCGGGTGAGCATGAGGTGCGGGACCTCGTCCTCGCCCGTCCGGTGCTCCGGGGCCAGCCAGAACCTTCTGCGGGTCAGCCACAGTCCGGCGGCGCCGACCCCGATGGAGACCACGCCGAAGCCGATCATCCAGCGGAAGCCCCAGTAGGCGACGGGGATGTTGGGCCGGTAGTCGCCGGGCCCGTACTTCTGCTGCTCGGCCTTGTTCACGTCGTTGATACCGCCGACGTAGGAGGTGAAGTCGTCGGTGGCCAGGAACGACAGCAGGTTGGGGACCTCGACGGCGACCTCGTTGTGGCCCTTGTTGACGTTGCCGACGGCGAAGATCGAGAAGGGCGCGCCCTTCTGGCCGTCCCACAGGGCTTCGGCCGCGGCCATCTTCATCGGCTGCTGCTTGAACATGACCTTGCCGAGGGTGTCGCCGCTGATGGCGACGAGCGCCCCCGCCACCACCGCGACGACCAGCGCCATCCGCAGCGAGGACCGCATCACGGCGATGTGCCGCTTGCGCGCCAGGTGGTAGGCGCAGATGCCGATCATGAAGGCGGCGCCGGTGAGGAAGGCGGCCGACAGGGTGTGGAAGAACTGGGCGAGCGCGGTGTTCTGAGTGAGCACGGCCCAGAAGTCGGTGAGCTCGGCACGCTTGGTCACCGGGTTGTAGCGGTACCCGACGGGGTGCTGCATCCAGGAGTTGGCCGCGAGGATGAAGTACGCGGAGAGGATGGTCCCGATCGACACCATCCAGATGCAGGCCAGGTGGATCTTCTTCGGCAGCTTGTCCCAGCCGAAGATCCACAGGCCGATGAAGGTCGACTCGAAGAAGAACGCGATGAGGGCCTCGAACGCCAGCGGGGCGCCGAAGATGTCACCGACGAAACGCGAGTAGTCCGACCAGTTCATGCCGAACTGGAACTCCTGGACGATGCCGGTGACGACGCCCATGGCGATGTTGATCAGGAACAGCTTGCCCCAGAACTTGGTCGCCTGGAGGTACGTGTCCTTGCCGGTCCGCACCCAGGCGGTCTGCAGCGCCGCGGTCAACGCGGACAGCGAGATCGTCAGCGGGACGAAGAGGAAGTGGTAGACGGTCGTGATGCCGAACTGCCAGCGGGCGATGTCGAGCGATCCCAGCGCGATCTGCACGGTTCGCCTCCTTTTCCGCTACGGCGAGTGGTTCGCCCTTGCTCACCTGACAAGACGTGACGTATGGGTACGACACGTTCGCTTGTGAACGTGAATACATTCACAAAGTAGTATCGCCTACAGCACTGAGCCCCCTGACACCGGGGGGTGGGTCAGGGGGCTCAGTGGCGGAAACCGCCGCAAATCCAGGGTTCTCAGGGGCCGGGGGAGCCGGCCGGCGGCACCGTCCGCGCGGGCGGGACGCCGACCGGACCCGTCACAGCTCCTTGCGGAACGCCTCCGCGGTCCGCAGCAGTATCGCGTTCGCCTCGGCCTCGGCGACGGTGATCCGCACGCCCTCGCCGGCGAACGGCCGGACCGTCACGCCGGCCTTCTCGCACGCCGCGGCGAAGTCCGCGGTGCGCTCCCCCAGCCGCAGCCACACGAAATTCGCCTGCGTCTCCGGCACCGTCCAGCCCTGGCCCTCCAGCGCCTCGACGACCCGGGTGCGCTCGGTCACCAGCCCGGCCACGCGCTCCAGCAGCGCGGCCTCGGCCCGCAGGCTGGCCACCGCCGCGTCCTGCGCGAGCTGGCTCACCCCGAACGGCACCGCGGTCTTGCGCAGCGCCTCGGCGACCGGGTCGTGCGCGATCGCGAACCCGACCCGCAGCCCCGCCAGGCCGTACGCCTTGGAGAAGGTGCGCAGCACCGCCACGTTCGGGCGCTCGCGGTACAGGTCGATGCCGTCGGGCACCTCGGCGTCGGTGATGAACTCCCGGTACGCCTCGTCCAGCACCACCAGGACGTCGGACGGCACCCGGTCCAGGAACCGCTCGAGCTCGGCCCGCCGCACCACGGTCCCGGTCGGGTTGTTGGGGTTGCAGACGAAGATCAGCCGGGTCCGCTCGGTGATCGCGTCGGCCATCGCGTCCAGGTCGTGCCGCTCGTCGGCGTCCAGCGGCACCTGCACGGGCGTCGCCCCGCTGATCCGGGTGATGATCGGATACGCCTCGAAGGACCGCCAGGCGTAGACCACCTCGTCGCCCGGGCCGGACGTGACCTGGATCAGCTGCTGGGCCACGCCCACCGAACCGGTGCCGGTCGCCACGTGGGAGGCGGGCACGCCGAAGCGCTCCGCGAGCTCCGTGGTGAGCGCGGCACAGGCCAGGTCCGGGTACCGGTTGAAGGAGCCCGCGGCGGCGGTGGCCGCCTCCAGGACACCGGGCAGCGGAGGATAAGGGTTCTCGTTCGAGGACAGCTTGAAGGCGGGGCCCGAGGCGCCGCCCTCCTCCGTGGCCGGGGGTCGCCCGGGCTTGTACGTCGGGATGCCGTCCAGGCACGCGCGCAGCTTGGGGGTGCTCATGACCTCACCCTACGAGCCGGTCGGACGGCTGGGGAGATGCACGGGCAGGTGCGCTCGGCCACAGGTCCGCGGGGCGCGGCCGCGCGGGCCGGGGTGGCGTGCCCGGGTGGCGTGCGCGGTGGCGCGCTTCCCCCATAGGAGTGAGTTGCCGGTACGCGGACGACTGGACCAATGGCTGCCCGCGGGCGGAGTACGCGCCCGTATCCCCCGTATGGCGGGGGCTGCCGCCTGCATATTCCACCTTGCATACGAGGTTCGATCTTGCAGAAACCGTTCTTCCATAGGGCAGAGCGGGCGGAGGCCGGACGGACCAGTGCAGCCCTAGGATCGGCACGCCATGACAGCAGCAGGGAAACACCAGGCGAGCCGGCCCCTCGGACGCCGGCTGGAACGGGCGGGCATCAGGGATGTCGCCGCTGCCGCCGGAGTCTCGATCACGACGGTCTCCGACGCGCTCAACGGCAAGGGCCGACTGCCCGACGCCACCCGACGCCACGTCCGCGAGGTCGCCGACCGGCTGGGCTACCGCCCGTCCGCCGCCGCCCGCACCCTCCGCACCGGACGCTCGGGCCTGATCGGCCTGACGGTGACGACATACGGCGAAGAACCGTTCACGTTCACGGAGTTCGCGTACTTCGCCGAGATGGCCCGCGCCGCCACCTCGGCCGCGCTCGCCCGGGGCTACGCCCTGGTGATCCTGCCCGCCTCGTCCCGGCACGACGTGTGGGGCAACGTCGCGCTGGACGGCACCGTCGTCATCGACCCCTCCGACCACGACCCCGTGGTCACCGAACTCGTCCGGCAGGGCGTGCCGGTGGTCAGCGACGGCCGCCCGGCCGGCAGCCTGCCCGTGCACGCCTGGGTCGACAACGACCACGAGGAGGCCGTGCTCGGCATCCTCGACCACCTGGCCGCCGCGGGCGCCCGGCGGATCGGCCTGCTGACCGGCACCAGCACCGACACGTACACGCGGCTGTCCACCACCGCGTACCTGGAGTGGTGCCAACGCGTGGGCCAGGAGCCGGTCTACGAGGCGTACCCGGCCCACGACCCCTGCGCCGGCGCGGTCGCCGCCGACCGCTTACTCGCGCGGCCCGACCGCCCCGACGCCGTGTACGGCCTCTTCGACCCCAACGGCACCGACCTGCTCGCCGCCGCCCGCCGCTACGGGTTACGCGTCCCCGACGACCTGCTGCTGGTCTGCTGCAGCGAGAGCGGCGGCTACGCCGGCACCGATCCGCCGATCACCACCCTGTCCCTGCAACCCCGCCGGATCGGCACCGCGGTGGTGCAGTTGCTCATCGACGCGATCGAGCGGACCGAGGGGATCGGTCCCGCGCACCCGGTGCAGCAGGTGATGCCCACCGAACTGATCATCCGCGCCTCGTCGCAACGCCGCCCGCACCGCACGACGGTCAGCCCGCCCCGGGGTCCCGCCCGCGGCGAGTGACCGCCGGCCCGGCTCCGGCGAGCGGTATTCGGGGTGGTTTGTCTGGACCTTCGAAAATCCGGGTGCCTGGGTATGTCACAACGCGCCAGCGTCATTCCTATGATGGGCGGATGGCGGCGCGATCGTGGAGGGGTCGATGACTCAGGGGGCAGGTCACGGGTACGAACCCGGTACCGGGTACGAGCCCGGATACGAGCCCGCGCCCGTTTACGGGACGGCGCCCGACATCGAGCCGGCCGCGGGCTACGAGCACGGCTACCCGGCGCCCGGATCCGTGGGCGCGCCCGTCCCGTCCTACGACGCCGGCACCGCCGCGCCACCGGCGCCCACCGGCTACGAACCCGCCCGGCCGGACGCCGCGCCGGTCCCGGCGGAGTACACGCCCACGGCCCACGACCTGCCGGTGATCACCGTGAACTCCGAGAAGGGCAGCCGCCCCGGACCGCTCTACGTCGTCGGCGACGTGCACGGCTACCTGGGCGAACTGCTGGCCGCACTGCACGCCACCGGCCTGGTCGACGAGGACGGGCACTGGTCCGCGGGCAGCGCCCGCCTCTGGTTCCTCGGCGACTTCACCGACCGCGGGCCCGACGGCATCGGCGTCATCGAACTCGTCATGCAGCTGTCGGCCGAGGCCGCCGCCGCCGGCGGCTACTGCCGGGCGCTCATGGGCAACCACGAGCTGCTGCTGCTCGGCGCGCACCGGTTCGGGGACATGCCCGTCAACTCCACGGGCGGCACCGCCTCCTTCCTGGCCGCGTGGCGGCTCAACGGCGGCCAGCCGTCCGACATGGAACGCCTGGAGGACCGGCACCTCACGTGGATCTCCCGGCTGGACGCCGCCCATGTCACCGACGGCCATCTGCTGGTGCACTCCGACACCACCGCGTACCTGGAGTACGGCAGCAGCGTGGAGGAGATGAACGACGCGGTGACCGGCGTGCTGCAGCGCGGCGATGCCGACGAGTGCTGGGACCTGTTCCGCAAGCTGACCAAGCGGTTCGCCTTCCGCGGCGACGGCGGCGCCCAGGCGGCGCGGGAACTGCTGGGCACGTTCGGCGGCGAGCGGGTCGTGCACGGGCACAGCCCGATTCCGTATCTGCTCGGCGAGGCCGGCGGCGACGCCCCGGCCGACGGCGCCGAGCGGGGCCACACGGTGAACGGGCCGATGGTCTACGCGGACAGCCTCGCCGTGGCGATGGACGGCGGGGTGACCATGGAGGGCCGCCTGCTGGTCGCCCAACTCCCCCTGGTCGGCTGACATCTGACGGAGCGTCAGCATTGAGGGCGGAATCCTTCGCGGAAACCCCGCGATCCGGCAGGGACCGCCACACCCACATTTCCTGGTTGCACCCTGTCACGGCCTGACGGACCGCCCTACCATCGGCAGTATCCGTTAGGCACACCGCTCTCCAGGCCTCCTGCCGGCCGAGCCGGTTCCACGTGGAACAACCGGCCGTGTACGGAGAGTCGGGGCATCGGGGGACGCACATGACCAGCGCTCCACATCTGCTCAACGAAGACCGCTCGGATTTCGAGCATGTCCTCGACGACGCGCTGCGCATCGTCCTCGACGACATGGACGCCGAGTCCGGGTCGCCGCTGAACGCCGAGCAGTTGCGCACCATGGCGCTCGCCGCCTCCGACCTGATCGGAGCGGCGGCCGCCGACGAGTACGACACGTACCGCACGCTGCGGGCCGACCTGCGGGAGTCGGCCCGGGAGTCCGCACGGGCCCGCGAGCACCGGACGTTCGGCTACGCGGCGATGGGCGTCGCCGAGGGCGCCGGATCCGGTGCCGGGCTGTTCGCCGTGATGGCCGTGCTCACACCGATCCTGGCCGGCGCCGCCGCGGTGATCTTCCTGCTCATCGGCTACGCGCTGGCGGCCGTCTCACCGGAGCCGGCCATCGCCTCCCCGCTGCGCACCGCCGGCTGGTTCTTCGCCGCGGTCATGGGGGCGTCCGTCCTGCTGGGCGCGGTCGGGCTGGTGCTGACCGCGCTGCGGGACAGCTCCTCGGCGATACACGACACACCCGAGGCCATGCCGCCCGAGGTCGCCCAGGCCCGCCGGCAGTGGCAGGAGGCCCTGCTGACGCTGGGGCTGCTGCCGTTCCTCGACGACGCCCTGGCCGACGCGGCGGCGAACGCCGCGACCGCGGCCACGGCGACCACGGCGGCCACCACGGCCACCGCACCGCCGGCCGCCGCACCCCAGCCGCGGATACCCCGCCTCGGGTACTCCCGGCCCGACTTCAGCTCGCCGCAGGACTTCACGTCCCCCGACTACAGCGGCCCCGACTTCGGCAGTCCCGGCTTCACCGGGCCCGACCGCCGGCCGGAGTAGCCGCGCCCCCGGTTGGCCGTCGCCGGCTCGCGGGCCCGGCCACCAGCGGATTGACTCGTTCCGACCCAGTTCACTGTCCAGCGACCGGTCGGAACGGGAGAGGCCCATGCGTGTCCGTCGTCCGCTTGCCGTGCTGTGCGCGATCGCCGCGCTCGCCCTCGGTACGGCAGCCTGCTCCGACTCCTCGGGCGGCCTCATCACGGGTTCGCGCGGGCTCACCGTGGTCCGCCAGATCAACAGCCCGGTGCAGAACGACTGCCAGGGCTTCGGCCCCGTCGGGGTGGACCGGGTCGTCAACAACACCGGCGTCGACATCCGCCTGCACAAGAACCTCGACTGCACCGACCCGCCCGGCCAGACCAGCTTCTACCTCGGTACCAGCCTGTCGGCCAACACCGCCGGCACCCCGGGCCTGTGGAAGAGCTTCGCTCCCGTCGGCTGGCCCCCTCCCGTCTCGGTCAACTAGGGCGCCCCGCGTCAGGGGGCCGTCCTGGGAAGCGCCGGGATGGGACGCGCCGGCAGTGCGTCGATCCTGGCCCGGACCTCGGCGGCCCGTGCCACGCGCAGGGCGGTGAACTGTTCGGCGGCCTGGTTCCAGGTGGCGCGGGCCTGCTCGACGTCGCCGCGTTCCAGCAGGGCCGAGGCGAGGTGGTCCAGTACCTGGCCGCGGTGGAATCCGAGCTGGAGCTCCTCGCAGATCCCCAGCGCCGTGCGGTAGTCGGCGATCGCCGTGTCGAGATCACCCAGGCGCTGCCGGGCGTACCCGAGGGTGTCCCAGGTCCCGGCCTCGTGGCCGCGGTCGCCGAGTTCACGCAGGATCGGAAGGGCCTCCTCGCACGCGTCCACGGCCTCCTGGTACGCGTCGAGCAGGGCCAGGAACCAGGCCACGGCGCTCAGCCCGCGGGCGATCCCGGCGGGCCGGCCGAGGTCGCGGGCGATCGCCAGCGAGTTCCGCGCGTGCCGCAGGGCCTCGGGATACCGGCCCTGGTGGTCGCGCAGCGTGCAGACGCGGTGTTCGAAGCGCACCTGCTGTTCGAGGGGCAGGCGGGGCAGGTACGCGAGCATGAGGTCGATCGCCCTCTCGGCCTCCTCCGCGTCCCCCGGCCCGATCACCGCCGCATGGGCCAGGTGGTGGCAGATCGAGGCGATCGCGACCGGATCGTCGAGGGCGAGGGCCGCGGCGAGCGCGAGGCCCTGGGCGGCGATCTCCTCGGCCCAGCGGCCCGCGGCCTGGTGGTAGCGCGTCCACTCCAGGGCCACGTCGACGCGGTGGCGCCGCAGCCGCGGACCGTCCAGGGAGCGCAGCGCGGCCGCGGCCGTCGACTCCTCCTGGCGGTACCAGTCCAGGGCCTCCTCGCGACCTTCGATCGCGACGGACACCACACCCGGCACCGGGACGTCCGGCAGTCCTGAGGGGTAGTCCCACAGGAACCGGTTGCCGGCGTGGGCGTTGTGCCGCAGGTAGTCCAGGAGGCGGATCTCGGCGCCCGCCCGGTCGTCCCCCTCCCGGTCCATGAGTTCCGCGCCGTAGGCGCGCACGAGGTCGTGCAGGACGTAGCGGCCGTCGGCGTCGCGGGACAGCAGGCTGGCGGAGGTCAGCCGGCGCAGGTGCTGGCGGGCCGTGGCCATCGGCGTCCCCCGCAGGCAGGCGGCGGCCTCGGCGGACAGCGCCGGGCCGGGATGGACGCTGAGGTAGCGGAAGAACTGCTGGGTCTCGGCCGTGAGCGCACGGTAGGACCAGGAGAAGACGGCACGCACGTCGACCCGGCGGTCGTCGGCCGCCAGTGCGTCCAACCGCGGTTGGGACTCGCGCAGTTCGCGCACACCGACCCGCAGCGGCATCCCCGGCGCGGCGGTCAGCTGCGCGCCGACGATGGCGACGGCGAGCGGGAGGAAGCCGCACAGCTCGACGAGTTCGGCGGCGTCCTCGGGCTCCGCCGCGCAGCGCCCCTCACCGATCCGGGCCGCCAGCCCGGCCAGGGCCTCGGCCGGCGTCCACACGTCCAGGCTGATCAGCGAGGCGCCCTCGGTCGCCACCAGCCCGGGGAGCTGGTCGCGGGAGGTGACGATGGTCAGGCACCCGGCCGACGCCGGGAGCAGCGGCCTGACCTGCTCGGCGTCGCGCGCGTTGTCCAGGACCACGACGAGCTGCCGGGAGGCGGTCCGTTCCCGGAACAGTGCGCTGCGCTGCTCGGTGTGGCGGGGGATGTCGCTGCTGGGCACCCCCAGCGCGGTCAGGAATCCGCCGAGGGCCTCACCCGGATCCAGGGGGCTGCCGGTGTCCTGGAAGGCACGCAGGTTCACATACAGCTGGCCGTCGGGGAAGCGGTCCGCCACCTGGTGCGCCCAGTGCACCGCGAGCGCGGTCTTGCCCACCCCGGCCATGCCGCCGATCACGCAGATCACGGCCTGCCCGGCCGCCGGCGAGCCGAAGGCGCGCACGACCTCCAGCGCGCGCTCCCGGCCGCGGAAGACCGCCAGGTCCGGCGGCAGCTGCTGCGGCGTTCGCCCGGTACGCCGGGCGGACGCCTGCACCACCCGGCGCCGTCCGTCCTCGTCGAGCTCCAGGGCGTCCAGCAACTCGTTCATCGTCGACTGGCGCGGCAGCCGCTTGCCGCGCTCGATGTCGCTGATGGCCCGCACGCTCACCCCGGACGCCTCGGCCAGGCCCTCCAGCGTCAGCAGCGAACGCTGCCGCGCCTCGCGCAGCAGCGGGCCGAGCGTGCCCCGGTCCATAACCCACCTCCGTGCCGCTGTCCGGCGTGCTGGTTCGGCGTCCTTGCCGAAGGCAGGTGCGGTCGCGCGTGAACACCACGAACGTAACATCGCGGGATCGAACGCCCGCGCCGCGTCCCACCAGCCGGGCAGCACTCAGCAGGGCACGCCCGAGGGGCCCCGGCCGTGGCCAGGACCCCTCGGGAAGCGTCGGTGGAGTGGGGCTACTCGGCCAGCGGCAGGTACACACGGTTGCCGTGGGCCGCGAACTCCTCGGACTTGGCGGCCATCCCGGCCAGTGCCTCGGCGTCGTAGCCCGACGCGACGGCGCTGGACCCGTCACCGTGCTCGTCGCGAATGCGCTGGGAGATCTTCATGGAGCAGAACTTGGGGCCGCACATCGAGCAGAAGTGCGCGGTCTTGGCCGGCTCCGCGGGGAGTGTCTCGTCGTGGAAGGAGCGCGCGGTGTCCGGGTCGAGGGCCAGGTTGAACTGGTCCTCCCAGCGGAACTCGAAGCGCGCGTCGGACAGGGCGTCGTCCCACGCCTGCGCGCCGGGGTGGCCCTTGGCCAGGTCCGCGGCGTGCGCGGCGATCTTGTAGGTGATCACGCCGGTCTTGACGTCGTCGCGGTCCGGCAGGCCCAAGTGCTCCTTGGGCGTGACGTAGCAGAGCATCGCCGTGCCCCACCAGGCGATCATCGCGGCGCCGATGCCCGAGGTGATGTGGTCGTAGGCGGGGGCGATGTCCGTGGTCAGCGGGCCGAGCGTGTAGAACGGCGCCTCCTCGCAGATCTCCTGCTGGAGGTCGATGTTCTCCTTGATCTTGTGCATGGGCACGTGGCCCGGGCCCTCGATCATCGTCTGCACGTCGTGCCGCTTGGCGATGGTGTTGAGCTCGCCGAGAGTGCGCAGCTCGGCGAACTGCGCCTCGTCGTTGGCGTCCGCGATCGACCCCGGGCGCAGCCCGTCGCCGAGCGAGAACGTCACGTCGTAGGCGGCGAGGATCTCGCAGAGCTCCTCGAAGTGCTCGTACAGGAACGACTCCTTGTGGTGGGCCAGGCACCACGCGGCCATGATCGAGCCGCCGCGCGAGACGATGCCGGTCTTGCGGCGGGCGGTCAGCGGCACGTACCGCAGCAGCACGCCGGCGTGCACCGTCATGTAGTCGACGCCCTGCTCGGCCTGCTCGATGACGGTGTCCCGGTAGACGTCCCAGCTGAGCTCCTCGGCGCGCCCGTCGACCTTCTCCAGTGCCTGGTAGAGCGGCACCGTGCCGATGGGGACGGGGGAGTTGCGCAGCACCCACTCGCGGGTGGTGTGGATGTTGCGGCCGGTGGACAGGTCCATCACGGTGTCCGCGCCCCACCGCGTCGCCCACGTCATCTTCTCCACCTCCTCCTCGATGGAGGAGGTGACCGCGGAGTTGCCGATGTTGGCGTTGACCTTCACCAGGAACCGCTTGCCGATGATCATCGGCTCGGTCTCCGGGTGGTTGACGTTCGCCGGCAGCACCGCCCGGCCCGCCGCGATCTCGTCGCGCACCACCTCCGGCGGGACGTTCTCGCGCAGGGCGACGAACTCCATCTCGGGGGTGATCTCGCCCCGCCGCGCGTACGCGAGTTGGGTGACGTGCCGTCCGTCGCGGCCGCGGCGGGGGAGCCGCGGACGCCCGGGGAACACGGCGTCGAGGTTGCGCAGCCCGCCGCGGGGCGCGGTGTGCTTGATGCCGTCGTCCTCGGGGCGGACGGGACGGCCGGGGTACTCCTCGGTGTCGCCGCGCCCGGTGATCCAGGTGTCGCGGAGCGGGGCGAGGCCCCGCCGGACGTCGGTCTCCACGGACGGGTCGGTGTACGGGCCGGACGTGTCGTACAGCGTCACGTCGCGGCCGTTGGTCAGGTGCACTTGCCGGACCGGTACCAGAAGGTCCGGCCGTGATCCGGTGAGGTACGACTTGTGCCAGCCGATCTCACGCGTGCGCGCATCCTGCATGGTCATCAGACCTACTCCCTACGCCGGCATTACCCGGTAACAGGTTCGGCGGTCGGCGCAGCCGTCGCGTTTCGCGATCCAGCGCCCTCTCAGCCCGGTGCTCCGAGCTCCCGCGTTGTGCAAAGGTGGCCCCAACGGTAGCGAACGGTTGCGGACACACACCAGAGGCCTTGCGATGATCGGCGCGTGGACTCCTCCCCAGCCGCCGCGCACGGCCCCGCTCACGAGCACGGTCCCGGCAGCACGCCGGCCACAGGCCACGGCACCGGTCACGGCACCGGTCACGGCCCGGGGCACGGTCACGGGCACAGCCACGGGCCGGTGCCGCCGGTCTCGAAGCACCTGCGGAAGGTGATCGCCGCGATCCTGGTGCCGTTCGCGGCCGCGGTGGTGGCGGGCCTGGTGCTGCTGTGGCCGGGCGGCGCTCCCGGGCACGACCGCACGGGCGTCGGCTTCGACCAGCAGACCCGCAAGGGCACGGTCGTCGCGCTGGTCGGCATCTCCTGCAAGGCGGCGAACGCCCTGCCCGACCAGCCCGCTTCGGGCGGTCCGGTCAGCGACGCGTGCCAGAAGGCCACGATCGAGGTGACCGCCGGTCCGGACAAGGGCGCGCGCTTCACCGAGATCGTGCAGCCGGACCAGACCCGCCGCTACACGCGGGGCGAGGGCGTGGTCCTCGCCTACGCGCCGAAGGCTCCGCCGGGCCAGCACTACTCCGTCGTCGACATCCAGCGCGGCATGCCGCTCGCGCTGCTGGCCGGCATCTTCGCGCTGGCGGTGATCGTCGTGGGACGGCTGCGCGGCGTCATGGCGCTGGTCGCGCTCGCGGTGTCGTTCGCGGTGCTGACGCTGTTCATCCTCCCGGCGATCCTGCGCGGCGACGATCCGCTGCTGGTCGCGGTGATCGGCGGCAGCGCCATCATGCTGGCCGCGCTGTACATGTGCCACGGCCTGAACGCCCGCACCTCGGTCGCGGTGATCGGCACGCTGTGCTCCCTGTTCCTGATCGGCCTGCTGGGCTCGGCCTTCATCGGCTGGGCCCACCTGACCGGCAACACCTCGGACGAGACCGGCCTGATCCACACGCTGTACCCGCACATCGAGATCAAGGGCGTGCTGCTGGCGGGGATCATCATCGGCTCGCTGGGCGTGCTCGACGACGTGACGGTGACGCAGGTCGCCGCGGTGTGGGAGCTGAAGGACGCCGATCCGGGGGCGAGCTGGCGCACGCTGTACGGCGCGGGGATGCGCATCGGGCGGGACCACATCGCGTCTGTCGTCAACACCCTGGTGATGGCGTACGCCGGTGCGGCGCTGCCGCTGCTGCTGCTCTTCTCGATCGCCCGCAGCGGTGTGGTGCAGGTGGCGGACAGCGAGCTGGTCGCCGAGGAGATCGTGCGCACCCTGGTGGGCAGCATCGGGCTGGTGGCGTCGGTGCCGGTGACGACGGCACTGGCCGCGCTCGTGGTCGGCGCCGACCGCGGGCTGCGCGGCAGCGGGTCCGGACACACGACCGCCGGCCGCCCGCTCGCGGGAGGTCCCGCGGTGCCGGGGCAGCCGGCCGGGGTCCGGGGCGCGGGGCGCCCCGGGGGCTCGGGCGGCGGCAGTCACCGCCGCCGGGCGAAGTGAGCGCCCCGCCACCGCGGACGGCGCTCACCGGGGTGTCACCAGTCGCGCTTGGACCCGCCGCCCCCGGTGACCCGCTTCACCACGAGGACCAGGGCGCCGACGAGGATCACGAAGACGATGACCTTGAACAGCAGGCCGACCACGATGCTGATCAGGCTCGCGATGAGTCCGCCGAAGACCACCAGCGCGATGACCGGGATGCCGATCCACTTGACCCACCAGGGCAGGTTCTTCAGCAGGTTGTCCATGACGCTCGTAGTCTCCTTGTTTGCCGTAGCGTTCCGGTACTTCGAGAGTAGGGCCATCCCGACCCCGCGCGGAGGCCCGGGAGCCCTCGTCCGACCCTGAACGCACCCCTAGGGTTCCGGGGGCGAGAACACCACGACGACCCTGAGGTCCTCGCTGATGTGGTGGAAGCGGTGCGCCGTCCCGGCCGGGACGAACACCACGCTGCCGCGCGCCACCGCGGTCGTCTCGTCACCCACGGTGAGCGAGGCGCGGCCGCTGACCACCAGGTAGATCTCGTCCTGGGCGTGCGGGGCCTGCGGGTCCTGCTGCCCCGCGGACAGCGCGTACAGCCCGGCCGACATACTGCGTTCCTTGAGAAAGCGCAGGTAGGCGCCCTGGTTGGCCGCGCGTTCCGCGTCCAGGTCGTCCAGCCGGAACACCTTCATCGCCACTCCTAGGCTGCGGTACAGCTACGGTTCTGTCCGGTCTCTTGTCCTGGTGATCGGTTCTGCGACGATCACACCATGAAGAATTTCATCGTCAAGACCCTGGCCAACGCCGGGGCCCTGGCCGTGGCCATCTGGCTGCTCAAGGACATCACGCTCACCGGCGACTCCACCGGTCGCAAGATCCTGGGCCTCATCCTGGTCGCCCTGGTCTTCGGCCTCGTGAACTGGCTGGTCAAGCCGTTCGTGAAGGTCCTGGCCTTCCCGCTGTTCATCCTCACCCTGGGCCTGATCACCCTCGTGGTGAACGCCCTGATGCTGCTGCTGACGTCGTGGCTGTCGGGCAAGCTCAACCTGGAGTTCCACGTCTCCGGCTTCTGGACCGCGGTCCTCGGCGGCCTGATCATCAGCATCGTGTCCTGGGCGCTGCACGTCGTGCTCCCGGACGACGAGTGAGCGCCGGAACCGGGGGGACACACCACACGCACCACACCGCGGGCGCGGCGGGCTCCGCTTCGGAGGGGCCCGCGGGGCCGGGCGACAGCACGCGCAGCGTGCACGCCGGCCGTCCGCCGGCCACCCCCTACGAGCCGAGCCTGCCGGGCCCGGTGTTCGTCTCGCACTACCACCTGCCCGGGGAGGCCGCCGGGCCCTACACCTACGGCCGGGACGAGAACCCGACGTGGGACCTGCTCGAGACGGCCGTCGCCGGCCTGGAGGCGCCGGGGGACGGCGCGGCGGCGACGGTGTCGTTCGCCTCGGGCATGGCGGCGGTCGCCGCCGTGCTGCTGTCCCAGGTCCGGTCCGGCGAGACGGTCGTGCTGCCGTCGGACAGCTACCAGGCGACCCGCGCGCTGCAGGAGCGCCTGGAGTCCTTCGGCGTCGAGGTGCGCCTCGCGCCCACCGCGGGCGACGCCCAGGTACGGGCGCTGGAGGGTGCCCGGCTGCTGTGGCTGGAGACGCCGTCCAACCCCGGTCTCGACGTGTGCGACATCCGGCGGCTCGCCGACGCGGCGCACGCGGCGGGGGCGCTGGTGGCCGTCGACAACACGCTGGCCACGCCCCTGGGGCAGCGGCCGCTGGAGCTGGGCGCCGACTTCTCGGTGTCCAGCGGCACGAAGGCCCTGTCCGGGCACGGCGACCTGCTGATGGGGTACGTGACCACGCGGGACGCCGGGCTGGCGGCGGGCGTGCGGAAGTGGCGCAAGCTCGTCGGCGCGATCCCGGGACCGATGGAGGCGTGGCTGGCGCACCGGTCCCTGGCGACGCTCGCGCTGCGGGTGGACCGGCAGGCGGGCAACGCGATGGCCCTGGCGCAGGCGCTGCTGACTCGTCCCGAGGTCGCCGACGTGCGGCACCCGGGCCTGCCCGGTGACCCCTCGCACGCGGTGGCGGCCGCGCAGATGCGCCGGTTCGGGAGCGTGGTGTCGTTCACCCTGCCCGACCAGGCGCACGCCGAGCGCTTCCTGGGTGCGCTGCGGCTCACCGCGGAGGCCACGAGCTTCGGCAGCGTGCAGTGCACGGCCGAGCGGCGCGGCCGCTGGGGCGGGGACGCGGTTCCGCCCGGGTTCGTCCGCTTCTCGGTGGGCATCGAGGATCCGGACGACATCGTGGCCGACGTGCTGCGGGCCCTGGACGAGGCCGCGGGCTGAGCCCGCGCCGCCGGGTCGGGGGACCCGGCGCGGCCGGTGGCCGGGGCCACGGCCCCCCACCAGCGGTCCCGTGATTGGGCGGCCGTGACACGTTTGCCCCCCGGCTCGCCGCGGCAGATCTCAGGCATGCCCCCGGACTCGCCTCCCAGTGCCACCGCTCGCCCGGTCGTCAAGCGCACCGCCCGCGCGATCATCCTCGACGGCGACCACCTCGTGCTGATCAAGCGGACCAAGCCCGGCATCGCCCCGTACTGGGTGACCCCCGGCGGAGGCGTCGAGGACGAGGACCCGAACGTCCTCGCCGCGCTGCACCGCGAGATCGACGAGGAACTCGGCGGCAAGATCACCGACGCCGTCCCGGCGTTCGTCGACACCATCGAGCACATCGCCGACGACGGTTCGCACGGGGTGAAGGTGCAGTACTTCTTCGTGTGCCGGCTGGAGTCGATGGACCCGGCGCGGCGGCACGGCCCCGAGGTCGACGAGCCGCGCGGCGACTACGAGGTGGTGCGGGTGCCGTTCAGCAGGATGGGACTGGCCTCGGTGGACATCGTCCCGCTGACGCTGCGGCACTACCTGGACGCGAACATCGAGGGCGTGCTGGGGCTGCTCGGTCCCGACCTGGGGTGACGTCCGGTCAGTCCCCGGCGGCCACGAGTTCGTGGACGAGGTCGTGCCGGATGCGGTGCGAGGGCATCCCGATGCGCACCAGGGTGTCGACGGTGCTGCGGATCATCCCCGGCGGCCCGGACAGGTACGCGTCGTAGGCCTCCCACGGCCCGAACTCCTCGACGGCCTCGGGCAGCGGCCCGGACCGCGCGTCCGGCGGGGTGTCGGAAACGACCGTGCGCACCGACAGCCACGGGTGCCGGGCCTTGAGCGCGAGGATGGTGTCCAGGTCGTACAGGTCGCGGGTGTGCCGGGCCCCGTAGAAGACGTCGACCGAGCGCCGGACACCGTGCCCGGCGACGTCCTCGACCAGGGCCTTGATCGGGGCGATGCCGGTGCCGCCGCCCAGGCAGAGCAGGCCGTCGCCGCTGGAGTGGTCGACGGTCATGCTGCCGGCCGGCGGGCCCAGGCGGATCACGTCGCCGGCGCCGGCCCGGTGGACCAGCGCGTTGCTCACCCAGCCGGCCGGGACGGCGCGGACGTGGAAGGTGAGCAGGCCGTCGGCACGGGGTGCGGAGGCGAAGGAGTAGTGCCGCCAGACCCGTGGCCACCACGGCGTCTGCACGGAGGTGTACTGCCCGGCGAGAAAGGGGTACGCCTGCCCGGGACGCACGGTCAGCACGGCCACGTCCGGGGTCCGCCGCTCATGGGCGACGATCTCGGCGTCCCACCAGGGGGGCGCGGTCTGCTCGTCGGCCGCCGCCGCGTCGATCATGACCTGGGAGACGACGGTGTAGGCCCGGATCCAGGCGGCCTCCGTCTGGGAGGTCCACACCGCCGCGCCGTAGCGGGCCAGGGCGCCGATCAGCGCCTCGCCGACGGCCGGGTAGTCGTGGGCCTGGGTGCCGTACTTGCGGTGGCCGCGGCCCAGTTGCGCCAGGTACTCGGTGAGCGCGGCCGGGTCGTCGATCCGGTCGGCCGCGGTGAGCAGGGCCTTGAACAACCGGTCGCGCTGGGCCTCCATCCCGACCGGGAACAGGTCACGCAGGTCGGGACGGCGGAGGAACAGCAACGCGTAGAAGTACGAGGTCGCCTTGTCCGCGACCGGCGCGATCTCATCCATGGTGCGCCGGATGAGGAAGGCGTCCGGCGACGGCGGCTTGGCGTCCATGATGGTGTCGAGCGTGCCAGCCGCACCCACCGCATCGTGTGAATTGCGAGAAGGTCGGCCCCCGGGGACGGCGGGGCGCGTACGATTCGTGCCCCTGTTCCGCGCATCACGACGCGATGTTCCACGTGGAACACTCAGCGTCACCGGGGAACCGGGGGCCTCACTTCCGCGACTGGCGCGGCCTGCGCACGCCCTGGGCGCCTTCGGGACTCTCGGCCGGCACCGCGCAGTGGCCCGTGGCCAGACGGTTCAGCGCCGAGACGAAAACCGCGCGTTCGTCGTCGGGCAGAGCGCCGAGCAGGTCCCGGTGGACCCGGTCCACGATGCCCTGGCCTGCGGCGACGATCTCCTGACCCTTCGGCGTGACCTTGATGATCCGCGCCCGGCGGTCGGTGGCCGACGGCACCCGCTCCGCCAGCCCGTTGCGCTCCAGCATGTCGACGGTGACCACCATCGTGGTCTTGTCCAGGTCGGAGAGTTCCGCGATCTGGGCCTGCGTCCGCTCCGCCTGAAGCGCGTGGGCGAGCACGCAGTGCGCACGCGGCGACATGCCGATCTCCGCGAGCGCCGCCGTCATCTGCGTACTCAGCACATGTGCGGTGTGCTGCATGAGGTACGACAGGTCGGGCGTCCCGACGGGGCTTGCGGGCACGGTCTGCGCGGTCATACCGCCAAGGCTAGCAAAGAGATCCGCTACGGGATTATTCGCTAGCGGACCTATTTCACCCGCGACCAGGGGGAACCGCGAACCGCGAACACCCTTGAGTCCGAGATAGATAGTCTCCAACAAAACCATCTGCTACGGTCGGTCTTGGCACTCGATCCCGCCAGGAGGCGACTTCCCATGCCACAGCCCTTGCCCGAGCCGCTCGCCGCACCGGCGCCCCGCTCGCCCGGAGCAGCCCTCGCCGTGCTGAGCGCCGGCACCCTGATGATCATCCTCGACGGGACGATCGTGAACGTCGCACTGCCGTCCATCCAGCGCGACCTGGGCTTCTCCCAGGCGGGACTGGCGTGGGTGGTCAACGCCTACCTCATCGCGTTCGGCGGGCTGCTGCTGCTCACCGGCCGCATCGGGGACCTGCTCGGCCGGCGGCGCCTCCTGGTCGCCGGGCTCACCGCGTTCAGCGCGGCCTCGCTGCTGTGCGGCATCGCCGACTCGGCCGGCCTGCTCATCGCCGCACGCTTCGTCCAGGGCGCAGCCGGGGCCATGGTCTCCGCGGTCGCGCTCGGCATGGTGATCGCCCTCTACCCCGAACCCCGCGGCAGGGCCCGGGCGATGGGCGTCTACAGCTTCACCCAGTCCGCGGGCGGCGTCCTCGGGCTCCTGCTCGGCGGCATCCTCACCCAGGCCGTCAACTGGCACTGGATCTTCTTCGTCAACCTGCCCATCGGCGCGGCCGCCGCCCTGCTCAGCCTGCGCCTGCTGCCGGACGACCGGCCGAACGGGCGCACCGGCCGGGCACGTTCGCTGCGCGGCGCCGACGCACCGGGTGCGGTGCTGGTCACCGCCGCCCTCATGCTCGGGGTCGCCACCATCGTGCGCACCGCCGACCTCGGCTGGACCGCCGCCTCCACGGCGATCACCGGCGCCCTGTCGCTGGTCCTGCTCGCCGCGTTCCTGCTGCGGCAGGCCACGGCCGCGCAACCGCTGCTGCCGCTACGGCTGTTCCGCTCCCGGATCGTCTCCGGCGCCAACCTCGTCCAGGCCCTGATGGTGGCCGCCGGCTTCGGCTTCCAGTTCCTGTCCGCCCTCTACCTCCAGCGCGTGCTGGGCTACGACCCGCTGGAGATCGGGCTGGCCATCGCACCGACCGGCCTGGTCATCGGGGTGATGTCGCTGGCGCTGTCCGCGCGGCTCGGCGCCCGGTTCGGGCAGCGCGCGGTACTGCTGCCCAGCCTGGCCCTGTTCGCCTCCGGCTTCCTGCTGCTGGCCAGGGCACCGTCCGCGCACGCCTCCTACGCGGTGGACATCCTGCCGGCGATCCTGGTGTTCGGCGTGGGCTTCGGTCTGGCCATGCCCTCGCTCATGACCCTCGGCATGTCCGACGCCACACCGGCCGACTCCGGCCTGGTCTCGGGGGTCTTCAACACCGCCCAGCAGATCGGCGGTGCCCTGGGCCTGGCGGTGCTGGCCTCGCTCGCCGGCGCCCGCACCGACCACCGGCTGGCCGCGGGCGCCCCTCTCCCGCAGGCCCTGACCAGCGGCTACCACCTGGCGTTCCTGACCGCCGCCGGCCTGCTGGCCGCGGCCACCGTCATCGCCGCGGCGCTGCTGCGCCCCCCGGCCCGGCCGGCCGACGGCCGGACCGGTGGGCACGGGCCCGCGGTCCGCGGGCCCGTGGACCGGACGCTCAGCGCCAGCCCGGGAAACCCCCCGGCACCGGGGCCGACGGATCGTACGGCTCGCGTGTGAACACGAAGGACCCCAGGTCGAGATGGCTCACCGAGCCGTCGGCCCGGCGCACCACGCGGAGCGTCTCACCCGCGTAGTAGCCCTCACGACCGGTCCAGGTGCCGTCGGGTTCCACGTGGAACCGTGACCCGCGGCCCTGGCCGGTCAGCGGCGCGAGGTGCAGCTCGCCGCCGGGCCTGACCCGCAGGGCATGGCCGGACGTACCCCAGTACCAGGGGCCGGCGAGGTCCACCAGCGCCGGATCGAGGTCCGGGTCCGGCCGCCAGGGCGCGGGGAAGGCGGGCTCGGCGTCAGCCGCGATCGCCAGCAGGTCCGCGGCCACCCCGCCGATGGCGAGCCCCGAGGTGCAGTTGGCGAGGGTGACCGCGCCGATCCCGTCCTCCTCGCTGATCCACAGCGCAGCGAGGAATCCCGGCATCGAGCCGGTGTGCCCGGCCAGCTGACGGCCGTTGCGCCGGGCCAGCTGCAGGCCGAGGCCGTAGCCCCCGTCGGGGTCCACCGCGGACGGGGGCGCGGCCGGCAGCCGCATCTCCTCCAGGGTGCCGGCGCTCAGCACCCCGTCACGGCCGGCGGCCAGGAAGGCCGCCCAGCGGGACAGGTCCGCGGCCGTCGACCACAACTGCCCGGCAGGCGCCATGCGTCCGGTCTCCTGCACGGCCTCGGGCACCATCACGTCGGCCCACGGGTGCACCGCGAACCCGCCCGCGGCCGGCTGGTGCGGCAGCAGCGTGGTCCGGTCCATGCCGAGCGGCTCCAGCACCTCGGCGGCCAGCGCCTCGCCCCACGGCATCCCGCGCAGCCGCTCCACCACGGCGCCCAGCAGGGCGTATCCGGGGTTGGAGTAGTGGTAGTGGCGGCCGGGCTGCAGCTTGGCCGGCTCCGGACCGAGCACGTCGGCCAGTTCGGGACGCAGCTCACCCGGCGTGCGCTCCCACCAGGGGCCGGGCGTCTCGGAGGCCAGGCCCGAGGTGTGGGCGAGGAGTTGGCCGACGGTCACACCGGCGGCCCCGTCGACCACCGGGAGATGACGTCCCACCGGGTCGGTGAGCTCCAGCCTCCCCTCGTCACGCAGCCGCATCACCAGCACCGCGACGAACGTCTTGGTGATCGAACCGATCCGGTACTGGGTGTCCGCGTCGGGCGCATGACCCTCGACCATGCTCTGCGAGCCGGTCCACACCGGCTGCCCGTCGCGCACCACCGCCGCCACCAGCGAGGGCGCGCGGCCCTCGGCCTGGCCGACGGCCACCCGGTGCATCAGGGCCCGCCGGGTGGCGGGCAGCAGGCCGCCCGCGTACGCCTGCGGGGAGTCGGTGCCGCTCGGGAACTGGGGCTCAACTGCCAACTGTTCGCCTTTCCTGTCGCTGTCGACGGCCCGGCGCAGCAACGGCCGGGCCCGTGCCGCGCCCGCGGTGGGCCCGGCCGCGCACCCACGCGGGGCACACGGCCGTCATGCTAATCGGCCGTCCCGGTCTCCTCACGGAAACGGACGGCGACGATCGACATCCGCAGCGCACGCAGGCCGGGGATCAGGTGCGACAGCGGCGCGATCGCGTACGGGCCGCGGCCCCGGCCCAGCCGCAGGCTCCGCACCCCGGCGATGTACGGGGAGGCCGAGGCCACCTTGCGGTACTCCTTGACGTCCATCCCCCACTCCCAGCGCGGCGCCCGGTAGCCGCCGTCGGCCGGGTCCATCGCGCCGGCCTGGTTGCGGGCCACCATGGCCCGCGGCAGTGCGTCGAAGAGGAACCGGCCGCCGGGGAAGCGCTCGGCGCACGCGGCGATGAGGCCCTTGGCGTCCCGTTCCGGCAGGTACATCAGCAGTCCCTGGGCGGTCACCAGCACGTCCCGGCCGGGCACGTCGGCGCCCACCTCGTCCATCCAGCGCAGGTCCAGCGCCGAGCAGGCGAGGCTGCGGCGGCGCGGCGGATCGTCGGGCAGCAGTGTCCGGCGCACCTCGACGGTCTCGGGCAGGTCGACCGTGAGCCAGCGCACCCGGCCGTCGTCGACCCGCCAGAACTGCGTCTCCAGGCCCTCGCCGAGTGCCACCACCGTGCCACCGGGGCGTTCCGCGACGAAGCGCCGCACCTCGTCGTCCAGGCAGCGCACCCGCAGGGCGTGCCACTGCGCCATGGCGGTGCCGAACCGCTCGAAGGGGTAGTCGATGCGGTCCACCAGCTCGACGGCCCGCGGGTCGTCGAGCAGCCGCGAGCCGGGCCGCCGGGCCTCGGCCGCCCGGTTGTACAGATTCCACAGCAGCGTCTCGGGGACGCCTTCCAACGCGACCTTGATCCTGCCGTTCTCCTCTGACATGACCTCAGGCTCCCACCGGTGCGGGCGATGTGAGAAAGGTTGACACTCCCTCAGCGCGGGCGTAGATATCACGACGGTCAGAGAGCGCTCTCAGCACAGCGCAGCGGTTCACCCCCCACCAGAGCCGACATCCGACAGAGGAGCCCACGACATGAGGGTCACCCCACGCGACCTCCTGCCTGGCCGTAAACGTTTCCGACGATCACCTCAGAGCGTGTTCCTGCTCGCCCTCGCGCTGATCGCCTCCCTCTACCTCTCCCTCGCCCCGACCTCCACCCACGCGGCCACGCCCACGCTGCTCTCACAGGGCAAGCCGGCCACGGCCTCCTCGGTCCAGGACGCCTTCACCCCGAACGCCGCGGTGGACGGCGACACCGGCACCCGCTGGTCGAGCCTGGCCGCGGACCCGCAGTGGCTCCAGGTCGACCTGGGATCCAGCCAGCCGCTCACGCAGGTCGTCCTGAACTGGGAGACGGCGTACGCGACCGCGTTCCAGATCCAGGCCTCGACCGACGGTTCCACGTGGAACACGCTGTACTCGACCACGACCGGCACCGGCGGCACCCAGACGCTGACCGTCTCCGGATCGGGCCGCTACGTGCGCATGTACGGCACCCAGCGGGCCACCCAATGGGGCTACTCGCTCTGGGAGTTCCAGGTCTACGGTGGCTCGGGCACCCCTCCGGCCACCTGCGGCACGACCACGGCCGCACTCGGCAAGCCCGCCACCGCGTCGTCCACGGAGAACGCGGGCACGCCCGCTTCGGCGGCCTTCGACGGCAACGCCGGCACCCGCTGGTCCAGCGCGGCCTCCGACCCGCAGTGGGTCCAGGTCGACCTGGGCTCCTCGCAGACCCTCTGCGGCGCGCAGCTGATCTGGGAGACCGCGTACGCGAAGGCGTACCAGATCCAGGTCTCCGACACCGGCAACGCCAACGACTGGCACACCGTGTACTCCACGACCACCGGGCCCGGCGGCACCGAGAACCTGAGCTTCGACGCCACCGGCCGCTACGTGCGGATGTACGGCACGGTGCGCGCCACCCAGTACGGCTACTCCCTCTGGGAGTTCACGATCCTCACGCCGGGCGGCACCGGCACCCCGCCGGGCGGCGGCGACGGCAGCTGCCCCTGGGTGGGCTCCACCGCGCCCGTCGCCACCCGCGTCGCGCAGGTCATGGCGCAGATGACCACGGCGCAGAAGGTGTCGATCCTGCACGGCAACAACAACTCCTCGCCGTACATCGGCAACATCACCGGCATCCCCTCGCTGTGCATCCCCGACATCGGCCTCCAGGACGGCCCGCACGGTGTCGGCGACGGGCTCGGCGGCGTCACGCAGATGCCCTCCGCCAACGCCTCCGCGGCGACCTGGGACACCACGCTGGAGCAGCAGTACGGATCGGCGATCGGCGCGGAGTTCGCGGGCAAGGGCGTCCAGGTGGCGCTGGGCCCGACGCTGAACATCGTGCGCGACCCGCGCTGGGGCCGGTCCTTCGAGACGTTCAGCGAGGACCCGTACCTCAACGGGCAGCTGGCCGCCGCCGACATCCGCGGCATCCAGAGCCAGGGCGTGATGGCCGAGATGAAGCACGTGGCCGTCTACAACATCGAGAATCCGGCGGGCACGGTCGTCGTCGACAAGCGCACCCTGCAGGAGCTGTACCTGCCGGCGTTCCAGGCGGCGGTGCAGCAGGGCTCGCCGGCGGCGGCGATGTGCGCCTACAGCGTGGTCAACAGCGTCCCCGCCTGCCAGAACCCCGACCTGATGAACACCGGGCTCTACCAGCAGGCGAACTTCGGCGGCTTCATCACCAGCGACTGGGGCGGCACCCACTCGACGGTGGAGTCCGCCAACGCGGGCCTGACGGTCGAGATGCCCAACGGCTACTTCTACGCCGACTTCCTCGCCCAGGCCGTCGCCAGCGGCACCGTCAGCCAGGCCACGCTGGACACGATGGTCAGCCGGCTGCTCACCCAGTTCTTCGCGTTCGGCCTGTTCGACAAGGCGCCCAGCGGTTCCAACGACGCCACCGTCACCACGCCGGCCCACGCGCAGGTCGCGCTGCAGGGCGCGGAGGAGGGCGCGGTGCTGCTGAAGAACAACGGCATCCTGCCGCTGTCCACCGCCACCACCCACTCGATCGCGGTGATCGGCTGGGACGGCGGCGCGGGCGTGCAGACCATCGGCGGCGGCAGCGCCACGGTCACCAGCCCCGGCACGGTGTGGCCGATCACCGGCATGCAGAACCGGGTCGCCGGCACCGGCACCACCGTCCAGTACAACGACGCGACCAACCTCGCGTCGGCGGTGAGCCTCGCCCGCGGCTCCGACGTCGCGATCGTCTACGCGTCGGACAACTACGGCAACGAGGAGCACGACACCACCACGCTCGACCTGCCGAACAACGGCGGCGGCTCCGTCGCCGAGAACGACATGATCGCCCAGGTCGCGGCGGCGAACCCGCACACCATCGTGGTGCTGAACAACAACTCGGCGATCAACATGCCGTGGCTGAACCAGGTCGCGGGCGTCTTCGAGGCGTTCTACCCGGGCCAGCAGATCGGCACCGCGATGGCGGCGCTGCTCTTCGGCGACGTCAATCCGTCGGGCAAACTCCCGGTCACCTTCCCCAAGTCGCTCGCGGACGTGCCCGCGAACACCCCGGCGCAGTGGCCGGGCACCAACGGGCAGGTGCAGTACAGCGAGAGCCTGAACGTCGGCTACAAGTGGTACGACACCAAGAACATCACGCCGCTCTTCCCGTTCGGCTTCGGCCTGTCGTACACCACCTTCGGGTTCAGCAACCTCCAGGTGGGCGCGCTCAGCGGGAACACCGCGACCGTGCACGTGACGGTCACCAACACCGGATCGCGGGCCGGCACCGACGTCGCCCAGCTGTACGTCGGCGATCCGGCGTCCACCGGCGAGCCGGTGCACCAGCTCCGCGGCTTCCAGCGGGTGACCCTCAACCCCGGCCAGGCGCAGACCCTGACGTTCACCGTCAGCACCCACGACCTCGCCTACTGGAACACCGGCAGCAGCAACTGGACGACCGCGGCCGGCTCCTACCAGATCCTGCTGGGCGACTCCTCGCGCAACCTGCCGGTGTCCGGGACGCTCACCGTGCCGACCACCGTCAACGGGGCCGCGGCCCCGGCGGCCGCCCCCGCCTCCGTCATGGCGAAGGCGGCCGGCGGCGCGACGAGCACGGCGGCGAGTACGGCGGCGGGAACGGCGACCGCCGCGGCCGGCCTGTCCGTGCCGAACCCGTACGGCATGAGCAGCCCGCTGCACCACGCGGTCGACTGGGTCCTCGACCCGAACGCGGCGGCCGGCACGTCCTGGACCGCGACGGGCCTGCCGCCGGGTGTCACCGTCGACGCGTCGGGCCGGCTCACCGGCGCGGGCACCGCCAAGGGCACCTACACCGTGACGGTCACCGCCCGCGGCGCCTCGGGCGCGAGCGGCGCCGCCACCTTCGTGTGGACGGTCACCTGACGGCGCGCCGCCGCACGGCGGCCGTCCGACCCGCGTGAACCGGGCGCGGGCCGACCGGGTTTCGTCTGCCCGGCCGGCCCGCGCCCGTGCGATAGTCGAGCCATGGCCGACGGCGTGGAGGCACTCCTCGACCGCTTCCTCGAAGGGATCCAGGAGGCGGTCCCGCTGGACGCCCTGTGGGCCCACGGCTCCCTGGCACTCGGCGACTTCCAGCCCGGACGCAGCGACCTCGACATGATCGCCGTGGTCCGCTGCGCGCCCGACGCCGCACAGCGCGACCGGCTGCAGGACCTCCACCGGGAACTGGAGGCCGCCCACCCGCAGGCCGAGAAGCTGCACTGCTCGTACGTGGTGCGCGACCGGCTCCCCGACCACGACGTACGCCACCTGACGTGGGCCCACCGCGAGCTCATGCACCGGACGGTGACCCCGGTCAGCAGGCGCGAACTGCGCACCGGCGACCTGTCGTTGTCCGGGCCGCCGCCCAGCGCCCTCCTGCCCGAGGTCACCGACGCCGAGCTCGCCGACTTCGTCCGCCGCGACCTGCGCACGTTCTGGCTGCCGGCCACCGGCAAGCCCGTGCGCTGGCTGCAGGACATCTGGGTCGACCTCGGCGCCCTCACCACCGCCAGGGCCGGCGTCACCCTCACCGACGGGCGCCTGATCAGCAAGGGCGAGGCCCTCGACGTCCTGCCCGCGCTCGGCGCCCCGCCCGACCTCATCGACGACATCCGCGCCCGCCGCTACGGCACCCCGCAGCCCCTGACCGCCCCCCAGCGCGTCCGCCGCGCCCGCCAGGCCCGCGCCTTCACCCGCGCCGCGATCCAGCGCGTCCTCACCGCGTGACGCCGGCCCGGGCCGGTCAGTCCGGGCCGTTCATCCGGTCCGGTCAGTCCGCGGTCCCCGCGTCCGCCGGGCCCGCGGCCAGGCCGTGCAGGAACTCGGCCTTGAGCTCCCCCGGTGTGCGGGAGGTCATGCGCGGGACCTCGGCGTTCCACTCCCGCGCGAAGTCGTCGAGGCCGCGCCGGTAGGCGCGGCGGAGGAAGAAGCCGCCCAGGACGGCGGCCACGGCGGCGGGCGGACGGGCCCAGCCGCGGCCCCGCGAGGTGACCGCGACGACGGTCCGCCACCGGCCGTCCTTCGCCCGCGTCATCGTGACCCGCACGGCCGCCCTGACGAGCGGGTGGCGCAGGTCGGCGGTCAGCGGCGCCGGGCCGCCGGGCGTCTGGCCCCACCATGCGCGCAGGTCCAGCGCGGCCTTCACCCGGCCACGCCGGTACCGCGACCCGGAGCCCCGGACGTCCCCCGACCACTTCAGGGCCGCGGGGCTGTCCACCCCGCGGAGCTCCGCCTCCCCCCGCACCCGCAGCTCCGCGGACGTCCCCTCGTACCGCAGGCGGATTGCCGAGCGGTCCCAGGCCCGCACGTCCACGCGATGCGTGAAGGCCACGACGCCCGCGTCGTCGACGTCCTCGATCAGATAGCGGGCGCCGCGCCCGATGTGGTGCCCCGCCGCGAGCCGTACCGCCGGCACCCGCTCACCGCCCGCGAACAGGCGCTTGCGTTCCTCCCGGAGCTCCTCCACCGCGTCGACCACGGCGCGCAGTGCGTCCTCGAACCAGTCGCGCGGCACGGGCTCCAGCGTCACGGCATGCCGAAGCGTCACCATCCCCCGATCCTGGCAGCCGTGTCCGGCCCGGCGGAAGAGCCCGCCCGCCACGAACGGCACCCGCCGGCGCCTGACCGCGCCCGCCGACACGAGCCTGACGCGTCCTAACCTTCGACGCCCGCCGGACGCGGTACCCCACCGCGTGAGCGCCCGCACGACGCGATTACCGCCGAGGCCGGTGCACTCGGCAGGATGGGTGCCATGACCGAGATCCAGACCCCTCGCCTCATCCTCCGCCGCTGGCAGGACGACGACCTCCCGCCCATGGCGGAGATCAACGCGGACCCGCAGGTCATGCGCTGGATCGGGGACGGCTCCGTCCGCGATCCGGACCAGACGGCGGCGGACATCGAACGCTGGGAGGAGGAGTGGGACGAGGAGGGCTTCGGTCTCTTCGCCGTCGAGCTGCTGGCCTCGGGCGAGCTGGCCGGCTTCGCGGGCCTGTCCGTGCCCTACTTCCTGCCCGAGGTGCTGCCCGCTGTGGAGATCGGCTGGCGCCTCGGCCGGCAGTACTGGGGCCAGGGCTACGCCTCCGAAGCCGCCCACGCCGCCCTGGAGTTCGCCGTCCAGGACCGCGGTCTCGATCGCGTCATCAGCATCAGCAGGGTGGGCAACGACGCCTCGGAGAACGTGATGCGCAAGCTCGGCATGGTCCTGGAACGCGAGACGACCCATCCGGTGTACGGCCATCCCCTCCACGTTCACGCCATCGACCTGACCGAGTTCCACTCCTGATCCGGCCACCCGTCCCGCGGGCACCGACAGGGCGGGCAACCGTCAGGTCTGGGCCATGTCCACGAAGCGGGAGTAGTGGCCCTGGAAGGCGACCGTGATGGTGGCGGTGGGGCCGTTGCGGTGCTTGGCGACGATGAGGTCGGCCTCGCCGGCGCGGGGGGACTCCTTCTCGTAGGCGTCCTCGCGGTGGAGCAGGATGACCATGTCGGCGTCCTGCTCGATGGAGCCGGACTCGCGGAGGTCGGAGACCATCGGCTTCTTGTCGGTGCGCTGCTCGGGGCCTCGGTTCAGCTGCGAGAGGGCGATGACCGGGACTTCGAGCTCCTTGGCGAGGAGCTTGAGGTTCCGGGACATGTCGGAGACCTCCTGCTGGCGGGACTCCGGGCGGCGCGAACCGCCGGACTGCATCAGCTGCAGGTAGTCGATGACGACCAGGCGCAGGTCGTTGCGCTGCTTCAGGCGGCGGCACTTGGCCCGGATCTCCATCATCGACAGGTTCGGGGAGTCGTCGATGTAGAGCGGGGCCTCGGTGACGTCGGACATCCGGCGGGCGACCTTGGTCCAGTCGTCGTCCGTCATGGTGCCCGAACGCATGTGGTGCAGCGCCACCCGCGCCTCCGCGGACAGCAGGCGCATCGCGATCTCGTTGCGGCCCATCTCCAGGGAGAAGATGACGCTGGGCATCTTGTTGGCGATCGAGCAGGCGCGTGCGAAGTCCAGGGCGAGCGTGGACTTGCCCATGGCGGGGCGGGCGGCGATGACGATCATCTGGCCGGGGTGCAGGCCGTTCGTCAGGGAGTCGAGGTCGGTGAAGCCGGTCGGCACGCCGGACATCTGGCCGCTGCGCGAGCCGATCGCCTCGATCTCGTCGAGCGCGCCCTCCATGATGTCGCTGAGCGGCAGGTAGTCCTCGGAGGTGCGCTGCTCGGTGACCGCGTAGATCTCCGCCTGCGCGCTGTTGACGATCTCGTCGACGTCGCCGTCGGCCGCGTACCCCATCTGCGTGATGCGGGTGCCGGCCTCCACCAGGCGCCGCAGGACAGCGCGTTCGTGGACGATCTCGGCGTAGTACTCGGCGTTGGCGGCGGTGGGCACCGCGTTGACGAGGGTGTGCAGGTAGGGCGAGCCGCCGACGCGGGCGATCTCGCCGCGCTTGGTGAGCTCCGCCGCGGTCGTGATGGGGTCCGCGGGCTCGCCGCGTGCGTACAGGTCGAGGATCGCGGTGTAGATCGTCTCGTGGGCCGGACGGTAGAAGTCCTGGCCCTTGAGCACCTCGACGACGTCGGCGATCGCGTCCTTGGACAGCAGCATGCCGCCCAGCACGGACTGCTCGGCGTCAAGATCCTGCGGGGGGACGCGCTCGAAGGCGTTGCCGCCCTCGCTGAACCGCCCCTCGTCGCCGCCTCCGCGGTCGCCCTTCTTGCGGAACTGGCTGACCGGCGGGGGGCCGTCGGGCGGGAGGTCGTTCCAGGGACCGTCGGGTTCGGGCTGGCTCATATCGGCCACCTCCTCCCCTCCGACCGGTCCGCGGGACCCGCGTGCGTGCCACTCTTTCACGGCGCGACTGACGACAACTGCGCCTCCCGGCATCCGCACTCCGCGCGTCGGGGGACGGTCCACGGTAGGCCCCTCGGGCGGTCGCACCAACCTCGTTATCCACAGGGGATGTGGACGACGGCGGCATACCTGTGGAGAAGTGCCCCCAACCTGTGTACAGCCCTTGGGACAGTGCTGTGGACAAGGCGGCGGTCGGCCCGCGTGATCCCTTCTGACCTGGCCTTTCTTCATCCATAGCCTGTGCAGGAGAAAAAGTTTGGCCGCTGGATCAAGATCGCGACAAACGACGCGGAGGAGATCACTCTACGCAGTCACTCGTAATGATCCACAAGCTACATCACCTCTTACCTGTGGACGATTATGCTGATCCCGTGAATGCGGCGACCACTCCCTCGGGCACTCCCTCGGAACGGCCCCCGGTGCCCTCGGCGACGGCCGCCGGCGACACCGGTCCCATCGGCTCCGGACACCCCGCTCCCCCCACCGGATCCAGCCGGTCCTTCCGGTCCTTCCGGTCCTCCCGGCCCGGGCGTACCGTCCGCACCTCGCGCCACGACCGCGAGATCCTCGCGCTCGCGCTCCCCGCGTTCGGCGCCCTGGTGGCCGAACCGCTCTTCGTGATCGTGGACAGCGCGGTCGTCGGCCACCTCGGAACGGCCCAGCTCGCCGGCCTCGGCGTCGCCGCCGCCCTGCTGACCACCGCCGTCAACGTCTTCATCTTCCTCGCCTACGCCACCACCGCGGCCGTCGCCCGCCGCGTCGGCGCCGGCGACCTGACCGCGGCCCTCAAGCAGGGCGTGGACGGCATCTGGCTCGCGCTGCTGCTCGGCGCCTTGGTGGTGGCCGGCGTGCTGCCCGCCGCCCCGGCCCTGGCCGACCTGTCCGGCGCCTCCGCCACCGCCGCCCCCTACGCCACCACCTACCTGCGGATCAGCGCGCTCGGCATCCCCGCGATGCTCGTGGTCCTGGCCGCCACCGGCGTCCTCCGCGGCCTGCAGGACACCCGCACCCCGCTCTACGTCGCCGTCGCGGGCTTCACCGCCAACGCGGGGCTCAACGCGACCCTCGTCTACGGAGCCGGACTCGGCATCGCCGGCTCCGCCTGGGGCACGGTCATCACCCAGAACGCGATGGCCGCGGTCTACCTGTGGGTCGTCGTACGCGGCATCCGCAGGCAGTCCGGCTCAGGTGCCCTCGCCGGCGGCCACGCGGACGGGGCCGGCGAGCGAGCCGGCGACGGCACCGCCCGCTGGCGGGCCCTGCTGCGGCCGGACGCCGCCGGGATCCGCGCCTGCGCGCGGGCCGGGGCTCCGCTGCTGGTCCGCACCGTCAGCCTGCGGGCCATGCTGCTGCTCGCGACCGTGGTGGCCGCGCGGCTGGGCGACACCGCCATCGCCGCGCACCAGATCACCCTGACCGTCTGGTCGCTGCTGGCGTTCGCCCTGGACGCCATCGCCATCGCGGGCCAGGCCATCATCGGCCGCTACCTCGGCGCGGACGACGCGGCCGGGGCGCGGGCGGCCTGCCGCCGCATGATCGAGTGGGGTGTGGCCTGCGGGGTCGTCCTCGGCGTGCTGGTCGCGCTCGCGCGCCCGCTGATCGGGCCGGCGTTCAGCTCCGACCCGGCCGTGCAGAGCGCCCTCTCCTCGGCGCTGCTCGTCGTCGCCGTCGGCCTGCCGGTGACCGGGGTGGTCTGCGTGCTCGACGGCGTGCTGATGGGCGCGGGCGACGGACCGTACCTCGCCTGGTCGATGCTGGTGACGCTCGCGGTCTTCGCGCCCGCCGCACTGGCCGTGCCCGCCTTGGGCGCGGGCCTGGCGGCCCTGTGGGGGGCGCTGACACTGATGATGGCCACCCGGCTCGCGGCCCTGTGGCTGCGGGCCCGCTCGGGCCGCTGGGTGGTCACCGGCGCCACGCGCTGACCTGGCCCGGTCGGGAGCAGACCGCGCACGCGGACCGCACTGGGCCGTGCCACGCCGCGCCAAGTACCCGTAGCCCCCAAGTACCGCCCCCGACGGCGAAGGGCCGGCCCCCCGTTTCCGGGGAGCCGGCCCAATGTTCCACGTGGAACAAATGCCGCGTTACGCAGCCACGACCTCGACGTCGAGGACAGCCTCGACCTCGGGGTGCAGGCGCACCGAGACCTTGTGCGCACCGAGCGTCTTGATCGGCGAGGCGATCTCGACACGGCGCTTGTCGACCGCCGGGCCACCCGCGGACTTGATCGCCGTGGCGATGTCAGCCGGGGTGATGGACCCGAAGAGGCGGCCGGTGTCACCGGCACGGGTGGCCAGCTTGACCTTGACGCCCTGCAGCTGGCCCTTGACGGTGGTGGCGTCCTCGAGCGAGTGGATCTCACGGATCCGACGCGCGCGACGGATCTGCTCGACGTCCTTCTCGCCACCCTTGGTCCACGCGATGGCGAAGCCACGCGGGATCAGGTAGTTGCGGGCGTAGCCCGGCTTGACGTCGACGATGTCGCCGGCGGCACCGAGGCCGCTGACCTCGTTAGTGAGGATGATCTTGGACATACTGGTTCATCCTCCCTTAGCGCGCAGTCGAGGTGTACGGCAGCAGCGCCATCTCACGGCTGTTCTTCACGGCCGTGGCGACGTCACGCTGGTGCTGGGTGCAGTTGCCGGTCACGCGGCGGGCACGGATCTTGCCGCGGTCGGAAATGAACTTCCGCAGCATGTTGGTGTCCTTGTAGTCCACGTACACGGTCTTGTCCTTGCAGAACGCGCAGACCTTCTTCTTAGGCTTGCGCGGGGGCGGCTTCGCCATGGTGTTTCTCCTATGCGATCAAGAAGTGTGAGGGTCCGCCCTTAGAAGGGCGGCTCGTCCGAGTAGCCGCCACCGGAGGAACCGGAGGAGCCGGAGCCGCCGCCCCAACCTCCTCCGCCACCCTGGCCACCGCCGGCCGGTGCGCTGGTCGCCCACGGGTCGTCGGCAGGAGCGCCGCCGCCCTGGCCGCCGGAGCCGGAACCCCAACCGCCCTGGCCGCCGCCCTGACCGCCGCCCTGGCCGCCGCCTCCGTAGCCGCCGCCCTGCTGGCCACGACCGCCGCCACCACTCGTCTTGGTGACCTTGGCCGTCGCGCTGCGCAGGCTGGCGCCCACCTCGTCGACATCCAGTTCGTAGACCGTGCGCTTGACGCCGTCACGGTCGTCGTACGACCGCTGCTTCAGCCGGCCCTGCACGATGACGCGCATGCCTCGCTGGAGCGACTCGGCGACGTTCTCCGCCGCCTGCCGCCAGACCGAGCACGTGAGGAAGAGGCTCTCGCCGTCCTTCCACTCGTTGGTCTGCCGGTCGAAGGTGCGGGGAGTGGACGCGACACGGAACTTCGCGACCGCCGCACCGGACGGGGTGAAGCGCAGCTCGGGGTCGTCGACGAGATTGCCGACGACGGTGATGACGGTCTCGCCTGCCATGGGATGACCTCTCGACTGGCTGTGGGCAGTGCTGGTGACTGCTACTCGAAGTCCGGACTAGTGAAGTTCCGGACGGAGGACCTTGGTCCGCAGCACCGACTCGTTCAGGTTGAGCTGACGGTCGAGCTCCTTGATGACCTCAGGCGTGGCCTTGAGGTCGACGACCGAGTAGATGCCCTCGGGCTTCTTGTTGATCTCGTAGGAGAGACGACGACGGCCCCAGGTGTCGACCTTCTCCACGCTGCCGCCGCCGTTGCGGACGACGGACAGGAAGGACTCGATCAGCGGGGAGACAGCGCGCTCCTCAAGATCGGGGTCGAGAATGAGCATGAGCTCGTAGTGACGCATAGTGGAACCCACCTCCTTTGGACTCAGCGGCCACGGCGTTTCCGTGGCAGGAGGGTTTGTGCTTGCGTCGCAACGGTAGCGCGGGGCACTGACAGCGCGGATGACGTCCGAGGACATCGCCGGCCGCCGTCGCCGTCGTCGGAGGGCGACCCCGGGCGGACCCGGGCGTCCACGCGGACACCGTTGCAGAAAGTACAGACTACCCGGGACGGTCCCCCGGGTTGAAATCCGGTGCCTAATGCCCGCAATCTGTACACATCGGGTGTGACCGCGCTACCGCGCGCAACGACTCCGTCACGGAGGTGCCCCATGGCGCTGGAACGGACCCATCACTTCACCTTCAACACCGACGGCCAGCCTCATCCCCTGGAGAACACGCTGGTCGCCGTCACCGTGGTGCTCGGAATCATCTCGGTCGCGACAGCCGGCTTCTACAGCCTCCACCTCCTCGCCTCGTGGACGGGGCTGGTGGGAATCGTCACCGGCGGCTACGGCCAGTTCATCTCGGCCACCACCGCGGAGCGGTTCGTCCTGATCATCGGCCTGGGCATGGCAGGGCTCGGCTTCTTCCTCGGAGTGGCGCACGGCGGGCTCTGGTAGCCGGGCAACCGATCCGCCGCCCCGGCGAACCGGGAGACGAACCGGCTGAAAGGACCCCGCGGTCCATAGCGGAGGCGCTCCCCATGCGCAGTAGGCTTCGGGCCAGTAAGCCCGCAGTCGTGAGCATGGGGAGCGCCCCGCATGAGCCTGACCCTGAGGACCATCAGCCGCGAGCAGCACCTGGCGTACATCCAGAGCCTGCCGTCGGCGAGCCACTGCCAGGTCCCGGCATGGGCTGATGTGAAGAACGAGTGGCGGTCGGAGAGCCTCGGCTGGTTCGACGGCAAGAGCGGCCAGCTGGTCGGCGCCGGCCTGGTCCTGTACCGGCAGATCCCCAAGGTCAAGCGATACCTGGCGTACCTGCCGGAGGGCCCGGTCATCAACTGGTACGCGCCCAACCTGGAGGAGTGGCTGCAGCCGATGCTCAGCCACCTGAAGTCCCAGGGCGCCTTCACCGTCAAGATGGGGCCGCCGGTCATCATCCGCAGGTGGGACGCGACCGCGGTCAAGGCCGGCATCGCGGACCCGGACGTCAAGCGCCTGCGCGACGTGGAGGCCACGTCCATCGAGCCGCGCGCCTTCGAGGTCGCCGACCGCCTGCGCCGCATGGGCTGGCAGCAGGGCGAGGACGGCGGCGCGGGCTTCGGCGACGTCCAGCCGCGGTACGTCTACCAGGTCCCGCTGGAGAACCGCTCCCTGGACGACATCCAGCGGAACTTCAACCAGCTGTGGCGCCGCAACATCAAGAAGGCCGAGAAGGCCGGCGTCCAGGTGGTCCAGGGCGGCTACGACGACCTGCCGATCTGGCAGCAGCTCTACGAGATCACCGCCGAGCGCGACCACTTCCGGCCGCGCCCGCTGTCGTACTTCCAGCGCATGTGGACCAAGCTCAACGGCGAGGACCCCAACCGCATGCGGCTGTACCTGGCCGTCCACGAGGGCGAGGCGGTGGCGGCGGCCACCATGCTCACGGTGGGCCGCCACGTCTGGTACTCCTACGGCGCCTCCGCGAACCACAAGCGCGAGGTGCGGCCGTCGAACGCGATGCAGTGGCGGATGCTGCGCGACGCGTACGCGATGGGCGCGAGCGTCTACGATCTGCGCGGCATCAGTGACTCCCTGGACGAGACCGACCACCTGTTCGGACTCATTCAGTTCAAGGTGGGCACAGGCGGCCAGGCTGCCGAATACTTGGGCGAGTGGGATTTCCCGCTCAACAAGCTGCTGCACAAGGCACTCGACATCTACATGTCGCGCCGCTGACGGCCGACTTGCACGAAAGGTCCTGACCAGGCGATGGCGCTCACTCTGTACGTCGACTCGGCGCGCTGGCGTGCCCACCACCGTTCCGTGGCCGAGCAGTTCCCCGGCATAGTGCCCGTCTGCAAGGGCAACGGATACGGCTTCGGGCACGAGAGGCTCGCCGACGAGGCGACCCGGCTGCACGCCGACATGCTGGCCGTGGGCACCACGTACGAAGCCGCACGGATCAAGGACTACTTCAGCGGCGACCTGCTGGTGCTGACGCCGTACCGGCTCGGCGAGGAACCGGTGCCGCTGCCGGACCGGGCGATCCGCTCGGTGTCCTCGGTGGAGGGCGTGCGCGGCCTGGTGGGCGCACGCGTCGTCATCGAGGTGATGAGCTCGATGCGGCGGCACGGCGTGGCCGAGGACGACCTGGTCAAGCTGCACACCGCCATCGACGACGTCCGTCTGGAGGGCTTCGCCATCCACCTGCCGCTGGACCGCACCGACGGCAGCGACGCGGTGGAGGAGGTCTTCACCTGGATGGAGCGGCTGCGGGCCGCACGGCTGCCGCTGCACACGATGTTCGTCAGCCACCTGAAGGCGCCCGAACTGGCCGCGCTGCAGCAGCAGTTCCCGCAGACCCGGTTCCGGGCCCGGATCGGCACCCTGATGTGGCTGGGCGACCACGACGCGACGGAGTACCGGGGCGCGGTGCTCGACGTCACCCGCATCGCCAAGGGCGAGCGCTACGGCTACCGGCAGGAGAAGGCGGCCGCCGACGGGCATCTGGTGGTCGTCGCGGGCGGCACCTCGCACGGTGTCGGCCTGGAGGCGCCGAAGGCGCTGCACGGCCTGATGCCGCGGGCCAAGGGCGTGGCCCGGGCCGGCCTGGCCACCGTCAACCGCAACCTGTCCCCGTTCGTGTGGGCCGGCAAGCAGCGCTGGTTCGCGGAGCCGCCGCACATGCAGGTGTCGATCCTCTACCTGCCGGCCGACGTGGCCCCGCCGGCCGTCGGCGACGAGCTGGTGGCCCACCTGCGGCACACCACCACGCAGGTCGACCGGGTCGTGGACCGCCAGCCCGCGTAAGGCCCTGCGGGGACGCGCAGGAGCGCCCGGCGTACGTGTGCACGTGTAAGGCCCGCCACCCCATGGGTGGCGGGCCCTACACGTGTCCGGACACGGTCCGGGTTCCGGCCCGTCGCGGGCCGGTCCCGTCAGGTGAGGTGCTGGCCCGATACGGCGTGCGCCGCGTGCTTGGGCTCGTGCGGCGCGGCCCCGAGGACGAACACGTCCTGGGCGCCGTCCAGGACGCCGCCGGCCGGGTCGTCGGCGCCGTCCTGCCGCACCACGTCGTGCTGGGGCAGCAGGATGTCCCGGACGACCATGGCGCACAGGTACAGCACGCCCAGCAGGTGCGCGGCGATCGCCAGGTGGTAGGCGTCGGAGGTCAGGCCGTGGTGCTTGGTGCCGGTGACGTAGGCCAGCCGCATCCAGATGCCGAGGAAGTACAGCACCTCGGTCGCCTGCCAGATCAGCAGGTCGCGCCAGCGCGGCCGGGCCAGCACGGCCAGCGGCAGCAGCCACAGCACGTACTGCGGCGAGTAGACCTTGTTGCTGAGGATCAGGGCCGCCACCACCAGGAACGCGATCTGCCCGATCCGGGGGCGGCGCCGAGCGAACAGGGCCAGGGCCGCCACCCCCGCGCACAGCACCAGCATCATGGCGGTGGCGTACGCGTTGACGTTGCTCAGCGGGATGCGGGCGCGCTCGGAGATGATCAGCCACAGCGACCCGTAGTCGGTGGGCCGGGTGCGGCTGAAGGTGTAGAACTCGGCCCAGCCGTGCTGCGCGAGCAGGATCACGGGCAGGTTGACGATCAGCCAGGCGGCGGCCGCCGAGCCCAGGGCCGCGCCGAAGGAGCGCAGCCGCCCGGCCCGCAGGCACAGCACGAGAAGGGCGCCCAGGAGCAGCACGGGGTAGAGCTTGGCGGCGGTCGCCAGGCCGATGAGCACACCGGCGGCGGCCGGCCTGCCCCGCGACCAGAGCATCATCCCGGCGGCCGTCAGCGCCACCGCGAACAGGTCCCAGTTGATGGTGGCGGTCAGCGCGAGGGCGGGTGACAGCGCGACGAACAGGCCGTCCCAGGGGCGGCGCTTGTTGGTCCGGGCCACGCACACCACCAGCACGACCGCGCACACCATGAGCATCGCGGAGTTGGCGATCCAGTACGCCTGGGCGCTCTTGGTGGCCGTGTCGTGCGGGGTCACCCAGGAGGCGACCTCCATGAACAGCCCGGTCAGCACCGGGTACTCGAGGTAGTGGACGGAGCCCGAGCCGCTGACGGAGTCGGGGATCCTGTCGAAGTACGGCACCAGGTCCGAGCCGAAGCCGCGCTGGTCGTAGAGGTGCGGGATGTCGGAGTAGCAGGCGTGCGCGTACTGCAGGTCGCCGGGCAGGAACCAGTCCTGGGTGTAGCAGGACGCCTTCTGGGCCATGCCGAGCGCGAACATGCCGATGACGACCAGGGCCATCACCCGCAGCGGGTTCCACCAGCGGGAGCCGCCGATCAGGATCCGCCGGCCGGCCGGGCCGCCGATGAACTCGCTGCCGGAGGCGGCCACCGGGTCCTCGTCGGTGGGGCGCACCCGGAGCTCTCGCCGGTCGTCGTCTTCACGGTCGCGCACGCTCGTCATGGCGCCATCCTGCCGTACGCGACTGTGTACGCGAGAGCCCCCGCGGCGACGATTCGCCGTGGGGGCTCTCCTGGATGTGCGCGGGCTGCGCCGCGGCGGCCGTCAGCCGCCCGTCGGGCCCTTCGTGTGCCGTGTCGGCTGGCCGCCCGGTGTGGTGGCGGTGTCCGTCGGCGTCGGCGGGGTGGTGGTGGAGTTGCAGCTGGGATCCCACGGGAAGCACTGCTTGGTCGGCGTGCCCGTGGGGGTCGGGCCGGTCGGCGGCGTCCACGACGGGCTGGTCGGCGGCGTCGTCATGGGCGTGGTGGTGGGCGCGGTGGCCGTCGGCGTCGTGTCGGTCGGCGTGGGCGTCGGGCTCTTGACGTTGCCCCAGACCACCTGGCCGACGTCACCGGACGGCTGCTGGAACTGCGCCTGCGGCTGCCCGTTCAGCGCCGTCGTCATGTAGTCCTTCCAGATCTGCGCGGGGAAGGAGTTACCGTGGATCTTCGCCGCGCCACCCGTTCCGTACATCTTCAGGAACGGGTTGTTGAGGACCTTGCCGGCCTTGTCGGTGTGCGTCTGGTCGTCGCGCCGGAACATCACGATCGACGTGGACAGCTGCGGGGTGTAGCCGTCGAACCAGGCCGACTTGTTGTCGTCGGTGGTACCGGTCTTGCCGGCCGCCGGCCGCCCGTCGGGCAGCTGGGCCGTGGTACCGGTGCCCTTCTTGATCACGTCGGTGAGCATCCCGGTGATCGTGTCCGCGACGTTGGCGTCGAAGGCGGGGTTGGACTTCAGCTCGTGGTGGTAGATCACCTGTCCCTCGTGCACCACCTTCGTCACCGAGTACGGGTCGTTCTGCACCCCGTGGTTGTCGAAGGTCGAGTACGCACCGGCCATCCGGATCGCGCTGGGCGAGGAGGTGCCGATGGAGTACGTGACACTGTTCTGGTAGTCGTTCAGCGCGTTCTGGCTGCTGGCGACCAGGCCGGCCGCGAGGGCGGCGTCGTGGACCTTGTCGGTGCCGACGTCCACGCCGAGCTGGACGAACGGGGCGTTGAGCGACTTGTCGAGCGCCGTCCGGAGGGTGACCTTGGGGAGGTTGTCCCCGTCGTCGTTCGGCTGGTACCACGGCTGGCCGTCGTTGTTGTACCACGGCTTGCCGTTGTAGTCCATGATCTGCTGCTTGTTCTTACCGCTGAACCAGCTGTCCGGCGACACCTTCTGCCGGCTGTCGTCACTCTGCACCCGCCCGAGCTTGGGGTCGCGGATGCCGTGGGTCATCGCCGCGGCCAGTACGAACGGCTTGAACGTCGACCCGACCTGAGCGCCCGTCTCGTCGGCGTTGTTCGTGAAGTGCTTGGTGTAGTCGGTGCCACCGTAGACGGCCTCGATGGCTCCGTCCTTGGGATTGACCGAGGCCCCACCGAACTGGACGAACTTGTCCATGTCCTCGCCGTTGGAGACGTGCTTGCCTCCCGGCTTGATGTACTGCTTCTGCACCTTCTTCACCGCGGCTTCCAGGGCGTTCACCTTGGACTTCTGGAAGGTGGTGTAGATCTGGTAGCCGCCCTTGGCCAGCTGGTCCTGCGTCAGGGTGCCCTTGTTGATCACGGAGTGCTGGGCCAGGTCCACCAGGTAGCCGATCTGCCCGGCCATCTGCGCGTTCTTCTTCGGCGCCTCCGGCATGGGGTACTTGGTGAACTTCGCGCGCTCGGCCGCCGTCATCCGGCCGTCCTTGACCTCCTGGTCGAGGATCCAGCTCCAGCGCTCCGAGGAGTTCTTCAGGTTGTTCGCCGCGGTCGCGCTCGGGTCGATGCTCGGGTTGCCGGCCGGGTCGAAGTACGTCGGGCCCTTGAGCAGGGCGGCGAGGACGGCGCACTGGCTGGCGTTCAGCTTCACGGCGTCGACGCCGTAGTACGTGCGGGCCGCGGCCTGGATGCCGTAGGCGCCGCGGCCGAAGTACGAGGTGTTCAGGTAGCCGGCCATGATGTCGGACTTCTTCATGGTCGCGCCGACCTTTATGGAGATGAACAGCTCCTTGAACTTGCGGCTGAACGTCTGCTGCTGGTCGAGCCGCGTGTTCTTCACGTACTGCTGGGTGATCGTCGAACCGCCCTGGGTCTCACCGCCGCGCGCCATGTTGTAGAAGGCGCGGGTGATGCCCATCGGGTCGACACCCTTGTCCGTCCAGAAGGTCTTGTTCTCCGCCGAGACGACGGCGTTCTGCATGCCCTTGGGGATCTCGTCGATCGTGATGATCTGCCGGTTGACGCTGTTCTCGCCACCGGTGGCGATCATCTGCGAGCCGTCCGCCCAGTAGTAGACGTTGTTCTGGGCGGTCGCCGCGAGGTTGACGTTGGGGACGCTGACCGTCGCGTAGGCGACGCCGACCACTCCGATGAGGGCACCGAAGAAGCCGACGCACACCGCCGTCACCTGCCGCCACGAGGGGACCCAGTGGCGCCAGCCCTCCTTGCCGAAGCGGGGGTAGTCGATGAAGCGCTTCTTCCCCGGACGGGCGGGTCCGCGCCCGCCGCGCCCGGCCGGGCCCCGGGAGCCCGGACCTCCCGGACCTCCCGAACCTCCGGCGGCGCGACGGCCCCCGCCGCGGCCCTGTGCCGCTCGGCGGGCGGCGGCGCGGCCCTGATAGGGCTCGCCGGCCGGCCTCGGGGGGCCGACGGGTCCGCTGGGTGAGCCGGTGGGGGTACCGCTCGGTGACCCGAGTGGGGAGCCTCCCGCCGCCCGTCGGCCGGCGGGGGGAGGGGGCGTCGGCTGCTGTCCCCCGCGCCGGGCGGCAGCGCGGCCGCTCGGCGGCGGCGTCTGCGGCAACTTGCGACGGTGCTCGCTCATGAACAGCTACTCCTCGACAGGCGGGATCGCCTGAAGGCTTCGGTGACAGTCGATCGGGTCCCCCTGGGTGCGACCGTGTCAAGTCGCACCGCACCAAGGTTCAGGACGCTTCCTGACGTCCAGAGGTTCCCGGCGCTACGCATGGCGAACAGAGTACGCAGCCGCAAAAGACACACGATCCCCCGATCCTGAACATATCGGGCGTGCGATGGCTCACAGACTGGACGATGTGACGCCGGTCACCCATCCGCGCCTTGCGAGATGTGTCGGGCCGTTCTATCGTCACGATGTATCGACTCGATACATCGAGTCGAGACGGTCTGGAAACACCATGCTGAACACGCTGGCCGGGCCGGGACGAGCGCCCGCAGGTCGCTCGCTACGCGAACGAGGAGACGATGGGAACGCCGCATTGAGCAAGCGCTCCGGAATCCTCGAGTTCGCGGTACTCGGCCTGCTGCGCGAGTCCCCGATGCACGGCTACGAGCTGCGCAAGCGGCTCAACACCTCACTCGGGGTGTTCCGCGCCTTCAGCTACGGGACGTTGTACCCGTGCCTGAAGACGCTGGTCACCCAGGGGTGGCTGGTCGAGGAGACGGCCGCGGACGCTGATCCGCTCGCCGCCCCCCTGGCCGGCCGCCGGGCGAAGATCGTCTACCGGCTGACGGCCGCGGGCAAGGAGCACTTCGAAGAGCTCCTGGCCCACTCCGGCCCCGACGCCTGGGAGGACGAGCACTTCGCCGCTCGTTTTGCCTTCTTCGGCCAGACGTCGAAGGACGTCAGGATGCGCGTCCTCGAAGGGCGGCGCAGCCGCCTGGAGGAGCGCCTGGAGAAGATGCGCGCCTCACTGGCTCGCACCCGTGAGCGGCTCGACGACTACACGCTCGAGCTGCAGCGGCACGGCATGGAATCGGTGGAGCGCGAGGTCCGCTGGCTCAACGAGCTGATCGAGACCGAACGGGCCGGGCGCGGCGAGCGCCTGGCCACCGGGCGGGACGACAACGACAACAACCAAGAGAACGGCGGCCGACCCGGGGACCGGGGAACCGCGTGACGATTTCACAAGGAGCAACCGGTATGGGTTCGGTTCGCGTAGCCATCGTTGGCGTCGGCAACTGTGCCACGTCGCTGGTGCAGGGTGTCGAGTACTACAAGGACGCCGACCCGGACAGCAGGGTGCCTGGTCTCATGCACGTGCAGTTCGGCGAATACCACGTGCGTGACGTCGAGTTCGTGGCCGCCTTCGATGTCGACGCGAAGAAGGTCGGTCTCGACCTCGCGGACGCCATCGGCGCCAGCGAGAACAACACCATCAAGATCGCCGACGTGCCGCAGACCGGCGTGACCGTCCAGCGCGGCCACACCCTCGACGGCCTCGGCAAGTACTACCGCGAGACCATCGAGGAGTCCTCCGAGACCCCGGTCGACGTGGTCCAGGTGCTGAAGGACCGCGCGGTCGACGTCCTCGTCTGCTACCTGCCGGTCGGCTCCGAGGCCGCGGCGAAGTTCTACGCCCAGTGCGCCATCGACGCCAAGGTCGCGTTCGTCAACGCCCTCCCGGTCTTCATCGCCGGCACCAAGGAGTGGGCGGACAAGTTCACCGAGGCCGGTGTCCCGATCGTCGGCGACGACATCAAGTCCCAGGTCGGCGCCACCATCACGCACCGCGTGCTGGCCAAGCTGTTCGAGGACCGCGGTGTCATCCTCGAGCGCACCATGCAGCTGAACGTCGGCGGCAACATGGACTTCAAGAACATGCTCGAGCGCGAGCGCCTGGAGTCCAAGAAGATCTCCAAGACGCAGGCCGTCACCTCGCAGATCCCCGACCGCGACCTGGGCGCCAAGAACGTCCACATCGGCCCGTCCGACTACGTGGCGTGGCTCGACGACCGCAAGTGGGCGTACGTCCGCCTCGAGGGCCGCGCGTTCGGCGACGTCCCGCTGAACCTGGAGTACAAGCTGGAGGTCTGGGACTCCCCGAACTCCGCGGGTGTCATCATCGACGCGCTGCGCGCGGCGAAGATCGCCAAGGACCGCGGCATCGGCGGCCCGATCCTGTCGGCGTCCTCGTACTTCATGAAGTCCCCGCCGGTGCAGTACTTCGACGACCAGGCCCGCGAGGCCGTCGAGAAGTTCATCAGCGGCGAGGTCGAGCGCTGAACCGGACGGTGAACCGGCCCGGTCAGGGCCGCTGAACCGTCCGCTGATCATCCCTCCGCCTGCCGGCCGACGGCGGACGGAGACCACGGCGAGGCCCCGGGTCGTGCACCCGGGGCCTCGCCGTCATGTGAGGGTGGGTCCATGCATGTTGTGCGCGACCTGCGCGTGCTGCTGCGGCTGCCGGACTTCCGGCGGCTGCTCACGGTGCGCCTGCTGTCCCAACTCTCCGACGGCGTCTTCCAGGTCGCGCTCGCCTCGTACGTCGTCTTCTCCCCGGAGAAGCAGACGTCGCCCGGTTCGGTGGCCGCCGTCCTGGGCGTGCTCCTGCTGCCCTACTCGCTCCTCGGGCCCTTCACCGGTGTCTTCCTCGACCGCTGGCGGCGCCGCCAGGTCCTGCTCTGGTGCAACCTCCTGCGGGCCCCCCTGTCCTGCGGCACCGCGGCGCTGATCCTGCTGCACGTGCCGGACTGGCTGTTCTATCTGTCCGCGCTGTCGGTCACCGCGATCAACCGCTTCGTGCTGTCCGGCCTGTCGGCCTCGCTGCCCCGCGTCGTGGACACGCGGCAACTGGTCACCGCCAACTCCCTCTCGCCCACGGCCGGCACGCTCGCCGCGGCGGCAGGAGGCGGCGCGGCCTTCGTCGTCCATCTCTTCCTGTCCGCGGGCGCGGGTGCCGACGCGGCCACCGTCTCGCTGGCCGCCCTCCTCTACGCCTGCGCCGGCCTGTCCGCGCTGGCGCTCGGCAGCGACGCGCTGGGACCCGACACCGCCGAACGCGTCCCGCGGCTCACGGCCGCCGTCGCCTCCACCGGCCGCGGACTCCTCGACGGGCTGCGGCACCTCGGCGAACGACGGGCCGCCCGCCGCGCGCTGGTCGCGATGACGGCCATGCGGTTCTGCTACGGCGCGCTCACGGTCATGCTGCTCATGCTGTGCCGCTACGCCTGGGCCGACCCCGCGGACAGCGACCACGGGCTGGCGCTGCTGGGGTTGGCCGTCGGCCTGTCCGCCGCGGGGTTCTTCCTGGCGGCCGTCGTCACGCCCTGGGCCACCGGACGTCTCGGCGTCGCGGGGTGGATCACGGCGTGCTCCGCCGCCTCCGCGCTGGTCCTGCCGCCGCTGGGCCTGCCTTTCGAGGCGGGCCCGATGATGCTCGCCGCCTTCGCCCTCGGCATCACCACGCAGGGCGCGAAAATCGCCACCGACACCGTGGTGCAGACCCATGTCGAGGATCGATACCGGGGCCGTGTCTTCTCCCTCTACGATGTCGCCTTCAACGTGGCCTTCGTCGGCGCGGCAGCGGTCTGCGCCCTGCTTCTGCCCTCGGACGGCCGCTCATCCGCAGTGATCATCGCGCTGTCGCTGGTCTACGCAGTGGTGGCAGCAGCCATGACCCGCGTGAGCCAGGCGGCGCCGGACACGTCAGAGACCGGCGTACGTCCGTAACGCCGGTGCTCGTAGGGGGACTTCGTGGCAACCCTGCACGTTCTGCGGGGGCTACCCCGCGGTGCGGGCGACCGTGCGCGGACACCAGGGCTTCCTCGTCATGATGCGGTTCCTGAAGCTCCCGGGGAACTTCTGCCGCACCTGCGGGATCGCCACCCACCGCGACATGACCACCAAGACCCTCTACCAGGGCTGGTGGGGCATCGGCTCGTTCATCGTGACGCCCATCACCGTCGTGATGAACCTCATCACGCGGGGGAAGTTCACCAAGCTCCCCGTTCCCTCCGGAAGCGTCCGGCCGCCCCGGGATCCGGGTAAGCCGATCTTCCTGCGGGCCGGCGCCCTCGGTGCCGCCATCCCGCTCGCGGTGATCGTGGTGTTCGTCGTCGCCGCCTCCCTCCCGGACCACAGCGCCGGCGCCGCGTCACCAGGGGACTGCGTAAACGTCACCGGCACCGCCTCCAACCCGGACGTGAAGATGGTGGACTGCTCGTCGTCCGACGCCTGATTCACCGTGGCGAAGAAGGTCAGCGGCAGCCACGACGGGGACGCGTGCGACAAGAGCTACGCCGAGTACGACGAGACCGGGCCCGACAACTTCGCCCTCTGTCTCACACCGCGACGCTGAGCCCGTTCCGGCTCCGCGCCGCCACCGGCGACCGATGTTCCACGTGAAACATCGGCGTCGATGTTCCACGTGGAACATCGGTCATGCGCGGAGACGGAAGAAGCCGGGGCGATGTTCCACGTGGAACATCGCCCCGGCTTTGCGTGGGGAGCAGGCTACTGCTGGGCGGCCCACCACTCCTTGAGGGCGGTGACGGCCGCCTCCTCGCCGAGCGGGCCGTGCTCCAGCCGCAGCTCCAGCAGGTGCTGGTAGGCCTTGCCGACCATCGGTCCGGGCTTGAGCTCCAGGATGGTCATGATCTGGTTGCCGTCCAGATCCGGGCGGATGGAGTCCAGCTCCTCCTGTTCCTGGAGCTCGGAGATCCGCGCTTCCAGGCTGTCGTAGGTGCGGGACAGCGCCGCCGCCTTGCGCTTGTTGCGGGTCGTGCAGTCCGAGCGGGTCAGCTTGTGCAGCCGGTCCAGCAGCGGTCCGGCGTCGCGCACGTAGCGCCGTACCGCGGAGTCGGTCCATTCCCCGCCGCCGTAACCGTGGAACCGCAGGTGCAGCTCCACCAGCCGGGACACGTCCTTGATCATGTCGTTGGGGTACTTCAGCTGGGTCATCCGGCTCTTGACCAGCTTGGCGCCCACGACCTCGTGGTGGTGGAAGGAGACCCGGCCGTCGGACTCGAACCGCCGCGTCTTCGGCTTGCCGATGTCGTGCAGCAGCGCGGACAGCCGCAGCACCAGGTCCGGTCCGTCCGCCTCCAGGTCGATCGCCTGCTCCAGCACGGTCAGGCTGTGCTCGTAGACGTCCTTGTGCCGGAAGTGCTCGTCGCGTTCCAGGCGCAGCGCGGACAGCTCAGGCAGCACGCGGTCGGCCAGCCCGGTGTCGACCAGCAGCCGCAGGCCCTTGCGCGGGTGCTCCGACAGCAGCAGCTTGTTCAGTTCGTCCCGCACGCGCTCGGCGGACACGATCTCGATGCGGTCGGCCATCGCGGTCATGGCCGCCACGACCTCCGGCGCGACCTCGAAGTCGAGCTGCGCGGCGAAGCGGGCGGCCCGCAGCATCCGCAGCGGGTCGTCGGAGAAGGACGACTCCGGAGTGCCGGGCGTACGCAGCACGCGGGCCGCCAGGTCGTCCAGGCCGCCGTGCGGGTCGACGAAGTGGGTCTCCGGCAGGGCGACCGCCATCGCGTTCACCGTGAAGTCCCGGCGGACCAGGTCCTCGTCGATGGTGTCGCCGTAGGAGACCTCGGGCTTGCGGGACGTGCGGTCGTAGGCCTCGGAACGGTAGGTGGTGACCTCCACCTGGTAGCCGTCCTTCATCCCCCCGACCGTGCCGAAGGCGATCCCGACCTCCCAGACCGCGTCCGCCCACGGCCGGAGAATCGTCAGCACGTCATCCGGGCGGGCATCTGTGGTGAAATCGAGGTCGTTGCCGAGCCGCCCGAGCAACGTGTCCCTGACCGAGCCCCCGACGAGGGCGAGCTTGAAGCCGGCGTCTTGGAAGCGCCGGCCGAGGTCCTCGGCCACGGGTGCGATCGTGTGGCGGGCCTGCGGGGTCTGGGCGGCATTAGTGGCATTCGGCACAACGTCAAAGGGTACGGGTCCAGGCCGGTCCCCGGCGCCCCGGTTTGCGCCGAGCCCCGGCCAAACCGGGCTCCCGGATGATGGACTCCGCAGCACTCGGGCACAGCGGATCTCGTTAACATGCCAGCACGCACTTCCGATGAACCACCGACTACCGACGACGACGAGGGACGGCGACACGCGTGGGCGAGGCGGCACAGGCACCCCGGACGGCTCCGCCGGCGCGCCGCCGGCGGTGGCTCCGGGCGACGGCGGCCGTGGCCGGCGCCACACTCCTGGCGGGCCTGCTCCAGGGCGTCCTCGCCACCGGCTCCCAGGCCGACGCTCGGGCGAAGGCGCCCATAGGCTCGCGGACCGCCGTGCTGTCCATCGACAGCCTCACCCCGCGGGTGCCCACCAAGGACGCCACCGTGACCGTGTCCGGCACGATCCAGAACGACGGGAAGTCCGCGATCACCGACGCCGACATCGGCGTCCGGATCGGCCCAGGAGGCCCCCTGCAGTCCCGCAGCGCCATGAAGAGCGCCGCCAACCGCGTCGGGTTCACCTCGCAGGCCGACGGCTCGGACATCCTTGGTGACGCCGTCCACGTGCCGACCATCCCCGCGGGCGGCAGCGCCGCCTACACCATCAAGGTCCCCGTGAGCGCCCTGGGCCTCACGGCCACCGGCGTGTACCAGCTGGGGGTCACCCTGCAGGGCCAGGACACCGGGGAGCCCTGGTCGCACGTCCTGGGCATCAAGCGCACGTTCCTGCCCTGGTACGCCGACGGTGAGGCCGCCAAGGCCACCGAGATGACCTACCTGTGGCCGCTGACCGACCGGTCGCACATCTCGGCTCGCGGTGACACCGACACCGCCCAGAGCCCGATCTTCCTCGACGACGACCTCGCCCAGGAGCTCGCACCCGGCGGCCGCCTGGACCAGATGGTGCAGCTGGCCAAGCAGCTGCCGGTGACCTGGGTCATCGACCCCGACCTGCTGGCGACCGTCGAGGCGATGCTCAAGAGCTACCGGGTCGCGGGTCCGGACGGAGACGTGGCCCACACCACGCCCGGCACCGGCTCCGCCGTCGCCCGGCAGTGGCTCAACTCACTGAAGTCCGCGGTGGGCGGTGCCCAGGTCATGGCGCTGCCCTTCGGCGACACCGACCTCGCCTCGATCGCCCACCACGGCAAGTCCGTGCAGGGGAGCGTCAGCCACGTCAAGGACGCCGTGTCCCTGGGCAAGAACACCGTGGACACCATCCTGGGCGTCCAGTCCTCGGCGAACGTCGCCTGGCCGGTGCAGGGCGCGATCGACCCGTCGATCGTCTCGGTGGCCCGCAGCGGCGGCATGAACCGGATCATCGCCCGCAGCGACACCTTCCCGGAGAACGACCTGTCGTACACGCCGACCGCGGCCCGGCCGCTGGACGGCGGGATGACCGGCGTGGTGACCGACGCCTCGCTGTCCACCGCGTTCTCCGGCGACATGCTCCACGAGGAGAACGCCAACCTGTCGGTGCAGAGCTTCGTCGCGCAGACCCTGCTGATCACCATGCAGGCGCCCGACAAGCAGCGCTCCCTCGTGGTGGCGCCGCAGCGGATCCCCACCGTCTCGCAGGCGCAGGCGCTGGCCGAGGCGATCGCCACGACCGACGCCAGCCCGTGGACGCAGTCGGTGGATCTCGACATCGCGTTGGCCGCCCACCCGGACGCGCACGCCTCCCACCGCGTCCCGCCGTCGAGCGCCTACCCGTCCTCGCTGCGCAAGCAGGAGCTGTCCACCAACGCGTTCCAGCAGATCCACGAGACGCAGATCCACCTCAACGAGTTCGTGGTCATTCTCACGGTCAAGGACCGGGTGACCGTGCCGTTCGGCAACGCGGTGCTGCGGTCGATGTCGACGGAGTGGCGCGGTGACGCGGACGGCGCCGCCGACTTCCGCGACGCGATCGGCGCCTATCTGTACGACCTCATCAACGCGGTCCACATCCTCGACAAGACCACGCTGACGCTTTCGGGCCGCAGCGGCACGATCCCGGTCACGGTGAAGAACGACCTCGGCCAGCCCATCACCGGGCTCGTGCTGCGGCTCACCTCGGGCACCAACATCCGGCTGGAGATCCGCAACCCGAATCAGCCGATCACCATCGACGGCGGCCACACCCGTACCCTGAAGTTCCAGACCAAGGCCAACGGCAACGGCACCGTCAGGATCACCGCCCACCTGTACACGCAGAACGGCGGCCTGTACGGCGGCATCGTGCGGTTCGATGTGAAGATCACCAAGGTCACCGACCTGGTGATGCTGATCATCGGTGCCGGACTGCTGCTTCTGGTGCTCGCCGGCGTCCGGATCTACCGTCAACGTAAGCGGCAGGCGGCCGGCGGCGGCGGGGACGGTGGCTCCGGAGGCGACGGCACGAACGACGGCACCGGCGGGGACGACGGCAGCGGAGGCCGGCCCGAGGACGGCAATCCAGGGCAGCCGGGTGACGCTGCCAGGGACACCGGCCTGGACACCCCGGAGCCGTCGCCGGCAGGTGAGAAGGTGGACGGATAGACAGCGGCTAATAAGGTGGGGCACTGATGAACGCGCCGTACGACGGTGATCGCGACGCTGCGGGCCAGATGCCTCCCTCGCCCGACGAGCGTCCCACTCCACCTGACCCGTATCTGCAGAACACCTACGCCTACGATCCGTACCAGCAGCAGGATCCGTCGGCGCAGGACCCCGTCGACGAGGCGCTCTACGACCGGGCCGCACACCCGCCGCCCGCGCAGTACGGCCAGCAGCACTGGCAGCAGGCCATGTACCCGCAGATGCCGTACAGCGACAACCCCGCCACCCAGTACCTGGGCGTCGACGACTTCGTCGGGCACGTCGGCCAGGAGCAGCAGCAGTACGACGCGTACCAGCACCTGTTCCGCGACCAGAGCCCCGAGGGGTACCCCCAGCAGCAGTACGGGCAGGGCCAGCAGCCGCCGCAGGCCCAGCAGCCGTACGCCCAGGGGCAGCAGCCCTACGGCCAGGGACAGGGCCAGGCGCAGGGTCAGCAGCCGTACCCCCCGCAGCAGGGGCAGCCGCAGCAGCAGGACCCGCGGCAGGGCTACTACCAGCAGCCGCAGGGCGGGTACCCGCAGGAGCAGTACGGCGCCCCGCAGGACTACGGCCAGCAGCAGTACGGCTATCCCCAGGTGCCCGCCGACAACTCGGGCACCGGCTACTCCGAGCCCGTCTACGAGGAGCCGCCCTACGGGCAGGCCACGTACTACCAGGGCACCGAGCAGCAGCCGTACCACGACCCGGACCCGCGCTACGCGGATCCCCGGTACCAGCAGCAGCAGCCGTACCCCCCGCAGCAGCAGGCCCAGACCCAGCATCAGATGCCGCACACGCAGCAGCCGGGTACCGGCCAGATGCCCGCGGTGGACGCGACCGGGCAGATGCCCGCCGCCGCACCGACCGCGCCTGCGGCGGGCCGCGGCGGCGGCATCCTCAAGTCCAGCGCGCTGATGGCCGCCGGCACCCTGGTCTCCCGGGTGACCGGCTTCGTCCGCACCCTGGTGATCGCCGCCGCGATCGGCGTCGCCACCCTCGGCGACTCCTACGCGGTCGCCAACACCCTGCCGACGATGATCTACATCCTCACCATCGGCGGCGGCCTCAACTCGGTGTTCGTCCCGCAGCTGGTCCGCGCGATGAAGGACGACGACGACGGCGGTGCGGCGTACGCCAACCGCCTGCTGACCGTCGTCATGGTGATCCTGGGCGGCATCGTCGCGGTGACGGTGCTCGGCGCCCCGCTGCTGATCCGCCTGATGTCCGCGAAGATCGCCGACAACCCGGACACCTACAGCGTGGCGATCACCTTCGCCCGGTACTGCCTGCCGACGATCTTCTTCATGGGCGTCCACGTGGTCATGGGCCAGGTGCTCAACGCCCGCGGGAAGTTCGGCGCCATGATGTGGACCCCGGTCCTCAACAACATCGTGGTGATCTTCACCTTCCTGATGTTCATCTGGGTCTACGGCTCCTACAGCACGACCCACATGGACGCGACGACCATCACGCCCGAAGGGACCCGCCTGCTGGGCATCGGCACCCTGCTCGGCCTGGTGGTGCAGTCGCTCGCGATGCTCCCGTACCTGCGGGAGGCCGGCTTCAGGTTCCGGCCGCGCTTCGACTGGCGCGGCCACGGCCTGGGCCACGCGGCCAAGCTCGCGAAGTGGACGTTCTTCTTCGTGCTGGCCAACCAGGCGGGCCTGATCGCCGTCACCCAGCTCGCCACCTGGGCCGGTTCCAACGCCGACAAGGACGGCTACCAGGGCACCGGCATCACGGCCTACAACAACGCCCTGCTGATCTGGCAGATGCCGCAGGCCATCATCACCGTCTCGGTGATGGCCGCCGTGCTGCCCCGGATCTCCCGGGCGGCGGCCGACAGCGACATCTCGGCGGTCCGCGACGACATCTCCTACGGCCTGCGCACATCGGCCGTCGCCATGGTGCCGGCCGGCTTCGCGTTCCTCGCGCTCGGCGTCCCGATGTGCGGCCTGCTCTACGCCAGCACCGGTGCCGAGTCCGCGCAGAACATCGGCTTCATCCTCATGGCGTTCGGCGTCGGCCTGATCCCGTTCTCGGTCCAGTACGTGATCCTCCGCGGCTTCTACGCCTTCGAGGACACCAGGACGCCGTTCTACAACACGGTCATCGTGGCCGCCGTGAACGCCGCCGCCTCCGCGATCTGCTTCCTGGTGCTGCCCGCACGCTGGGCCGTGGTCGGGATGGCCTTCTCCTACGGCCTCGCCTACGCGGTGGGGGTCGGCGTCGCGGCCAAGCGCCTGCGGGGCAGGCTGGCCGGGGACATCGACGGGCGGCGCGTGGTGCGCACGTACGCGCGGCTGGTGGGCGCGTGCGTCCCGGCCGCGGGGATCGCCGGTGCCGCGGTCTACGTCATCATGAAGTCCCTCGGCAGCGGCGCGGTCGGTTCGCTGGCGGCCCTCGTCGTGGGCGGCGGGCTGCTGATGGGCCTGTTCGTGCTGGCCGCCAAGCGCATGAGGATCCAGGAGATGACCGCGATGATCGGCATGGTCCGAGGGCGCCTCGGGCGCTGACGCCGGTCCTCGGACGCCCGCGGCCCGCTGCCGCGCAACCATCGCGGGCCACCGCGTGTCGTGCATAGAGCCGGAGTGTGGGCACAATTGTCATCGGCTCGACGTGAGATCGCGCAACGGATGGGGAGGCAGGAACGACGGTGGCGGATCGGAGCACGGCCGCCGTCGGAGTGGCCAGCGAGGGCGGAGAGTCGCCCGGCGCTCAGCAGAGCGAAGCCACTCCCGGCGGGACGACGACGGACGACCAGAGCAACGGCAAGCCCGCGACCGACGCGGCAGACACAGCCGGGACGGCCGACGCGGCCGGGACGACCGGCGAGGACCAGCCTGACGCCAGCGCAGAACCTGCCGAGAAGCCCGCTGAAGCCCCTCACGACGACGCGGACACCGTTGTGGACACCGTCACCCCGGACACCGACTCCCAGCCCCGCAGCAAGCCGTCTGCGCCCGAGCCGCAGGCCTCCCAGGAAGCCGAACCTGACGCCCTGATGGACACCGTGGCCGAGACGACCGCGGACGCGACCGCGGACGCCCCCTCCGACGCCGACACCAACGCCTCCCGTACACGTTCCACGGACAACAGCGCCCCGGACGCACCGGACGCCACCATGAAGCTGGCCGCGGGAGCGGAGCCCACGCAGCAGGCCGCCGCCAAGACCGCGTCCGCCCCCGAGCGCAAGCCGGCGGACGGGCCGAAGGCCAAGGCGGAGCCCGCGGACGGGGCGAAGGCGGAACCCACGCCGGCAGACGAGCCGAAGGCCGAACCCACGCCCGCGGACAAGGCGAAGGCGAAGGCGGAGCCCAAGGCAGGTCCCAAGTCAGTGCCCCGGCCGGTCCGCACCGCCCAGCCGGAGCTGCACAGCGGTCACAAGCTGGCCCGCCGCTACCAGTTGGAGGAGTGCGTCACCCGCGTCGACGGCTTCAGCAGCTGGCGCGCGGTCGACGAGAAACTGCGTCGTGCGGTCGGCATCCACATCCTGCCCGCCGACCACGCGCGTGCCCGCCAGGTGCTCGCGGCCGCCCGCTCGGCCGCGCTCCTCGGCGACCCGCGGTTCGTCCAGGTCCTCGACGCCGTCGAGGAGAACGACCTGGTGTACGTCATCCACGAGTGGCTGCCGGACGCGACCTCGCTCGCCGACCAGCTGGCCACCGCTCCACTGGAGCCGCACGAGGCGTACCAGATGGTCAGCCAGGTCTCCCAGGGCATGGCCGCCGCCCACCGCGAGGGGCTGGCGCACCTGCGGCTCGACCCGGGTGCCGTGTTGCGCACCGTGTCCGGCCAGTACCGGATCCGCGGGCTCGCCGTCGCGGCCGCCCTGCGCGGCCTCAAGGCCGAGCGCCCGCAGCGCCAGGACACCGAGGCGATCGGCGCACTGCTCTACGCCTCGCTGACCCAGCGGTGGCCCTACGAGGACGACGCCCACGGCCTGGCCGGGCTGCCCAAGCGCGTCGGCCTGGTCGCACCCGACCAGGTCCGGGCCGGGATCCACCGCGGACTGTCCGAGCTCGCCATGCGGGCTCTGGTCAACGACGGCGCGACCGCCTCCCGCGAGGAACCTCCCTGCACCACTCCCGAGGAACTCGCCAAGGCCGTGGCCGCGATGCCCCGCATCCGGCCGCCGGAGCAGGCACCGCCGGTCTACCGGCCCGCTCCGTACTCGCAGTTCCCGAAGAACTCCGCGCCGCCGCACGGCGCCACCCGCGCCCCCGCGGCGGCACCGGTGCCGCCGCCTGCCCTGCCGGGCCGGACGGGCCAGGTCCTGAAGTGGGCGGTGGCCGCCCTGGTGATCGTCGCCATCGGCCTCGGCAGCTGGCAGTTGGCCGACGCGCTGAAGTCGAACGAGGACCAGCCCACCAAGCACACCCCCACGGGGCAGAAGGCCGGCCAGAACACCACCCCGCCGGCGCCGAAGCCGATCCCGATCGTGAGCGCCAAGGACTTCGACCCGCTCGGTGACGGGAAGGAGAACCCGGACCTCGTGTCCAAGGTCTACGACGGGAACCCCGGCACCTACTGGCAGACCCAGTACTACCTGGGGGCGGACCTCGGCGGTCTCAAGCCAGGCGTCGGCGTCATCGTCGATCTGGGCAGCGCCAAGAACATCAGCAACGTGAAGGTGGACTTCATAGGGTCCACCAGCGCGCAGTTGCTGACGACCAAAGACTCCTCGATGCCGAGCAGCTTCGATGACTTCACGACGGTCGCCCAGGGGTCCGGCGAGCAGGTGACGTTCACTCCCAGCACCAAGGTGACCTCGCGGTACCTCCTCGTCTGGTTGACCAAGCTCCCACCCATGTCAGCGGGCCAATTCCGTGGCAAGATCGGCGAGATCAGCGTGACCGGCTGAGCCGAACGCACCGCGGAATCCCGGGGGAGGGCAGCGATGGAGCAGAACCCGCTCAGCGGGGTCTCCGACGCCGAACTCCTGGCCCGGCACGTGGCGGGCGATCCCGACGCCTTCGGCGAGATCGTCCGCCGTCATCGCGACCGGCTGTGGGCGGTCGCCCTGCGCACGCTGGGCGACCGCGAAGAGGCCGCGGACGCGGTCCAGGACGCCCTGGTGTCCGCCTTCCGCAGCGCCCACCGCTTCCGGGGAGAGGCGGCCGTCACCACCTGGCTGCACCGGATCACTGTGAACGCCTGCCTGGACCGAGTCCGGCGGGCCGCGAGCCGGCGGACGTCACCCGTCGCGGACGAGCAGAACTTCGAGGCGCTCATGGAACCGCACGAGTCCGCTGAGGCGCCCGCCGAGCGCGAGGAGCTGCAGCGCGAACTGGTCGCCGCGCTGGCCACCCTGCCGCCCGAGCAGAGGGTGGCCCTGGTGCTCGTGGACATGCAGGGCTACCCGGTCGCGGAGGCGGCGGCCGTGCTGGACGTCCCCACCGGAACCGTGAAGAGCCGGTGCGCCCGAGGACGGGCCCGGCTGCTCCCGCTGCTGACCCATCTGCGGTCGGCGGAGACGGATAAGGGTGATCGTCGCCGGGGAAGGAACCCGACGGGGGGCACGCCCGTCCCAGAGACGGGTACGGAACAGGGCGGAGGTGGCCACCGATGACGACGGGGATGGACCCGCACCCCGAGGTCTCGGAGATCTCCGACTTCTCCGAGGGCTTGGTGGGGACTGACCGCGGCCGGGCCATCCGGGCCCACCTCGACACGTGCGAGCTCTGTCGGGACGTCCTGCGTTCCCTGGAGGAGATCCGGGGGCTGCTCGGCACGCTCCCGGGGCCGCAGCGGATGCCCGCCGACATCGCGGGCCGGATCGACGCGGCGCTCGCCGCCGAGGCCCTTCTCGACGCCACCCTGCCGCATGTTCCACGTGAAACATCGGCGGAGCCGTCAGCCGCCCCGGAGCGCGGGATGAGTGTTCCACGTGAAACCGGGAAGGACGTTCCACGTGAAACATCCACCTCGCCGGGCGGGCACCCCGGCGGAACGACCGGTCCTGGCCGTGGCGGGCGCCCCGGAGAGCGGTCGCCGTCCAGGCGACGGCGGGGACTCCTGGCGGTCGCCGGCGCCGTGGGAGCCGCCCTCCTCGGCGGTGTGATCTACACGGCAGCTTCCGGGACCGGCTCAGCCGGGTCCAGCCTGGACAGCGCACGGCAGACGTCGGCCGCCGGAAGCACGACCGCGGCAGTGGGCAGCCAGGTGCGCGAGCTCCTGGCCGGACCGCACCACAGCACCACCAAGCAGTCCCCGGGCGGAAACACCCCGATGCTGCAACCCAACAGCACCGGGTCCGTGACGCAGCCGGACGGTGCGACCGTGCCCGTGCCCTCGTGTGTCCTCAAGGCCACGCACCGCTCCCAGCCCCCGCTGGCCGCCGAGCGGGAGCTCTTCCAGGGCACCCCGTCCTATCTCGTCGTCCTGCCTCACCCGAACGACGCCAGCCGGGTGGACGCCTTCGTCCTCAACGCGTCGTGCACCGTCTCCAGCCCTGGCGCGGTGCTCTTCCAGGGGACCTATCCCCGTTAGGACGTCTGCCGCGGCAGGGCGCGGGCGGGTGCGGTGCCCCGGGAATGCCGGACCCGTAGGATCCGTTAGGCAGGACGAGAGTCCAGCCAGGGCCCCCACCGCAGTTCGCAGAGACGAGGAAGACACCCGTGAGCGACGTCCGTAATGTGATCATCATCGGCTCGGGGCCCGCGGGGTACACCGCGGCGCTCTACACGGCACGTGCTTCCCTCCAGCCGCTGGTCTTCGAGGGTTCGGTGACGGCCGGCGGCGCCCTGATGAACACGACCGACGTGGAGAACTTCCCGGGGTTCCGTGACGGCATCCTGGGCCCGGATCTGATGGACAACATGCGCGCCCAGGCCGAGCGCTTCGGCGCGGAACTGGTCCCGGACGATGTCGTGGCCGTCGACCTGACCGGTGACATCAAGACGGTCACCGACTCGGCCGGCACGGTCCACCGGGCGAAGGCCGTGATCATCACGACCGGCTCGCAGCACCGCAAGCTGAACCTCCCCAACGAGGACCAGCTCTCCGGCCGCGGCGTCTCGTGGTGTGCCACCTGTGATGGCTTCTTCTTCCGTGAGCAGGAGATCGCCGTGATCGGCGGCGGTGACACCGCGATGGAGGAGGCGACGTTCCTCTCCCGGTTCGCCAAGTCCGTGAAGATCGTCCACCGCCGTGACAGCCTGCGGGCCTCGAAGGCGATGCAGGAGCGTGCCTTCGCCGATCCGAAGATCTCCTTCGTGTGGGACAGCGAGATCGCCGAGATCCACGGCGACGGCAAGCTCTCCGGTCTGACCCTGCGCAACACCAAGACCGGTGAGACGTCCGAGCTGCCGGTGACCGGTCTGTTCATCGCGATCGGCCACGACCCCCGGACCGAACTCTTCAAGGGCGTGCTCGACCTGGACGCCGAGGGCTACCTCACCGTCCAGTCGCCGACCACGCGCACCAACATTCCTGGTGTGTTCGCCGCCGGCGACGTCGTCGACCACTCCTACCGCCAGGCGATCACGGCGGCCGGCACCGGCTGCTCCGCCGCTCTGGACGCCGAGCGCTACCTTGCGGCGCTCGCCGACGCCGAGAAGACCGCCTGACCCAACCTGACCCTCACCCTCCAGCACGCATCAAGACCCGAGGAGACTGCCGTGGCCGGCAACACCAAGCCCGTGACCGACGCGACCTTCGCCCAGGAGGTGCTCGCCAGCGACAAGCCCGTCCTGGTCGACTTCTGGGCCGAGTGGTGCGGCCCGTGCCGTCAGATCGCCCCCTCCCTGGAGGCCATCGCGGCGGAGCACGCGGACGAGATCACCATCGTCAAGCTCAACATCGACGAGAACCCGGTCACCGCGGCGAAGTACGGCGTGATGTCCATCCCGACGCTCAACGTCTACAAGGGCGGCGAGGTCGTGAAGACCATCGTGGGCGCGAAGCCGCGTGCCGCCCTGGAGCGTGACCTGGCCGACTACATCGGCTGAGTCCGGAGCCTGGGTTTCTCTACCCGCAGCAAAGACTGAGGCGGTGTGCTGTTCCACGTGGAACAGCACACCGCCTCAGTCGTGTCCGGGCTCCGTCGGGTCCCGGCGCCTCGCTCAGAGGGGGCGCAGCGCCGGCTCCTTCTGAACGGCACCGAGCAGCCGGTCGATCGCCATCTCGACGTCCTCCTTCCAGGAGATCGTCGAGCGGAGCTCCAGCCTCAGCCGGGGGTAACGGTGATGGGGGCGGACGGTCTTGAAGCCGACCGCGGTGAGATGGTCGGCCGGCAGGACGCACGAGGGACCGGACCACTTCGCGTCGCCGAAAGCCTCAATGGCCTTGAAGCCGCGGCGGACGAGATCCTTGGCGACCGTCTGCACGAGGACCCGGCCGAGTCCCTGTCCCTGGTATCCGGGGAGCACCCGCGCCGTCATCAGCTGGACGGCGTCCGCGGACACCGGACTCGTCGGGAAGGCGGTGGACCGCGGGACGTAGGCGGCGGGGGCGTAGAGCACGAAGCCTGCGGGGACCTCGTCCACATAGACGACGCGTCCGCACGAGCCCCATTCCAGGAGCGCGGCGGAGATCCAGGCTTCCTTCTCCAGTTCGGGCTTTCCCGCCTGGACGGCCGCCTCTCCGCTGACCGGGTCGAGTTCCCAGAAGACGCAGTGGCGGCAAGGCTTGGGCAGATCCGGAAGGTTGTCCAGGGTGAGCGGTACGAGCCGGCGTCCCATCTGGCTCAGACCCCATTTCTGTCGCGAACCGAACAGCCCGCGGGCACCCCGGCGATCCGCGCCGGGGTGCCCCTGTGTCACTCGGCCTCGTCCTCGTCGACCTCGTCGTCGAGCTTGGTCTCCAGAACTCGGCCTTCGCCAGGGGCCATCGCCCCCAGGATGCGCTCCAGATCGTCTATCGAGGCGAATTCCACGACGATCTTTCCGCGCTTTTGGCCAAGGTCGACCTTCACCCGGGTGTCGAAACGGTCCGAGAGCCGCGTCGCCAGGTTGGTGAGCGCCGGGGAGACGCGCCGGCCGGCCCGGGGGCTGGAGACCTTGCGGGCCGCCTTCGGCTCGCTGTTCATCAGCGTCACGATCTCCTCGACCGCGCGCACGGACAGCCCCTCGGCGACGATCTTGTGCGCCAGGCGGTCCTGCTCCTCGACGTCGTCGACGGCCAGGAGTGCGCGCGCGTGCCCGAAGGAGAGCACGCCGGCCGCGACCCGGCGCTGGACCGGAGCCGACAGCTTCAGCAGCCGCAGGGTGTTGGAGACCTGGGACCGCGAGCGGCCGATCCGGTCCGCCAGCTGCTCGTGGGTGCAGGAGAAGTCCCGCAGCAACTGGTCGTATGCCGCCGCCTCTTCCAACGGGTTCAGCTGGGCCCGGTGCAGGTTCTCCAGGAGGGCGTCCAGGAGAAGCTTCTCGTCGTCCGTGGCACGGACGATCGTCGGAATCCGCTCCAGCCCGGCGGCCTTGCAGGCGCGCCAGCGCCGCTCACCCATGATCAGCTCATAGCGGTCCCCGCTGATCTGCCGCACCACGACCGGTTGCAGCAGACCCACCTCCTTGATGGAGGTGATGAGTTCATTCAGGGCGTCCTCGTCGAACACCTCACGCGGCTGGCGCGGGTTCGGAGTGATGGAGTCCGGCAGCAGTTCGGCGAAGTAGGCACCGGTGGTCGGCACCTTCACGCTGGACAGATCGGGCTCTGTTTCACGTGAAACCGGGATGTCCACCACGGGCGGCGCCGACTCCGGCGCCCTGCGGTCTGTCAGGCCGGCCACCTTGGCGGCCGCCACGCCACGCTCCGACGTCAAGACCGGCGTCCCTGCCGGGGACGCGCCGGTCGCCGGCGGTCCGGCCGGGATCAGCGCGCCGAGACCACGGCCGAGCCCTCTGCGTCGATCACTCACTGGATCCCCTCCGACATGCTGTGCGGGTTGTGCTCGTTGTGCTGGTCGTCCTGCTGGTCGTACTCGGCTGCCACATGGCCGGGCAGGCCGCGCAGCGCCATCTCCCGGGCCGCCTCCAGATACGACAGGGCACCGCTGGAACCCGGGTCGTAGGTGAGGACGGTCTGGCCGTAGCTGGGAGCCTCCGAGATACGGACCGAACGCGGGATGCTGGTGCGCAGCACCTCCTTGCCGAAGTGGGTGCGCACCTCCTCGGCGACCTGGGACGCGAGCCGGGTACGGCCGTCGTACATCGTCAGCAGGATCGTCGAGACGTGCAGCTTCGGGTTGAGGTGGGCACGGACCAGGTCCACGTTCTTCAGGAGCTGTCCAAGACCCTCCAGCGCGTAGTACTCGCACTGGATCGGGATGACGACCTCGGCGCCGGCGACCAGCGCGTTGACGGTCAGCAGGCCGAGTGACGGAGGGCAGTCGATCAGGACGTAGTCCAGCGGCTGCTCGTAGGAGGCGATGGCCTTCTCCAGCCGGCTCTCCCGGGCGACCAGCGAGACCAGTTCGATCTCGGCACCCGCGAGGTCGATGGTGGCGGGCGCGCAGAACAGGCCCTCCACATCGGCGACGGGCTGGACGACCTCGGACAGCGGCTTGCTCTCCACGAGGACGTCGTAGATCGAGGGCACCTCGGCGTGGTGATCGATCCCCAGCGCCGTCGAGGCATTGCCCTGCGGGTCGAGGTCGATGACCAGCACCCGGCCGCCGTGGAGTGCCAGGGAGGCCGCGAGATTGACCGTCGTGGTCGTCTTGCCGACACCGCCCTTCTGGTTGGCGACGACCATCACCCGGGTCTGGGGAGGCCGGGGCAGCCCCTCACCCGTGCGGTTCAGCGCCTCAACGGCCAACTGAGCGGCGCGACCGATGGGGGTGTCATCCATGGGAGGCAATGTTTCACGTGAAACATCGCCTCCGAACCCCGGGGGCCCCGAATAGGGTCCCCCGGCTTGCTCAGCTGATCGGGGACCGGGGACCGGATCGGCCATCGGCCCCGCGATGTTGGCGTCGGACCGCAAGGACTCACACTCCTCGACTTCAGGCTCGCTACGAGAAGAGCCTGCCATGCCCGAGGGGTGATGAACCAGCGAGCCCCGGCTACCTGTGGATAAATCCCGAGAACTATCCACAGGGCCAGTCGTTTTAGCAGGTTTTTTGGCACGCGCCTCGGCCGCGGCGCGACCACGGCTGAGGACTCCGGGGAGCAGCGAACGACGTTTCACGTGGAACACGATGCACAGGCCATCAGCACAATGTCCGAAGACACTCCGAATTGTGCACTTATGCCCGTTTGTATGGCGTAGAAAGCCCAGGGGAGTGGACCGCGGCGGCCGCCGGGGAGCACCCGCCGGCCGTGACGATCACCGGCGCCTGCGCCCGCCGGTGTTCCGCGGGCCGCGGCTGGCCGCGCGGGCCGCCTTCGCCCTGCGGGTCGCGGCACGCACACCGCCAGGGCTTTCGCCGACCAGCACACGCACCACCGTGGACATCGGATCGACCACGCCGTCACCCACCTGGACGACCGTCGCCTCCACCGCACCGAGCCGGCTCAGCGCGGCCCGGGCCGCCTTCAGCTCCTCCTCGGCCGTGTCGCCCTTGAGTACCGCCATCTCGCCGTGCGGGCGCAGCAGAGGCAGGCCCCAGCCGGCCAGACGCTCCAGGGGCGCCACCGCGCGAGCGGTGACCACGTCCACCGGAGGCAGCTTGCCCAGCACCTCCTCGGCGCGGCCCCGGACCACCGTCACGTTGTCGAGCCCCAGCAGCCTGACCACCTCCTCCAGGAAGGTGGTCCTGCGCAGCAGCGGCTCCAGCAGCGTGATCTCCAGATCGGGCCGGGCCAGTGCCAGCGGAATGCCGGGGAGTCCCGCGCCGGACCCCACGTCGCAGACCGACACCTCGGGGCCGATCACCTCGGACAGCACCGCGCAGTTCAGCAGGTGCCGCTCCCACAGCCGCGGCACCTCACGCGGCCCGATGAGACCTCTCCGCACACCCGCGTCCGCGAGCAGCTCGGCGTAGCGCACGGCGTCGGCGAACCGGTCACCGAAGACCGCTCCGGCCTGTTCCGGCGGCACGGGAAGCTCCGCTGCTGCCTCCGTCACGGGGGGCCGTCCTTTCCTTCGCTGGGATCTTGGCTGGGACGCCCCGGGCTCCCGGGTGTCCGGTGGGTCGACTTCCAGGCTTACAAGATTCGGCCCCGCCTGCGAACAGACGGGGCCGACGGGTCAGGCACGAGCCGGTCAGACGGGGATGACGACCACCCTGCGCTGCGGCTCCTCACCCTCGGACTCGCTCCGCAGGCCGGCCGCCGCGACCGCGTCGTGCACGACCTTGCGTTCGAAGGGGGTCATCGGGTCGAGCTTGACCGGCTGGCCGGTCTCCTTGGCCTCGGCCGCGGCCTCGGAGCCCAGCTGGGCCAGCTCGGCGCGCTTGCGGGCGCGAAAGCCGGCGATGTCCAGCATGAGGCGGCTGCGCTCGCCGGTCTCCCGGTGCACCGCGAGCCGGGTCAGCTCCTGGAGCGCCTCCAGCACCTCGCCGTCCCGGCCGACCAGCTTGGTCAGGTCCCGGCTCGAGGTGTCGCCGACGATCGAGACCGAGGCGCGCTCACCCTCGACGTCCATGTCGATGTCGCCGTCGAGATCGGCGATGTCCAGCAGACCCTCGAGGTAGTCGGCAGCGATCTCACCCTCCTGCTCCAGGCGGGTCAGGGTGGCGGACGAGCCGCTGTCGGGTGCCGTGCTGGTGTTGACGTCGCTCACGCCTGGACTCTCCTCTTACTTCTTCTTCGACAGGTTGCCCGGCTTGGACTTGGGACCCGCCTTGGGGGAACCGCCCTTGTTGGCGCCCGCCCGCGGCGAACCGGCCCGCGGCGAACCGGAGGTCTTGCCGCCACCGGAACCCTTGGCACCGCCGCCCGACTGCTTCGGGGTGCCGCCCTGAGGCTTGCCGCCGCCCTGGGCCTTGGCGCCGCCCGACGGGGAGCCGCCGGACTCGGCGTCGGCGGTCTGGTCCTCACCGGAGGCCTTCTGCGCATCCGAACCCGAGCCGGAACCCGTGCCGTGCGTGGCGTGACCACTGCGCTGGGACTTGCTCTGCCGCTTGGGCTGCGTGCGGTTGGCGCGCGCGGTCTCCACCGCCTCCTTGGCGGCGACCTCCTCCGGCGACTCCACCAGCTTGCCCTTGGCCCGCAGCCGCTCCTGGCGCTGCTCGAAGGCCAGGCTGCCCGGCGTGGGGTTGCGGCGGATGACGACCAGCTGCTGACCCATGGTCCACAGGTTGGTGGTGAGCCAGTACAGCAGGACACCGACCGGGGCGATGATGCCGAAGCCCGCGAAGATCAGCGGGAACACGTACATCAGCATCTTCTGCTGCTGCATGAACGGCGTGTTCACCGACATGTCCACGTTCTTGGTCATCAGCTGGCGCTGCGTGTAGAACTGCGACGCCGACATCAGGATGATCATGATGATCGTGACGATGCGGACCTCGGTGACCGAGGCGCCGAAGTGGGCCAGCGTGGCCGCGCTGTCGACGAACTTCGCCGGCAGCGGGGCGCCGAAGATGTGGGCCTGCTGGGCGCTCGCCACGAGGTTCTCGTGGATGACGCCGATCGGCTTGCCCTTGGCGATGTTGCTGAGCACGTGGTACAGCGCGAAGAAGAACGGGGACTGCACAAGGATCGGCAGGCACGAGGAGAGCGGGTTGGTGCCCGTCTCCTTGTACAGCTTCATCATCTCTTCGGACTGACGCTGCCGGTCGTTCTTGTAGCGCTCCTGGATCGCCTTCATCTTGGGCTGGAGCGCCTGCATGTTCCGCGTCGACTTGATCTGCTTGACGAACAGCGGAATCAGCGCGATCCGGATCAGGACCACCAGCGAGACGATCGACAGACCCCACGCCCAGCCGCTGTCCTTGTCGAAGATCAGGCCGTAAAACGAGTGGAACTGGACGATGATCCACGAGACGGCATCGTAGAGGGGGTTCAAGATCCCCACGGTCAGGCTCCTTGTGCGTGAGAGGGTCCGGTGGGCTCGGGCGTGACGGGCCCGTCGGAGCCGCCCCGCAGGTAGCGGCGCAGCCGATCGTGCCAAGGCGGTCGCTTACGCGGCGGGACGTGGTCCACGCCACCCGGCGACCAGGGGTTGCAGCGGAGGATGCGCCACGCGGTCAGGGCCGTGCCCTTGATCGCGCCGTGCCGGTCGATGGCCGTGTAGCCATAGTGCGAGCACGAGGGGTAGTACCGGCACACCGGACCGAGCAGCGGGCTGATCGTCCACTGGTACAACTTGATCAGTGCCAGCAGCGGATACTTCATCGCGCCACCCTCCCCTCGGCTTCGCCATGGGTGCTTCGCCCCAGTAGCCGCTGGAGCGCGGCGTCCAGGTCGAGGGCCAGCTGTGTGTGGTCCGCACTGCTCGCTCCGGGCAGTGCGCGTACTACCACCAGGCTACCGGGGGGCAGCAGCGACAGACGGTCCCGGACGATATGACGTAGCCGACGCTTGACCAGGTTGCGCTGGACCGAGCCGCCGACGGCCTTGCTCACGACGAAACCCGCACGTGCCGGAGGGGCGCTCCCCCCCGGCACATGCGGGTCAGTGGCGTCACGACGCAGATGGACGACCAGAAGCGGGCGGCCCGCCCGGCGTCCGCGGCGAACCGCCTCTGCGAAGTCCTGCCGCCGCCTCAGCCGATTCTCGGTGGGCAGCACAGCCTCATCCTGAGGTGGTCAGGAGATCAGGCGGACAGACGGGCGCGGCCCTTGCTGCGGCGGGTCGCGAGGATCGCGCGACCGGCGCGGGTGCGCATACGCAGACGGAAGCCGTGGGTCTTCGCGCGGCGGCGGTTGTTCGGCTGGAAGGTGCGCTTGCTCACTCGGGGGCTCCAGAGAAGAAATCGTGTCCTGCGGAACGTCGCTTGGCTGTCACCGTGCGCCCACGAAAGTTCGCGGACCAGAGGTGCACCGCTTTGAACGATCTTCCAGGAGCACCCGGAGGACCTTCGCCCATCGGTAGGCAGGCGGCAGCAGCCATCGACAACTCGACCTCGATACGGTACGTGCGGCTAGGCCATCCGGTCAAACCCGGGACACGCCGACCCCGCCATTTGTACACACCCTGTGGACAACGACTTGAACCACGCCTGCCGCCCTGACTACCGTGGCTGAACTCCGTACCCTTCCCGCCCCTTCCCGGAACCACACTTTCGCGGGAGTTCCTCAGCACCGGACAGCGACCGAGAGAGCGTGCAACTGTGGCCGACGTAACTGCTGATCTTGCCGCAGTGTGGCCGCGGGTTCTCCAGAAGTTGCTGGTGGAGAGCGAGGACCTGAAGCCCAAGGACGTGGAGTGGCTCAAGCGCACCCAGCCGCTGGCCCTGGTGGCCGGCACCGCGGTGCTCTCCGCGCCCAACGAGTTCGCCAAGAGCGTGCTGGAGGGCCGGCTGCTGCCGCTGATCACCGACGTGCTCAGCCGTGAGTTCGGTCACTCCGTGGGCATCGCCATCGCGGTGGCCTCCGGCGGCGACCAGGAGGGGCCGCCGCCCCCCGCCCCCGGCACGTCGATCCCCTCCCAGGAGCACGGCGAGCGCCCCGACCCCTACGCCCGGCCCGAGCGCCAGGACCCCTTCGCGCACCCCGGACACGGGGAGCACGCGGACCGCCAGGACCCGGGCGACGGCCCGGACGGCCCCCGGATGCGCCCGGCCTACCCCGAGCACCAGGACTGGCAGCAGCCCCGGCTCGGCAGCTGGGGCGTGCCCTCGCCGTCCGGCTACGACGACCGCGACCCGCGCGACCCGCGCGACCCGCGCGACCCACGCGACCCCTACGACAGCCGGCGCGACGCCTACGACAGCCGGCGCGACGGTTACGACTACCCGACCGTCCCGCACCAGGGCCACCAGCCGTACGGACCGCCGTCGGGCGGGTACCAGCAGGGCGGCCGCGAGGGCGAGCCGCCGATGCCGCCCCGCGGCGCGGGCGGCGGCCACGGTGACGGGCACGGCGGGCACGGCGGCCAGGACCCGCTCGGCGGACCCGGCGCGCACCGCGGCCCGGGCGGACCCGGCGCGCACCGCGGCCCGGGCGGACCCGGCGGACGCGGCAGCCACCTCGGCGGCCCGGCCGGCGGCGGATCGCACGGCGGCCACGGTTCGCCGGGCGGCGTCGGGGGCTCCGGCTCGTCCCACGGCGCGGTGGAGCCGACGGCCCGCCTGAATCCGAAGTACCTCTTCGACACCTTCGTCATCGGTGCCTCCAACCGCTTCGCCCACGCGGCGGCGGTGGCGGTCGCCGAGGCGCCGGCCAAGGCGTACAACCCGCTGTTCATCTACGGCGAGTCCGGCCTGGGCAAGACGCACCTGCTGCACGCGATCGGGCACTACGCGCGGAGCCTCTACCCGGGCACCCGCGTGCGCTACGTGAGCTCCGAGGAGTTCACCAACGAGTTCATCAACTCCATCCGGGACGGCAAGGCGGACGCGTTCCGCAAGCGGTACCGGGACATGGACATCCTGCTCGTCGACGACATCCAGTTCCTGGCGCAGAAGGAGTCGACGCAGGAGGAGTTCTTCCACACCTTCAACACCCTGCACAACGCCAACAAGCAGATCGTGCTGTCCTCCGACCGGCCGCCCAAGCAGCTGATCACCCTGGAGGACCGGCTCCGCAACCGCTTCGAGTGGGGCCTGATCACCGACGTCCAGCCGCCCGAGCTGGAGACCCGGATCGCGATCCTCCGCAAGAAGGCCGTGCAGGAGCAGCTGAACGCGCCGCCGGAGGTGCTGGAGTTCATCGCCTCCCGGATCTCGCGCAACATCCGGGAGCTGGAGGGCGCGCTGATCCGCGTCACCGCCTTCGCCAGCCTCAACCGGCAGCCGGTCGACCTGCAGCTCACCGAGATCGTGCTGAAGGACCTCATCCCCGGCGGCGACGACTCGGTGCCGGAGATCAGCGGCACCGCGATCATGGCGGAGACCGCCGCCTACTTCGGGCTGGCCGTCGAGGACCTGTCCGGGTCCTCGCGCAGCCGCGTGCTGGTCACCGCCCGGCAGATCGCCATGTACCTGTGCCGCGAGCTGACGGACCTGTCGCTGCCGAAGATCGGCGCCCTGTTCGGCGGCCGCGACCACACCACGGTGATGCACGCCGACCGCAAGATCCGCTCGCTGATGGCCGAGCGGCGGTCCATCTACAACCAGGTGACCGAGCTCACCAACCGCATCAAGAGCTGAGCGGGAGTCCTCCCGGGGCCTCCAACGGCCCCCTACGGCCCCCTACGGCCTTCTGACGGCTGTTCTACGGCCCCCGACGGCCCCACAGACCCATCCACCCCCTGTGTACAACCCAGCGCCCCGGAGTCCAACTCCCGGGGCGCTTCTCGTTGTTCACCCCCGCGGGGACCCGCTGTTCGATTTCTCTTCGCCTGCGGGCGTTTCTCCACAGATGCCGGGCGAAACCGTCGTCCACAGGCTGGGGACACCGGAGTTGTCCCGATTCCCTCCACAGTGCGCCGCTCCCGGGCAGCGTATCCCCAGCTCAGCGGCCTGGGGATATGTGGGCAACGCGAATCCACAGACTGTGGACGGATCGGACATCCCCCGGGGCGGAACGAAGGTTGTCCACCGCCCGCCCACAGGATGCCCGGGGTTGTGCACAGCTCAGGCCCGCTTCTCCACATCTGTGTCCACTGTTCGGCAACGCGACGCACCCTGTCCCACCCACGAGTGAAAGGCGTCACACCAAGGAGGTGGGTTGGGCTGGGGAGAACGCGGGTATTTCTGGGGACAGCGCTGGGGAGAACCCCGGGCTCCCTGTGAATCGGGTGTGCACAACTTCCGCCCGTCCACAGCACGGCCCGGTTGTCCACGTCCCCCACCCACAGGCGCGGTGGACAAAAAACGTGGCCTGACCTGCGGGGGAACCGGTTATCCACGGTATCCACACCCCCTACTACTACTGCTACACGTAGAGAGCGGGAATCAAGCTTCGAAGCGGGGGCTGTGCACAACTCGGCCCGGACGCGAACCGCCGCCTTGTCCCGGCTTGACGCCAACCCGCACCGAGTGTCGGTCCGGTGCGTCAGACTGTTCTCCGACAGCCAGCAACAAGCAGGAGGCGGTTCCGGTGAAGATCCGGGTGGAGCGCGACGTACTCGCCGAGGCAGTGGCTTGGGCAGCCCGCAGCCTCCCGGCCCGTCCTCCGGTGCCCGTCCTCGCCGGGCTGCTGCTGAAGGCGGAGGAGGGCAAGCTCAGCCTCTCCGGCTTCGACTACGAGGTCTCGGCCCGCGTCTCGGTGGAGGCCGAGGTGGACGAGGAGGGCACCGTCCTCGTCTCCGGCCGCCTGCTCGCCGACATCTCGCGCGCCCTGCCCAACCGCCCTGTGGAGATCGCCGACGACGGCGTCCGCGTCACGGTGGTCTGCGGCAGCTCGCGATTCACACTCCACACCCTGCCTGTGGACGAGTACCCGGCGCTGCCGGCGATGCCGACCGCCTCCGGCACCGTCCCCGGTGACGTCTTCGCCGCTGCCGCCGCCCAGGTGGCCATCGCCGCCGGGCGCGACGACACCCTGCCGGTGCTCACCGGCGTCCGGATCGAGATCGAGGGCGACACGGTCACGCTGGCCGCCACCGACCGCTACCGCTTCGCCGTCCGCGAGTTCCTGTGGAAGCCCGAGCAGAGCGACATCTCCGCCGTCGCGCTGGTCCCCGCGAAGACCCTGCTGGACACCGCCAAGTCGCTGACCAGCGGCGACACCGTCTCCATCGCCCTTGCGGGAGCCGGTGCGGGCGAGGGCCTGATCGGTTTCGAGGGCGCCGGCCGGCGCACCACCACCCGCCTGCTCGAAGGCGACCTGCCGAAGTACCGCACCCTCTTCCCGACCGAGTTCGCCTCGGTCGCGGTGATCGAGACCGCGCCCTTCGTCGAGGCCGTCAAGCGCGTCGCCCTGGTCGCCGAGCGCAACACCCCGGTCCGGCTGAGCTTCGAGCAGGGCGTGCTGACCCTCGAGGCCGGTTCCAGCGACGACGCACAGGCTGTGGAAAGGGTCGACGCCAAGCTGGAGGGCGACGACATCTCCATCGCCTTCAACCCGACGTTCCTGCTGGACGGCCTGAGCGCCATCGACTCGCCCGCCGCCCAGCTGTCGTTCACGACCTCGACCAAGCCGGCGCTGCTCAGCGGCCGCCCCGCGGTCGACGCCGAGGCGGACGACGCGTACAAGTACCTGATCATGCCGGTGCGCCTGTCCGGCTGAGTCCGGCACGAGGGACCGGCGTCGTGCCGGGTGGGTCCCGTACGGCGCCCACCGGGCGCCCGGTGGTCCAGGTCCCGCCCACCCGCTGAGTGCGCACGCACCCGCCGACGTAGGCTCGTGCTCAGGTCAGGCAGGCACGTGTCCAACGCTTCGAACGAAGGATTTGTGATGGAGCTCGGTCTCATCGGTCTCGGCAAGATGGGCGGCAACATGCGCGAGCGCATCCGCCGCGCCGGCCACACCGTCATCGGGTACGACCGGAACCCGGATCTCGCCGATGTCCACAGCCTCAAGGAGCTTGTGGATTCCCTCAAGGGACCGCGCGTGGTGTGGGTGATGGTGCCCGCGGGCGCCGCGACCCAGTCCACCATCGACGAGCTGGGCGAGCTGCTGTCGCCCGGCGACCTCGTGGTCGACGGCGGCAACTCCCGCTGGACCGACGACGAGAAGCACGCCGAGGAGCTGGCGGCCAAGGGCATCGGCTTCGTGGACTGCGGCGTCTCCGGCGGCGTGTGGGGCCTGGCGAACGGCTACGCGCTCATGTACGGCGGCACCGCCGAGGACGTCGCCAAGGCCCAGCCGATCTTCGACGCGCTCAAGCCCGAGGGCGACTGCGGTTCGGTGCATGCCGGGCGCGTCGGCGCCGGGCACTTCGCGAAGATGGTCCACAACGGCATCGAGTACGCGATGATGCAGGCGTACGCCGAGGGCTGGGAGCTGCTGGAGGCGGTCGACTCGGTCACCGACGTGCGCGAGGTGTTCCGCTCCTGGAAGTCCGGCACGGTGATCCGCTCCTGGCTGCTCGACCTGGCGGTGGACGCCCTGGACAAGAGCGAGCACCTGGAGAAGCTGCGCGGCTACGCCGACGACTCCGGCGAGGGACGCTGGACGGTGGAGGCGGCGATCGACAACGCCGTGCCGATGCCGGCGATCACCGCGTCGCTGTTCGCCCGCTTCTCGTCCCGCCAGGAAGACTCGCCGCAGATGAAGATGATCGCCGCGCTCCGCAACGAGTTCGGCGGCCACGCGGTCACCGCGGCCGAGTAGGCCCCGCGGCGGGCGACCGCCGCACACCGCACGTCACAGCAGGGAGGTCGGCGCGGCAGCGCCAAGCACGCGATGCACGTAGCGCACCTGTCGCTCGCCGACTTCCGCTCCTACGCCCGGGCCGAGGTCCCTCTCGGCCCGGGCGTCACGGCTTTCGTGGGCCCGAACGGCCAGGGCAAGACCAACCTCGTGGAGGCGGTCGGCTACCTGGCGACCCTCGGCAGCCACCGGGTGTCCTCCGACGCGCCCCTGGTCCGCATGGGCGCCGACCGGGCGATCCTGCGTGCGCAGGTCGTGCGCGGCGCCCAGGACGACGCCCGGCAGCAGCTGGTCGAGCTGGAGATCAACCCCGGCCGCGCCAACCGCGCCAGGATCAACCGCTCCTCGCAGGTCAGGCCGCGCGATGTGCTCGGCATCGTGCGCAGCGTGCTGTTCGCGCCGGAGGACCTGGCCCTGGTCAAGGGCGACCCCGGTGAGCGGCGCCGGTTCCTCGACGAGCTGATCACCGCCCGCGCCCCGCGCCTGGCCGGGGTGCGCAGCGACTACGAGCGGGTGCTCAAGCAGCGCAACACCCTGCTGAAGACCGCGGCCATGGCCCGCCGGCACGGCGGCAAGGGCGCGGACCTGTCCACCCTCGACGTGTGGGACCAGCACCTGGCCAGGGTCGGCGCGGAACTGCTCGCGCAGCGCCTGGACCTGGTCGCCGCGCTGCAGCCGCTGGCCGACAAGGCGTACGAGCAACTGGCGCCCGGCGGCGGCCCGGTGGGCCTGGAGTACCGCAGCTCCATGGGCGACGAGGCGATCAGCGCGGCCGCCGGCCGCGAGGACCTGTACGGCAGGCTGCTGGAGGCGCTGGGCGAGGCCCGCCGCCAGGAGATCGAGCGCGGGGTGACCCTCGTCGGCCCGCACCGCGACGACCTGCTCCTCAAGCTGGGCGCGCTGCCCGCCAAGGGCTACGCCAGCCACGGCGAGTCCTGGTCGTACGCGCTGGCGCTGCGGCTGGCCTCCTACGAACTGCTGTGCGCGGACGGCGGCGAGCCGGTGCTCGTGCTGGACGACGTGTTCGCCGAGCTGGACGCGCGGCGCCGGGAGCGGCTGGCGGAACTCGTCGCGCCCGGGGAGCAGGTGCTCGTCACGGCCGCGGTGGACGACGACGTGCCGCACGTGCTGGCCGGCACCCGCTTCACGGTGGAGGACGGGACGGTGGAGCGGCGATGACGCACGACCGGGACGCCGGGAGCGGCGCGGGGAAGAGCTCGGCCGGCGGTGCCGGGAACGGCTCCGGGGGCGCGGCGCGGGCGGGGCAGCCCGCCGGCCAGCAGCCCGCGGGCGCCGAGCCCGCCGGGGTGGACCTGGCGCGGGTGGCGCTGCGGGCCGCGAAGGAGCAGGCCCGGGCACGGGGCGCGGCCGCCGTGCAGAAGAAGCAGGCCCGGCGGGGCGGGCTGCGCAGCGGCGCCCGCGCCGACGGCCGGGACCCGCTGCCGCTCGGCGCGGCCATCAGCCGCCTGATCACCGAGCGCGGCTGGGAGGCCCCGGCGGCGGTGGGCGGCGTGATGGGCCGCTGGCCGCAACTGGTCGGACCCGAGGTGGCGCTGCACTGCGCGCCCGACCGGTACGACGAGGACGAGCGGGTGCTCACCGTGCAGTGCGACTCGACGGCCTGGGCGACCCAGCTGCGCCTGCTCGCGCCGACGCTCGTGGCGCGGCTGAACGCCGATCTCGGGCACGGCACGGTCCGGACGATCAAGGTGCTGGGCCCGGCCGGTCCCCCCCGGAGCTACGGCCGGCTGCGCGCACCGGGCAGCCGCGGCCCCGGTGACACCTACGGGTGACCGGTCTCATATCCGGCAAGCCCGCGGATATCCGGCGGCCGCGGCGCGTCCCGGTCCGCCGCCTCCCGCACCCCGTGCGCCCGTCCCGTCCCCACCGCCACCCGCCGCGCGCCTCGGCGCGTTCGTACTGGTGAGCGGCCTGGTACCCCTGGTGTGCGAGCGCCCGTGCTCAGCGTAGCCGCGGGTTGACAGCCGGAAGCCCTGGACGCCCGTGTGAGCCGTTTTGAGCCCGGGTCCGCGTGGAGGGAGTCGGACGACGGCGGTTTTGGGCGGCACATGGGAACTGAGGTACCGCCAAAGCCCCATTCGCGGCGTCGGTACCGGTAGACTGATCCGAGACCCGCCCTCCCCTGGCACAACCGGCAGGGGCCCCAGCGGAACATGTCGAACGACAGCTAGACGACACGGCCGATCCCGCTCGGCGGGAGGCGGCCCGTGCTGTGCCAGAAAGGGCGCTTCGTGGCCGATTCCGGCAACCCCAACGAGAACACCCCCAAGTCCTACGACGCCAACGCCATCACCGTGCTCGAGGGACTCGACGCGGTGCGCAAGCGTCCCGGCATGTACATCGGCTCGACCGGTGAGCGGGGCCTGCACCACCTGGTCCAGGAGGTCGTGGACAACTCCGTCGACGAGGCGATGGCCGGCCATGCCGACACCATCGACGTCACGATCCTCCCCGACGGCGGTGTGCGCGTCGTGGACAACGGCCGCGGCATCCCGGTGGGCATCGTGCCCTCCGAGGGCAAGCCGGCCGTCGAGGTCGTGCTGACCGTGCTGCACGCCGGCGGCAAGTTCGGCGGCGGCGGCTACGCGGTCTCCGGTGGTCTGCACGGCGTCGGCGTCTCGGTGGTCAACGCGCTGTCGACGCGGGTCGCGGTCGAGGTCCACACCGACGGCTACCGCTGGACGCAGGAGTACAAGCTGGGTGTGCCCACCGCGGAGCTGGCCAGGAACGAGGCCACGGACCGGACCGGCACCTCGGTCACCTTCTGGGCCGACGGCGACATCTTCGAGACGACCGACTACTCCTTCGAGACGCTCTCGCGGCGCTTCCAGGAGATGGCGTTCCTCAACAAGGGCCTGCGGATCTCGCTGACCGACGAGCGCGCCGACCACGTGGACGAGGAGGGCAAGCCGCTCTCCGTCGCGTACCACTACGAGGGCGGCCTCGTGGACTACGTGACGTACCTGAACTCGCGCAAGGGCGAGCTGGTCCACCCCACCGTCATCGACATCGAGGCGGAGGACAAGGACCGGCTGCTGTCCGTCGAGGTCGCGATGCAGTGGAACACCCAGTACAGCGAGGGTGTCTACAGCTTCGCCAACACGATCCACACCCACGAGGGCGGCACCCACGAAGAGGGCTTCCGCGCCGCGCTGACCTCGCTGATCAACCGGTACGCGCGCGACAAGAAGCTGCTGCGCGAGAAGGACGACAACCTCACCGGTGAGGACATCCGCGAGGGTCTGACCGCGATCATCTCGGTGAAGCTGGGCGAGCCGCAGTTCGAGGGCCAGACGAAGACGAAGCTCGGCAACACCGAGGCGAAGACGTTCGTGCAGAAGGTCGTGCACGAGCACCTCACCGACTGGCTGGACCGCAACCCCAACGAGGCGGCGGACATCATCCGCAAGTCGATCCAGGCGGCCACCGCCCGGGTCGCGGCCCGCAAGGCGCGCGACCTGACGCGCCGCAAGGGGCTGCTGGAGTCCGCGTCGCTGCCCGGCAAGCTGAGCGACTGCCAGTCCAACGACCCGACGAAGTGCGAGATCTTCATCGTCGAGGGCGACTCGGCCGGCGGCTCGGCCAAGTCCGGCCGCAATCCGCAGTACCAGGCGATCCTCCCGATCCGCGGCAAGATCCTCAACGTGGAGAAGGCGCGGCTGGACAAGATCCTGCAGAACCAGGAGATCCAGGCGCTGATCTCGGCCTTCGGCACCGGTGTGCACGAGGACTTCGACATCTCCAAGCTGCGCTATCACAAGATCATCCTGATGGCGGACGCCGACGTCGACGGCCAGCACATCAACACCCTGCTGCTGACCTTCCTGTTCCGCTTCATGCGGCCGCTGGTCGAGGCCGGGCACGTCTACCTGTCCCGCCCGCCGCTGTACAAGATCAAGTGGGGCCGGGACGACTTCGAGTACGCGTACTCCGACCGCGAGCGCGACGCCCTCATCGAGCTGGGCAAGCAGAGCGGCAAGCGGATCCGCGAGGACTCGATCCAGCGCTTCAAGGGTCTCGGCGAGATGAACGCCGAGGAGCTGCGGGTCACCACCATGGACGTGGACCACCGGGTGCTCGGCCAGGTCACGCTCGACGACGCGGCGCAGGCCGACGACCTGTTCTCCGTGCTGATGGGCGAGGACGTCGAGGCGCGACGCTCGTTCATCCAGCGCAATGCCAAGGATGTCCGCTTCCTCGACATCTGAGTCGGCCGACCACTGCCGCACCCCGCGAAAGGACTGAACACCACCCATGGCCGACGAGATCCCACCTGTCATGCCTGAGGGCATCCCCGCCGACGAGGGCCAGACGGTGCGCATCGAGCCCGTCGGGCTCGAGACGGAGATGCAGCGCAGCTACCTCGACTACGCGATGTCCGTCATCGTCTCGCGCGCGCTGCCCGACGTGCGCGACGGGCTCAAGCCGGTGCACCGCCGCGTGCTGTACGCGATGTACGACGGCGGCTACCGGCCGGAGAAGGGCTTCTACAAGTGCGCCCGCGTCGTCGGCGACGTGATGGGCACGTACCACCCGCACGGCGACTCCTCGATCTACGACGCGCTGGTCCGCCTGGCGCAGCCGTGGTCGATGCGGATGCCGCTGGTGGACTCCAACGGCAACTTCGGCTCGCCGGGCAACGACCCGGCGGCGGCCATGCGGTACACCGAGTGCAAGATGGCGCCGCTGGCCATGGAGATGGTCCGCGACATCGACGAGGAGACCGTCGATTTCACGGACAACTACGACGGCCGCAACCAGGAGCCGACGGTCCTGCCGGCCCGCTTCCCGAACCTGCTGATCAACGGCTCGGCGGGCATCGCGGTCGGCATGGCCACCAACATCCCGCCGCACAACCTGCGCGAGGTCGCCGACGGCGCCCAGTGGTTCCTGGCGAACCCCGAGGCGGAGCCCGAGGAACTGCTCGAGGCCCTGATCGAGCGGATCAAGGGCCCCGACTTCCCGACCGGCGCGCTGGTCGTCGGCCGCAAGGGCATCGAGGACGCGTACCGCACCGGCCGCGGCTCGATCACCATGCGCGCGGTCGTCGAGGTCGAGGAGATCCAGAACCGGCAGTGCCTGGTCGTCACCGAACTGCCGTACCAGGTCAACCCGGACAACCTCGCGCAGAAGATCGCCGACCTCGTCAAGGACGGCCGGGTCGGCGGCATCGCGGACGTCCGCGACGAGACGTCCTCGCGCACCGGCCAGCGCCTGGTCATCGTCCTCAAGCGGGACGCGGTCGCCAAGGTCGTGCTGAACAACCTCTACAAGCACACCGACCTGCAGACCAACTTCGGCGCGAACATGCTCGCGCTGGTCGACGGCGTGCCGCGCACCCTGTCGCTGGACGCGTTCATCCGCAACTGGGTGAACCACCAGGTCGAGGTCATCGTCCGGCGCACCCGCTTCCGGCTGCGCAAGGCCGAGGAGCGCGCCCACATCCTGCGCGGCCTGCTCAAGGCGCTCGACGCGATCGACGAGGTCATCGCGCTGATCCGCCGCAGCGACACGGTCGAGATCGCGCGCGAGGGCCTGATGGGCCTGCTGGAGATCGACGAGATCCAGGCGAACGCGATCCTCGAGATGCAGCTGCGCCGGCTGGCCGCCCTGGAGCGGCAGAAGATCGTCGCCGAGCACGACGAGCTGCAGGCGAAGATCAACGAGTACAACGCGATCCTGGCCTCCCCGGAGAAGCAGCGGCAGATCATCAGCGAGGAACTGCAGGCCATCGTCGACAAGTTCGGCGACGACCGGCGCTCCAAGCTGGTGCCCTTCGACGGCGACATGTCCATCGAGGACCTGATCGCCGAGGAGGACATCGTCGTCACGATCACCCGTGGCGGCTACGTCAAGCGCACCAAGACCGAGGACTACCGGTCGCAGAAGCGCGGCGGCAAGGGCGTGCGCGGCACGAAGCTGAAGCAGGACGACATCGTCGACCACTTCTTCGTGACGACCACCCACCAGTGGCTGCTGTTCTTCACCAACAAGGGCCGGGTCTACCGCGCGAAGGCCTACGAGCTGCCCGACGCCGGCCGCGACGCCCGCGGCCAGCACGTGGCCAACCTGCTGGCCTTCCAGCCCGACGAGCGGATCGCCCAGATCCTGGCCATCAAGGACTACGAGGCGGCGCCGTACCTGGTGCTCGCCACCAAGTCCGGCCTGGTGAAGAAGACCGCGCTCAAGGACTACGACTCCCCGCGGGCCGGCGGCGTGATCGCGATCAACCTGCGGGAAGCCCCGGTCGAAGGCGGCTTCGACGAGCTGATCGGCGCCGAGCTGGTCTCCTCCGAGGACGACCTGCTGCTGGTCAGCCGGAAGGCGCAGTGCATCCGCTTCACCGCGACCGACGAGGCGCTGCGGCCGATGGGCCGGGCCACGTCCGGAGTCAAGGGCATGAGTTTCCGCGAGGGTGACGAACTTCTCTCCATGAACGTCGTCCGGCCCGGTACGTTCGTCTTCACCGCCACCGACGGCGGCTACGCCAAGCGGACCCGGGTCGACGAGTACCGGATCCAGGGGCGCGGTGGCCTGGGCATCAAGGCGGCGAAGATCGTGGAGGACCGTGGTTCGCTGGTGGGGGCGCTCGTCGTCGAGGAGAGCGACGAGATCCTCGCGATCACCCTCAGCGGCGGAGTGATCCGCACGCGGGTCAGCGGGGTCCGGGAAACCGGCCGTGACACCATGGGCGTCCAGTTGATCAACCTGGGGAAGCGGGATGCCGTGGTCGGTATCGCGCGGAACGCCGAGGCGGAGGATGATCCGGAGACGGTCCTCGACTCCGTCGGGGTGGAGCAGGACGAGGACGGCCTGCACAATCAGCAGGACGAGCAGGACCAGCACGACACAGGGGCCGAGGGCGAAGCGCCCGCGGCCGGTGAACCGGAGGAGTAAGCCGTGAGTGGAGCCACGGGCGCCGCGGATGGGACCGGGAGGACCGGGGGTTCCCATGGCTCCGCCAACGTCAGCGGCCAGCAGCAGGGGGGACACACTGTGACGGACACGCGACAGCCGCCGCAGCCGCACCATCCGCCGTCGGCGTACGCGCCCCCGCCGCCCTCGGGCACGCCCGGGAGCACTCCCGCGGCGGCGGCCGGCGTGCGCCGGCCGCGGCCCGCGGCCCGGACCGCGCCGCGCACCCGCAAGGCGCGGCTGCGGGTGGCCAAGGCCGACCCGTGGTCGGTGATGAAGGTCAGCTTCCTGCTGTCCATCGCGCTGGGCATCTGCACGATCATCGCCGTGGCGGTGCTGTGGATGGTGCTGGACACCATCGGTGTCTTCAGCACCGTCGGCTCCACGATCAGCGACGCGACCACGTCCGAGGGCGGCAAGGGCGGCTTCGACCTCGTGTCGTTCCTGTCCCTGCCCCGGGTGCTCACGTTCACCACGGTGATAGCGGTCATCGACGTGGTCCTGGCCACGGCTCTGGCCACGCTCGGCGCCTTCATCTACAACCTCTCCGCGGGTTTTGTGGGCGGCGTCGAGCTCACCCTGGCCGAGGACGAGTAACCGATTTGGGGCACGGGCCCCACGTGCGCTAATCTTTCGGTGCAGCGCGGGGCTATAGCTCAGACGGTTAGAGCGCTTCCCTGATAAGGAAGAGGCCCCAGGTTCAAGTCCTGGTAGCCCCACTTGCGCGGACGGCCTCTCACTGATTCCAGTGAGAGGCCGTTCGGCGTTCCGGGGCCGCGGGTGTCCGCGTGCCGGGGGTACAGGTCACCGTTCGGTATCGGCTGCTGTGTATAGTCGGGCGCGTCAGATGCTGTCCCCACGCTAGAAGGAGGAGGTCACGTCATGAAGAAGATTCTCCTGATCGCGTTGGCCGCCGTTGCCGGGCTGTTCGTCTACCGACAGATTCAGGCGGACCGCGCCGAGCAGGACCTGTGGACGGAAGCCACTGACACGGTCCCGGCGGGTTCCGGCGCGAACGTGTGAGAGCCCGCTGAGACGCCGGAAGGCGTCGGAGCGCTCTCGGGCCCCGGCCGCACCAGCGGCCGGGGCCTTCGTCGTTGCCGGACGCGAGCGGCGCGTCCGCGGCGGGTCCGCGGCGGGTCCGAGGCGGGTCCGAGGAGGTCTGGGGCGGGTCCGCGGTCCAACGGACAGGGGTGGGGCATGAGGCACACGACGTTCACCGCGGTGGCCGCGTTACTGGCGCTGGCCGCCCTCCAGGGGCGGGCGGCGGCCGACGGGACTCCCGGGGCCCCGGCCAGCTGGCAGCCGCGCGGCACCGTCCTGGCCGGCGCGGCGACCACCGCGGACCCTCCCGCGATGCGGCCGGGCGTCACCTACCGCGACACGATCAAGCCGGGCGAGACCCGGTTCTACGGGATCACCCTCGACGCCAGGACCTCCACCAGCGTCTCGGCGTTCGCCGTGCCCCCGGCCGGCGCGCGGGTCGCCTTCCGGGACGGCATCGAGCTGAAGCTGCAGGGCCCGGACGGCTCCGACTGCGACCAGAGCGCCGCGCACTTCGAGGACGACGGCGACGCGCGCCCCATCGGCACCGCCGTCTCCCGGCTGATCACCGGGCACCGCCTGGACGTCTGCCAGGACGCCGACCAGTACACGCTCCAGGTGCACCGGACGTCCGACGGCGCCGCCGACCCGGAGGCGTGGCCGCTCGAACTGCGTTCGTTCGCCGAGCCCGCACTGGCGCCCGGCACCGCCGCGTCCGCGGCGCCCGCCGTGATCGGCGGCGCCTCGCCCACCCCGCTCATCACCGGCACCCCGCACCAGGCGTCCGGCGGCACCTCGTTCGACACGGCGGCGGCGGTCAGGACGGGCATCTGGCGGGACCGGGTGCCGGCCGGCGCGACCCGCTTCTACAAGGTGCCGGTGGACTGGGGCCAGCAGGTCACCGTCTTCGCGGACTTCTCCAGCGCACCCGACGGGGACGCCGGCGCGTTCGTCGCCTCGGGGGTGCGGCTGACCGCCTACAGCCCCGTCCGGCAGCTCGTCGACGGCGGCAACCGCTCGTACGCGGGCCGGCCCGTCTCGCTCGACGAGCAGCTCGCACGGGTCGCGTACGGCAACAGGACCGCGTACGACAGCCGGGTCGCGGCGGTGCGGTACGCCGGCTGGTACTACTTCGCGGTGACCGTCCACCCCGGCGTGGCCCAGGCCGTGGACGGGCCGCTGCCGGTGACGCTGCGGGTCGAGGTCGCGGGCGCGGCGCAGCCCGGGCCCGCCTACGACGGGGACGCGCGGGCCGCCGGGATCGGCGTCGGCCCGCACGACATGGCGTCGGCGGACGGCGCCGCGGCCACGGCGGGCGGCGGGGCCGGCCACGCCGCGGCCCTGCGGCTCGTGGCGTTCGCCGCGTTCGGGACGGGCACGGCGCTGCTGCTGGTTCTCGCGGTCTGGTCCGCGGTGGCGCGCCGCCGCGCCACCGCGGCGGTCTGACCCGTCCCGCCTGCCCCGCGGGCGGACGGAGTCGTGTGCCGGACCGGCCCCCGGGCCGCCGGAGCGGGCGTCCGGTCCGCGGGCGGCCGTTCGGCGGGTCAGGACAGGACGAGCGCGGTGATGCCGACCGCGAAGCAGAGCGCCGCGAGGACGAGGACCGGGATCACGACCTTGGCGGGCGGGCCCGGTCGCGGCCGGGGGACGGCCGGGCTCTGGACGGACGCGGTGTCGGCCGCGGACGCGGGGACCGGCCCGGGGCCCGGCCCCGGCTCGGGCGCCTGCGGCTGTGGCAGGGGCCCGGCCAGCGGGCGGGCGGCGGGGGCCTCGACCTGCGTCCTGGTGTGGGTGAGCGGTTCGTGCGCGGGGAGCGGCGCGGCGTGGCGTCCGCGCGGCTGGGGCGGCCGCGGCCGCGGCTGCGCGGGCGCCGGAACGGCACCGCCGCCGGGCGCGGGCGAGCCGTCGGACCTGCCAGCCCTACCGGACCCGTCGGACCTGGCAGCGCCTTCGGGACCTTCGAGACCCTCGGGACCGTCGGGGCCGAACCCCGGGGGCAGCGGCCCGATCTGGTCGAAGACCTCGACCGGTTCCTCGTCCGGCCCCGGCTCGGGAATGAGCTCGACGGCCGCCGCGAGCGCCTTGCGAGCCCCGGTGGCGGTGCGGAACCGCACCCGCGGGTCGGGCTGCAGCAGCGTGCCCACCACCTGCCACAGCGGTGCGGGCACGCCCACCGGCGCCGGCGGCATGCCGTCCGCCTCGAACCGCTGGACGATGGCCTGGGCGTCCGGCTTCCGGCCGCTCAGCAGGTACAGCGCCACCAGGCCGACCGCGTACAGGTCGGCGGAGAAGTCCGGTTCGTCGCCGCTCATCTGCTCGGGCGCGAAGTAGCCCGGAGTGCCGACCACGAAGTCGGCCTCCGTCAGCCGGGCGTCGCCCTTGCGCATCGCGATGCCGAAGTCGGAGAGCCGCACGTGCGGGGTGCGGGTGCCGGTGGCCTCCAGCAGCACGTTCGCGGGCTTGATGTCACGGTGGATGACGCCCTCCGCGTGGACGGCCGCGAGGCCCGCGAGCAGCTGGTCGAGGAGCACGCACACGAAGCGCGGCGGCAGCGGGCCGTAGTCGCCGATCAGGTGCGCCAGCGAACCGCCGCGCACCAGGTCCATGGTGAACAGCACCTTGTCGTCGTCGGCGGCCCAGCTCGCCGGCGCCAGCACATGGGGGTGGTCGATCCGCATCGCCTGCTCGCGGACGAAGCGCAGCAGCGCGTGGGCGTCGCTCTGCTGGAGGACCTTGGCGGCCACGTAGCGCCGCCTGCGGTGGTCCCAGGACCGCCAGACCGCGCCGACGCCGCCGCGTCCGATGGGGTCCACCAGCTCGTACCGGCCCGCGAAGACCTCGCCCATGGTGTGCGTCCGCCCCCTCGTCCGCTCAGTCCTGGTGCGCCTTGAAGTGCTCCAGGGCCTCACCGGTGCGCCCTGTGCCGTAGACACGGAGAAACTCTGCCAGGTGCGCGTGCGAGGGCGCGAGGGCGCGGGCGGCGTCCGCGATCTCGTCCGCGGAGGCCACCGAGCGGAGCACCGCCTGGATGCCGTGGACCACCTCGCGCGGCGACGCGGCCCCCGGCCGGCCGGCCGTGGAGTGGGCGGTGCCCAGCACGGAGGCGCCGCCCCACTTCCTGATCTGGTCCATCCGCGCGCCGGCCTCCGTCGGCCCCGTGCTGCCCTCGGCCACCTGCCAGGCGAGCTCCTGGAGCATCTGGAGGCGCTGCACCACCACCGGGTTGCCGATCTTCGCCCGCTGCCCGCTCATCAGCTGCGACAGCATCGGCGCGGACAGGCCCAGCACTCCCGCCAGGCGCACCTGGTTCTGCAGCCCGAGGTCGGCGATCAGCCTGCGGAACAGGTCGCCCAGCGGCTCGCCGTACCACCCCCGCTGCAGCTCCCTGGCCTCCCGCGCGCGGGTGGCCGGCTCCGGTGCGGGCGTCTCCATGCACACTCCTCTTTGCGTCCGCGAAATCGCAAACCATCCTACGGACGCCGATACCCGGTCGGCCCCGCCCCGGGAAACCGGTACGCTGTCTGCGTCACGGGGCCTTAGCTCAGTTGGTAGAGCGCTGCCTTTGCAAGGCAGATGTCAGGGGTTCGAATCCCCTAGGCTCCACCGTCGTCCTCGGCTCACCGGTCGGGGTCGCCGGCCTCCCGGCGGACCTGCCTGCGGGCCGATCTCCAGCGGGAGCGCGTCTGGCGGACGATGGCGTCCCACTGGCGGCGCACCTCGTCCTCCGAGGGCCGCCGCCCCTGCCGGATGCGGTCGAGTTCGTCGCGGACCTCCCGGCCCAGCGCCGCGGACGCGACGATGACGAGCATGCCGCCGAAGAGCGCCGAGACCGTCCCGAACACCGCGCCCGCCGCGCCGTAGCGGGAGGCCTGGGAAGTGAACAGGCGCGGGAAGTACACGGTGGCGACCACCGAGTACGCCGCGGTCAGCACGGCCGCGGTCACCCCGAACGGCAGCAGGGCCCGCCAGGTCAGCCGTCGCGCGGTGAGCACGCGGCCGCTCCAGACGAGGAACGCGCCGGTGACGGGTGCCTCGCAGGCCGCGGACGCGATGCCCAGCCGGCTGCCGCCGAGTGCGGCGTAGACGGTCGCGGTGACCGCCGTGTAGCAGGCGAGGGCCAGGATCCACCCGAGGTCGTTGCGGGTGTTGCGGACGCCGAGCGGCTTGAGCTCCCAGGTCTGCTCGAAGAGCCGCTGGGCGGCCCGCGCGAAGCTCAGCGTGGAGATGGCGAGCAGGACCGCGCCGAAGACGCTGACGCCGGCGCCGGTGTTCTCGCCGGAGAACACGGACCTGACTGCCTCGGCACCTCCCCCGGTCAGCCGGTAGCGCGAGATGATCTGGTCGGCGACGTCGCTGCCGAGGACGGCGCCGGTCAGGATCAGCAGCGGGGCGAGTCCGGTGAGCGCGCTGGACGCCAGCGCCATCGAGCGGTCGAACCCCACGATCTTCTGGAAGCGGCTGAGGACGCGCAGCACGAACGAGGGACGCAGCCAGAACGTCAGCTTCCTGAGGAGGCGTTCACGGTCGATGCGGGGCGCCCTGCCCTTCGTGGGATGCGGGACCTGCGGGGCGCATCAGCCTAGAAGGCGCTCTCCCCACCGCGGCGGCGACACAGGGGGTTCAGGAGCGCGGCCACCGTGCCGGCGGTACCGCGGCGGGCCTGCCAAGGGCGGGCCGGGTCAGGACCCGGCCTCGTCCTCCGCCACCGCGATGGCGATCCCCAGCGCCTCGGCGATGTTGCCCGCGGCCGCCATCACGCGCGCGGTGCCCACGACCGGGGCGATGGCCACCAGCACGTCCTGGAGGTGTTCGGACGTCAGTCCCGCCTGCAGGGCGGGACCGATGTGGGCGGCGTAGGAGATCGCGGGGGCGTCCATGGCGGCCAGCGCGGCGATCCGGGTGAGGACGAGAGCGCGGTCGTCGAGACCGCAGCGTTCGATGGAGTCGACGGTCATGGCGGCGATGGTGTCGAGCACGGGGGTGTTCGTGGGCGTGGCCATGGTGGCATCACCTCTCCGACGGGGCGCTGTCCGAGGGGCCGCTCCGGTAGATGGCGGCGGGGACGCGCGCCGGCAACCTGTCCTTCCACCATAAGACCGCCTCTCGCGCCCCCGCCCGGCCGCGCGCCCCGATAGCACACGGGGTTGGTCCGGATCCACTTCCTCGTTCGGCACAGGTGCGGGTGAACTGCCGTCGCTATGATGAAAGTTCGGCGCTGGGGGAGGAACGAGGGCGCGATGGGGCAGGAGGAGGCCGTGGCTACGGCCTGGCGATTACACGCCTCGCTGGCCGAGTGGACCGGGCGGATCGACGCCAAGGCGTCGTTCGCGCTGACGATCGAGTCCGCCCTGCTGGCGGGGGTCGGGGCGACGTCGAGCACGGGGCGCGGGTTCGGCGGGCTGTCCGGTTGGTGGGCCCATGCCGAACTGTGGGCCGGTGTCACACTGCTGACGTTGTCGGCGATCGCCGCCGTGCTCGCGGTGCTGCCGAGGGTGGGTCCGGCCCGCGCGCCGCGGCCGGGGCCGGGGCCCGACGACTACCTCTTCTACGGTGACCTGCACCGGTGGACGCCGCAGGAACTCGCCGAACGGCTGGGGCAGGCCGACCCGCTGACCGCGCTCACCGGGCAGATCGTGACGATGAGCGCCATCATGTGGGCCAAGCACCGCCGCGTGCGCCAGTCCCTGCTGCTCGCGGTGGCCGGGGCCGGGCTGCTCGGGCTGGCGGTGGCGACGGGCTGACCGATGACGCCCCACGAGGAACCGACGTCCGACCGTCGAACCGCAGCCGACCAGTCCTTCTGGTCGCTCCTCGACGCCCCGACGAGGAACGCGCTGCGCGCCGCCGGCCATCTGCGGACGTACGCGCCCAGGACCCTGCTGTTACGGCAGGACGACCGCTCCGACCACATCTTCGTGCTGCGCAGCGGCTGCGTGAAGGTCTACACCGACAGCGACACCGGCTACCGCGCGGTGCTCGCCCTGCGCAGCGCCGGCGACCTGGTCGGTGAGCAGTCGGGGCTGAACCGCCGGCCCCGTTCGGCGTCGGTCTGCGCGCTGATCGAGGTCCAGGCGCTGGTCGTGACCGCCGGGCGGTTCGGCGCGATGCTGAAGGCGAGTCCGGTGGTCGCGCACGCCGTGCAGCAGGTGCTCTCGCAGCGGCTGCGTGACGCCGACCGGCAGCGCGCGGCCGTCGGGTCGGCCTCGCCGGAGTCGCGGCTCGCCGGACTGCTGATCCAGCTCGCCGGACGGTACGGCGTCCGGACCGCGGACGGCTCGGTGCGCATCGAGCTCCCGCTGTCCCAGGAGGACCTGGCGGGGCTGCTGGTGAGCTCGCTGCGGACGGTCAGCCGGATCCTGGAGCACTGGCGGCGCGAGGGCATCCTGACCACCGGCCGCCAGGTCCTCGAACTCGCCGACCTGCGGGCGCTGCGCGAGCGGGCGAACACGCCCGGGGAGCTCCGCGGTTCCGGCCCGCGGCTGTCGCCCCGGCCGCCCCCGCGGTACGGGTAGCCGCCGCTCATCCGGCTCCCGGGTGCCGCTCACACGGCGTCCCAGGTGTAGTCGGTCAGGCCGGACCGGTCGGCGATCGGGTTCCACGCGGCGACGAACGCCTGCTTGGCGGCGGTGGCCCGCCCGCTCGCGTCCTGGGCCTCCTGGAAGCCCGGGGCGTGCGCGGTGCTGTTCGGGTCGCAGCCGTCGCTCTCGAGGCCCTCGGCCCACGCCTGGAAGTGGTCGTCGGCCTCCGCGGAGGCCGTCCAGGCGGTGTTCAGGCTGCCGACGGCGTCGGAACCGCCGGTGACGTCGCTGACGTCGAGGCCGCCGAGCTCGTCGAGGAGTTCCCGGCGTGACGACGCGGCCTGGGAGAAGAGCCCGGCGGAGTCGGAGAGCGACTCGCACTTCATGACGGAGGCGACGGCGGCTCCGACGGCGGCGCGGGTGTGGGCGTTCTTCTGCAGCAGCTGGTCGACGGCGGTGGCCTCGGCCTGCTCGGCGGAGCCGTCCGAGCCGCCGGACCCGCCGGACCCGCTGGACCCGTCCGAGCTCGTGCCGCCGGAGCCGCTGGACCCGCCGGTGCTCGATCCGCCGCCCCCGCCGTCGCCGGAGAGCGTGCTGCCGTCCGTTCCCGCGCTGGTCGTGCTTCCGGAGCCCGCGGTCGCGTGGGCCAGGTGCGCCCAGAGGTGCGGCGGGCCGAACAGGAGCAGCACGACGCCCAGCACGAAGGCCAGCGTCGCACCCGCCCGGCTCTTCTTCGGCGGCGCCGTACCGCCGGGCCCGCCGGTCGCCCGCGGCGGCACGCGCTGCGGCGGCACGGTCGCGCCGGCCGCGGCCCGCGCCCCCGTCGCGGCGTGCCCGGCCGGCGGGGTGGCCGGCCGCGGCGCCGCGGGAACCGTGCGGGGCGGGCGGCCCTGGGGGTTGCGGGCGATCGCCTGCTCCAGCGCGGCGGCCCACTCGCCCATCGCCGGCCGCTGGTCCCGGTCACCCGACTGCCCCCGGGTCGCGAGCTGCGCCAGCGCCGGATCGACCCGCGCCAGTTCACCGGTGTCGGTGCCCTCCTGCTCCCCCAGGAAGAGCCGGAGGGCGAGCAGGGCGAACTTGTAGCGGTCGCTCTGCGGCGTGCCGAGTTCCTCGGTCTTCGGCTGTGGCACGTGCCAGCCCGCGGTCTCGACCTGCGGCAGCACGCTGCGTCCGCGCAGCCGCATGGCGTCGCAGTCGATGAAGAAGCAGGCCGGCCGCGGGTCGAGGGAGAACAGCAGGTTGTTGGCCGACAGGTCGCCGACGGCCACGCCCAGCTCGTGCAGGCGGCCCATCAGCCCGGCCAGGTCCTGGAGCAGCAGCAGCCGCTGCAGGTCGGTGACGCGGATCGCCATCCGGTCCAGGTAGGCCTGGCTGTTGAAGAGGAACTGGAAGGCGGACAGCGCCCTGCGGCCGACGGGGGCCGGCAGCGGGAGGGTGAACGCGTCGGGCACCTTGCGCATCAGGAAGCCGCACGGTCCGCGGTCGTCCTCGACCACCGCCGCCGGCCACGCGCTGCGCTCGCACAGCCAGCGCCCCACCGGGGGGTCGAGCGACGGGATCAGGTCCACCATGGCCTGCAGCGCCGCGAAGTCCGCCGTGGCCCGGAAGGGCGGCTCGTACTGCTTGTACGCGATGGGCCACTCGTTGTTGATCTTCCGTTCCTTGACCGCCCACACCTCGCCCTGGCCGCCCTTGCCCAGGGACTCGTCCCGGACGAGGGTGCCCAGCCGCACCCGGGGCGTAGTGCCGGGCGTCGTGCCGCTCACCGCCGGGGCTCCGGCAGCAGGTGCCGCGGCCACACGGCCAGCAGCGTGCGGTCGTCGTCGAAGGTCTCCCGGGAGAAGTCCAGCAGGTGGGCGAAGCCGAGGACCGGCGGCGGCGCGGACAGGCCGCGGTGGAAGAGCCGGCCGACGGCGCCCTCCCCGTCGCCCAGCGCGTCGCCGAAGCCGTCGGTGCCGACGAGCAGGACGGAGGACGGGCCGAGCGCGACGGACTGCTGCGCGAGCGGCGAGGGCACCCGCGGCAGCGGGGTCACCCCGGAGGAGAGCACCTCCCGGCCGTGGGAGTCCTTGGTGGCGAGCAGCCGCCGGTAGCGTCCGTCGCCTCGGTCCAGCAGCCAGGCCCCCGAGTCGCCGACCTGCACGAGGTGGACCTCGGGGACGCCGTAGCGGTCGGCCCGCACCACGCCGGCCACCAGCGTCGTCGCGTACAGCCGCTCGGCCTCCTCCGCGTAGGCGGACTCGGGTTCGCGGCCGCCGGCGGCCCGGGCGACCAGGCTCCACGCGGCGGTCCGCACCACGTGCGTCCAGTCCAGCGCGGGAACGTCCGCGTCGAGCTGCCGCAGCAGGTCGGTGACGGCGCCGCGGGACGCCAGCGCCGCGCCCGTCGCGGACTGCGGGGCCGCCGAGACGCCGTCGGCCACCGCGAAGACGACGGATCCGGTGGCCTCGTGCACCGCCACCGCGCAGTCGTCCTCGCGGGGCGTGCCGCTGTAGCGGTGTCCGTAGCCGCGGACGCAGGCCAGGCGCATGGTCACCAGGTCGGTCGACCAGCCGTCCACGACCGTGTCGGGCCGGTACGGGGACCCGGCCGGCGGCCGGGCCTCGAAGACGTGGCCGGGCGTGCCGACCTCGACCACCGACCAGTCGGGGACGGCCGGTTCGGCCCGCGCGGCGTTGTGCGGCCTGTCGTGCGGCCCGCCGTGCGGTCCGCCGCCCGGCAGGTCGTCGGCGCGCGGTTCGCCGGCGCGCGGGCCGGCGAACCGCTGCGGGTCGGACGGCGGCGCGCCGGGCGGTGCCGGCCGCGGATCCTCCGGCGGGTCGTACTGCGGCCGCGGCCGTGGCCGCGGCCAGGCCGGAAGGGCGGGCGGCGCCGGCGAGTCGGCCGGCGCCGGCGGGTCGAAGTCCGCGCGCCAGCCGTCGCTGCGCTCCCAGTCGCTGATGCCCAGGCCCTCGTCGCGCGGATCCGGGCCGTACGGTTCCGGCATCTCAGACCTCGTCGATCGCCATGCTGAAGCCCTCGGGCTTGGTGACGATCAGTTCGGCGTTGCCGGCGGCGAGGCTGCGGCCCGACTCCACCATGCTCTTGGTGAGGGCGACGAAGAACGAGGAGATGGCCTTGCCGAGATCCGCGGCGGGCTTGGAGACCAGCGCGAACTCCGCGGTGGAGGCCACTTCCAGCATGACCTCGGGCGACGCCCCGCCGATGCCGCACGCCACGATGTTCGGCGCGGCCGGGGTGGTGGCGCGGTCGCAGAGCTGCCGGTGCGGTGTGCGCCAGTCCTGCCCGGCGTTGGGCATCCCGTCGCTCAGCAGGAACACCGCCGGCCGGTGCACCCGGTACCCCTCCGCCTTGAGCCGGCCGATGTCGTGGGGCAGCCGGTTGAGCACGGCGGTGAACGCGGCCGCGTAGCTGGTGCTGCCGCGGGTGGACAGCTCCGGCGGCTTGTACTCGCTGCGCAGGTCGGCGAGTTCGGTGTAGGTCGCGACGTCGTCGGCGAAGCCGAGCACGGTGAGCCGCACCTTGGCCGCGGCCATCGGCTCGGTGAGCATCGTTTCGTAGAGGGACTGCAGCCCCTTGTTGAGTTCGCCGAGGTGCGGGGTCATCGACCCGGACTCGTCGGCGAGTACGTAGACGGGAAGCAGAGACCCGCGGTTGTCGGACACGGCGGTGATCCTTCGGTCTGGTGCGGCGGGAAGCGGCGGGCTGACGCCGCGCGGTCAGGTGGCGGAGGCGGCCGGTCGCAGCCCCTGGGGGCACTCCGCGACGAGGTCGGGGTGACCGGCGAGCACTCCGCGGCCCAGGCGGAGCACGGTGTTCTGCAGCAGCGCGGAGAAGGCCGCGGCCTGGTCCGCCACGTCGGCGCCCGGGACGGCGACGCAGGCGAGCTCGGGTGAGGAGGCGCAGCGCAGCACCGCGCGCGCGTCGCTCTCGCCCAGGCCGCAGGCGACGATCCGGGGCGCGTAGGGGTGGCCGCCCAGGCGCTGCTGGGCCTGCGGCCACGCGGCGCCGTCCTGCGGCGGGGCGGCCGTCACCAGGAACACGACCGGCCGGTGCGCGCGGCCGCCGCCGTGCTTGAGCGCGTCCACGTCACCGGGCAGCAGGTCGAGCAGCGCGTCGAAGGCCGCGCCGAGGTTCAGGCCGCCGCCCGCCGACAGGTGCGGGACATCGGTGCCCCAGCCGATCTGCGTCAACGGCAGTCGCATGTCGGGGCGTTCGGCGATGCCGACCACCGACAGGCGGATCCCGGCGGCCACGTCGGGACTCTGCGCGAGCGCGGTGTGCAGCGACCTCAGCGCGTCGTTGAACCCGGCCGTGAAGGGCGCAGCGGACTGCGACACGTCCACGAGCACGTAGACCGGCACCACCAGCGCCGGCTTCGCCGGGCCGCCGCCGGCGGGCGCCGCACCGGCCGGTGCGGCACTGCCCCACAGCACCGGCGCGGTCGGGGCGGGCCGGGGCCCGTCGGGGGCGGGCGCGATACCCGCGGGGGGCGTCCACGGCGAGCCGCCGCCGGAACCGCCGGAGTACAGCGCCGCCACGTCGGCCGGGCGGAAGAAGTCCTTCTCGACCAGGAACCGGAACATCTGCTCGTTGCGCTCGGCGCCCAGTTCCCAGCGGGCCGCCTGGCCGCTCTCCCACTCGATGCGCAGCTGCATCGCCCGGTCCGTGTCCTGGGGGTGCTTGATCAGGTGCTGCCTGATCAGGCCCTCGATGTCCCAGCTCATCCCGGCCAGGGCGGCGCCGCGCCGGTGGTCGCGGGCCATTTCGCCGTCGAGTTTGATGTCCTCGAGGGCCTGCTCCGAGTTCGCGGCCGCCACCAGCGAGTCGTGCCGGTGCTGGCCGAGCGTGCGGTCCCGCTGCGCGGTCCGCAGCGCCCTGACGTACTCGGTCGCGGCCTGGTCGGGTTCGATGTGGACCTGGCAGAGGTAGATGGTGATGCCCTCGGGCAGTTCGACTCCGTGCTGGAAGGCGCGGTTGACGGCGTCCTCGGCCCGGCCCGCCTCGTCGATCGGGAACGCCCGCGCGATGGTGCGGATCTGGTGGACGACGTGCCCGTAGACGACGGGCAGCGCGTCGGGGATGTTGCGGCTCACCACCTTCGCGGGGTCGTGCACCCGGAAGCCGACGTCGAAGCGGGCGGCGAAACGGTGCGCCTGGTCGCTGCAGGGCAGCGGGGTGCGGGTGACCGCGGCCTGCCGCCGGTGGTCGCTGACGTCGACGGCCAGCCGGGTGCCCGCCCGGCCGAACACCTTGTCCCAGAAGGACGGGGTGGTGCTGGTGCCGACGGTGAGCGTGCCGTCCACCGCCCGGTGCACGATGGCGACGTTGCGGTGCTCGTCCCACCACTCCCGGTAGCGATCCCTCGGCACCAGATCGACGCTGGAGATCAGCGGCAGCGGCGCGGTCATGTCAGTCCCCTCTGCACGAGCATCTTGTTCACGGCCCACGCGGTGAGCGGCAGCGGCGCCAGCTCCTCGCGGTCGTTCCACGTCTCCGCGCAGCGGCGGACGATCGCGGTGGAGCGGCGGTCGCCGGCCACCACGTCCTCGAGCATCGCCAGGAACACCGGGCGCAGGCGCTCGTCCGCCTCGGCGAGCCCGGCCCACGTCTTCAGCGTCGACTCCGCCTGGCGGTTGAAGTACGGCCGGCTCAGCGCCTCGCGCCACAACACCCGCAGCGGCACGACCAGTTCCGGCCGGCTCGACCGCAGCGACAGCAGCATCGGCCAGCCGTCCCCGTCCGGGGCGCCGGGCTGTGAGTCGTCCACCACCGACTGCACGGCGACGACGAGGAAGGCCAGCAGGCAGGTGGGGCGCTTCAGCGGGTCGTCGAGGCCGGAGGTGAGCGCGCTCAGCACGAAGGGCGCCGCGTGGCTGTCCTCGGCGAGCAGGTCGGTGTAGGCGTAGCCGATCGCCACCGCGACCTTCACGTGGTCCACCTGGGACAGCCGCGACAGGGCGTTGACGGACTGGCTGGTGTCCGCGGACAGCGGCGTCAGCCCGTGCACGCGGGCCGCGGTCGCCTGGCCCAGGGGACGCGACCGGTTCGCGTACCACTCGCCGACCAGCGCCCTGATGTCGGGCAGCAGCGCCGGGTTGCGGCTCGCGGCGGCCAGCGCGTAGCCGACCGCGTTGCGGTACCGGAAGTCGTCGTGGTGCGCCCAGCGCGGCAGCACGTTCTCGGCGATGTACGGGAACGCGTCCGCGAGCAGCCCGCCCAGGGCGACCGCCGCGTACACCGACACCTCCTGCGACGCCCCGCCGACGAGTTCGCCGAGCCACTCCAGCAGCGTTTCCTGCAGGGACAGTTCGGACCACGCGTGGGCGATCACCCGGCGCGGGTAGTCCGGCTCCTGGTAGGCCAGGCACACCACGGGAGCCCCCCCGGTGGGGCTGCCGTCCCGCCGGCCCGCGGTGGCGACGGTCCGGCGGGCGCGCAGCCGGGCCAGCGTCTTGCGCAGCGGAACGCCCATCGGGTCCCGCGGCGGCAGTTTCGTGTAGCCGGCCTCGTCCTGTCCCGGGTGGGCCGGCGAACGCGTCGCGTCCAGCCGCCGCAGCAGCGCGCGGGCCGCCCGGGCGATCTCCTCCTGCGGCAGGCCGTTCAGCACGGCCAGGGCGAGGGACAGGCAGCGTACGGGTGGCTCGGTCAGGCCGTCCGCCCAGATCTCGAAGGTCTCCAGGCCCTTGCGGGCCATCCGCTCCTTGATCAGGCCCAGGTCGGGGTCCCCCGAGGAGAACTCGTCGTGGAGCGCGGTCGCCAGGTCGGCGGCGACCCGGCACGACGGCCCCCGGTCCAGGTGCTCGTCCAGCAGCGCCTCGACGTCCCGGTCGGCGAGGATCTGCTCGGTGGCGGCGACGCCCAGCCGCCACCGCAGGTAGCGGGCGACGATGCCGCGCGGATCGGGCGGCCCGGTCAGGTCCACCACGCCGGAGAGCACCTCGCTGTCGGCGACGTCGGTGTCCGCCACGACCACCACCATGAAGGCGCCGGCGGCGGCCAGTGAGGTCTGCAGCCGCTGGTAGACCTCGCCGCGCAGGTTGGCCACGTCGGCGGGCCGGTCCAGCAGGAAGCCCGCGCCGGCCTCGACCCCGGTGGCGGCGCCGTCCTCGCCGCTGTCGATCCGGTCCACGAGCGAGCCGAAGTCGACCTGGCTGTCCAGGTGGTAGATGGTCCCCCGGCAGGGCGTCAGAAGGCGCACGGCGGTGGCGGTCCTGCCCGATCCCGCGGGCCCCCGCAGGATGACGATGCCCTCCCGGTGCAGCGCCGCACGGGCGTCCTCGATGCCGGGCGCGTCCTCGTACGCGTGGCGGATGCGGTCGCGCACCGCCGGTGACAGCGGGCGCAGCCGGTCCCGGCGGCCGCCGAGCAGGTAGATGTACTTGTCGCCGCCGACGACGTCGCCCTCGACGTTCGCGAACGCGTTGCGCAGGTGGTTGTGGAGGTGCGAGCCCTGGCCCAGGCGGTCGGTGGCGGCGCTGGCGTCCTCGCCGGGGCCGACCCGGTCGGCGCCGGGGCCGGACGCTGGCGCACCGCCCGCGCCGTCGGCACCGCCCCCGTGGGCCTGCGTGTCCGGAGCGCCGGCCCCTCCCGCGTCGGAGCCCGTTGGAGTGGCTCCTTGCGCCGGAGGGGCCGGCGTTCCCCCGGCGCCCGGAGCGACCCCCGACGCCCCGGGCGCTGCCCCGCCGCCGGGCGGCGGGGTGCCTCCTGTGGTGGTCGCTGTGGTCACGACACCGGTCCCGTGCCGTGGACGTGCTTGTCCTGGCCGACGACGTCGCCGTGCACCGTGGTGATCTGCATGTGGGTCACCCGGCCGGAGGGCGCGGCGCCCCGCGGCGCGGCGGACGCGGCACCGGAGGCGGCCGGCGCCGCGGCGGCGTCCGGGGCTGACGTGCCGTCAGCGTCGGCGGTGCCGCGGGCGTCGGCTGTGTTCCCGGCGTTCGTGGCGGTTGCAGTGTTCCCGGGGTTTCCGGCGTTCCCAGGGTTCCCGGCGTACGCAGTGCTCTCGGCGTGCTCGGTGTGCTCGGCGGGCAGCCCCGGCGGCGCGCTGTACCCGGGCACGGTGACCCGGCCGCGGATCGTCTCGCCGTGCTTGGTGGTGAAGCGCAGCGGCAGGTAGGCCGCCGGGTCCAGGCCGCGGTGGCCGTGCCGCACCACGCTGTCGTACACCTGCTCGGAGACGACGAAGGCCAGGTGGGCGAGGGTGGCCGCCTTCAGCACGTCACGCAGCGGCTGCGCGTCGACCAGCCGGAACGCGGTGTTGACCGCGTCGCCCGACCAGCCGTGGGGGTCGCGCACGGCGAGCCCCTGGTGGAGCGCCACCCGCATCCTCAGGGAGTGGGCCGCGCTGTGCACGCCGGCCTTCTCCCGCAGCCCGTCGTCGAGCGCGCGCACCAGCGGGCCCGCGAGGCGCACGGGCGGCACCGTCGGCGGCACCAGCATCAGGACGCCGTCGCCGCGGTCCTCCAGCGCGATCTCGCGCGCGTCGATGCCCGCGTCCTCGAACGCGGTGTGCAGCACCTCGTACATGGCCGCCCGCAGGGACTTCTGCAGGGGATCGGACCTGGTGCTGAACGTCTCCAGGTCCAGCACCAGGATCCAGTGGTGCAGCGCTTCGCCAGTCATCCGCCCTCCCCGCGAACCCGCAGAACTGCGGTGCTCCTGTCCTACGGCACCGCCGCAGGACCGTCCACGCCAGATGGCGCACACCGCCGCCCCGTTGCGCGCGGCGGTGTGCCGGTCCCGCTCCGGCCGCCCCTCCCCTGGCGGCGGAACCGGTCACGGGTGCGCGCGGCGCGCGGGTGCGGAGGAAGAGGGCGGCCAGGCCCTGTTCGGCGTCCGGGAGGCTGCTGGTGGCGGTCACCATGGCGGCCCAGCGTCCGCAGCGGGACGAGCGGTGCGGCGACCCTCCGCTCGACGAGGACGAAGGCCGCCAGCAGCAGGACTCCGGCGGCCAGGCCAAGGAGGGTCGCCGGACGGGTCCAGCCGGCGGCGGGGTGACGGATCGTCGGGGGCGCCCGGCCGCAGCCCGCTCGGCGACCGGCCGGCGGGGCAGCCGACCGCGGAGTGACGGCGCCCTCGCCGATCCCGGAGCCGCGGCAGGGGCGGTGCGACAGAATCGGGGGGTGATGTTCGGCATCCTCGGGACGACCCGGGTCATCGGCGCGGACGGCGGCGAGGTCGCGCTCGGCGGGCCGCGCCGGCGCGCCCTGCTCGCCCTGCTGCTGCTCGACGCGGGCCGGCTGGTGACCGTCGAGCGGCTGATCGACGGTCTGTACGGCGAGGAGCCGCCGGCCGGCGTGGGCAACGCGGTGCAGTCCCAGGTCTCCCGGCTCCGCCAGGTGCTGCCGGTGCCGCTCGAAGGCCACCCCGCCGGTTACCGGCTGGCCGTCGATCCTGTCGACGTCGACGCCCATCGCTTCCAGCGGGCCGCCGTGCGGGGCCGGGACGCCCTGGACGCGGGCGAGCCCGCGAAGGCCGCGGACCTGCTGCGGGAGGCGCTCGGGTTGTGGCGCGGCCCCGCGCTGGCCGACGTCGGGGACGCGCCCTTCGCCCCCGCGCAGGCGGTCCGCCTGGAAGAGCTGCGGCTCAGCGCCGTCGAGGACCGGGTGGAGGCCGAACTCGCCCTGGGCGGCCACCGGGCACTCGTCGCCGAACTCGGTGAACTCGTCACCGCGTACCCGCTCCGCGAGCGGCTGCGGGCCCAGTTGATGAGGGCGCTGTACGGCAGCGGCCGCCAGAGCGAAGCGCTGGAGGCGTTCGAGACCGCCCGCCGCGCCCTGGCCGACACCCTGGGGGCCGACCCGGGGCCCGAGTTGGCGGCGGTGCACCTGTCGGTGCTCCGCGGGGACCCGGAGTTGCTGCCGCGCCCGAGCGCCCGGCCAGGCGATGTTTCACGTGAAACATCGATGGATGGGGCGGTACGGCCCGAATCCGGCATGACCGGCACAGGGCGTCATGTTTCACGTGAAACATCGGCCGCCCCGTATGCCCCGGCCGTCACGGAGTCGCTGGCCCCACGCCATGAACTTCCCGCGCCGATCACCAGCTTCATCGGCCGCGAGGAGGAACTCGACCGGATTGACGACCAGTTGGCGGGCGGGCGCCTGGTCACCCTGATCGGTCCGGGCGGTGCGGGCAAGACCCGGCTCGCGGTCGAGGCGGCCCGCCGCTGTCCCCACGATGCGACGTTCGTCGAACTCGCCGGCCTCACCGGCGGCGACGAGCTGCCGCAGGCCGTCCTGGGCGCACTCGGCCTGCGGGAAGGCGGGCTGCGCCCGGGCGGTCCGGCGGGTGCCGGTGGTCCGGGCGCACCGGGTGGGCCGGCGCCGTCGGCGGCGGTGCCCGACGCGGTCGCCAGGATCACCGCGTCCCTGGACGGCCGCCCCTTGCTGCTCGTGCTCGACAACTGCGAGCACCTGGTGGACGAGGCGGCCCGGTTCGCCCAGCGGCTGCTGGCGGGTGCGCCCGGCGTGCGCGTCCTGGCGACCAGCCGGGAGGCGCTGGGGATCGCCGGCGAGGTGCTGAGCCCGGTCCCGACGCTGCCGGTGCCGCCCCCGGGCTCCGCCCGCGAGCAGGCCCTCGCCTCCCCCGCGGTGCGGCTGTTCCGCGAGCGCGCCGCCGCGGTCCGGCCCGGCTTCGACCCCGCCGCCGACGCGGCCACCACGGCCGCCGTCCTGCGGCTGTGCACCGCGCTCGACGGCCTGCCGCTGGCCATCGAGCTGGCGGCGGCCCGCCTGCGGGCGCTGTCCGTCTCCGAGATCGCCGACCGGCTCGGCGCCGCGCCCGAGAGACCCGGCGACGAGGGCTACCCGTACAGCCTCGGGGTGCGCCCGGACGCGCTGTTCCGGCTGCTGTCCCGCGGCAGCCGCACCGCCGAGCCGCGGCAGCGTTCGCTGCGCGGGGTGGTCGACTGGTCCTGGGAACTGCTCCCCGACGACGAGCGGGCCGTGCTGCGCCGCGCCTCGGTCTTCGCCGGCACCTGGACGCTCGCCGCGGCCGAGGCGGTGTGCGCGGATCCGGACCCGGACGGGACCGCGGACGGTGCCATCGCGCCCGAGGACGTGCTGGACCTGGTGGCGGCGCTCGTGGACAAGTCGCTGGTGACCGTGCAGCAGCCGGACGGCTCCGGCGGCGTCCGCTACCGGCTGCTGGAGTCCATCCGCGCGTACGGAGCGGAACGCCTCGCCGAGGCCGGCGAGACCGACGCGCTCCTGCGCGCCCACGCCGCGTACTTCCTCGACCTCGCGCTCACCGCCGACCCGTGGCTGCGGACCGCCGCCCAGCTGGACTGGCTGCGGCTGCTGTCCGACGACCGCGACAACTTCCAGGCGGCGTTGCACCGTTGCCTGGACTCCGGCGACGTTCCCACCGCGATGCGGCTGATCGCCGCGCTGTCCACGTACTGGCTGCTGCGCGGCGTGCGGTACGAGGGCGCGGGTCACGCCCGGCGGGTGCTGGCGGCCCTCGGCCCGCACGCGCCGGAGGGGAGGGAGGAGGAGTACGCCCTGTGCGTGATGGCGGTGCTCAGCACGCTGTCGGGACCGGAGGGCTTCACCGAGCACGTCGCGGCGGCGACCGTCGTGGTCGAGGACATGTCCCGCCTCGCCCGCCGCTTCCCCGTGCTCACGCTGCTGTGGGCGCCGTTCGCCGGCGTGCCCGAGGACGGCGTGGACACCCTCGGCGCGCTGGAGGACTTCCTCGCCGGCGACGACGACCCCTGGTTCCGGGCGCTCGGGCACCTCGGACTGGGCTTCCAGTCCTGGATGGTGGCGGCCGACCTGGAACTGGCGGAGCGCGAGTGCACGCTGTCGCTCGCGGGCTTCAAGCGGCAGGGCGACCGCTGGGGCATGATCACCTGCCTCAACGTGCTGGCCGACCTCGCGGACTACCGCGGCGAGGTCCGGCAGGCCGCCGACCTGCTGGGCGAGGCCCTGGTCATGGCCGAGGAACTCGACTCGGCGCTCGACATGGCCGAACTCCTCTGCAACCGGGCCGCCTACAGCCGCCAGGCCGGCGACCTCGGGACGGCCGCGGCGTCCTGCGAACGGGCCGTGGAGCTCTCCCGGCGGGCCGGAGCGCCTGAGACGCTCGCCATGGCGCACCTGGGCCTCGCCGAGACGGCCCGCCTGCGCGGCGACCTGGACACCGCGCGGGCGCTGTGCGCGCAGGCGCTGGCGGAGTGCCCGGTGGGCTGGTTCTCCACCAACTCCACCCGGTCCAAGGTGATGGTGGCCATGGGCCGGATCGCCGTCGCCGAGGGCGACCCGGACACGGCCAGGACTCGCATCCGGGAGGCGGCCGCCATCGACATCGTCGCCCTGCAGTTCCCGCTGGCCGGCTCCGAGACCGCCGCGGCCGCCGCGGCCCTCGCCCTGCTGGAGGGCGACCCGCACCGGGCGGCGGTGCTGCTGGGCGCCGCGGAGGCGCTGCGCGGCGGCGCGCTCAAGGGTCCCGACGCCGCCGCGTCGGCCGAGGCGGCCCGCGACGCGCTCGGCGAAGCGGCGTACGCGGCGGCCACGGCCGCCGCCACGGGCCTGCCGCGCGACGAGGCCGCCGCCCTGGTCACCGCGTACGTCCGAGCGCGCTGAGCGCCGCCCCAGGCCCGCGTCGGCATGGGAGCCGCCTCCGGGCCCGCGTGGGGGTCTCCACGCACCGGTGGCGGCATCCGCCGCCGACCTGCCCCGCAGGGCGCGCTGACCCGCGCATGGCCCACCGTGCCCGCTGACCGCAGGCTGACCGCGGGCACGGTGGGCGGTGCGCGGGCGGTGCGCGGGCGGTCAGGACCCGGTCAGCGGGCCCCCGCATGCTCCGGGGCATGACATCGAAGACGAACGGCAGGACCCCCGACCCGCGGGCGCAGGCCCCCACCTCCGACGCCCCGCAGGCCGCCGCCGGGGCCCGCCGCTGGGCCGTACTGGCCATCTGCTGCGTGGCCGCGGCGCTGCTCGGCATCGACAACAGCGTCCTGAACTACGCGGTCCCGTCGCTGGCCCGCCGGCTCCACCCCTCCTCCACCCAGTTGCTGTGGATCGTCGACGTCTACGGCTTCGTCCTCGGCGGCCTGCTGATCGTCGCGGGCAACCTCGGCGACCGGATCGGCCGCAAGAAGCTGCTGCTGGCAGGCGTCGCCGGATTCGGCGCCGCGTCCGCGCTCACCGCGTACGCGGGCAGTCCCGAGACGCTGATCGCCGCGCGGGCGCTGCTGGGCCTGGCGGGTGCGACGATCATGCCGTCGACCCTGTCCCTGGTGCGGGCCGCGTTCACCGACCCCAGGGAGCGCACCACCGCGATCGGGGTGAGCAGCGGGGTGGCCGCGGCCAGTTTCGCCCTGGGCCCGGTCGTCGGCGGCCTGCTGCTCGACCACTTCTGGTGGGGCTCGGTCTTCCTGATCAACGTGCCGGTGATGGCGCTGGTCCTGGTCGCGGGCGTGCTGGTGCTGCCCGAGTCGCGCAACCCGCGCCCGGGCCGGCTGGACTGGGCGAGCGTGCCGCTGTCGGTCGCCGGCCTGTTCGGCGTCATCTACGCGATCAAGACCGCGGCCCGCGACGGCGCCGGTTCCCACGCGGTGTGGATCGCGGCGGCGGTGGGCGCCGTGTCCCTCGCCGCGTTCTTCCGCCGCCAGACACGGATCGCCGAACCGCTGCTGGAGCTGCGGCTGTTCCGCAACGCCGCGTTCTCCGGTGCGATCGGCGCCAACGTCGTCACGATGTTCACCTCGTCCACGCTGTCGCTCGGCTTCTCCCTGTACTTCCAGGTGGTGCGCGGCTGGTCGCCGCTCACCGCGGGGCTGGCGCTGCTGCCCGGCCCGCTGTCCGCGGCGTTCGCGGCGCCGCTGTGCGCGGTGCTCATCGCCCGGATCGGGCGGGCCCGCACCGTCGCCATCGGCCTGGCCCTGATGGCCGTCAGCACCGTGGGCCTGGGCATGTCGGGCGCCCACACCGGCTACGCGCACCTGCTGCCGCTGCTGGTCCTCAACGGCGTCGGCATCATCTTCACCTTCTCCGTCACCGCCGACACGATCCTGGCGAGCGCCCCCCGGACCCGCACCGGCGCGGCCGCCGCGATCTCGGAGACGGCGATGGAGCTCGGCGGCGCGCTGGGCATCGCGGTGCTCGGCTCGGTGCTGAGCGCCTTCTACCGCAGCGACCTGACGCTGCCGGAGGGGCTGAGCGGCGCTCAGGTCTCGGCGGCCCGCGAGTCGGTGAGCGGCGGCGTCCTGACCGGCGCGCAGGTGGCCGGTTCCACCGGCCAGCACGTGGCGGACGCGGCACGGCAGGCGTTCCTGGACAGCCTGCACGCCACCACGGTGATCGCCGGCGCGATCATGGCGCTCGGGGCGGCCGCCGCCCTGGTGAGCCTGCGGAACGTCCCCGCGGTGCTGCCGGAGCCGCAGGACGGCGAGGGCGACACCGGGCACGGTGGCGCCGGTGAGGCGTCCGCGGCCCGCGCCGGCGACGGCGGGCAGGACCGGCCGGTGCCGGCGGTGTGACGGGCGGCACGCCGGAACGGCGGGACAGCGGCGGCGGGCCGCGGCGGCCCGTCCGAACGCCCCGTGGAGCGGCGGGCGGTGGGCACCCTTCGCGGGGTGCCCACCGCCTGCCGGCGTGCGGACCCGGCGCCCGGGCGGGGCGCCCGCGCCGCTAGTGGTCCTCGTCGTCCTTGCGGTCGGCCTCGGCCTGCTTCGCCTCCACCTCGGCGTCGAGCCCCGCGTCGGGCGAGCCGTCGACCCGGTCCACCTTCGGGCCGGAGCCGTTGACCGACCCGGTCTCCTCCAGGGTGTCCACGACGGTCAGCGTGGTGCCGCGCTCGACGCGGTCGCTGACCTCGGTCGGCTCGGACGGCTCCACCAGCCAGTCCGGGTTGGCCTGCTTGCTCCACCACTTCGCGGCCGCGAAGACGGCACCGCCGGCGAGCGTCATCACGAGCATCCCGCGCATCGCGCGGCCCGCCTTCTGGCGGCGGATCCGGCGCCGCACCAGCCGGTCGATGTCGGCCGCGGTGACCTGGCCGCGCAGGGCCTGCAGGGCGGCGGCGCCCCGCACCACCACCTCGTCCTTGGCCGGGCCAGCCACCGCGCGGGTCTGGGCGACCGCGGCGGCGGCGCGCGGGGCGGTGTAGTCGGCCGCCGCCTTCGCCCCGTCGCGGGTGCGGCGGGCCGCGGTCTCCACCGCCTCGGTGGCCTTCGGCGGCACGGCCGCCAGCGCCTGGGCGCGCGCCTGGTCGACTCGGGCGGCGAGCCGCGCGTCGTACTGCTGCCGGGCGAGCACGCCGGCCTGGCGACCGTAGACGCCGGCCTGCCGGCCGTAGAGCACGGCGTTCTCCCGGGCCGTGGCCACGTACGGTGCCGCCACCTCCGCGGCGTGCCGCACGCTGTCCTTCGTCACATCGGTCGCGCGGCGCACGCTGTCGTTGCGGGTCACAGGAACCTCCTCCTCGGTGGCGTACGGTTTTCGCCTTTCCACCCGGTTTGAAATCATGCCCGGCCGCCCCGGGTACGGCATGTGCGGCAAGGCATCCGGGTCAGTCGGCCTAGTTCACCGGGTCCGGGCGGGCTCGGCGCGGGGGGAACGCGCCGGGCCGCGGGACGCGCGTGCGAGGATTTGTGCCCACTGACCACAGATCTATGGAAGGCAGACAGTGGCCGAGCAGCTCTACGCCACCCTCAAGACCAACCACGGCGACATCGTGATCCGGCTGCTGCCGAACCACACCCCCAAGACGGTGGCGAACTTCGTGGGGCTCGCCGAGGGCACCCGCGAGTGGACGGACCCGCGGACCGGAGAGCCGTCCACGGCCAAGCTCTACGACGGAACGGTCTTCCACCGGGTGATCTCCGGCTTCATGATCCAGGGCGGTGACCCCCTCGGGAACGGCACCGGCGGCCCGGGTTACGAGTTCGCCGACGAGTTCCACCCCGATCTGGCCTTCGACCGCCCCTACCTGCTCGCGATGGCGAACGCCGGCCCGGGCACCAACGGCTCCCAGTTCTTCATCACGGTCGCCCCCACCACGTGGCTGACCCGCAAGCACACCATCTTCGGCGAGGTCGCCGACGACGCCAGCCGCAAGGTCGTCGACTCCATCGTCACCGCCCCGGCCAACCCGCGGACCGACCGGCCGCTGGAGGACGTGGTGATCGAGACGGTGGTCGTGGAGAAGCGCACCTCCTGACCCCGGGAGCGGGGGCCACCTCCCGACCGTCCCGGCCCCCCGATCCCGTACCCTTCGGGAACACCGCGCCCCGTCCGCTCGTCCTTGTGGACGGGGCGCGAAAGTGCTCAGCGGCCGCACAGGGCGGGCCGCGCCCAGGGGAGTGGACGAGAGATGGACCAGACGGTCTGCTGCTACCGGCACCCGGATCGGGAGACGGGCATCCGCTGCACCCGGTGCGACAAGCCGATCTGCCCGGAGTGCATGGTCAACGCGTCGGTGGGCTTCCACTGCAAGGACTGCGTGAGCCAGCAGGGCGGCACCCACGTGCAGGCCCGGACGATCGCCGGCGGCAGCATCGCCGCCGACCCGTTCCTGTTCACCAAGATCCTCATCGGCCTGAACGTCCTGGTCTTCGTCCTGGAACTGGCGATCGGCGACCGGCTGGCCCTCGACCTCGGGCTGTACGCGAAGTGCAGCCACGGGCCGGGGACGCCGACCTTCGGCTGCGGCGTCGCCGACGGCGAGTGGTACCGCGTGCTGACGTCGGCGTTCGTCCACAACCAGCCGAGCCCGGTGCACCTGCTCTTCAACATGCTCTCGCTGTGGTGGATCGGCGCCCCGCTCGAACAGCGCCTGGGCCGCGCCCGCTATCTGGCGCTGTACTTCGTCTCCGCGCTCGGCTCGAGCGCCGCGGTGCTGGCCATCGCCCCCGGCTCGCTCACCATCGGCGCGTCCGGCGCGATCTTCGGCCTGTTCGGCGCGACCGCCGTCTACATGCGGCGGATGCGCTACGACATGCGGCCGGTGGTCGCGCTGCTCGTGCTGAACCTGGTCTTCAGCTTCACGTGGGCCAACGTCAGCTGGCAGGGGCACCTCGGCGGTCTGGTCACCGGCACGATCGTGGCCATAGGGATGCTCTACGCCCCGCGGAACCGCCGGGACCTGGTCCAGTGGGGTACGTGCGCCGCGATGCTCGTCGTGTCGCTCGCCGTCTCCGCCATCGCTGTGGCACAGGTCACGTCCTGACTCTGCGCCAGGCCGTGTCCCTGACGTTGATCACACGTTATCCACAGCGGGTGGGTGAGGTTCCCCCTGTTGTGCACAGCACGTGGGAACGGCTGTGCGGAGGGTCACCGTGACGGGTTTGCCCTGGAAAGAGCGGGCAAGATCACCCCGGAACGCACGAACGACCGGTGGCCCGTCGTGCGGCCACCGGTCGTACCGGCGTCAACCTCGTAGAGGTTATCCACAGATCTTCCGACCTTTTCCCCACTGTGGATAACCGTGTGGACAAGCGCTGTGCGCTGGCGCGCACGGGCGCCTACTTCCACTGGGTGGAGACGACGAACCCGCCTGCGATGAAGCCGAAGCCCACCACGATGTTCCAGTTGCCGAGGGCGTCCACCGGCAGGCTGCCCTGGGTCACGTAGAACAGCACGATCCAGGCGAGGCCCACGACGAAGAACGCGAGCATCAGCGGCGCGACCCAGCCGCGGTTGCCGAGCTTGATGGCGGTGGCGTTCTTCGAGGGCGGCGGGGTGAAGTCGGCCTTCTTGCGGATCCGTGACTTCGGCACGAGGGACTCTCCTGTCGATGCGCTGCGTAACCGCGCGGGTGTGGTGGGTGTCCGGGCGGATTCTGGGACTTATCGGATGCGCTTTCGCTCCCGGGCGTCCGTTAGCGTAGTGCTTCCTCGGGTTGTTAAGGAGACAGGGTATTTGGTGACCGGAACCGGTGGCACCTCCCCCACCCCCTCTTCCCGTCCTGCTCACCGCACGGTAGCGCTGCGAGTGCTCAGTGCGGGAGTCTTCGCGCTGGCCGGACTGATCTTCTGGACCAGTTTCGACACCGCGAAGGGCGTCGACATCCGCAGCGACGACCCGCTGCCGAAGCTCTCGGACAACGTCCGCGCCAGGAGCGCGCAGAACGCACGCCTGGAGAACGAGGTCGCCGCGGCGCGCGGTGACGTCGATCACCTCGCCGGCGCGGACAGCGGACTGACCACGGCCGAGAAGCAGCGGCTGGCGGCCCTGGACAAGGCGGCCGGCACCACGCCGCTCACCGGCCCGGCGCTCGGCGTCACCCTGAACGACGCCCCGCCCAACGCGGTGCCGCTGGTCCCCGGCGTGCCCGACCCGCAGCCCAACGACCTGGTCATCCACCAGCAGGACCTGCAGGCCGTGGTGAACGCGCTGTGGCAGGGCGGCGCCCAGGGGATCCGCGTCATGGACCAGCGGCTGATCTCCACCAGCGCGGTGCGCTGCGTCGGCAACACGCTGATCCTCCAGGGCCGGGTCTACTCGCCGCCCTACCGGATCACCGCCGTGGGTGACCAGGACAAGCTCCGCAAGGCCCTGAACGACAGTCCGGCCATCCAGAACTACCTCCAGTACGTCCAGGCGTACGGGCTCGGCTGGAAGGTCGGCTCGCAGAGCCGGGTCACCCTCCCGGGGTACTCCGGCTCCGTCGACCTGACCTATGCGAAACCTGTGCCCACGCCCTGACCAGACGCGTTGTTACCGGTCTCGGCCCATGCCGAAGCTTTGTCCTGCCGGGCCCCCTTGGCGGCCGATCTCCCCTTACTCTGTTCCGGGGAGCAGTCAAGGACGTTGAGGGCAGGGAAGGCAGGGCATGTACGGCTGGATCTGGCGGCATCTGCCGGGTAACGCCTGGGCGAGGGCGGTGATCTCACTCGTGCTGGCACTGGCCGTGGTGTACCTGCTCTTCCAGTACGTCTTCCCGTGGGCGGAGCCGCTGCTGCCCTTCAACGACGTGACCGTCGACAACGGGATGGCCGCCGTCCGATGAGCGCACGCATCCTGGTCGTGGACAACTACGACAGCTTCGTCTTCAACCTCGTCCAGTACCTGTACCAGCTCGGCGCCGAGTGCGAGGTGCTGCGCAACGACGAGGTGGAACTGGCACACGCTCAGGACGGCTTCGACGGCGTGCTGCTGTCGCCCGGACCCGGCACGCCCGAGGAGGCCGGGGTCTGCGTCGACATGGTCCGGCACTGCGCGGAAACCGAAGTCCCGGTGTTCGGCGTCTGTCTCGGTGTGCAGTCGATGGCGGTCGCGTACGGCGGCGTGGTGGACCGGGCGCCCGAGCTGCTGCACGGCAAGACGTCCCTGGTCACCCATGAGGGAGCCGGTGTCTTCGCCGGGCTGCCGACGCCGTTCACGGCGACCCGCTACCACTCGCTCGCGGTCGAACGGGCCACGCTGCCGGACGAGTTGCGGGTCACCGCGTGGACGGAGAACGGGATCATCATGGGGCTGCGGCACCGCGACGCCGCCGTCGAGGGTGTGCAGTTCCACCCCGAGTCGGTGCTCACCGAATGGGGTCACCTGATGCTCGCCAACTGGCTGGCCGAGTGCGGCGATCCCGGCGCGGTGGACCGCTCGCGGGGACTGGCCCCGGTGGTCGGGGCGAGCGGGCTCGCCGGGAGGGCCGGGGCGTGACCACGCTCCGACCGGAGCGTCCCGCCGACGGCCCGATGTCGTACGACGACACCGGGCAGTTCAAGGCCGTCGTCGAACAGCTCGACGACCCCCTCAACGACCCGCTGCCGGGCCGCCCGCCCGCGGCCCCCGAACACGCCGCCGCCCGGCCCGGCACCGGGCAGCAGGCGACGCCGCCCACCGAGGCCCCCCCCGCACCGGCCGACGCGGCGACCGACGCCCAGCCCGCCGACGGCCGCACCTCGCCCTGGTTCCGCACCCCGGCCCCGGACCGCCCGCAGCCCGCACCGGCCGCGACGCCGTACGCCCGGCCCGCGCAGCCGGCGGCTCCGCCCACGCCGTACGCGGAGCCGCGGCAGGAGGCGCAGCCGGCGGAGGCGTACGCGCAGCCGCAGTCGCCGCAGCAGCCTCAGGCCCAGCCCCCGCGGCCCCCGCGGCCCGTCACCGCCGCGACGCCGTACGGGGAGGCCTACAGCGAGCCGCAGGCCGAGACCACCACGGCGTTCGGGACCTTGACCGATCCGGGGGCCGAGGCGACGGCGGTCTTCGAGGCCTTCACCGAGCCGCAGCACCCGCAGGGCCCGCAGCAACCCCCGGACCGGCCGCAGGCGCGGCCGGACCCGGCCGAGCCGGATTCCGCGGAGGAGGAGCCGCCGGGCGCCGCCGCCCCGGCACCGCCGCCCGCGGACGGCGGGCGTGCCGCCCGCCGCAAGGCCGCGCGGCAGGGCGGCGGAGGCCACCGGGCCCGCGCCCGCACGGGCGCACCCGCGGCCGCCGAGGCCGCCGCGCAGCCGTCGTCCGCGCCGCTGAGCCGGGTCGAGGCCCGGCGGGCCGCCAAGGCCGCCAAGGACAGCCCCGCGGTCGTCATCAGCCGCGTCGTCGGTGAGCTGTTCATCACGGCCGGCGTCGTGATGCTGCTCTTCGTCACGTACCAGCTGTGGTGGACCAACGTCCGCGCCCACGAGCAGGCCAACAGCGCCTCGAACCACCTCGAGCAGCAGTGGGCGACCGGGTCCCAGGACCCGAACCGGGCGCCCGGCGCCTTCCAGCCGGGCCAGGGATTCGCGATCATGTACATCCCGAAGCTGGACGTCAAGGCCCCCATCGCGCAGGGCGTGTCCAAGACCAAGGTGCTCGACCACGGCATGATCGGGCACTACGACGGCTCCCTGAACACGGCGATGCCCTGGGACAAGACGGGCAACTTCGCGGTCGCCGCGCACCGCAACACCCACGGCGAGCCGTTCCGCTACATCAACCACCTCGTGCCCGGCGACAAGGTCGTGGTGGAGACGGCGACGACGTACTACACGTACCAGGTCACCAGCTCGCTGGCGTCCACCCCGCCGACGAACACGAGCGTGCTGCAGCCCGTCCCGGTCGGCTCGGGATTCACCACACCCGGCCGCTACCTGACGCTCACCACGTGCACGCCCGAGTTCACGAGCGAGAACCGGCTGATCGTCTGGGGCAAGCTCATCGAGGAGCGGCCGCGCAGCAAGGGCAAGCCAGACGCGCTGCTCAGCAAGGGCTGAGCCGGGCGGGACGACACCGACCAAGAACGGAAGAGTGTGACCAGCGAGAAGCGGGGCGGGCGGGGACCGATCGCGGCCACGATCAGTGTCATCGGCGAGATACTCATCACCCTGGGGCTGATCCTGGCCCTGTTCGTCGTCTACTCCCTGTGGTGGACCAACGTCATAGCCGACCGCCACGAGAAGAAGGCCGGGCAGACGGTCCGGCAGCAGTGGGCACAGCATCCGCAGATACCCGCGAAGGGCCTGGACACCAAGGACGGCATCGGCTTCCTGCACGTCCCGGCCATGGGGAAGAACTACGAGGTCCTGGTGAAGAAGGGCACCTCCACGAAGGTGCTCAACGAGGGTGTGGCCGGCTACTACACCAAGCCCGTCGCCTCGGCGATGCCCTGGGACCCGACCGGCAACTTCACGATGGCCGCGCACCGCGACGGCCACGGCGCCAAGTTCCACAACATCGACAAGATCCACCTCGGGGACGCGATCGTCTTCGAGTCCAAGGACACCTGGTACGTCTACAAGGTCTACAAGGTCCTCGACCAGACCTCGAAGTACAACGTGCACGTCACCGACCAGGTCCCGAAGGAGTCCGGCAAGAACCAGCCGGGCCGCTACATCACCCTCACGACCTGCACCCCGGTCTACACCTCGCGCTACCGCTACATCGTCTGGGGCGAGCTGGTCCGCGCCCAGAAGGTCGACGCCCAGCGCACCCTGCCTCCCGAGCTTCGTTAGACCGCCGGGCCGCCGGCCGCACCGCCAGGGGGCGGCGCACCCCGGGGCGGCGCACAAAGGGGCGGCCCGCACGGATCACACCGTGCGGGCCGCCCCTTCGTGCGTGCGGGTGATGCCGGGGTCAGCCCCCGTTGCCACCGCCGCCGATCGCCTGGAACTGGATCTGCTGGCCTTCCTGGAGCTGGGTTCCCGTCTGCACGTTGCTGCCGTAGATCCGGGCGTTGTCGCCGACCGGGTTGCCGGCGGGGCCGACCGCCGAGATCTGCAGGTTCAGGTTCATGGCGTTGAGGATCTGCTTCATGTCGCCCACCGACTTGCCCTGCCAGTCCGGCATCGTCTGCTGCGGCTGCTGCTGCTGCGGGCCGGAGGAGACGGTCAGCACGATCGGGGTGTCGAGTGAGACCGGGCCGCCGCTCGGGTCCGGCGTCTGCGACACGACACTGCCCTTGGCGGCCGTGTCCGACGGCTGGTCCTGCTGCGACCTGCTGATGTTGGTGAAGCCCAGGCCCTTGAGCTGGGCCTTCGCGTTGTCGAAGGGCACGCCCGTCAGGTCGGGCACCTGCTGCTGCTTCGGCTGCTGCGACACGGTCAGCGTGATCGTCGAGCCCTTGGCCTTCTTGGACCCGGCGGCCGGGTCCTGGCCGAGGACGATGCCCGGGTCCTGGGTGGTGGTGGTCTGCGCCGTCTGATTGACCTGGAACCCGAGCCCGATCAGCTTGGCGCGGGCCGCGTCGATCGGGTCGTTCTTGACGTCCGGGACCTCGATCGGGGCGGCGCCCTTGCAGACCGTGACGTGGACGGTCTTGTCGTTCGGGACCGCCGCGGCCGCGGCCGGCGTCTGGGCCGAGATGAAGCCCTGCTGCGTGTTGGTGCAGTAGGCCTCCCCGTCCTTCTTGAGCGTCAGGTTGACGTTGCCCGCCTTGTTCTGGGCGTCCTCGAACGAGCTGTTGACGAAGTTCGGCACGGCCGCGTCGCTGCCCGGGGACTTGCCGCCGAACAGCGCCTTGCCGAGGAAGATCGCACCGATCAGCACCAGCACGCCGGCGACGACCAGCAGCACCGTGGAGGTGCTGTTGTTCTTCTTCTGCCGGCGGCGGTCGGGCCGCTCGTCGTAGCCGTAGCCGCCGTCGTCGTCGCGCATCGGCGGCAGCATCGAGGTGTGCTGGTCCGCGCCCTGCTGCGGCAGCGCCGTGGTGGCCGCGCCGTCGCCGTACTGCTGCGGGTAGCCGTAGCTCATCGCGCCCATGGCGACGGTCGCGCCGACCGGCTGGCCGTCGAGCGCGGCCTCGATGTCGGCCCGCATCTCGTCGGCGGACTGGTAGCGGTAGTCCGGGTCCTTGGTGAGCGCCTTGAGGACGATCGCGTCCATCGCCGGCGTGACCTCGGGGTCGTACACCGACGGCGGCTGCGGGTCCTCGCGCACGTGCTGGTAGGCCACCGCGACCGGCGAGTCGCCGACGAACGGCGGCCGCACGGTCAGCAGCTCGTAGAGCAGGCAGCCGGTGGAGTACAGGTCGGAGCGGGCGTCGACCTGCTCGCCCTTGGCCTGCTCGGGCGACAGGTACTGGGCGGTGCCGATGACCGCAGCGGTCTGGGTCATGGTCATGCCGGAGTCGCCCATGGCGCGGGCGATGCCGAAGTCCATGACCTTGACCTGGCCGGTGCGGGTCAGCATGACGTTCGCGGGCTTGATGTCCCGGTGGACGATGCCGGCCCGGTGGCTGTACTCCAGCGCCTGGAGGATGCCGACGGTCATCTCCATGGCGCGCTCGGGCAGCAGCTTGCGCCCGGAGTGAAGAAGCTCACGCAGCGTCGAGCCGTCGACGTACTCCATCACGATGTACGGGATCGAGATGCCGTCGACGTAGTCCTCGCCGGTGTCGTAGACCGCGACGATCGACGGGTGGTTGAGGGAGGCGGCCGACTGGGCCTCTCGGCGGAACCGGGCCTGGAAGGACGGGTCGCGGGCGAGGTCCACCCGCAGGGTCTTCACAGCGACGGTACGGCCGAGGCGCGTGTCATGGGCGAGGTAGACCTCGGCCATGCCACCACGGCCGAGCACCGAGCCCAGCTCGTACCGGCCGCCGAGGCGACGCGGCTCTTCCATAGCTCTGCCCTCTCCTAAACCCGTTCTCAACCGGTGTCCGTAAACCCGTGCCCTGTGCCTGCACCGGCATAGGTTACCGGGCGTGTCGCATGCAACCTCGTCCAAGCGTCCTGCTGATACCTGACCGGTACCTGGCCGCCGCCCGTCAGGGACGTGATGTCCGTCTCACTCGCCCGTCACTTGTTGAGGACCGCCTCCATGACCTTCTTGGCGATGGGCGCGGCCAGGCCGCCACCGGTGATGTCGTCGCGGTTGGCGGAGCCGTCCTCGACGACCACGGCCACGGCGACCGGGGAGCCCTGGTCGGTCATGGCGTAGGAGACGAACCACGCGTAGGGCGCCTTGTCGTTGCCGACGCCGTGCTGCGCGGTACCGGTCTTGCCGCCCACCCGGACCCCGGGGATCTGGGCGTTGGTGCCGGTGCCCTGGTTGACGACCGTCTCCATCATGGACTGGAGCTTCTGGGCGTTCTCCGGGGTGAGCGGCTTGCTCATCTCGCTGGGATTGGTCTGCGCGATGGTGCTGAGGTTGGGCGCCACGAGCTTGTCGACCTCGTAGGGCTTCATCAGCGTGCCGTTGTTGGCGATCGCGCCGGCGACCATGGCCATCTGCAGCGGGGTGGCGGCGGTGTCGAACTGGCCGATGGAGGACAGGGCGACCTGGTCCGGGCTCATCTTCTTGTCGAAGTTGCTGGCCGCGGCCCGCACGGGGATGAACTGCTCGGAGTTGAAGCCGAACTTCTCCGCCTCGTCCAGCATCTTCTGCTGGCCGAGGTCGGCGCCGAGCTTGCCGAACACCGTGTTGCAGCTGTACCGCAGGGCGACCCTCAGGCTGGCGTCCTTGCAGGGGATGTGACCCTCGTTCACCAGGTTGGTGCGGGTGCCCGGCAGCGGATACGGGTTCGGCGTCTTGGTGTTCGCGTCGATGTCGGTGTCCTGGCCGTTCTCCAGCGCGGCCGCCGCGGTGACAAGCTTGAACGTCGAACCCGGCGGGTACGTCTGGCGCAGCGCCCGGTTGAGCGTCGGGTCGTCGGTGTCGTTCGTCTTGTCGACGGCCGTCCAGTTCTTGCTGTCCGTCTTGGAGTTGCCGGCGAAGGACCCCGGGTCGTACGACGGGGTGCTGGCCAGCGCGAGGATCGCGCCGGTGCGCGGGTCGATCGCGGCGACCGCGCCCTTCTTGTCGCCGAGTCCCTTGAACGCGGCCTCCTGGGCCTTGGCGTTCAGGGTCGTGACGACGTTGCCGCCCTTCTTCTCCTTGCCGGTCAGCAGGTCGATGGTGCGGTTGAAGAACAGCCGGTCGTCGTTGCCGGTGAGGAATTTGTCCTCGACGCCCTCGAGCATGTTGGTGCCGAACGCCTGCGAGGCGAAGCCGGTCAGCGGCGCCCACATCGGTCCGTTGACGTAGGTCCGCTTGTACTTGAAGTCGCTGCCCGTGGTGGTGGTGTGGCCGGTGATCGCCTTGCCGTCGACGATGATGTCGCCGCGCGGCTGGGCGTACTGGTTGATGGCCACCCGACGGTTGTGGATGTCGCTGGACAGCTGGTCGGCCTGGACGAACTGCACGTAGTTCACCCGCGCCAGCAGGGCGAGGACGAGGAGGCCGCAGAAGACCGCGACCCTTCGCAGGGGCTTGTTCACTGGCTACGCACCACCTGGGTCGCTTCGGCGTCGGGGGAGGGGGCGGGGCTGGGCGCCGGCCGCCTGGCGGTGTCGCTGATCCGCAGCAGGATCGCGACGAGGGCCCAGTTCGCGATGACCGAGGAACCGCCCTGGGCCAGGAACGGCATCGTCATACCGGTCAGCGGGATGAGCCCGGTCACACCGCCGGCCACCACGAAGACCTGCAGCGCGAACGCGCCGGACAGGCCGATGGCCAGCAGCTTGCCGAACGGGTCGCGGGCGGCCAGCGCCGTCCGGATGCCGCGCTCGATCAGCAGCGCGTAGAGCAGCAGGATGGCCATCAGGCCGGCCAGTCCCAGCTCCTCGCCGACGGTGGCCAGGATGTAGTCGCTCTTGGGCGCGATGCCGCCGATGAGGCGGGAGTAGCCCTGGCCCAGGCCGGAGCCGAACAGGCCTCCTGAGCCGAAGGCGTACATCGACTGCGCGGTCTCGGTCACACCGCCGTTGGAGGCCAGCTGCAGCGGGTGCAGCCAGTCCTGGACGCGGACCTTGACGTGCGGCTCCGAGCTGCCGACCACGGCCGCGCCGGCGCCGCTGAGCAGCAGGCCGAAGACGATCCAGCTGGTCCGCTCGGTGGCGACGTACAGCATGATCACGAAGAGGCCGAAGAACAGCAGCGAGGTGCCGAGGTCGGTCTCGAAGACCAGGATCAGCAGGCTCATCGCCCAGATCGCCAGGATCGGGCCGAGGTCGCGGCCGCGCGGCAGGTACAGGCCCATGAAGCGTCGGCTGGCGAGGGCCAGCGCGTCCCGCTTGACCATGAGGTAGCCGGCGAAGAAGACGGTGATGATGATCTTCGCGAACTCGGCCGGCTGCAGCGAGCCGATGCCCGGCAGGGTGACCCAGATCCGCGCGCCGTAGACGGCGGGGAAGAACACCGGCAGCACCAGCAGGACCAGGGCCACGAACATCGAGATGTAGGTGTAGCGCTGCAGGATGCGGTGGTCCTTGAGGAAGACCAGCACGCAGACGAAGAGCGCCACGCCGAGCGTGGACCACATGAGCTGCTTGGGCGCCATCGCGGCACCCAGCACCGGTTCCTGGTCCAGCCGCCAGATCAACACCAGCCCCAGGCCGTTGAGCAGCGTCGCGATCGGCAGCATCAGCGGGTCGGAGTACGGCGCGAACTTGCGCACCAGCAGGTGCGCGATGCCCGCGAGCAGGCCGAGGCCCAGGCCGTAGCCGAGCAGGCCGGCCGGGACCGAGCCGTGCTTCGCCAGGCCCACGTTGGCGTACGCGAACACCGGGATGGCCACAGCGAAGACGAGCAGGGCCAGCTCGGTGTTGCGGCGGTTGGGGGCGCCGATCGACGTGATGGTGGTGGTGTTGCTGGAACTCATGAAGTGCCGGCTCCTCCTGCTGGTCCCGGCGTCACTGCTGGCCCGTGCCGCACTGCTCGGCCAGCTTCTTCTCGTCGGGCGACAGGGACGGGGTCGGGGTGGGGGCAGGTGTGGTCGGGGCGGTGGTGGTCGTGGACTTCTTCGTCCCGGATGTGGTCTTGCTGCCGGCCGCGGTGCCGACGCTGCCCTCGACGGCCTTCGCGGCGTCGGTGGCCTTGCCGGTGAGGCTGGTGCCCTTGGGCGTCGTGGCCGTGCCGGTCCCGGCGTCCGCGACCTTCTTGCAGACGCCGGCCTGCGCCGCCAGCTCGTCGGCCTTGTCCTTGGCCTGGCCGAGACTGCTGACCGCGATGGTGTCCTCGACCTGCTTGCGCTGGTAGGACGGCAGGTACTTGAGTTCGATGTCGGTGCGGTCGTTGTGCACGCGCGACAGGTTCAGCCACGCCAGCTTCTGGTCGATGCCCTGGTAGACGGCCACGTGGTCGTCCTTGGCGCCGACGTAGTACTGGGTCTGCGTCCAGGCGTACGCACCGTAGAGGCCGCCGCCGACCACCGCCAGCACGACCACCGCGACGAGCCCGCGCTTGAGCCACTTGCGGCCGCTCGGCTGGTCCTTCTCGTTGTACGACTCGTCGTACGTGCCGAAAGTGCCGAGCACGCCGCCCGGCACCGGGTCGCCGCTCCCGGGCGGCCCGAAGGCGCCCGAGGGGCCCGCCTGGTGCGGCGCGCGGCCGAGCTCGGAGGCGCGGCCGGCCGGGGTCTGCAGGTGCCGCGGGTCGTGCAGCGCGTGCTGGGTGTCGGCGACGGCGCCGACGACCACCGGGGTGTCATTGAGCTGCGACGCCAGCGTGTCGCCGTCGTCGGTGTCCAGGACATCGGCGACGATGCACGTGATGTTGTCGGGTCCGCCGCCGCGCAGGGCGAGCTGGATCAGCTCCTGCACGGTCTCGTGCGGGGCCTGGTATCCGGCGAGGGTGTCCTCGAGGGTCTGGTGGCTGACGACACCGGACAGTCCGTCGGAGCAGATCAGATACCGGTCGCCGACCCGCACCTCGCGGATGGAGAGGTCGGGTTCGACGTGCTCGCCGCTGCCCAGCGCGCGCATCAGCAGCGAGCGCTGCGGATGCGTGGTGGCCTCCTCCTCCGTGATGCGGCCCTCGTCGACCAGGCGCTGCACCCAGGTGTGGTCCTGGGTGATCTGGGTGAGGACGCCGTCGCGCAGCAGGTACGCACGGGAGTCGCCGACGTGCACGAGGCCGAGCCGCTGACCGGTCCACAACAGGGCGGTCAGCGTGGTGCCCATGCCCTCCAGCTGGGGGTCCTCCTGGACCATCTGCAGCAACTGGTCGTTGGCCCGCTGCACGGCGGTGCCCAGCGAGGTGAGGATGTCGGACCCGGGGATGTCGTCGTCGAGCGAGACGATGGTGGAGATCACCTCGGAGGAGGCGACCTCGCCGGCGGCCTGGCCGCCCATGCCGTCGGCGATCGCGAGCAGACGGGGGCCGGCGTAGCCGGAGTCCTCGTTCCCCTCGCGGATCATGCCCTTGTGCGAACCGGCGGCGAAACGCAGGCTCAACGACATGCGTACCTCCCCCGTCGGTTCCGGGTACATCCGCACGCTGCCCACCCTCTCGCTCGCGCGTCGTGGCTCCGCTCGCCCATTGTGCGACTACTTCCGCAGCTCGATGACGGTCTTGCCGATGCGGATCGGCGCACCCAGCGGAACCGGCGTCGGCGTGGTCAGCCGGTTCCGGTCCAGATAGGTGCCGTTCGTGGATCCGAGGTCCTCGACGATCCACTGGCCGTCGCGGTCCGGGTAGATCCTGGCATGCCTGCTGGACGCGTAGTCGTCGTCGAGCACAATCGTCGAGTCGTGCGCGCGGCCCAGGGTGATGGTCTGGCCCTGGAGCGCGACCGTGGTGCCGGCCAGCGAGCCCTCGGCGACCACCAGCTTGGTCGGCGCCCCGCGCCGCTGGCGGTTGTTCTGCGGCGGCTGCTGCTGCCGGGGCGCCTGCTGTGCCTGCTGCTGGCGCTGCTGCGGCGGACGCGATCCGGTGTCCCCGCGGCGGCCGCCGCGCTGGGTCACCCGCGTCCCGAACAGGTCACTGCGGATGACCTGCACCGCGACGATGACGAACAGCCACAGCACGGCGAGGAAACCCAACCGCATGACCGTGAGGGTCAGCTCTGACATTGGCCCCGCTTCACCCTTCGGCTTGCCGGTAGACGATGGTGGTGCTCCCCACGACAATGCGGGAGCCGTCGCGGAGCGTAGCGCGCTGGGTGTGCTGCCCGTCCACCACGATGCCGTTCGTGGAGCCGAGATCCTGGACCACGGGAGGCGTGCCGACCCGGATCTCGCAGTGCTTGCGGGACACCCCGGGGTCGTCGACCCGCACGTCGGCCTCGGTCGAACGGCCGAGGACGAGCGTCGCGCGGGTGATCTGGTGGCGGGTGCCGTTGATCTCCACCCAGCGCCGGACGCCCGCGGCCGGGGAGCCGGGCGCGAAGCCGGTGCCGGGCAGCCGGGTCACGTTGCCGCCGCCCGCGGGACGTCCCGGCGGCGGAGCGCTGGGCATCGGCGGGGCCGAGTCGGGACGCGGCGGGGCGCCCTGACCGCCCTGCGGGGGGCCGGAGCGCTGCGGCGGCTGCTGCTGGTAGCTCTGGGCCGCCTGGGGCGGGCCCTGCTGGTAGCCGGCCTGGCCGCCCTGCTGGTGCTGCGACTCGCTGGAGGCCAGCGTGCGGCTGCGCACCCGGTACAGGCCGGTGTCCAGATCCTCGGCCTTCTCCAGGTGCACCTTGATGGTGCCCATGAAGCTGTAGCGCTGCTGCTTGGCGTAGTCCCTGACCATGCCGGCCAGCTCGTCGCCCAGCTGCAGCGCGTAGGGACTGAGCCGCTCGTAGTCGGAGCCGCTCAGTTCCACGATGAAGTCGTTCGGCACCACGGTGCGGTCGCGGTTCCAGATCGTGGCGTTGTTGTCGCACTCGCGTTGCAGCGCGCCCGCGATCTCGACGGGCTGCACCTCGCTCTTGAACACCTTGGCGAAGGTGCCGTTCACCAGGCCCTCCAGCCGCTGCTCAAAGCGCTTCAGTACACCCACCGGGCACCTCCCTCCTCGGGGCCGTCCTTCGAGTCATGTCGATACTGCTTACTGATCGTATCCACGCATGGGAAAAACCAGTGGTTCCCCGATCGTGCGGGGCAGGCCAGTGTCAACCCTCACACCGCGCCCGTCCCGAGTCCCCTGGCTTCCCCTGCCCTCAGCGATGGTAGGGGCGTCGTCCGCCGCCGGTCCCCTGTTCACCGGCCGCGGCCCGGCGCTCCCCGGCATCGCCTGTCCAGTGTCCCGCACGCCATGCACTCCTCCCGCCTCCTTGTGCGTGTGACGCGCGCCGCGGGGTCCCGTCACCGCGTGGTCCCGCCCGGTGGCCCGGGACGGAAACGGATGTGAGGGCACCGCGTACAGCGTGCTAATCTTCTGCATGTCGGGACGCGCTCCCACACCGCAAGGACAAGCCAGTCCACCGGATGTGTGAGTATCGAACGGCAGCACCCATGCGCGGGTGGCGGAATAGGCAGACGCGCTGGATTCAGGTTCCAGTGCCCGAAAGGGCGTGGGGGTTCAACTCCCCCCTCGCGCACCAGAGGTACCCGTGAGCGGGCCCTCGGCAGTGACGGAAGTCGCAGCCGGGGGCCCGCTTCGTCGTGCGGGCGCAAGGTGGTGGCGGTGGGCCGTCGACGGCGGGTTGCCGGCGGCCGGGCGGGCCGGGGCGTCAGGTGCGGGGGAGGGCGTCCGGGTCGGCGACGCGTCGGGTGCGGGCGGCGGCGTGGACGAGGGCGGCCTCGGTGCGGTTGCGCACGCCGAGCTTGTCGAGGATGTGGGACACGTGCACGGCGACCGTGCGGTCGCTGATGAAGAGGGACCGGGCGATCTGGCGGTTGCTGTTGCCGTCGGAGATCAGTGCCAGCACCTGCGTCTCGCGCTCGGTCAGGTCGAAGCGGGCGTGCACGGCGGCCGCCGGCTCCGGCCGGTCGGGCTGCGGCGTCAGCCGGCCGCGGGCCGCGACCTGGCGGGCGAGCAGCAGCAGCGGCGCGGCGGACAGCGGCCCGGCCAGGCCCTCGCAGGCCGCCAGCGCCCGGCCCGCCTGCTCCCTGCGGCCCGACCTGGCCGCGGTCTCCGCCTCGCGCAGCCGCGCGTACGCCTCCCGGTAGGGGTGCTGCGCCGCCCGCCACGCGTCGGCGACGGCCCGCCACGTCGCCCGGTCGTCGCTGCCGTGGCGGCGGGCGTGCTCGGCCGCGGCCAGCGCGCCGTACGCGGCGACCACCGGCTCGTTGCCCCGGCTCTCCGCGGTGCCGCGGGCCCGCCCGGCGAACGTCCCCGCGGCCGCGGCCCAGCCGGGGGGCAGGTCGCAGGGCCGTGCGGCCTGCGGCAGCAGCGCCAGGTCGGCGACCAGCCGGGTTCCGCACGCCAGCAGCCGTATCTCGTCCTCGGCCATCGAGCCGCCCTCGATCGCCGCGAGGCCGCGCAGCAGGTGGCGGGCCGCCGCGGCCTGCCGGCCCTGGCCGAGTGCCTGCTCGGCCAGGCAGGCGTGCAGCGGGGCGAGCAGCCGCGGGTCGTCGGGCGCGGTGCCGAAGCCCGCGGCCAGTTCCGCGACGCGGACGTCCTCGCCGCGGGCCACGGCCAGTTCGAGCCGCAGCAGGTCGAGGAAGCGGCGGTCGTGCAGGGCCGCCTGGCCGGCGAGTCCGGTCAGCAGCAGGTCGGCCTCGTCCCACTTTCCGGTCGCCACCAGCACCGCGGCGGTGTTGAAGTCGAGCACGGCGGTCAGCGAGGGCGGCGCGCCCAGCTCCGCGGCCGCGTCGCGGCCGTCGCGGGCCACCTCGCACGCCTCGGTGAACCTGCCGGCGGTGCACAGGACGTACATGTGGTTGGTGGCCGAGCGCAGCACGTCCTCGACGGCGCCGCTGCGCAGGGCCATGCCGCGGGCGGTCCGCAGGGCGTCGAGGCCGGCGCCGAGGTCGCCGTTCTGGGCGAGGATCACGCCGAGGGTGGTGAGCGCGTGGGCGTGCTCGGCGGGTGCGCCGACGCTGCGGGCGACGTCGAGCGCCCGCTCGGTCGGGGGCATCGCCTCGGCGGGACGGCCGAGCAGCATCAGGCTGCAGCCGGTGGCGGCCAGCACCCGCGCCTGCAGGGCGGACGGCGCGTGGCCGTCCAGCAGCCGTACCGCCTCCTCGGTGGCCTCCAGCGCGCCCCGCAGGTCGCCGGTCTCCCGCCGGTAGCGGCCCAACCGCTCCAGCAGCCGGGCCCGTTCCGCGGCACGCGCGAGCCGGTCCTGCGGAGCCGGGTTCCCTGTCAGGGGACGGGCCGCCGCATGCCGCACCGGGCCGGCCGGGCCGACCGCGCCGGCCGACGCACCCTGCACCGCCCCGACCACGCTGACGGGGCCCAACGTGCCGTCAGCGCCGTCGGCGCCGTCACCGCCGTGCTGGCCGTCCGCGCCGGGGCTGCCGTCCGCCCGGTCCGCGACGGCCAGCGCCGTCTCCATGTAGGCGCAGGCGCGGCCGGGTTCCCCGGCCCAGCTCGCGGCCCGGGCCGCCTCCTCCCAGACGGCCGGGCCGCGTTCCGCCAGCCACGGGGCGAGTTCGACGACCAGGGCGTACAGCCGGTCGGCCTCCGGGTGGGCGCGGGCGGCGACCGCGAGCCGTGCCGCGGTGAGCGCGGACTCGGCGGCGCGGTCGGGGCAGTCGGCCAGGTACCACTGGCGGGCCACGCACGCCGGGTCGGAGTCCTTGCGTTCGGCGAGCGCACCGGCGTACCTGCGGTGCAGCCGCCGCCGCTCGCCGGGCAGCAGGTCGGCGTACAGGATCTGCCGGATCAGGCCGTGCGGCAGGGCGTAGCCGTCGCCGGTGGCGGTCAGCAGCCGGTGGGTGACCGCCTGCCGCAGCGAGGCCAGCAGCGACCGCTCCGAGAGCGGCACGGTCGCGGCGAGCAGGTCGTGGGACATGCCGCCGTCGGCGACCGACATCTGGTCGAGCACCTCGCGGACCGGCCGGGCCACGCAGCCCACCCGGGCCAGCACCACCTCGGATATGGAGACCGGCGGCCAGTGGCGGCCGGCCCGCAGCAGTTCCTGCGCGTACAGGGGGTTGCCCTCGGCCGCGGCGACGGCGGCGGCCACGTCGTCGTCGGCCGCCGCGTGTCCGACGTCCGGCAGCTGCCCGCGGACGAGTGCGGCGAGTTCCGTGTCACTGAGTCCGGTGAGCCGCAGGCGGCTCACCCGGGGACATCGCACCAGTTCGGCCAGCCACCGCCGGGCGTCGGGCACCAGGTCCTCCTCGCGGAGCGTGGCGACCAGCAGCACCCGCTGCCGGCGCAGGCGCACGGCGAGGAACGCCAGTAACTCGCGGGTGGAGGCGTCCGCCCAGTGCAGGTCCTCCAGCACCAGCACCAGCGGCGAGCGGGCGGACAGCTCGCCGAGCAGCGCCAGCATCCGCTCGAACAGCCGCTGGCGCGCGGCCGTCGGGTCGCCGGGCAGGTCGTCGGCGAAGAGCCACTCGACGCGGTCGCGGAGCGCGGCGGCGAACGGCCCGTAGGCCAGGGTGGTGCCGCTCAGCGGGACCGACTCCCCGGTCCGCAGGTGCAGCCGGCCGCCCGCCGCCCGGGCCATCGTCCCCAACTCCTCGGCCAGCCTGGTCTTTCCGATGCCGGCCTCCCCCGTGATGAGGACGACGTGGGCCTGTCCGGACGCCGCCTTCGCGAAGGCCGCCGCGAGCTCTCCCCGTTCCGCGGCGCGTCCGATTAAGGGTGCTGAAGTGGTCATGTGCAGATTGTGTGCAGGCCGGAACGGACTGTCGACCGGCCCATTCCGCTCCGCGGGGCCATTCCGTTCCGAACAAGCCTTTCTCGTCGTGGCTGGTGAGGGCTACCCCCGGAGTGCCCGTGCGGGGTTTCGTGCCTTGTGGGACGCCTGTGGGGACGGCGCGCGCGGGTGCCGGAAAGCGTCGTCCCGTGCCGTTCGCAGTCTGGTAATCATCGGAATGACCAGGGGAAACCGGGACGGCAGTGGCTGTTGTTCGCCCTGTGACGACCCGCCTAGTCATTTTCCCCCCGCGCGCGTACGTCATGTTGCCGACGTCAACTCCGTTTCCGCTGCCAAGAATTGGGCCCGTTCCGGCAAGGACCTCCGGCCAAGACCGGTGGCCGCTGCAGCCGGGTCAATTCCGTACGAGTACCGGAGGGAGGCAAAACCATGAAGAAGATGTCGATCCGCAAGGCCGGCCCGATTCGGCTGACCAGCTCCGCGTACTACTGCTGCTCCGCGCTGTAAGGAGCCCCACTGTCGGGGCCGGGCCCGGCATCGGCCGCCCGGCCCCGACGCCATCCCGCGCAGAGAGGGACGTGCCGCATGACCGTCACGCCACCGGACCGCGTCACCACCGTCCGCCTGCACCGGCTCACGATGGTCCCCGAGGACGACGGGGTGATGGTCGGCCGGCCGGACACCGCCTCCTACGCGCTGTTCCCCGAGGAGGGCGCCGAGGCGCTGCGGATGCTCGACCGCGGCACCCCGCTGGGCGAGGTCGCGGACTGGTACGAGCGGACCTGCGGCGAGACCCTCGACGTCGACGACTTCCTGGAGGTCCTCGGCGACCTCGGCTTCGTGACCGAGGACGGTGAACCGCCGCCGCCCGCCGCTCCGGTGCGCTGGCAGCGGCTGGGCCGCTGGACCTTCTCCCGCCCCGCCTGGCTGGTCTACACGGTGCTGCTGGTGGCCGCGGCGGTGGAGTGGGTGCGCGACGCGTCGCTGCGGCCCTCCTACCACGACGTGTTCTTCACCAGCCATCTCGCGCTGATCCCGATCACCCTGACGGTCGTGCAGATCCCCTGCATCCTCGTCCACGAGGGGTACCACGCGCTGTCCGGGCGACGGCTCGGCCTGCCCTCGACGCTCACCATCAGCCGGCGCCTGTACTACCTGGTGGCCGAGACGCGGCTGGACTCGCTGTTCAGCGTGGAGCGGCGGCGGCGCTATCTGCCGTTCCTGGCGGGCATGCTGGCCGACGCGGTGCTGATCGCCGGCCTCGACCTGCTGGTGGTCGCCCTGCGCGGGCACGGTGTGCCGCACTGGGTGCCCGCGCTGCTGCTGGCGGTCGCGTTCACCTGTGTCATGCGCCTGCTCTGGCAGTTCATGTTCTACCTGGAGACCGACCTCTACTACGTCGTCACCAACGCCCTGCGCTGCTCCGACCTGCAGAACGCCACCCGCGCCTACGTGCGGCGGCGCTTCCGGGACGTGACCCGCGGGCTTCCCCGGCCCGGCCTGCGGCGCGGGCCCGCGGCGAAGGCCGGCGGACCGTTGGCGTCAACCGATACGGCCGTGACCGCCGTGCCCGCGAACGCCGTGCCCGCGACCGCCGTCGCCGCCGCCCGGGACGAGGACCGGGCGGCCGCCGGCACGGGGACGGGCGCCGACGGGCCGGACGCGGAGGGCGACGGCTTCGAGGAGCAGTGGTCGGAGCGGGACCGGGCGATGGCCCGCTGGTACGCGCCGCTGCTGGTGGTCGGCTACGGCTTCTCGCTCGGCAGCCTCGCGTGGGCCGGCATACCGACCACCGTGCACTTCTGGTCGCTGGTCAGCGACCGCTTCCGGGGCTCGGGCACCCCCACCGGCGGGCTCCTCGACGCGGTGAGCTTCGTCGGCCTGACGGGACTCCAGATCGGCCTGCTGCTCTACGTCACCGTGCGGGACCGGCGTGCCGCCCGCGCCACCTCTACCGAAGGAGCACCGTCATGACCTCGACCTCGTGGTCCCCGTCCCCCGGCCGCCACCTGTGGATCAGCCCGGCCGCCGCCGGCGGGCCCGGCACGGAGCCGGCGCCCGGCGGCGCCGAGCGGTCGGCGCCCGGGGACCTGCCAGGCCGCCCGGTCTACGAGGTGCGCTGTCATCGGCGGCTGCGCGGCCCCTACACCGGCGGCGGCGCGCTGATGCGGGCGGTGGTGCCCGAACTCGCCGAGCGGCACGGTGCGTTGCTGGAGGCCCGGGCGACCGAGGTGATCGCGCTCGCGGCCGACCTGGCGCCGATGGTGCCGATCGCGCCGCAGACCCTGACCGCGCTGGCCAGCCGGGCCGAGCGCACCCGCTTCTACTCCGTGGCCCGCACGCTGCGGGTCGCCCACGGCATCACCGAGCTGCTGGTGGACTGGGCCCGTGCCCTCCACCCGGACGGGGTGGAGCTGCGGTTCCGGGAGCTGGACCGGGCCGACCCCACCGACCGCGAGCTGGTCTCGGTGCTGCTGCGCCGCTGCGACCCGGCCCTGATACGCGTGGTGGTGGACGAGGCGGCCAACGCCCTGGACCCGGAGACGGCCGCCCGCGAGCTGGCCGAGGCCGAGGCCGCGGCCGCGCAGGGCATCGGTGCGCCGAGCATCGCCGACGACGAACTCGCCCGCGCGCTGGGGACGTACGCGGAGCGTGCCGAGGCGTCCGCCGCGGCGCGGATCGAGCCGCCGGCGGGCGCGGACGCCGCGCAGCTGTTCATCGACGGCGAGTGCACGAGCACCGACCCGCGGCTGGCCGGCGCCTACGACGCGCTGCCCGCGGCCGAGCGCGCCGCCCGCCACGACGCCCGCGCCGCGTACCTGGCCGAGCACGGCGAGCCCGGTTCCGCGCTGGGCGCGCGGCTGTACCACCTGGAGCACGGCTCGGACGCGATGGCGGCGGGCAACGCGCTCGTCGAGGGCTGCGAGGTCTGCTTCGACGGCGGCTTCTACGAGGCCGCGCTCGACATGGCGGTCCGCGGCCGGGCGCTGTTCGGCGACGAGCGGCCCAAGCCGTACTGGAACCTCACCAACAAGACCGGCGCGTGCCTGTCGTACCTGCGGCGCGGCGAGAAGGGCTTCTCGTACTTCGCGGAGCTGCGGGCCGGCAGCACCGACCCCGAGATCCACATGAACAGCTGCTACATGATGGCGATGCTGTACACCCGCCACCTGCCCAAGAACATGCACGACGAGACCCGGGCCACCGAGTGGGTGAACACCGCGATCGCCTTCGCCGACAGCCGGCCCGACCCGCACCGCCGGGTGTTCGTCGGGGCGTTCATGCGCAACGCGAAGGCGCTGGTGGAGCTGCACCGCGGCGACCTGCCGGCCTCGCTGGACCTGGTGAACGACGCGATCGCGATGACCGACGCGGACCTCGGGCCCGACGAGCAGCTGCTGCACCGCTCGGTGCTGCGCTACAACCGCGCGCAGATCCTGGCCGCGCTCGGCGACCACGACGGCTCGCTCGCCGACTACGACCTCGTCATCAGCCGCGACCCGGACTACGGCGACTACTACTTCGAGCGGGCGGGGGGCCGCCGGGCCGCGGGACGCTACGACGCGGCGCTGGAGGACTACGCCGAGGCCATCCGGCTCAGCCCGCCCTTCCACGAGGCGCACTTCAACCGGGCCGACATGCTGCGGGAGATGGGCGAGGACGAGGCCGCGCTGCGCGACCTGGACTACGCGGCGATCCTCGACCCCAGCCATGTGGACACCCTGGTCAACCGCGCCGACCTGCTGATCGCGCTCGGCGAGCTGGACCGGGCCGCCGACGACGTGCGCACCGGCCTGGCGCTCGACGCCAAGAACGTCCGGCTGCTGTGCGCGCAGGGCACGCTGCTGGCCGAGTCCGAGCAGGCGGAGGCGGCGTTCGCCAGTTTCACGGCCGCGCTGGAGGCCGACCCGGAGTTCGCGGCCGCCTGGGCCAACCGCGCGATCATCGCGTACTCCGCGGGCCGCCCCGAGGACGCGGTGGACGACCTGGACCACGCGGTGGCGCTGGCCGACGACCCGATGCTGCGGGCCAACCGCGCGCTGGCGCTCCAGGAACTCGGCGAGCACGCCCGGGCGCTCGCCGACCTGGACATCGCGGTGCCGGCGCTCGCCGACGAGGACCCCGACCTGCTCTACCGGCGCGGCACCGCCCGGCGCGCGCTGGGCGACGCCGAGGGTGCCAGGGCGGACTTCGCCGCGCACCTGGCGGCCTACGCGGAGCTGGGCGAGGCCTCGCCGTTCGCCGCCGACCTGCGCGGGCTCGCTGAGAGCGCGGCATGACTGCGGTCAGCGAGGCGAACACCTTCACCGGCCCGGCCGGCCCGGCGAGCCCGTCCAGGCCCGTCGGCCCGCCGGGGCCGGGGACGGCACCGGCGGCCGGGTCGGCCGGGCCGGTCGCGCAGGGGAGCGCGGCGGCGCGCGGGGACGCCGCGGCCGCCGGGCCCGGGGAGGCCGTCGAGCCGGGCGCGTTCCGCTCGGTGATGCGGCACCACGCCAAGGGCGTGGCGGTGATCACCGCGGGCCGGGAGGCGCCGGTGGGCTTCTGCGCGACGTCGCTCAGCTCGGTGTCGCTCGACCCGCCGCTGGTGTCGTTCACGGTGGGCAAGGCCGCGTCGGCCTGGTCGACGGTCGAGCGGGAGCAGCACGCCGTGGTGCACCTGCTCGCCGAGGACCAGGAGGAGCTGGCCCGCACGTTCGCCCGCAGCGGGGCGGCGCGCTTCGGCCCGGCGACGCGGTGGCACCGCGGCGCGCTGGGACTGCCGGTGCTCGACGACGTGCTGGCCTGGCTGGCCGTCGCCCTGGACCGGGTGGTGCCGGCCGGGGACCACGCGCTGGTCATCGGCAGGGTCGTCGCCGCGGGCGCCGGGAGGGGAGTGCCCGGCACCGTGCCGTCCGCCCGGCGGGCCGCCCGCCCGCTGGTCCACCACGACGGTGTGTTCGGCGCGTTCGCGCCGCTGGAGCAGGAGCAGGGCCTGCCGCTGGGCTGAGCGCGCGCACCCGCGGCCTCCGCCGGCCGGCCTGACCCTCACCCGCCGTGCCCTCCCCCCCTGCAGGAGGACTGGGCGCGGTGGGCGCCGGCGCGGATCGAGTCCCGGACGGCCCCGGCGTCCTGACGATCCGCCGGGTGCCGGGTGCCGGGTGCCGGGTGCCGGGTGCCGGGTGCCGGGTGCGCGGGGTGCCGGGTGCGCGGGGTGCCGGGTCCTGACGTTCGGCCTGGGCGCGTCGGTGGCACGCGGCCGGGAACCGGGGCAGGGTGGTGTCCGTTGGAGCCATTGGGCAAAGGAATCGTCAAGCGGCGCGGCCCGCGCCGTACCGAGCAGGGAGAGCCACGATGGGTGTCAGCCTTTCCAAGGGCGGCAATGTCTCGCTGACGAAGGAGGCCCCCGGTCTCACGGCGGTCACCGTCGGCCTGGGCTGGGACGTCCGCACGACCACCGGCACGGACTTCGACCTGGACGCCAGCGCGCTGCTGCTCACGGCGGCGGGCAAGGTCGTCTCGGACAAACACTTCGTCTTCTTCAACAACCTCAAGAGCCCGGACGGCTCGGTCGAGCACACCGGCGACAACCTCACCGGTGAGGGCGAGGGCGACGACGAGGCGATCAAGGTGAACCTGGCGTCGGTCCCGACCGACGTCGACAAGATCGTCTTCCCCGTCTCGATCTACGAGGGGGAGAGCCGCCAGCAGAGCTTCGGCCAGGTGCGCAACGCGTTCATCCGCGTGGTCAACCAGGCCGGCGGCAGCGAGATCGCCCGCTACGACCTGACCGAGGACGCCTCGACGGAGACCGCGATGGTCTTCGGCGAGCTGTACCGCAACGGTGCGGAGTGGAAGTTCCGGGCGGTCGGCCAGGGCTACGCCTCGGGCCTGCGCGGCATCGCGCAGGACTTCGGCGTCAACCTCTGACGCGACACGCCGGCGTCACTCCGTGACGCGACGCCGGGGCGCGGTGCGGTGCACCGCGCCCCGGCTCACGGACGGCCGTGTGCACCGGGCGCTTCCACCGCCCGGTGCACACGGCCTTCGTGCGTGCGCCGTCCGCGCACGGTCGGGGGTACGTCGCCCCCCCGGCCTCTCCGTGCCCCCGTTCCCCCCACGCCCCGGGGCTCCGCCCCGCGGCTGTCGCCCGCCCGGCTCAGGCGGCGAAGCGCTCGGCGAGGGCCTTGGCCTTCTGCGTCGCGGTCTGCACGGCCTCGGCGCGGGACGCCTCCGCCGCGGGGATGAGCTCGGCCATCTGCGGCTGGGTCTTGGCCAGGGTCAGCTCGGGGACGATGAACTCCACGTCCAGCGAGAGCATGCCCGTGAGCACCTTCTCCAGGTACGTCGTCACGAACTCGAAGCTCTCGCGCGGGGTGCCGGGGCCGTAGCCGCCGCCGCGCGCGGCCACCACCGTGACGGGCTTGCCGGCCACCGAGCCGCCCTCGCCCGCCGTCCGGCCGACGATGATGACCTGGTCCAGCCACGCCTTCAGCGTGGACGGGATCGTGAAGTTGTACATCGGGGTGCCGATCAGGATCGCGTCGGCGCGCTCCAGCTCGTCCGCCAGCTCCGCGCGCAGCGCGGCGGCCGTGGCCTGCCCCGGGGTGTGGGAGTCGGCCGGCGCGAAGGCGGAGGCGATGCCGTCGGCGTCGAGGTGGGGCAGCGGGTCCTTCGCCAGGTCGCGGTAGATGACCGTGCCGTCGGGGTGGCTGCTCTCCCACGTGCGGCGGAACGCCGCGGTGACCTCGCGCGAGACCGACGGCTCGTGGAAGGCGGAGGAGTCGAGGTGCAGAAGCGTGGCCATGGAAGCCTCATTCGCTGTGTCGGGGGTGGTTCTGAGCGGTCGCGGGCACGCCGGAACGGCGTCGTACGACGTCAGGAGTGCCGCGACTTCGTACGTAGCTATTGATAACACAGCAGCTTACTTTTTTGCAGCACGAGAGGCCGAGCCGGGTACCCTGTTGGCATGGAACGGGGACCGCAGGCGCCGGGAGGTGTGCCCTGTGTGGGCGTGGACGACGCGCTCACGCGGGTCTTCGAGCTGTTCGGCAAGCGGTGGACCGGCCTGATCGTGGCCGTCCTCACACAGCGGCCCGCGTACTTCGGCGAGGTGCGCCGGGCGCTGCCCAGGATCAGCGAGCGGATGCTCTCCGACCGGCTCTCGGAGCTGGTCGACGCCGGGCTCGTGGTGCGCGAGGTCGACCCGGGGCCGCCGTTGCGGGTCAGCTACGGGCTCACCGAGGCCGGGCGGGCGATCCGCCCGGCGCTGTACGAGCTGGGCAAGTGGGCCGAGCAGTACCTGCCGGACAGCGCCTCGTGCACCGAGGTGGAGGCGTGCGTCGCGGAAAGCCTGGTCAGTGCGGACAGCATGCTCACCGACCCGCGCGACGGCGCGGCCTGAGCCGGGGCGTTCTTCGGCGGGCCCGAGCGCGGGACGCCCGGGCTTAGGGCCGGGACGCGGTGTCCTCGGGGGTGAGGCGTGGTGTTCTCCGCGGTGAGGTGCGGCGTCGTCAGGGGTGGGACGCGGCGTCCGCGTTGTAGCGCACCAGGTCGTCGGCGAACCGCGTGAGGTCGCCTTGGTCCCAGGCGGCCAGGCGCTCCTCGAAGGTCTCCCGGCGGCTGGCCCGGGCGGTGGTCAGGATCTCGTTGCCGTGCGGGGCCAGATGCAGCACCTGCACCCGGTGGTCCGACGGGTCCACCCGCCGTTCGATCAGCCCGAGCCGCTCCAGCGCGGCCACCTGGCGGCTGACCGTGGACTTGTCCAGCAGGTAGTGGGCCGCCAGATCCGTGGCGCGGCACCCCTGCTGCTCCTCGATGTGCGCCAGGATGGTGTACGCGACGAGCGACAGCTCGGGGTGCATCTGCGCGGCGGTCGCGCGCGCCCGCCGGGCGATCGCCGTCAGTTCGCGCTGGATCGTCTCCAGCGCGGCGTTCCGTGCGGTCATCGCTGCTGCTCCCGCCTTCCTGAGGCTCGGAAGAGTTGTAGAGTGCAACGATATCAGGCCGGCAGCGGAAGCTCGAACCAGACGACCTTGCCGACCGCCTTCCGGCTGGTCCCCCACCGTCTGGACAGGTGCGAGACGAGCGCCAGGCCGCGCCCCTCGGTGTCGTCGGCCTCGGCACGCTGCAGCTGCGGCAGGTTGTGGTTGTCGTCGCTCACCTCGACCAGCAGCTTGCCGACCCGCATCAGGCGCAGCTCCACCTCGTACGACGCCGCCCTGATCGCATTGGTCACCAGCTCGCTCACCAGCAACTCCGCGGTGTCGCTGAGCCGTTCCAGGCCCCACGCGGACAGCTGGCGGCGGGTCAGCCGGCGGGCCGAGGCCACCTCCTCCTGGTCCAGGCGCAGCCGCCAGCTGATCACGTCGTCCGGCGCGATCCCCTCGAACCGGGCGACGAGCAGCGCCACGTCGTCGGCGCGGTCCTCGGTGTGGACCCGGGCGAGGATCTGCCCGCACACGTCCTCGGGCGTCTGCTGCGGCTCGATGACGTTCGCGCACAGCGCGGCCAGCCCGGCGTCTATGCCCTGCCCGCGCACCTCGACCAGGCCGTCGGTGCACAGCACCAGCCAGCTGCCGTCCGGCACGGGGAGCTCGACCGTCTCGAACGGCACCCCGCCGACGCCGATGGGCGCGCCGCCGGGGATCTGCAGCAGCTCGCTGCGCCCGTCGTAGCCCGCCAGCACCGGCGGGATGTGGCCGGCGTTGGCCAGCGTGAGGGTGCGCAGGATCGGGTCGTAGACCGCGTACACGCAGGTGGCCAGGTGCTCGGTGCCGAGCCGGTGGGCCAGGTTGTCCAGGTGCCGCAGCAGCTGGGCCGGGGGCAGGTCGAGCGCGGCCATGGTGATCACCGCGGTGCGGAACTGCCCCATCACCGCGGCCGCCTGGAGCCCGTGCCCCATCACGTCGCCGACGATCAGCGCCACGCGGCCGCCCGGCAGCTGGATCGCGTCGAACCAGTCGCCGCCGACCTGCGCCTGCCGGTCGCCCGGCATGTAGTGGTGAGCGATCCGCACGCCCGGCAGGCGCGGCGGCCGGGTGGGCATCATCGAGCGCTGCAGGGTCGCCGCGGCGCGCGACTCCTGGCGGTGCAGCCGGGCGTTCTCGATGTGCACCGCGCCGCGGGCCGCGACCTCCGCGGCGGTGGCCGCGTCGCGCGCGTCGAACGGGCGCCGCTGCGGCCCGCGCAGGAAGCACACCCGGCCGAGCATCGTGCCGCGGGCGGTGAGCGGGGCGACGATCAGCGAGTACCCGGGCAGCAGTCCGGCCAGCCCCGGCACGCCCATGTCGAAGGCGATGCCCGGCGCGAGCACCGGGTCCACGACCGGCACGAGGACGGGGTCGCCGAGCCGCGGCACGATCTGGTCCGCGGCCAGCGCCAGCAACTCGCCCTCCGGCAGGGCGTTCTCCCACACCCCGGGCGGCCCGTCGTGGGCCGCGATGGCGATCCGGCGGACCAGCACGCTGCCGGACGGCCGGTCGTCCTTGGGCGGCTCGGCGTCGGAGAACAGCTGGTCCACGACGAGGACGGCCGCGACGTCGGCGAACCGCGGCACCGTCACCGCGCACAGCTCGCGAGCGGTGGTGTGGAGGTCGAGCGTGGAGCCGACGACGGCACCGGTCTCCCGCAGCAGCGCCAGCTGCTCGTCCAGGGCGTTGCCGCGCGGCGCGGTGTCTCCGGCGGGCGTGCCCGCCTCACGCGCAGCCAGCGGATCGCGGTCGGCGGGCGGCCGGGCGGCCGTCGAGGGCCCGTGGGCGGCGGTGCCGGGCGTGCCGGGGTCCGCGGCGGTGCCCGGGGCGCCCCGCCGGGCGTGGGCCGGGCCCGGTGCCGCGTCCTGGGCGGTCGTGGGCGAGCCGAGGGCGGGCGGGGGGACCGCGGTCAGGGCGGAGGCCCGCGACAGGTCGCCGGTCTGGGACGCGGTGCCGCCGGCCGGCGGCCCGGTGGGCCGGGGGCCGGGCAGCAGCTCCCGCCGGGTGGAGCGCTCGGCCCGCGCGGCCGTGACGGCCCGCTGGTAGTCGTGCGGGACGATCGGCAGGCGCGTGCCGCCCTCGACCTCCAGCGCGGGCAGGCCCAGCGGCACCATCTGGCGCAGGATGCGATCCAGCCGCATGGGGCTGGCGCCGGGCAGGACCTCGCGGAAGCGGGCCGCCTGCACGAGGCCGCGGTCCGGGTCGGCGGCGTTGCTGAGCACCGCGGCGACCGCGATGTCCTGCCGCTGCGGCCCCTCCGCGACGTAGGGGAGCAGCCGCCCGCCGAGCGCGATCCGCAGGCCGCCCGTGCGCAGCGGCTTGGCGTGCGTCGCGATGGCCAGCAGGCTCCGGCCGACCGGCTCGACCAGCCGGTACGTCCACCACAGCACGTCGCGCAGGGTGCCGTCGCGGTCGGTGGCGGCGAGTGCGCCGGCCCACGCCGGATTGGTCAGGTCGTCCAGCAGGTCGAGGGTGTCCAGGTGCGGGGCCGGCGGGCGGCCGGTGCCGGGCCCGCCGTGCGAGCGCATCGCCGTGAGCAGACCGGAGGCACGCTGCCCGAAGACGTGCTCCCAGCGGTGGCCGAACAGCTCCTCGGCGCCGCGGTTCCAGTACGCGACCCGGCCGTCCGGATCCACGCTGATCACGGCCAGCCGCAGCAGCGCGGCCACTTCGGGATCCGGGATGGCGGCGGACAGGCCGGACAGCCCGGGGGACAGGAGGGACGCGCCCATGTCCGGCGGTGTCGCGGCCACCGGCGCTGTCGCGCCCATCGCCGGGAGCGCGGCGGCGGGCGGGGCCGCCGGGGCGGAGGCACGGTCCCCTGGCCGGGCGGGCAGCGCCGGGCCCTCGGGCAGGGCATGCGCGGGCGGCACGGCGGACTGGGCGCGCGGGGCGGCCCGCCCGGTGTGGCCGTCGGGATGCCCGGTGCCGGGTGGGTCGTTCTGCCCGCTGACCGGGAGGTGCGGCTGCCGGTGGTCGCGCTGTGGGTGGCCGGCGGGACGCTCGGCAGGAGGGTCCGCGTCGTGGGCTTCGGGGAGCCGGGTGATCTCGTCCAACGTCCTGCACCTGCGGTTCGGCGCTTGAGTAGGGTCCTGACCTAAGGCAAGCACGAAAGCGCGAGCCAGGGCGACCGAATTGCCGGATTGCCCCCCGGCGGTGCGATGGTGACGGGACGTCCGCTGACGCGGGTGTCCGGGGGGAGGGTGACAGTGGGTTCACGGGTGCCTGAAGTGGCGGGATTCGCGCCATGGCCGCACGAGTCGGCGGCCAAGAAGACGGGCAAGGCACTGCGCGCGAAACTGCCCCGGGCCGCGCACGGTACGCCCGCCCACTGGACGTGGCGGGAGCGGCGCGACGGGGCCCGGGCCGCGGTGGCGGCCGTCGAGGAGTCCAACGCGGGACGGATCCCCGACCTCGTCCCGTTGCGGGTCGGGCGGATGGCCGCCGGTCCGTTCGCGTTCCTGCGCGGCTCGGCGGCACTGATGGCTGCCGACCTCGCCGACGCCCCGGTGACCGGCATAGGCGCCCAGATCTGCGGTGACGCGCACGCCGCGAACTTCGGCCTGTACGCCGACGCCCGCGGCGGCCTGGTCATGGACATCAACGACTTCGACGAAACCGTGCACGGCCCGTGGGAGTGGGACCTGAAGCGACTCGCGGCCTCCCTGGTGCTGGCCGGGCGCGAGGCGGGCGCCGACGAGGACCTGTGCCGGGCCGCGGCCTGCGACGCGGTCGGCGCCTACCGCCTGACGATGCGGCTGCTGGCCCGGCTGCCGGTGCTCGAGGCCTGGAACGCCATCGCCGACGGGGACCTGGTCGCCCACGCCGACGCCCGCGACCTGTCCGCCACCCTGGCGGAGGTGTCGGCCAAGGCCCGGCGCAACACCAGCGCGAAGTTCGCGGCGCGGGCGACCGAGGCGGTGGAGGGCGGCGGACGGCGGTTCACCGACGCCCCGCCGGTGCTGCGCCGCGTCGGCGACGCCGAGGCCGCGTCCGTCGCCGGCGCCCTCGGCGGCTACCTCACCACCGTCGGCGAGGACCGGCTGCCGCTGCTGGCGCGCTACGCCGTGCAGGACGTGGCGTTCCGGGTGGTCGGCACCGGCAGCGTCGGTACCCGCTCCTACGTGGTGCTGCTGCTCGACCACCACGGCGAGCCGCTGGTCCTCCAGGTCAAGGAGGCCCGGCCGTCGGCTCTCGTGCCGTACCTGGCCGCGGCGGGGTTCCACGTGGAACATCACGCGCACGAGGGGCGCCGCATCGTCCTCGGCCAGCAGCGGATGCAGGTGGTCAGCGACGTCCTGCTGGGCTGGACCGACATCGACGGCGTGCCCTTCCAGGTGCGGCAGTTCCGCAACCGCAAGGGCAGCGTCGACCCCGCCCTCCTCTCCCCGCACCTGCTCGACGACTACGCGCGGATGACCGGCGCCCTGCTGGCCCGGGCCCACGCCCACAGCGCCGACCCCCGCGTGATCGCCGGCTACTGCGGCAAGAACGGTGAACTGGACGAGGCGCTCGCCGCCTTCGCCGTCGCCTACGCCGACCGCACCGAGGCCGACCACGCGGAGCTCCTCGCCGCGATACGCGCGGGCCGCCTCGCGGCGGACGTGGTGGCCTGACACGGCGGTAGGACGCGGTGGCCTGACGCGGCGGTCGGACGCGGACGCGCGGGCGCGGGCGGCGTGGGACGTGGGTGGCGCGGGGTGCTGGGCGCCGGCGGCGTCGGGTGCCGGCGGCCCGTTCCGGCGGGGAGCGCGGGTACGGAATCCGCGGTGGTCCGGCGCCGGCGTCGTGGCGGGCGCCGCTCGGTGGTGGGTGCCGAGCGGCCGCACCGCTGGTCAGCCCGGAACGGGGCGCTCTGTGCCGGTCCGCCCGCGTGGTGATCAGAACGGGACGCGGCTGACAGGCCCTAGGCTGTCCGGGTGACGAACTCCTCCGGAACCGAATCGTCGGCCACCGCGTCCGCCCCCTCCACCGAGGGCGAGGACCGGCTGGCCAAGGCGGTACGCGCTGCCGAGCAGGCCCTCATCGAGTTCGAGATCGCCGTGGAGACCTTCCGGGTCGAGGTGGAGAACTTCTCCCGGCTGCACCACCAGCGCCTCGGCCCGATGTACGCGCGTCTCGACGAGCTGGACGCCCTCATCGCGGAGACGGTCGCCGCCCACAGTGGCGAGCGCGCGGACATCGAGCGGGCCTGGGAGGCCCGGGCCCTGGTCCTGCCCATGCCCGGCGTCGAGGAGCTGTTCGGCGGGCTGCTGGGCTCCGACGGGGTGCGGCCGGTGGAGGACCCCAACCCGCCCCGCCGGGTCCGTCCCGGCAGGGAGGCACAGCGGCTGTACCGCGAGCTGGCCCGCAAGGCGCACCCCGACCTGGCCCAGGACGACGCCGAGAAGGAGCGCCGCAGCGCCTTCATCGCCCGCGTCAACGAGGCGTACGCGTACGCGGACGAGGAGGCCCTGCGGGCCCTGTCGGCGGAGTGGGAGGCCGGGCCGCAGCCGGAGGAGGCGCCGCCGAGCCAGGCCGAGGTGCTCTACGCGCGCCTGGAGTGGCTCGCCGAGCGCAAGGAGAAGCTCGCGGCCCTCGCGGCCGAGCTGGACGAGAGCGCGATCGGCCAGATGATGCGGCTGGCTCCCGAGGACCCGGACGCCCTCCTCAACGAGATCGCCGAACAGCTGCTCACCCAGGTCTCCCAGCGCGAGGCCCGCCTCGCCGAACTCGTCCGCCGCCCCTCCACCCGCAAGAAGCCCGCGGCGCCCGCGGACGCCGCGGAGGCTGCCGCGGCCACGGCGGACCCCGCGGCCACGGCGGAGCCCGCGGCCAGTCCGGACCCGGACGGACCGGCGGAGCCGCAGGCTGACCCCCAGGCGGGGGACGCCGCCTCCGGCGGCGCCTGAGGTACGTTGGCCGGGTTCCCTGTGCGTGGACCGCGCCCGGCGCGGCCGCCACGCCCCCGTCTCCGTGGAGGCCCGCTTCCGATGTTCCGCTCCCAGATCCCCGCGGTGGACGCCGCCGCCGTGCCCGCCGACGCGATCCTGCTCGACGTCCGGGAGAACGACGAGTGGGCGGCCGGGCACGCCGAGGGCGCGGTCCACATCCCCATGAGCGAGGTGGTCTCCCGCGCCGCCGAGGTTCCCGAGGGCGGCCGCGTGCACGTCGTGTGCCGGGTCGGCGGCCGCTCCGCCCAGGTCACCCAGTACCTGATCGCCCAGGGCGTGGACGCCGTCAACGTCAACGGCGGCATGCTCGACTGGGAGGCGGCCGGCCGCCCGGTCGTCGACGGCACCGGCGCCGAGGGCTACGTCCTCTAGGGTCTGCCGCAGGCGGCCCCGTGGTAGGCGGCCCTCCGCAGGGCCGCACCGCGCGACCCGCACCGAGGGGTCGCGCGGGCCACCGCTGGCCGCTCAGGCGTCGAAGTCGACCTCGACCACCGGCGTCGCCGGGTGCGACTGGCAGGCCAGCACGTACCCGGCCTCGGTCTCCTCCGGCTCCAGCGCGAAGTTGCGGTCCATGCGCACCTCGCCGGATACCAGCTTCGTGCGGCACGTCCCGCACACCCCGCCCTTGCAGGCGTAGGGGGCGTCCGAGCGGTTGCGCAGCACCGTCTCCAGCAGCGACTCCCCGCCCTGCGACGGCCAGCTGCCGCCCCGTCCGTCGAGCGTCGCCCGGATCGTCGCCCCGCCTTCCACCGCGGGTGCGGACGCGGGCGCCGACGGCACCTCGTCCACATGGAAGATCTCCTGGTGGACCCGGGAGCGCGGCACGCCCAGGGTCCGCAGCGCCCGCTCGGCCGAACTGACCAGGCCCAGCGGCCCGCACAGGTACCAGCCGTCCACCTCGCCCACCGGCAGGACCGCCGGCAGCAGCCCGGCCAGCCGGTCGGAGTCCAGCCGGCCCGACGGCAGGCCCGCCTGCTGCTCCTCGCGGGACAGCGCGGACACCAGCTGGAAGCGGTCGGGCCAGCGGTCCTTCAGGTCCGCGACCTCCTCCAGGAACATCGTGGACGCCGCCGTCCGGTCACTGCGCACCAGGCAGAACCGGGCCTTCGGCTCCTTGGCGAGCACCGTGGCGATCTGCGACAGCACCGGGGTGATGCCGCTGCCGCCGACCACCGCGGCGAACCGTCCGGGCCGCGGCTGCAGCACGAACCGTCCGGCGGGCGTCATCACGTCCAGCACGTCGCCCGCGGCCAGTTCCTTGAGCGCGAAGGTCGAGAAGGCGCCGTCCTCGACGAGCCGCACGCCCACCCGTAGCCGCAGTGGTCCCGGATCGGCCGCGGCCGGTGCGGGGTCGCACAGCGAGTACGTGCGGCGGGTCTCCGTGCCGTCCACCTGCCGGCGGATGGCGATGTGCTGGCCCGGCGCGTAGTGGTACTCGGCACGCAGGTCCTCGGGCACCTCGAAGGTGATGGTCACCGAGTCGTCGGTCAGGGGGCGGACCTCCGCCACCCGGAGCGGATGGAACACTCACACCTCCTTGAAGTGGTCGAACGGCTCCCCGCACGACTCGCAGCGGCGCAGGGACTTGCACGCGGTGGACGAGAACCGGCTCAGCAGCCGGGTGTCCGTCGAGCCGCAGTGCGGGCAGCGGATCGCCAGGTCCACCGCGACCGGGCCCGACCCGGCGGGCCCGCCGAGCGTCTGGGGGCGCGGCGGCGCCACCCCGGCCTCGGCGAGCTTGCGGCGGCCCTCCGCGCTGATGGCGTCGCTGGACCAGGCCGGCGACAGCACCTTGTGCACGGTGACCTCCGACATCCCGGCGCCCTTGAGCACCTCGGACACGTCTTCGGCCATGGACTCCAGCGCGGGGCAGGCCGTCCACGTCGGCGTCAGCTCCACCTCGACCCGGCCCGGGCCGACGACGCGTATGCCGCGCAGCACCCCGAGTTCGGCAAGCGAGACCACGGGCAGCTCCGGGTCCGGCACCTCACCGGCCAGACGCAGCAACTCCTCTTCCAGCGAGCTGAGTTCACCCGGGGCGAGGGCGGGGCCGGGTGAGGTGCGGACGGTCACCATGACGCCCCCGGGTGTGCGCGGTGCAGATACTGCATCTCCGCCAGCAGCCGCCCGAAGGACTCGGTGTGCACGCCCTGCCGGCCGGCGCCCGCCGCCCACGGCGTGCGGTCCGGCCCCTGCGGCAGGGTCAGTGTCGCGCGCTCCACCACGGCCGCAACCCGCTCCCGCCACTCCTCGTGCAGCGCGGGCAGGTCCACCCCGAGGCCGTCGAGCGGTGCGAAGAGCTCGCCGGTGTGGCGCCACAGCCCGTCCAGGGCCTGCTGCATCCGGCGGTGGCTCTCCTCGGTGCCGTCGCCGAGCCGCAGCGTCCACTGCTCGGCGTGGTCCCGGTGGTAGGCGACCTCCTTGACGGCCTTGGCCGCCAGCGGCGCCAGCTCCCCGCCCCGCGCGGCCAGCGCCGCGTACAGCAGCTCCTGGTAGACGGAGAAGTACAGCTGCCGGGCGATGGTGACCGCGAAGTCCCCGTTGGGCTGCTCCACCAGCTGCACGTTGTGGAACTCGTGCTCCTCGCGGAGATACGCCAGCTCGTCCTCGTCGCCGGTCATCGACAGCAGGGTGCGTGCCTGGCCGAGCAGGTCGAGCGCGATGTTCGTGAGGGCGACGTCCTCCTCCAGCACCGGTGCGTCGCCCGCCCACTCCCCCAGCCGCTGGGCGAGGACCAGCGCGTCGTCGCCCAGCGCCCGGGCCGCGGCCCGGGCCGCCCCGGACAGCTCCGCCGCGCCCGCTGCCGGGGAGGTTCCCGCGGTAGCGGCCCCCGCGGCCGCCGGCGCGTGCCCGGACGCCGTCCGCTCGGACGTGCCGGGGCCGGTCGTCGTCTGCTCGGTGGCGGTCACAGGTGCTTCACCCCTTCCGGGATCTCGTAGAACGTCGGGTGGCGGTAGGCCTTGTCGCCCGCCGGCTCGAAGAACGGGTCCTTCTCGTCGGGGGAGGAGGCGGTGACGGCCGCGGAGGGCACGACCCAGATCGAGACGCCCTCGGCCCGCCGCGTGTACAGGTCGCGGGCGTTGCGCAGGGCCATCTGCGCGTCCGGGGCGTGCAGGCTGCCCGCGTGGCTGTGGCTCAGCCCGCGCCGGCTGCGGACGAAGACCTCCCACAGCGGCCACTGACCGCCCGTGGCCGACTCCGCCGGCTCCCCTGCCTGCTCTGTCATGCCTGTGCCTTCCTGTGCTTGGCCGCGTAGGCGGCGGCCGCGTCCCGTACCCAGGTGCCGTTGTCGTGCGCGGTGCGGCGGCGCTCCAGGCGCTGCTCGTTGCACGGGCCGTTGCCCCGCAGCACCTCCTGGAACTCGCTCCAGTCGATGACGCCGTAGTCGTGGGCGCCGCGCTCCTCGTTCCAGCGCAGGTCCGGGTCCGGGAGGGTGAGCCCGAGGACCTCGGCCTGGGGGACGCATATGTCCACGAAGCGCTGCCGCAGCTCGTCGTTGGAGTGGCGCTTGATCTTCCACGCCATGGACTGGGCGGAGTGCGCCGACGCGTCGTCGGGCGGGCCGAACATCATCAGGGACGGCCACCACCAGCGGTTCACCGCGTCCTGCGCCATCGCGTGCTGCGCGGCGGTGCCGCGGCTCAGGGCGAGCAGCAGCTCGTAGCCCTGTCGCTGGTGGAAGGACTCCTCCTTGCAGATCCGCACCATCGCGCGGGCGTACGGCCCGTAGGAGCAGCGGCACAGCGGGACCTGGTTGGTGATCGCGGCGCCGTCCACCAGCCACCCGATCGCGCCGACATCCGCCCAGGTGAGGGTGGGGTAGTTGAAGATCGAGGAGTAGCGCTGGCGCCCCGCGTGCAGTTTGTCCAGCAGGTCGTCCCGGCTGACGCCGAGGGTCTCGGTGGCCGAGTACAGGTACAGGCCGTGGCCCGCCTCGTCCTGCACCTTGGCCATCAGGATCGCCTTGCGGCGCAGTGAGGGCGCGCGGGTGATCCAGTTCGCCTCCGGCTGCATGCCGATGATCTCGGAGTGGGCGTGCTGCGCCATCTGGCGGACCAGGGTGGCCCGGTAGGCGTCCGGCATCCAGTCCCGGGGCTCGATCCTGCTGTCCGCCGCCACCGCGGCGTCGAACTCCGCCAGCAGGGCGTCCAGGGCGTCCTGGTCCGGCCCCGCCTGCGCGGGTGCCGCGCCCGGCTCTGCCGTGGTCGTCATCGGGCCCTCCCTCTCTCGTCGGTCCGCTCGTGCGTCGTGTCGTCCGTCGTGTGCCTGTCCGGTGGAGCGTCCGCGGGCGCCGCACGCGCGGCCCCAGCGGACGGTTCGCCCGGATCGCCCGGTTCTGTGCGCAGTGTGGCGCGCACCGGGCCGGGCTGCCCCTCGTGCTCTCCCAGCCGGCTTGCTGCCGGCCTGCGGTCGGCTCGCCGCCGACCGGTAGTCGATTACTGGACGGTCAACCGACCGATCGTTCGGTTGCTTCCATGGTCGATGGCGGGAGATGGGGTGTCAAGCCATTCCAGAGGCTGTGGATAACTCGGTAAGGTCAGCCGCCGGAGCCCGTCGTCGGTAGCGTGCTGGCGGCAGCCGGGCGTCCGCCCGGGGCGGCACACGACCAGAGCCGGACCGGGTGCGCGGCCGATCGTGCGCAACGCAAGGGGAGAGCGGAGGGACGATGGACTCGCTGGAGGGGCCGCCGTCGCGGGTGGCAGGGCTGTCCCTGCCGGCGCGAATAGCCGTGGCCGTGACGCTCGGCGCGGTGGCGGTGGCCGCGGCGTACCACCTCGCGATGGTGTTCCTGCACGTCGCACCGTCGAACACGCTGAGCAAGCAGCACGCGACCGCGGTCAACGACTACATCTATCCGGAGTTCGAGCAGAACTGGAAGCTGTTCGCTCCCGATCCCCTGCAGCAGAACATCCACATCCAGGCCCGCACCGAGGTGCGCAAGCCCGGCGGCGGGACCGAGACCACCGGCTGGGTCGACCTGACCGGCATGGACATCGCCGCCATGCGGCACGACCCGCTGCCCAGCCACACGCAGCAGAACGAGCTGCGCCGCGCCTGGTCGTTCTACAGCGACACGCACGACACGTCCGAGAAGGCCACCGCCGGCGACCGGAGTGACCTCAGCAGCACGTACCTGCTGCGGATCATCGAGCGCCGCTTCGGGCCGACGATCAACGGCGGGCAGGTCGTCCGGATCCAGGCGCGGGCCGCGACCACCCCGGTCCCCCAGCCGGGGGCGGCCGCCGGCAGCACCAGCACGCAGTACCGGCAGCTTCCGTGGTGGGCCGTCGACACCGCCTCGACCGGGCAGGAGAAGTCCTCGTGAGCACCTCCGGCAGCCCCCTCGTGGGAGGCGCCCACCTCCCCGACGCCGACCGCACGGCCCCCGCGACCGCGCCGCCGGCAGCGGGCGGGGCGGGCGGCGGGACCGGCGCCGAGTCCGTCCCCTCGCCGTTCGCCTCGCTGGGCGCCGGCTTCGACCGGGCCCTGACCCGCGGCCTGCGGCGCGTCACCGGCAGCGCCGTCGCGCCGTACCAGAGCGCGATCGTGCGGATCGGCTTCGGCCTGACGTGGATGCTCTTCCTGCTGCGCGAGTTCCCGCACCGCCAGGAGCTCTACGGGCCGAACGGCCCCTGGGGCTTCGACCTCGCCAAGCGGCTGCTGTCCAGCAACCACGCCTTCAGCGTGCTGATGTGGAGTGACAGCCGCGGCTGGTTCGAGCTGGTCTACGCCGTCGCGGTCGTCTCCTCGGCGACGCTCATGCTCGGCTACCGCACCCGCACCTCGTCGCTCCTGTTCATGGTCGGCGTGCTGTCGCTGCAGAACCGCAGCATCTTCGTGGGCGACGGCGGCGACAACGTCATCCACATCATGGCCATCTACCTCGCCTTCACCCGCTGCGGGCAGGTCTGGTCGCTCGACCGGCGGCTCGCGGCGCGCAGGGCGGCCCGGCAGCACGACACCGACGCCGCCGCCGATGCCGGCTCGGACGCCGGCTCGGACGCCGACTCCGTCGCCGCCTCCGAATCCGGCACCGGCCCCGGTTCCGGCGTCCGGTCCGTCCGCGACGGTTCCGGTGTCGACCCGGTCGGCATCGCCCTGTGGGCGGTGCTGGGGGCGGCGCTCGTCGCCGCGTCGGCCGCCGGCAAGCTCAGCACCGGCTGGGCCGTGATCTTCTGGCTGTGCTGGCTGGGGCAGGCCCTGTGGTGGGCGGTGCGCCGCTACGCGCCGGGCGAGCCGAAGACGCTGATGGAGGTCCTCGGCGACATCGTCCACAACGGCGCGATGCTCGTGATCGTCGCCGAGGTGTGCCTGATCTACTCCACGGCCGGCTGGTACAAGATCCAGGGCAGCCGCTGGGAGGACGGCACCGCGCTGTACTACCCGCTGCACCTGGACGACTTCACGCCCTGGCCGGCGCTGTCGCACGCCCTGGCCGGCAACGACGTGATGGTCATGCTCATCACCTACGGCACGGTCATCGTGCAGGTCGCCTTCCCCTTCACCCTGTTCAACCGCCGGGTGAAGAACGTGCTGCTGGCCGGGATGATGGTCGAGCACGCGTCGATCGCGATCGTGCTCGGGCTGCCGTTCTTCTCGCTGGCGATGATCGCCGCCGACGCCGTCTTCCTGCCGACCGGGTTCCTGCGCTGGGCCGGTCAGGAGATCGGGCGCGCGGTACGGCCGCGGCGCACGCCCGCCGCCGCGGTGATCCGTCCGCGCACGCCCGACCCGGCCGAGACACTGACGCCGGGCCAGGCGTCCGGAGCGGCGGCGGAACCGGCTGCCGGACCGACGCCGCCGAGCACCGCCGTCACCTGACCGACGACGGGCCGGGGGCCGCGGGTTGCGGCCCGTAGGGTGACGCCATGGACGACGACGCGGCAGCAGCGGCACCCGCACCGGAACACCAGGGCGAGGCCGAACGGGCCGTGCGCCGCTGGCATGCGGCCGGCCCGGACGCGGTGCTGCTCGACGGCTTCCACGCCCTCAAGCACGCGCTGCGCTTCGGCGCCGACGTGCACGTCGCGCTGTGCGGGGACAAGGCGGCCACGCTGCGGCTGGCCGCCGACCTCGCGCCCGACCTGGCCGGGCCGCTGGCCGACCTCCTGGTGCAGGTGCCCGCCGGGGTGCTGCGCGACCTGATGGCGCGCGTGCACCCGACCGCCGTCGCCGCGCTCGCCGCCCGCCCCGGCCGCGACGCGAACCTCGCGGCGCTGTCCCTGCGGCCCCGCCTGGCACCGGTGATCGTCCTGGACAGCCCCCGCAACCTGGGGAACGTGGGCGCGGTGGTCCGGCTGGCCGCGGGGTTCGCGGCGTCCGGCGTCGTCACCACCGGCGACCTCGACCCCTGGCACCCCAACGCCGTGCGCGCCGGAGCCGGCCTGCACTTCGCGACCGCCGTCGAGCGACAGGACGCCGCGGCGCTGCCGCCGGGCCCGCTGTACGTCCTCGACCCCGAGGGGCGGGACATCCGCGCCACTGCGCTGCCCGACGACGCGCTGATCGTCTTCGGCTCCGAGCGGCACGGTGTCTCCGACGAACTGCGCGGCCGGGCGGACGCGCTGGTGGCGCTGCCGATGCGGGACCAGGTGTCCAGCTACAACCTCGCCACCAGCGTGGGCATGGCCCTCTTCCACTGGTCGGCGACCTCCGCGTCCCCCCGCGTCCCGCGGCCCGCCGGGCACTGAGCCGCGGCGAGCGGCACAGCGCCGCGGCGCGGGCGGCGGGGAGTTGCGGAGGGCCGGCGGCTCAGGCGGGCCTGCGTACCTCCACCATCCGGAAACGGCTGGCCACGAACGCGCCGTCGCACAGCGCCGCGTTCGCCGCCGGGTTGCCGCCCGAGCCGTGGAAGTCGGAGAACGCCGCCGTCTGGTTGACGTACACCCCGCCGGTCAGGTTCAGCGAGAGCTGGGCGCACTCCTCCCAGCACACCTCCTCCACCTGGCGCTCCACCTCGGGCGAGGTGGTGTAGGCGGCGACCGTCATGGCGCCCTTCTCCCGGATCGTGCGGCGCAGCAGCGCCAGGGCGGCGTCGGTGGAGTCGACGGCCACCGCGAAGGAGACCGGTCCGAAGCACTCCACCATGAACGCCGCCTCGGCCTCGGGCTTGGCGCTGTCGAGCTTGAGCAGCGCGGGCGTGCGCACCACGGCGTCGGGGAACTCGGGGTGGGTGACGGCGCGGGAGGCCAGCGCCACCTCGCCGATGCCCGGCGCCGCGTCCAGCCGCGCCTTGACCTCGGGGTTCACCAGCGCGCCCAGCAGGGCGTTGGCACGGGCGTCGTCACCGAGCAGACCTTCGACGGCGCCGGCGATGTCGGCGACCACCTCGTCATAGGTGCGCGGCCCGGACTCGGTGGTGATGCCGTCGCGGGGGATCAGCAGGTTCTGCGGGGTGGTGCACATCTGGCCGCTGTACAGGGACAGTGAGAACGCCAGGTTGGAGAGCATCCCGCGGTAGTCGTCCGTGGAGTCGATCACCACCGTGTTCACGCCGGCCTTCTCGGTGTACACCTGCGCCTGCCGGGCGTTGGCCTCCAGCCAGTCGCCGAAGGCGGTGGAGCCGGTGTAGTCGATGACCTTGACCTCGGGACGCAGCGCCAGCGTCTTGGCCAGGCCCTCGCCGGGCTTCTCGGCGGCCAGGCACACCAGGTCCGGCGAGAAGCCGGCCTCGGCCAGCACGTCGCGGGCCACGGCGACGGTGAGCGCCAGCGGCAGCACCGCCCGCGGGTGCGGCTTGACCAGTACCGCGTTGCCGGTGGCCAGGGAGGCGAACAGGCCGGGGTAGCCGTTCCACGTCGGGAACGTGTTGCAGCCGATGACCAGGCCGATGCCGCGCGGCACGGCGGTGAAGGCCTTGCGCAGGCTCAGCGGGTCCCGCTTGCCCTGGGGTTTGACCCAGTCGGCGGACTCGGGTGTGCGGACCTGCTCGACGTAGGCGTAGGCCACTGCCTCCAGGCCGCGGTCCTGCGCGTGCGGCCCGCCCGCCTGGAAGGACATGGTGAACGCCTGGCCGCTGGTGTGCATGACCGCGTGGGCGAACTCGTGGGTGCGGGCGTTGATCCTGGCCAGGATCTCCAGGCAGACCAGCGCGCGGGCCTCGGGCCCGGCGTCGCGCCACGCCGCCATCCCGGCGCGCATCGCGGGCAGCAGCACCTCCACGTCCGGGTGCGGGTACTCCACGCCCAGCTCCAGGCCGTACGGCGAGTGCTCGCCGTCCGTCCACTCGTCGGTGCCGGGCTGCTCCAGGGGGAACCGGTGGCCGAGCAGCGCCTCGAACGCGGCGCGGCCCTCGTCGGCGTCCGCGTACGCCTTGGGGTGCTCGGGGTAGGGAGACCAGTAGGCGCGGGTCCTGACGGCCTCCAGCGCCTTGTCGAGGGTGCCGCGGTGGCGCTCGACCAGCAGCACGGTGGACAGTTCGGCTGGCATGGGACCAACTCCTCGTCGAGCTGGGCTGAGTGGCTGAGACACCGATAGATTAACCGAATGTTCGGTCGGGACAAGGGGAACCATCCCGGCCTGTGGACAACTTCGGGACACTCCTGAGCCCGGCTGAGCGCAGCCGGGGCACCGGGACCTGAATCGGCAGGGAGTCGATCAACCGTGACCGCACTTGACAGCACCACCACCGTGGCCGTCGTCGGCGCCGGGACCATGGGCCAGGGGATCGCGCAGGTCGCGCTGCTCGCGGGCCACCGCGTCCTGCTCCACGACGCGCAGCCCGGGCGCGCCCAGGCCGCCGCGGACGGTGTCGGCGGCCGGCTCGACCGGCTCGTGGCCAAGGGACGGATGAGCCCGACCGACCACAAGGCCGCGCTGGGCCGGCTGCTGCCGGTGGAGGGCGTCGCGGATCTGGCCGGTTGCGCGCTGGTCGTGGAGGCCGTCGTGGAGGACCTGGCCGTCAAGCGGCAGCTGTTCGCGGAGCTCGAGGCCGTCGTCGGCGACGGCTGCCTGCTGGCGACCAACACCTCGTCCCTGTCGGTCACGGCCGTCGCCGGCGGCCTGCGGCTCCCCGGCCGCCTGGTGGGCCTGCACTTCTTCAACCCGGCGCCGCTGCTCCCGCTGGTCGAGGTCGTCGCGGGGGCGGCCGGCGACCCCCAGGCCGTGGCCGACGCCTTCGACACCGCCGCCGCCTGGGGCAAGACGCCGGTGCGCTGCACCGACACCCCGGGCTTCCTGGTCAACCGCGTGGCCCGCCCCTTCTACGCCGAGGCGCTGCGCGTCTACGAGGAGCGTGCGGCCGACCCCGCCACCATCGACGCGCTGCTCCGCGAGAGCGGCGGCTTCGCCATGGGCCCGTTCGCGCTGATGGACCTGATCGGCCAGGACGTCAACGAGGCCGTCACCCGCTCGGTGTGGGAGGCGTTCTTCCACGACCCGAAGTTCACGCCGTCGCTGGCCCAGCGCCGCCTGGTCGAGGCCGGGCGCCTGGGCCGCAAGAGCGGCCGGGGCTGGTTCCCGTACGAGCACGGCGCGGGGCCGGCCGACCCGGCGCCGGAGCCGCACACCGCGGAGCCCGCGGCCGTCCCGGCGCACGTCACGCTGCGCGGTGACCTCGGGCCGGCCCGCGTCCTCGCCGAGCTGGCCGAGGCGGCCGGGATCGAGGTGCGCGGGGAGCCGGGGGCGGCGGGCTCGCGCGGTGCGTTCGTGCTGCCCGGCGGAACGTCACTGCACCTGGCCGACGGGCGCCTGCCGGGGGAGCCGGCGATCCAGTTCGACCTGGCGCTGGACTACCGCACGGCCTCGCGGATCGGTGTCGCGCCCTCGGCGGGCGTGCGCGCGGAGGCCGTCGCCCAGGCCACCGGCCTCTTCCAGGCCATGGGCAAGCAGGTCAGCGTCATCAGGGACGTGCCCGGGATGGTCGTCGCCCGCACCGTCGCGCTGCTGGTCGACCTCGCGCTGGACGCCGTCGCCAAGGAGGTGGCGTCCGCGCAGGACGTCGACACCGCGATGCGGCTGGGCGTCAACTACCCCCTCGGCCCCGTGGAGTGGGGAGAGCTGCTGACCGCCACCTATGTGCGGGACGTGCTCGACGGGCTGCACGCCTGGTACCCCACCGGACGCTACGCACCGGGTGCGGAACTGAGGCGGCGTGCGGCCGCCGGCCAAGGTGTGATCTCCTCATGACCATGTCCAAGCGCGACACCTATACGCCGGAGTCACTGCTCGCCGTGGCCGTCCAGGTCTTCAACGAGCGGGGGTACGACGGCACCTCCATGGAGCACCTCTCGCGCGCCGCGGGCATCTCCAAGTCCTCGATCTACCACCATGTGCGCGGCAAGGAGGAACTGCTGCAGCGGGCCGTGGGCCGCGCACTGGAGGGGCTGTTCGGCATCCTCGACGAGCGCGGCGCCCGGGACGGCCGCGCGGTGCTCCGGCTGGAGTACGTCACCCGGCGTACGACCGAGGTGCTCATGGACGAACTTCCCTACGTCACGCTGCTGCTCCGGGTCCGCGGCAACACCCCGACGGAGCGGCGGGCGATGGAGCGGCGCAGGGAGTTCGACCAGCGGGTGTCGGAACTGCTCAAGGACGCGGTAGCGGAAGGCGATCTGCGGGCCGACGTCGAAGCCAGGCTGGCCACACGGCTGCTGTTCGGAATGATCAACTCGCTGGTGGAGTGGTACCGCCCGGACGGCCGGGGTGCCGAGGGCGCGGATCAGGTCGTCGACGCCGTCGTGCGTCTCGCTTTCGACGGACTGCGTGCGTAGACGCGCGCCGCGCTGACCTGGACGTCCGTCGACGCTGCGGTCCAGACCATTGACCGCGAGTGGTCAACACCGACAGGATCCGGCCATGCTGACGGCTCGCTCATCCGTACGACTCCGCCTGCCCGCCAGGACCCCGGTCCGCGCCGTCGCCGCCGCCGGGGTGGCCGTGTCGTTCCTGCTGCTCGCCGGCTGCGGCGGAGGCGGGGGCGACGCCAGGCCCACCGCCGCCGCCACCCCGACCGCCACCGCCGACAACTTCGGCTGCCTGTCACCCGAACAGGCCAGGACCGGCTCGGTGACCTTCCGGAGCGCCAGCGGCCAGGACGTCGAGGCGTTCACCGCCGGCACCGGCCACACCGCCCTCGTCCTCACCCACCAGGCCGACGGCGACGTCTGCCAGTGGGTGCCGCACGCCATGGAGCTGGCTCAGGACGGCTACCGGGTCGTCGCCGTCGACTCGGCCGGGGACGACGTCAACGAGGTGACCGCCGCGGTGCGCTACGCGCGCTCCAAGGGCGCCGCGAAGGTGCTGCTGGTCGGCGCCTCCAAGGGCGCCACCGCCGTCCTGGAGGCCGCGGGATCCATCACGCCGCCCGTCGACGCGGTCGTGTCGCTGTCCGCGCCCCTCTCCTACGGCACCCTGGACGCCGCCTCGGTCGTGCCGAAGCTGGCGATGCCGGTCTTCTACATGGCCTCCGACCTGGACTCCGACTTCGCCGACGCGGCCAGGCAACTCCACAAGGACACGAAGAAGGCCAAGGAGAACGACCTCACCATCGTCGACGGCACCAACCACGGCGTGAGCATGCTGAACGACGAGACCAACTACACCAAGGTCAAGGACTTCCTGAAGAAGTACGGCAGCTGACCCGCCCGGGCCTGCGCCCGACGCGGGACCGCGGGGCCCGCCCCGCCCCGCCCCGGCGGCCGCTCGGCCCCGTCAGTCCCCGACGACCAGGTCCGTCTCCTCGAAGACCAGCAGTGTCCGGCTGCTCAGCACTTCCTCGATGGCCTGCAGCCTGGTCAGCACCAGCTCCCGCAGGCTGCGGTTGTCGACGGTGTGGACCAGCAGCAGCACGTCGAAATCGCCGCTCACGAGCGCGATGTGCACGACCCCCGGAAGGGTGACGAGCTTCTCGCGGACCGTCCGCCACGAGTTCTGGACGATCTTGAGCGTGATGTACGCCGACGCGCCGTGACCCGCCCGCTCGTGGTCCACTCGTGCTGTGAAGCCTCGGATCACACCGTCGTCGATGAGCCGGTTGATGCGGGCGTACGCGTTCGCCCGTGACACGTGCACGCGCTCCGCCACGGACCGGATCGACGCCCGCCCGTCCTCCTGCAGCAGCCGCAGGATCGTGCGGTCGATCGGGTCCAGCGGCCGGACCGGCGGTTCTTCTTCGGCCATCTGTTCTCTCGCCATCCCCCCGGGGCTCCCTACCATGGACGTACTGGCTCCATCTCAGGCTGTGCAGAACCGTTTGTCCACAGGCGGAACCACCCCGTAGCCAAAATGCCTCCGGCGACCGAACAATCGGTTGGGAGAGCGAGACCCGCTCGCACCCGACCCGACCCCGGTCGCCGATCACAAGGAGGTGCTCGCGATGACCGTGCTGGACACCCCTGCTTGGCGCCCCCGCACCGACGCCGCGCCGCTGCTGCCCGACCCGGAGCCCTACCGGCTGCTGGGCACCCCCGAAGCCGCCGCACTCGACCCCGCCCTGCTCCGCGCGCTGTACGGGCAACTGGTCCGCGGCCGCCGGTACAACGCGCAGGCCACCGCTCTGACCAAACAGGGCCGGCTCGCCGTCTACCCGTCCAGCACCGGCCAGGAGGCGTGCGAGATCGCCGCCGCCCTCGCGCTGCAGCCCCAGGACTGGCTGTTCCCCAGCTACCGCGACACCCTCGCCGTCGTCGCCCGAGGCGTCGACCCCGTGGAGGCCCTCACCCTGCTGCGCGGCGACTGGCACACCGGCTACGACCCGCACACCCACCGCGTGGCGCCGCTGAGCACCCCGCTGGCCACCCAGCTGCCGCACGCCGTCGGCCTCGCGCACGCCGCGCGGCTCAGCGGTGACGACGTGGTGGCCCTGGCCATGGTCGGCGACGGCGGCACCAGCGAGGGCGACTTCCACGAGGCGCTGAACTTCGCGGCCGTCTGGCAGGCCCCGGTGGTCTTCCTCGTGCAGAACAACGGCTTCGCCATCTCCGTGCCCCTGGCCAAGCAGACCGCCGCCCCGACGCTCGCCCACAAGGCCGTCGGCTACGGCATGCCCGGCCGCCTGGTCGACGGCAACGACGCCGCCGCCATGCACCAGGTCCTCACCGAAGCCGTCGAACGCGCCCGCACCGGCGGCGGCCCCACCCTCGTCGAGGCCGTCACCTACCGGATCGAGGCCCACACCAACGCCGACGACGCCACCCGCTACCGCGACGAGGCCGAGATCACCCCCTGGCGCGGCCACGACCCGATCGACCTGCTCGAACGCGAACTCACCTCCCGCGGGCTGCTCGACGACGCCCTGCGCAGCGGCACCGCCGCCGACGCCGAGGAGATGGCCGCGTCCCTGCGCGAGCGGATGCACACCGACCCGCAGCTCGACCCCATGGACCTGTTCGCCCACGTCTACGCCGAGCCCACACCCCAACTGCGTGAACAGCAGGCGCAGCTGCGGGCCGAACTGGAAGCGGAGCGGCAGTCATGACCACCGCCACCCACGCGCCCGGGCGCACCGGCACGCCCGCCCGCAAACCCGCCACCATGGCGCAGGCCCTCAACCAGGCGCTGCGCGACTCCCTGGCCGCCGACCCGGCCGTCCACATCCTCGGAGAGGACGTCGGCGCCCTCGGCGGGGTCTTCCGCATCACCGACGGGCTCACCAAGGAGTTCGGCGAGGACCGCTGCACCGACACCCCGCTGGCCGAGGCCGGCATCCTCGGCACCGCCGTCGGCATGGCCATGTACGGGCTGCGGCCCGTGGTGGAGATGCAGTTCGACGCGTTCGCCTACCCGGCGTTCGAACAGCTCGTCAGCCACGTCGCCCGCATGCGCAACCGCACCCGCGGCGCCATGCCGCTGCCGCTGACGATCCGCATCCCCTACGGCGGCGGCATCGGCGGCGTCGAGCACCACAGCGACTCCTCCGAGGCGTACTACCTGCACACCCCCGGCCTCCACGTCGTCACCCCCGCGACCGTCGAGGACGCCTACGGACTGCTGCGGGCCGCCATCGCCTCCGACGACCCGGTGGTCTTCCTCGAACCCAAGCGGCTCTACTGGTCGAAGTCCCCGTGGTCCCCGCAGGAGCCCGCCGAGGTCGAGCCCATCGGCCGGGCCGTCGTGCGCCGCCCCGGACGCACCGCCACCCTCATCACCTACGGCCCCTCCCTGCCCGTGTGCCTTGAGGCCGCCGAGGCCGCCAAGGAGGAGGGCTGGGACCTCGGGGTGGTCGACCTGCGCAGCCTCGTCCCCTTCGACGAGGAGACGGTCGCCGCCGTGGTCCGCGGCACGGGCCGCGCCGTCGTCGTCCACGAGTCGTCAGGCTTCGGCGGCGCCGGTGCCGAGATAGCCGCACGAATCACCGAACGCTGCTTCCACCACCTGGAGGCGCCGGTCCTGCGTGTCGCCGGATTCGACATCCCTTACCCGCCGCCGATGCTCGAACGCCATCACCTGCCCGGAGTCGACCGGATCCTCGACGCCGTGGGCCGCCTGCAGTGGGAAGAGGCGTGATGGCGGTCGTCAAGGAGTTCACCCTGCCCGACCTGGGCGAGGGCCTGACCGAGGCGGAGATCGTCCGCTGGATGGTCGAGGTCGGCGAGGTCGTCGCCGTCGACCAGCCGGTCGTCGAGGTCGAGACCGCGAAGGCCGTGGTGGAGGTCCCCTGCCCCTACGGCGGCGTCGTCACCGCACGGTTCGGGGCAGAGGGCGAGACCCTCGCGGTCGGCCGCCCCTTGGTGACCGTCGCCGTCGGCTCCGGCAGCGGAACGGACGGCACCGGCACCGGTTCCGGCACGGACACCGCGTCCGACGAGGGCTCGGGCAACGTCCTCGTCGGCTACGGCACCGGAGCCGCCACCGCCCGCCGCCGCAACCGCGTCCGCGCGGTCAGCGCCGCGGCCGGGCACCCCGCGGCGGCCCCCCATGCCCCGGCCGCCGCCATGGCCGCGGCAACGGCACCCCTCGCGCCGGCACCCGCCACGGAACAGCCGGCCCGGGCGGCCGCACCCGCTGCCCCCGCCGCTCCCGTGGCGGGCGTCGCCGACGGGCCCGTCGCGGTCATCTCGCCCCTGGTCCGGCGCCTGGCCCGCGAACACGACCTGGACCTGCGGGCGCTGACAGGGTCCGGTCCGGAAGGGCTCATCCTGCGGTCGGACGTCGAGCGCGCCCTGACCGCGGGCCCCACCACCGCGGTGCCGGCGACTTCGGCCCCGGCACCCGTCAACGGCGCCGAGCGCGTCCCTCTGCGCGGCATACGCGGCGCCGTCGCGGACAAGCTCACCCGGAGCCGCCGGGAGATCCCCGACGCCACCTGCTGGGTCGACGCCGACGCCACCGAACTGCTCGCCGCCCGCACGGCCATGAACACCGCGCTCACCGCGGCCGGACGCGACACCGTCCCGGTCCTCGCGCTGCTCGCCCGCATCACGACGGCCGCGCTCGCCCGGTACCCCGAGCTGAACGCCACCGTGGACACCGAACGCGGCGAGATCGTACGGCTCCCCGCCGTGCACCTCGGCTTCGCCGCCCAGACCGACCGCGGTCTCGTCGTCCCCGTGGTCCGCGACGCCCAGGCCAGGAGCACGGCCGAGCTGGCGACGGAGATCCGCCGGCTCACCGACGCCGCACGCGGCGCCACGCTCACCCCCGCCGACCTCACCGGAGGCACGTTCACCCTCAACAACTACGGAGTGTTCGGAGTGGACGGCTCCACCCCGATCATCAACCACCCCGAGGCCGCCATGCTCGGAGTCGGCAGGATCACGCCCAAGCCCTGGGTCCACCAGGGCGAGTTGGCCGTCCGGCAGGTCGTCCAGCTCTCCTTCACCTTCGACCACCGCGTCTGCGACGGCGGCACCGCCGGCGGCTTCCTCCGCTTCGTCGCCGACTGCGTCGAAACCCCGGCGCTGCTCCTCGCCACGCTCTGACACCGGCACCACCTCCCGGCGGACCCGCTTTCCGGCGCAGCCGCTTCCCGGTGGACGGGCTTCCCGGCGGACCCGTTTCCCGGGCCCGCCGGGAGGACGGTGCCAGGTGCACTGCCGGGGGTGCCCCAGTGCGAGCAGGGGTGGCGGGGGAGCGGATCGTCACCGGGCCGGCGGGGTCGCACCGTGGCCGGCCGCGGCTCACCACGGGCGCAGGCCCGCGGTGAGCCGGTGCCTACGAGAGCGCAACGTGGCGGAGGGATACTTCGCGGCATGACGAGGAGCTACGACGCGCTGGTCCTGGCGGGCGGCGCCGCGCGCCGGCTCGGCGGCACGGACAAGCCCGCGCTGCCCATCGGCGGGCGGATGCTGCTCGACCGTGTCCTCGCGGCCTGCGACGACGCGCGCACGACCGTCGTGGTGGGGCCGCGCCGTCCCACCGTCCGGCCGGTGCGGTGGACCCGCGAGGACCCGCCGGGCGGCGGGCCCCTGCCCGCACTCGCCGCGGGCCTCGCCGCCCTCGACGACGGCGCCACCGCCGTCCTCGTCCTCGCCGCCGACCTGCCGTTCCTCACCACCGCCACCACGTCCGCCCTGGTCGACGCCCTCACCGGCGACCGGGAAGGAGTGCTGCTCACGGACGCCGGCGGCCGCGACCAGCCGCTCGCCGCCGCGTACCGCGCCGAGCCGCTGAACCGCGAACTCGCCCTGCTCCGGGCCGAACACGGCCACCTCACCGGCCTGCCGCTGCGCCTGCTCACCCGCGAACTCGACCTCCACCGGATCGCCGACCCGACCGGCGACGCATCGTTCGACTGCGACACCTGGGAGGACGTCGCGGCCGCCCGCGCCCGGCTGGACGGTGGAACCCCGTCGTGAGCCTCTCCTCCACGGGCGCCCGGATCGGCGACCATAGGCATGTGTTGGACGAATGGATCGCCGCAGCCAAGACCGAACTCGGCATCGACCTCGATGTGGACACCCGCGTCCTGCTCGACCTGGCCCGTGACGCCGCGCACGGCGTCGCCCGCCCGGCGGCGCCGCTGACCACGTTCCTCGTCGGGTACGCCGCCGCGCACGCGGGCGGCGGCCCGGACGCCGTACGCGAAGCCGCCGCCAAGGCCGCCGCCCTGGCCCAGCGCTGGGCCGACGAGCAGCCCGGCCGCCCCGACGGCCCCGCCGCGCACGCGCCGACCGTCACGGACCCCGGCCCCGTCACGAACGCCGAGCACGCGGTGGATGCCGCGGACGCCGCGGACGCCGCCAGATGAGCCGCCCCGGCGGTGACGCGGCCGACCGCGCACTCGACGACGCCCTCGCGCTGGCCAACGAGCCCCGCCGCCGCGCCGCGCGGGACGCGGGGGACACGCACGGCGAGCCCGCCGGGCCGCCACCGAACGACCCGCTGGCCGTCGCCCTCGGCCACGAGCCCGCCGCCCCCGCGAGGCCACGCGCCGCCGCCCGCCCGGCGCCCGCGCACCCACCGCGCCCCGCGCCCGGCACCGAACCCGCCCGTACCGAACCCGCCCCCGAACCGGCAGCCGCGGCCGCACCCACGCCCCGGGCCGCCGCCGGGCGGCGCGACGCGTCCGACCCGCTGGCCGTGCTGTTCGGGGCCGGCCGCGACGACCGTCCGCCCACCTGGCAGGGCGGACACGCGGACCCGTCCCGGCGGGCCACCACCGCCGACCCCGTCGACCCCGTCGACGTGGCGATGTCGCTGAACGAGATGTCGCCGAACGACGAGCGGCGCGCCACCGTCCAGGACCCCCGCAATCCGGGCGCCACTCCCCCGGCCGCCCGCGGCACCGGTGTGTCCGGCGCGACCCCCGCGCGCCCGCGGCCCGGCACGACACCGACGACGTCCGCGCCCTCCACCACGTCACCCGGCCCACCCCCTGCCCGGCGGGAGGCCCGCGATCCCCACGCCCACCCCGCCACACCGTGGCCCGACGCGCGGCGCCTCGCGCGCCAGGCCGGCCGCCGCCTCGCGCCGCAGGCCGTGCCGCTGGGGGAGCAGGCACTGGGCAGGTCGCTCGCCCGCGGCCTCGTCGCCCTCACGGACCTGCCGTCCTTCGACTCCTCGGCCATGGACGGATGGGCCGTCGCCGGGCCCGGCCCCTGGCTGGTGAAGGGCCAGGTGCTGGCCGGCCAGCGGCACCGGGGAGCGCTGCACGGCGGCCACGCCCTCCGCGTCGCCACCGGCACCGCGCTGCCCCCCGGCACCACCGCCGTCCTGCGCAGCGAACACGGCCGCACGGAGGAACGCACCGACGGGACCTGGCTGCAGCCGCGGGCCCCACACCTCGCCCCCGGCCCCGGCCAGGAGATCCGGCATCGTGGTCAGGAGTGCCGCGGCGGCGACGAACTGCTGCCCACCGGCACCCTCGTCACGCCCACCGTGCTGGGCCTGGCCGCCGCGGCGGGATACGACGACCTGGTCGTCACCGCCCGGCCGCGCGTCGAACTCCTCGTCCTCGGCGACGAACTGCTCGACCACGGCCTGCCCCGCTCCGGCCGGGTCCGCGACGCGCTCGGCCCCATGCTGCCGTCCTGGCTGCGAGCCCTCGGCGCCGACGTGACGGACGTGCGACGCCTCGTGGACGACGCCGGCGCGCTCCACGACGCCGTCACCACGAGCGGCGCCGACCTCGTCGTCACCACCGGCGGCACGGCCAGCGGTCCCGTCGACCACGTCCACCCCGTGCTCGCGGCCATCGGCGCGCGCCTGCTGGTCGACGGCGTGGCCGTACGCCCCGGACACCCGATGCTCCTCGCCGCCCTGCCGAGCGGAACGTCGGGAGCCGACGGCCGCAAGGATCGTCATCTCATCGGACTCCCCGGTAATCCGCTCGCCGCCGTCTCCGGCGTGCTCACCCTCGTCGCGCCCCTGCTGCGCACCCTAGGCGGCCGGCCCGTACCGGCCCCCTACGCGGCACCGCTCACCGAGGACGTCCACGGGCACCCGCAGGACACCCGCCTCGTGCCGGTCGTCTTCGACGACGAATCCGCGGCCCGCCCCCTGCACTTCGCCGGACCGGCCATGCTCCGCGGGCTCGCGGCCGCCGACGGCATGGCCGTCATCCCGCCCGGCGGCGCCCGCGCCGGCGACGAGACGGCCGTGCTCGACACCGGCGCGCTCGGACCGTCCTGGGGGAGCGGCGGCTGACCCCGCCCGATCCCGCCCGCACCCCGCCCGGATTCCCTAGCCTGGACACGACAGCCTGGAGACGACGGGGTGCGCGGTGGGCCTACGGCACCCCACGGTCGCCGCCACGGCCGCCGAGGCGGCATGGCACCGGGTGCTGCGTACGGCACCGCACCACCGCACCGCACCGAACCACGGCACCGAGCCACCGCACCGCACCGTCCGCCCGCGCACGAGCCCGCACTGTCGCTGAGGAGTCGCCATGGCCGCTCGGGTCAACGTCAGCATCGACGCCCACCTCGCCATCGAGGTCATGCTCCTGACCGGGACCAGGAATCCGCAGGACGCCGTCGAACTGATCGTCCGCGACTATCTGGAGCGCGCCCAGCGCACCGAGGCCCGCACCGCCGACCCCGACGACGGCAAGCGCACCGGCGACCTCCAGCCCTACCAGCCGCCGGAGGGCTGAGCGGAGGCCCGGACCGGCGCTTCGCCGCGGGTACGCCGGCGCCGCGGGGGGCGCGAGCGGGCCGGAGTAGCCTCGCCCGCATGTACGCCATCACGATTCCGCAGCCGGGCGGGCCGGAAGCGCTCACCTGGGCCGAGGTGCCCGACCCCGTGGCCGGCGAGGGCGAGGTGGTCGTCGAGGTCGCGGCCACCGCCGTCAACCGGGCCGACCTGCTCCAGCGCCAGGGCTTCTACAACCCGCCGCCCGGCGCCTCCCCCTACCCCGGACTGGAATGCTCGGGCCGGATCATCGAGGTCGGCCTCGGCGTCAGTGGGTGGGAGGTCGGCGACGAGGTGTGTGCGCTGCTCGCCGGCGGCGGCTACGCCCAGAAGGTGGCCGTGCCCAGCGGACAACTCCTGCCCGTCCCCAAGGGAGTCGACCTCGTCGAGGCCGCCGCGCTCCCCGAGGTGACCAGCACCGTCTGGTCCAACGTCTTCATGGTCGCCCACCTGCGCCCCGGCGAGACGCTGCTGGTCCACGGCGGAGCCAGCGGCATCGGCACGATGGCCGTACAGCTCGGCAAGGCCGTCGGCGCGAAGGTCGCCGTCACCGCGGGCAGCGCCGACAAGCTCGAGGCCTGCCGCGACCTCGGGGCGGACATCCTGATCAACTACCGCGACGAGGACTTCGCCACCGCCGTCACCCCGGACGTCATCCTCGACATCATCGGCGCCAAGTACCTGGAGCGGAACGTCGACGCCCTCGCCGTCAACGGCCGGCTCGTCATCATCGGCATGCAGGGCGGCATCAAGGCCGAGCTCAACCTCGCCACCCTGCTGACCAAGCGGGCCGCCGTCGCCGCCACTTCCCTGCGGCCGCGCCCGCTGGAGGAGAAGGCCGCGATCGTCGCAGCCGTGCGCGAACACGTGTGGCCGCTCATCGACGCGGGCGTGGTCCGCCCGGTCATCGACCGCGTCCTGCCGATCGCCGAAGTCGCCGAGGCCCACCGCGCGCTGGAAGGCGCCCACGTGGGGAAGGTGCTGCTGACCTTCTGACGTCCGGATCAGGGCCCCGGATCAGGGCCTCGGATCAGAGCTCCGGATCAGCCCGGATCTGATGCCGGCCGGACCCGGACCCGGAGCCGCTCGGCCGTCGACGGGCGACCGGACCCAGGGCTGGACCGGCGGCCGGTACGTCGTCATGTCCGAACGTCGGACCATGCTCCTGTCGCACTGTCCGCAGGTCACCACTTCGGGTCGTCCGCTCTTCGGCTCTTCCGTTCCTCGGCCGGTCGGGCTTTCGGATCTTCGGCTCGTCGGGTCACCATGCTGTGTGACGGTGCGACTGTGTGTCTTGTCGTGCGGTGTGACCGTACGGTCGTACATCCCCCGGTAGTCGGTCCGTCGTTCTGTCGTTCTGTCGGTCCGTACGCTCGTCGGTCCACCCGACGGTCAGCCCACCCGACGGTCGGGAGATCGGATCACCGGTTCGTCCCAGCATCAGGTCATGTGGTCGTCGGGTCGTCGAACCGTAAGAACGCCCAGATCAGCGCGTTTCGACGGGAAGGCCGTCCGCGACGGCGCGCAGTCGCGGAGCGACCACGCCCCGCGTCCTTCGCCCATCTGGCGCCCGGGATGCGGGAATTGCCCCCGCATGTGACCGTGAGGGCACACGGTCACCACGGATTCCGGCGGCCCGGCGGAAGGTGGACGCGTGCGACGGGCAGTGGGCGACGGCCGGGAGGCGGGACGGTCGACCGCACGCAGCGCCGCCCGCGTCGCCGTCCTCTCCCTCGCCGCCGCGTGCTGCCTCGTGCTCGGCGGCTCGACCGCCGGCGCGGCGCAGCAACCGCCGCCGGCGCCCGGCGCCTCCCCGATCCCCGATCCCGACGACTTCCTGCGGCGGCCAGTGCTCGTCCCGGCCCCTCCGTCCCTCGACCTGCCGTCACTGCCGGCCCTGCCGGGCAGCGTCACGGCCGTGCCGCCTGGCGGAAGGCCGGCGGGCTCGGGTCCCGGTCTGGGCTCGGGGCCGGGCTCGGGTCCGGCCTCGGACTCAAGCGCCGGGACGGATTCCGGTCCCGGTGCGGGCAGTTCGCCTCCGGGGGCTCCCCCCTCCCCCTCCCGCCCCACCCACCCCGCCTCCCGGCCCTCCCCTCTCCCCGCGCGGCCTTCGCGGCCGCCGCACCGTCCGGAGCCCGGGCATCCCGGGCCGGAGGAGCCGGCGCCCGGACGTCCGGAGGAGCCCGAGCAGGCCGCGGGCGGCGGGCCCGAAGCGGGGGCGCCGCGGCCGAGCGCCGCGGTGCCGCCGCCCGCGAGTGCGCCGCGGCCGCCCGCGGCACGTCCGTCGACGTCCGCGACGGCGCCGCCCGGCCGGCGCCCGGGCCGCGCGGGCTCGTTGTTCGAGCGGCCGTACCGGAGCGGGCGCGGCGAGTACGAGCCGCCGCTCGCGTCCGTGCCGTCCGGGCCGGGCCCGGTAGCGGTGCAGCCGCCCGTCGCGGTGCCGTCCCCGCGGCCCGATCCGGAGTCGGACTCGGTGTACGGGACGGCCCGGCGGGCGTTGCGGGTGCTGCCGCTCGGCGCCGGGCTCGCGCTCGTCGGGCTCGGACTGGGCTTTCTGGGACTGCGGTTGAGACGGGGATAACCGCTGGCGGGGGCTGTTCATCGCGGAGCCGGATTCGATCACTCGTTCGTGTGAAGTGGACCCTCGGCGGGCGGGAGGGCCTTGCGGAGGCGACCATACTCGGTATTACATACTCGGTATGTCGATCCGTCACGGCCTGCTGGCCCTCCTCGAACGGGGGCCGCGTTACGGCTACCAGCTCCGCACCGAGTTCGAGTCCCGCACCGGTTCCACCTGGCCGCTGAACGTCGGGCAGGTGTACACCACACTGGCCCGCCTGGAGCGGGACGGCCTCGTGGTGCCCGCCGGCGAGGACGAGGCGGGGCACGCGCTGTACGCGATCACCGACGGCGGCCGCTCGGAGCTGCGGCACTGGTACGCCAGCCCGGTCGACCGGGCGAGTCCGCCGCGCAACGAGCTGGCGATCAAGCTCGCCATGGCCGTGGGCGCGCCGGATGTGGACGTACGCGCGGTCATCCAGGCGCAGCGGGTGCACACGATCAAGGCGATGCAGGACTACACGCGGCTGAAGGCCCAGGCGCTGGACGCCGTCACACGGGGCGAGAGCGCCCCGGATCGGGACGACGTCGCCTGGCAACTGGTCCTGGACCAGATGATCTTCCAGGCGGAGGCCGAGGCCCGCTGGCTCGACCACTGCGAGACGCGGCTCGCGCGGATCGCGGCGTCGAGTCCGGGCTGGGGCGCCGCGCCGCCGCAGGGCGGATCCGCGGGGAGTCCGGCGGAGGCGCAGGCCGGATCGCAGGAAGAGGCGCAGGCCGCCCCGGCCGGACGGGACGGCCGTGCGGCCGGGGCGTCCGGCAGAACGGGGAAGCGGCGCTGAACGCGCTGCCCGGGCGGCTGACCACCGCCCGGGCGGCGCGCACGAGGGAGTAAGGGGCACGCCGGTGAGCGCCGGCGTGCCGGCCGGGGCTCGACCCGGTTCCGGTCACGGTGCCAGAAGTTCACGAGCAGGGGGAGCAGTTCCGATGTCCAGCACACAGTCCAACCAGCCCGACGGCCGCGACCGGCCGGATCCGGCCGACGGGGAGACGGCCGGGGCGGCGGCGTCGCGGTCCGCGTCAGCCTCCGCGTCAGCCTTCCCGTCGGGGTCGGCGTCGGGGTCGTCGTCGCCGGCCCCTTCTTCTTCTCCTCCTTCCCCTTCCCCTTCTTCCTTGTCCCTGCCCGGCGAGCCGTCCCGGGCGGTGGAGCCGGTGCTGCGGCTGGAGTCGTTGACGCGGGTGCACGGCAGTGGCGCGACGGAGGTGCACGCGCTGCGCGGCATCGATCTCGACGTGTTTCCCGGTGAACTGGTCGCGGTGATGGGCCCGTCGGGCTCGGGCAAGTCGACGCTGCTGACGATCGCCGGCGGGCTCGACCTGCCGACGGCGGGCCGGGTGGTGGTCGAGGGCACGGATCTGACGACGGCGAGCCGTAAGGAACTCGCGGCGCTGCGGCGGCGCAGCATCGGCTACGTCTTCCAGGACTACAACCTGATCCCGGCCCTGACGGCGGTGGAGAACGTGGCACTCCCCCGCGAGCTGGACGGGGTGTCGGCGCGCCGGGCGCGCAGGGAGGCGCTGACGGCGCTGGAGGAGATGGGGCTCGGGCACATCGCCGACCGGTTCCCGGACGAGGTGTCCGGCGGTCAGCAGCAGCGGGTGGCGATCGCCCGTGCGCTGGTGGGCGATCGGCGGCTGGTACTGGCGGACGAGCCGACGGGCGCGCTGGACTCGGAGACGGGTGAGGCGGTGCTGGCGCTGCTGCGGTCGCGGTGTGACGCGGGCGCGGCGGGGGTGCTGGTGACGCACGAGCCGCGGTTCGCGGCATGGGCGGACCGTGTGGTGTTCCTGCGGGACGGGTCGGTGGTCGACATGACGCTGCGTTCGTCGGCGGAGTCGCTGCTGGCCGGGGGTGCGGCGTCGTGAGCGGGCGGACGGGGGGTACGGAGGCGGGCCGCTTCCACGCGTGGCGGGCGGCGATCCGTATCGCGCGGCGGGACGCGTGGCGGTACAAGGGCCGCAGTGCGCTGGTGCTGTCGATGATCGCGTTGCCGATCGTGGGCGTGAGTGCGGCCGACATCAGCATCCGCAGCTCGGAGTTGACGAAGCCGCAGCAGATCACGCGGGAGATGGGTGCCGCGGATGCCCGGCTGACGAGCGGCGGGATGGGTCACCGCGCGCTGCTGCAGTCGCCGGTGGACGGTGCGTCGATGCCAGCGGACCAGAAGAGCGGCGACGACGGGCCGGTGTCGGCGGCGGGCATCGCGGCCGACCAGGTCGATCCGCGGGTGGCGCTTCCGCCGGGTGCGCACTGGATCAGTGACCAGAGCGCCTATGCGCGGGTCAGGACGCCGTCGGGTCTGCTGGACACATGGGTCCGGGAGATGAAGGCGGACGATCCGATCGCCGTGGGGATGCTGACCCTGGACCGGGGGCGGTTTCCGCGGTCGGGGAACGAGATGATCGCGACCCGGGCGTTCCTGAAGTCCAGTGGTCTGCACGTGGGTTCGCTGGTGCGGACGCGCGGTTTCGACCGGACGTACCGGATCGTGGGCGCGTACGAGCTGCCGGATGCGTTGGACACGGAGCAGCTGACGGCGCTGCCGGGGTCGTTCATCGCGGCGTACGCGACGGCGATGAAGGCGGCCCGCGGGTCGTACGACGGCGGGGGCGGCCCGCCGTCGTATCTGGTGTCGGTTCCTGGCGTGTTCTCGTGGCCGATGGTGGAGCATGCCAACTCCCTTGGTGTGATCGTCGATTCGCGGGCGGTGCTGCTGCATCCCCCGGCGGACGAGGACGTGCCGTTCTACCGGGCGGCGGGCCGCACGGGGGGCGGTGTCCAGAGCAGCACGTCCAAGGCGACGGCGCTCGCGGTGCCGGCGACGGTGGGCGGGCTGGCGATCCTGGAGGTGTGTCTGCTGGCGGGCCCGGCGTTCGCGGTGGGGGCGCGGCGTTCCCGGCGGCAGTTGGGTCTGATCGGGGCGAACGGCGGTGACCGCAGGCACATCCGGGCGGTGGTGCTGTCCGGCGGGCTGGTGATCGGTGTGGTCGCGGCCGTGGTGGGCACGGTGCTGGGCCTGGTGCTGACGGCGCTGCTGCGAGGTGTGCTGGAGGACTACGTCGGCAAGCGGTTCGGCGGTCTGACGGTGCGGCCGCTGGAGTTGCTGGCGATCGCGGGCCTGGCGGTACTGACGGGTCTGCTGGCGGCGGTGGTGCCGGCGGTCAACGCGTCTCGGCAGAGCGTGCTGTCGTCGTTGACGGGGCGGCGCGGTGTGCGGCGGGCGGGCCGGCTGATGCCGGTGATAGGGCTGGCCGCGGTGTGTCTGGGCGCGGGTCTCGCGGTGGTGGGGGCGGCGCGCAGCGACAGTGTCGTGGTGGTGGGCGCGGGGTCCGCCCTCGCGGAGCTGGGCGTGGTGGCGTTGACGCCGCTGCTGGTCGGCGCGTTCGGCCGGCTGGGGCGGTGGCTGCCGACGGCGCCGCGGCTGGCGTTGCGTGACGCGGTGCGCAACCGGGGCCGTACGGCGCCCGCGGTGGCGGCGGTGCTGGCGGCGGTCGCGGGCACGGTGGCGGTCGCGACGTTCGCGGCGAGCCAGGACCGTCAGGACCGGGACGCGTACCAGGCGCGGGCGCCGCGGGGCGTGTACGCGGTCAGCAGCGGCAGCGAGCAGGGCCGGGAGCTGGGCGCGGTGCGCGCGGCCGTGGAGAAGCACTTCCCGGTGTCGGGCCGGGTGGACGTGTCGCGTCTGGTGTACGGGCCGAAGACGTGCGATCTGCACAGTGACGGCGCGGGCTGCGGCGGGTTCCAGCTGCGGGTGCCGCCGGCGAACGTGTGCCCGGCGGAGCGGACGACGGACCCGTCGCAGCTGAGCCTGGCGGTGCGCCGGTCGCTGGCTTCGGACTGGCGGTGCGCGGGCTCGTACGTGCAGCCGGCGATGGACACCGAGGACGGGGTGACGGTCGGCGGGCCGGCGGTGCTGCACGCGCTGGGCATCAGGGACGGTGCGGCGGAGCGGGCGCTGGCGCGGGGCGAGACGGTGCTGTTCGACCGTCGGTACGTCGATCACGGCACGATCGCGTTCGGGCTGATCCCCGACATGTCGAAGGCGACGCTGGGCGATGACACGGTGGCGGGCCCGTTGACCAGGGTGCCGGTGCACGTGGCGGCCGAGAAGGTGCCGTACGGGCTGGTCGTGGTGATGCCGGAGAAGGCGGCGGTGGCCGCGGGGTTCCGCACGGTGCCGCTGGGGTCGTACTTCACGACGTCGCGGATGCCGTCGGGGGCGCAGCAGCAGGCGCTGGCCGCCGATCTGGCCCAGTTCGGCTCGGATGCGCAGGCACATCTGGAGAAGGGCTACGAGAGCAAGGCGAGCCTGGTGCTGCTGGCGCTGTCGATCTTCGCCGGACTGGTGACGGTGGGTGCGGCGGGTATCGCGACGGGTCTGGCGCAGGCGGATGCGGAGCCGGATCTGAAGACGCTGGCGGCGATAGGCGCGGCGCCGGGTGTGCGGCGCAGGCTGTCGGGTTTCCAGTGCGGGCTGATCGCGGCGATGGGTGTGTTGCTGGGATCGGTGGCGGGGGTGCTGCCGGCGGTGGGGTTGCGCCGGGCGCAGCTGCGGCAGGACTGGAAGGCGTACCACTCGGCGGTCGACGGCGGCTGGGGCGCGGCGGAGAGGGCGCCGCACGTGCCGGTGGTCGTGCCGTGGCCGACGCTGGCGCTGCTGCTGGTGGCCGTGCCGCTGGGCGCGATGCTGCTGGCGGCGGCGGTCACGCGGAGCCGTCCCCAGGTGACCCGCCGCGCCGAGGGCTAGGGGGGGTGCGGGACAATGGGCACATGGAGATGCCGATGAACGAACGCTCGCCGGAGAACTCTCAGAATCCGCAGGTCCTGGTCGTCGGGCCGGACGGTATGGCCCTGGGCGGCGCCCCCGCGGGGGAGGGCGACGAGCCCCGTGAGATCCCGGTGACGGAGATGGTCGAGCAGCCGGCGAAGGTCATGCGGATCGGCAGCATGATCAAGCAGCTCCTGGAAGAGGTGCGGGCCGCGCCTCTGGACGAGGCGAGCCGGGTGCGTCTGAAGGAGATCCACGCCAGTTCCGTGAAGGAGCTGGAGCAGGGTCTGGCGCCCGAGCTGGTGGAGGAGCTGGACCGGCTGTCGCTGCCGTTCACCAATGAGAGCGTGCCCAGCGAGGCGGAGTTGCGGATCGCGCAGGCGCAGCTGGTGGGCTGGCTGGAGGGGCTGTTCCACGGCATCCAGACGGCGTTGTTCGCGCAGCAGATGGCGGCGCGGGCGCAGCTGGAGCAGATGCGCCGCGCGCTGCCGCCGGGGCTGGGCGGGCAGGACGAGGAGCAGCCGGGCGGTCACCAGGGCCGTTCCGGCGGCCCCTACCTGTAGGCGGCGGTCCGGCTACCCGGCGGTCCGGCGCCCCGGCGGCCCCTGTGCACGGCGCACGGTGAACGTGCCGCGGGCCCCCTCCCGTCCGGGAGGGGGCCCGCGGCATTCACCGGCGGCTCGGCGGGCGGGTCAGTTGGCGCCCTTGCCGGTGGACACCCAGATGGTGATCTTCTGGCCGGACTTGGGCTTGTAGTCGTCCAGGTACTTCGGGGACTGGTCGGTGACGGTGCCCTGGCCCCACTGCTGCTCGTCGACGTGCTTGACCGTGTAGGACCAGCCGGCGGCCTTGAAGCAGGCGACGACGGAGTCGACGTACAGGAACTGCACGTTCGGCATCGTGATGACGTCTGGCTTGTCGGGGTTGATCAGGTTGTTGTGGGCGTTGGTGCACTGGCCGGCGTCGATGGTGCGGCTCTGGTCGCCCTTGACGATGTCGCCGCCGCTGCTGCCGGTGGGCGCGGTGCTGGCCGTGGTGGTGGCGGTGGCGGGCGGGGTGGTGTGGTCGCCGTTGGCGTTGTCGCCCCCGCCGCCACCGGACATGGCGACGAGGATCACGATGATGACGACGACCGCGGCGGCCGCGATGATCGAGCCGAGGATCACCGGCATGTTGGAGGAGCGGCCGCCGCCGGGCCCACCGCCGGTGCCGGGACCGCCGGAGCGCTGGTGCGGCAGGGGCGTGGCGGGCGCCGACATGTTGTACGCGGGCGTGGGCGGCGGGGTCTGCGGGCCCTGCTGCGGGTAGCCGTACGCGGACGGCGGCGGCGTGGACGGCGTGCCCGGCCCGTAGGGGCTGGGGGCGGGGGCGTAGGGGGTCTGGATGTGCGGCGGCGGGGTCTGCACGCCTCCGCCGGCGGACGGGAACACGGCGGCGGCGACGCCTTCGCCGCGTCCGGTGGCGTGGCCGCCGCCGGTGATGAGCGGCATGGTGTTGCGGGCGGTGGCGGCCAGCACCCGGTCGGTCTCGTCGTGCATGGCGTCGGCGGTCGGGAACCGCTCGGCGGGGTTCTTGCGCAGGGCGCGGGCGACGACGGCGTCGATGCCGGGCCCGAGCGCGGAGTTGAACGACGAGGGTGCGGGCGGTGTCTCCTGCACGTGCTGGTAGGCCATGGCGAGCGGCGAGTCCGCGTCGAACGGCAGCCGTCCGGTGACCAGTTCGAAGAGCATGCAGCCGACGGAGTACAGGTCGGAGCGCTCGTCGACGCCGCGGCCGAGGGCCTGCTCGGGCGACAGGTACTGGGGGGTGCCGACGACCATGCCGGTCTGCGTCATGGAGGTGACGCCGGACTGCATGGCGCGGGCGATGCCGAAGTCCATCACCTTGACGACGCCGCGCTTGGTGATCATGACGTTGCCGGGCTTGATGTCGCGGTGGACCAGGCCCATTTCGTGGCTGACGGCCAGTGCGGCCAGCACGTCGCCGGTGATCTTCAGGGCCTTGTCGGCGGGCATCGCGCCGAACTGGGCGATGTCGGCGGCCAGTTCGTCGCCCAGCGGCTTGCCCTCGACGTACTCCATGACGATGTACGGCACGAGCTGGCCGTCGATCGTGTCCTCGCCGGAGTCGAAGACGGACACGATGTTGGTGTGGTTGAGCTTGGCGACGGACTGGGCCTCGCGGCGGAAACGCTCGCGGAAGGACTGCTCGTTGCCGAGGTTGGTGTGGAGGGTCTTGACGGCCACCGGCCGGTCCAGCACCGTGTCATGGGCCAGGTGCACGGAGGCCATGCCGCCCTGGCCCAGCAGGTCGTGCAGTACGTACCGCCCGCCGCCGACCGAGCGCCCCGTGAACCCGCCCTGCGTGGGATCCCCGCTCATCAGTACCGCTACCCCCGTCAAAGGTGATCCGGGACAGACCTGCCCCCAAGCTTGCCCGCCAAGTCTGGCCGATCGCACCGTGGCGTCAAGTTCGTTGACCATCTCGTCACCTGATGCGCATCGTGCGCGCACAAGGGTGTGACGGCACGCCGCGCGGCGGTGGCGGAGGCCGGCCGTGAGGCGTGCGGGGGCGTTCGGAGGGGCGTTCTGAGCGGTGCGGGGACGGTGCACGGAGACGGTGCCCGGGGAGGCGGGAGGTGTGCGGGCGGTGACGCTTCGGCCAACGCCCGGACACGCGGTGGCGAGCTCCTCCGGAACGTTTCGCGGGCGCGTGCGACGGCGGCTCCGCGCGATCACGCGCCGGAACGTTTGAGCGGGCGTGCCGGGAGCAGGTGTTCCGGCATGGTCCCTGCGACATCCCGGCGGGCCGCCGCAGGCCGCGGCATCTGCGGGTATCCTGCCCGGCCTGTGGACGGGCCGTGGCCGGTCGGTGAAACACGGTACGGTGGCGCACCAGAGACGATGACGAGCAGACCACGGCACAGCGGCCGAGGGACGAACGACGGCGAGGACTGATGGTCGACCCCAATGAGACGACCGCCGGCACCGGAGCCTCGGAGACCTCCGGGCAGTGGGGTGTCGGCGCGATGGTCGGCGACGGCCGCTACCGCCTGACGGGCAAGCTGGGCCGCGGCGGCATGGCCGAGGTCTTCGCCGCCGAGGACGTACGGCTGGGCCGGATCGTCGCGGTGAAGCTGCTGCGCACGGACCTGGCCGAGGACCCCACGGCGAAGGCCCGCTTCACGCGCGAGGCGCAGTCGGTGGCGGGCCTGAACCACCACGCGGTCGTCGCGGTCTACGACTCGGGCGAGGACCGGACGCCGACCGGCGCGGTCCCGTACATCGTGATGGAGCTGGTCGAGGGCCACACCATCCGGGATCTGCTGAGCGGGCCGACGCCGCCGCCGGTGGACCAGGCGCTGCTGATCGTGTCGGGCGTGCTGGACGCGCTGGCGTACAGCCACCAGCACGGCATCGTGCACCGCGACATCAAGCCCGCCAACGTGATCATCACCACCACGGGTGCCGTGAAGGTGATGGACTTCGGCATCGCCCGTGCCCTGCACGGCGCGGCGAGCACCATGACGCAGACCGGCATGGTGATGGGCACCCCGCAGTACCTGTCGCCCGAGCAGGCGCTGGGCAAGACCGTCGACCACCGCAGTGACCTGTACGCGACGGGATGCCTGCTGTACGAGCTGCTGACGCTGCGCCCGCCGTTCGTCGGGGAGACCCCGCTGTCGGTGGTGTACCAGCACGTCCAGGACGAGGCGCGGCTGCCGTCGGAGATCAACGACCGGGTGCCGCCGGAGCTGGACGGGATGGTGCTGCGGGCGCTCGCCAAGCAGCCGGAGGACCGTTTCCAGAGCGCGGAGGAGTTCCGGGGCGTCCTCGGGTACGCGCACCAGTCGCTGATGCAGCTCGGTGGCTGGACGAACGGCGCGTGGAGCACCGGTCCGGTCGCGGGTGTGGCCGCGCCGGGTCCCGGCACGGCGGCGACGAGGGTGCAGCCCGGCGGTCTCGGCGACCGGTCGGGTGCCACCGCGCAGCTCGGCCCGCCGCTGCTGGCCGGTATCGGCGGCACGGGCGGCGACGACGTGCACGGCTACGGCGAGCGGCCGGGCGGCGGTGACCGCGGCGGGAACCGCTGGATCAAGCCGGTGATGTTCGCGATCGCGGCGGTCGCGGCCGTGGTGCTGGGCGTCTACTTCGCCACGCACACCCACCACGGCGGCAACACGCCCGCCGACACCACCCCGCCGTCGGTGACGCAGGGCACCGCGCAGCAGCAGGACACGCCGAGCGATCAGCCCACGGACACCGGGCAGGTCAGCACCGGCCCGACGGACTCGGCGCCGACGAACACGACGACGGCGCCGCCGACGACGCCGACGAAGGCGACGCCCACCACGACCCCGCCGACGACGCCCACGAAGGCGACGCCGACGACCCCGCCGCCGACGACCCCGACGAAGGCTCCGCCGACCACGACGCCGCCGGTTGCGACGGACACCCCCTCGGTTCCGGCGACCGGTACGGCCCAGCCGGGCGGCGGCAACTAGTCGTCGCGAGCCGGTCCGGGTCAGGCCCGGCCGTACGCCACCTCTCCTGGGGCCGCACGGGCATGCGCGCCGTGCGGTCCCCCGCAGGGAACGGGCTCACCGGCCGGGCCGGCGCCCCGCCCGCCCTCAGCGCGTGAACGCCTCCCGCACCGCGGCGAACTCCTCGGTCCACCACACGGCCAGCGCCGACGCGGCCGGGAAGAGCGGGTCGGAGCGGCGGTCGGCGCGCCCGTAGTGCCAGTGCAGCATCCAGAAGTCGTTGAGCCGTTCCCACCACACCCGGTGCACGGCGGCGGCGACCTCGTGGCGGGTGGCGCCGCTGGCCCGCCGGTAGGCGCGCGCGTAGGCGCGGACCTTCGGCAGGTCCAGGCAGCCGTCGACGGGGTGGACGAAGAAGATCGCGGCGGCCCGCACGGCCTCCTCGGCGCGCGGCTGCACGCTCAGCCGGTCCCAGTCGACGATCGCGGCCGGCTCGTTGCCGCGGTACAGCAGGTTCAGCGGGTGGAAGTCGCCGTGCACCCAGCCGCTGACCGGGCCGTGCGCGGCCGGCGGGCGGCGGTGGGCGTGGGCCCGCAGCAGCACCCGCCGTTCCAGCAGGCGGCGCTCGGCGAGCGCGTCGAACGCCGCGTCGGGGCTGTCGGCGGGCCGGTTGGCGCGCACCAGGGCGAGCAGCCGGCCGATGTCGGCGTGGGTGCGTTCGGGGTCGGCGCTGGGATGCAGGCCGGGCGGCGGGGGCGGCTGGACGCGGGCGAGGGCGGTGTGGACGCGGCCGAGCAGGGCGCCGAGCCGGCGTGACTGGGCCTCGGTGAGTTCGGTGCCTTCGCGGTGGCGGCCCTCGATCCACGGGAACAGCGCGTAGCCGGTGCCGCCGACGACGGTGACGGTGCCGCCGGTGCGGTCCGGCAGGGGTGCGGCGGCGGGGAGGCCGAGGCGGGCCAGCCGCCTGGTGGCGCGGTGCTGGCGGCCGATGACCACCGGGTCGGCGGTGTCGGCGGCGATGTACTGCTTGACGAAGTACCGGCCGCGGGAGGTCGTCACCCGCCAACCGCGGTTGAGCAGACCGCGCGGCACTGCTTCGCAGGTCAGCGGGTCGCCTAAGTCGTTGTAGCGGCGCAGCAGAGTGCTGAGCGCCGCCGGCTCCGTCGCCGTGCTGCCCGTCACGGGGCTCAGCGTAGATCACCGGCGGGCCCCGTTCGGGCGGGGTGGCGCGCCACCCCCTCGGGGGTGTATCGGCCCGTTCGGGCGCGTATGGCCCCTTCGCGGTGGATCGGGCGGACTGCGGGCCGGGCGTCGGCCGGGGCACGCGGCCGCCCGCGGGCCGGGGGCGGCGCCGGTCAGGGCATCTGGTGGCCTTCGATGGCGAGCTTGCCGAGGATCGCGGCGACCTGCCGCTTGACGGTGCGCTCCCGCTCGCCGAGGCGCTCGCCGATCTGCCGGTTGGTCAGGCCCTCCCCGATCAGGTCCAGGACCCGCCGCTCGGGGGTGGTCAGCTCCTTCAGTCCCAGGTCGTGGACCTGTACGGACTCCGACCTGGTGCCGCCGCCGCGCAGCCGCTCCATCACTTTGGCGGTGTCCGCGGGGTCCATCGTGCGGTGGCCCGCGGCGACCTCGCGGACCGCCCGGATCAGCTCGTCGCCGCGGATCACCTTGGGCACGTAGCCGGCCGCGCCGGCCATGACCGCGTCGAACAGCGCCTCGTCGTCGGCGAACGACGTCAGCATCAGGCAGGCCACGGACGGCGCGTGCGAGCGCACCTCGCGGCACACCTCGACGCCGCTGGGCCCCGGCTGGCGCACGTCCACCACGGCCACGTCGGGGTGGGTGGCGGGTATCGCGTCGGGTGCCTCGGCGGCGTTCCCGGCCTCTCCGACGATCTGGACGCCCTCGGCGGCCGACAGCAGGTCGTGCACGCCACGCCGGACCACCTCGTGATCGTCGAGGAGGAAAACTCGTATATCTCCTACTTCGCTCACAGGCCAAGCCTCGCACCGTTGTGATCCCGCTGCCTCTTACGCAGTTTCGGCATCCGGGATACGGTGCGATTGTCCCGGTGGCCTGCGGGAACGCGAATCTAGTAGGAAATCCAAGCAAAACCGCAGGTCGGGTGGCTTCGCGCAAGGGCGGAACTTATGGGTAACGTCTTATCTTGCGGGCTGTCGCCGGGGCACTGTCGCGCCTGGCCCGGCCGTGCCGCACACACCCCGTGCGCCATGTCGGACCAGGTGAGAGCCTTCCCCACCCCATCGGTGGGGAGACCCCAGCTGGCCGCCGGCGGATCCCGGGGGCCGGACAGACGGAGGAGCGAACGTGAGCGTGAAAAGCACTGCCGCGCGGAGGACGACCCGCGGCGGCGCGAAGCGCCGTGGGGGCGAGCCCGGGCTCGTACAGCTGCTGACCCCCGAGGGCGAGCGCGTCGAGCACCCGGAGTACTCCATCGACCTGACGCCGGAAGAGCTGCGCGGCCTGTACCGGGACATGGTGCTGACCCGCCGGTTCGACGGCGAGGCGATCACTCTCCAGCGGCAGGGCGAGCTGGGCCTGTGGGCCTCGCTGCTCGGCCAGGAAGCGGCGCAGATCGGTTCGGGGCGGGCGACCCGCCCGGACGACTACGTCTTCCCGACGTACCGCGAGCACGGCGTGGCGTGGACCCGCGACGTGGACCCGCTGAACCTGCTCGGGATGTTCCGCGGCGTGAACAACGGCGGCTGGGACCCCAACCAGAACAACTTCCACCTGTACACGATCGTGATCGGCTCGCAGACGCTGCACGCGACCGGGTACGCGATGGGCGTGGCCAAGGACGGCGCGGACAGCGCGGTGATCGCGTACTTCGGTGACGGCGCGTCCAGCCAGGGCGACGTGGCGGAGGCGTTCACCTTCGCGGCGGTCTACAACGCGCCGGTGGTGTTCTTCTGCCAGAACAACCAGTGGGCGATCTCGGAGCCGACCGAGAAGCAGTCCCGGGTGCCGATCTACCAGCGCGCGGCGGGCTTCGGCTTCCCCGGCGTGCGGGTCGACGGCAACGACGTGCTGGCGGTCCTGGCGGTGACGCGGGCGGCCATGGAGCACGCCCGCAGCGGCCAGGGGCCGATGCTGGTCGAGGCGTTCACGTACCGGATGGGCGCGCACACCACGACCGACGACCCGACCCGCTACCGCGCCGACGAGGAGCGCGAGGAGTGGGCGTCGAAGGACCCGATCCAGCGGCTGCGGACGTACCTGGAGAGGGAGGGCCTGGCCGACGAGGCGTTCTACGCGGAGATCGACGCGGAGAGCGACGCCCTGGCCAAGCGGGTCCGTGACGGGGTGCGGAACATGCCGAACCCGGAGCCCATGGCCATGTTCGAGAACGCGTACGCCGACGGGCACCCGCTCGTCGACGAGGAGCGTGCGCAGTTCGCGGAGTACCTGGCCTCCTTCGAGGACGTCGAGAACGCCTCCGTCCCCGGGAAGGGGCACTGACATGACGCAGATGCCGATCGCCAAGGCGCTCAACGAGTCGCTGCGCAAGGCGCTGGAGACCGACCCGAAGGTCCTCATCATGGGTGAGGACGTGGGCCGTCTCGGCGGCGTGTTCCGGATCACCGACGGCCTGCACAAGGACTTCGGCGAGGACCGCGTCATCGACACCCCGCTGGCCGAGTCCGGCATCGTCGGCACCGCGATCGGGCTGGCGCTGCGCGGCTACCGCCCGGTGGTGGAGATCCAGTTCGACGGTTTCGTCTTCCCCGCGTACGACCAGATCGTCACGCAGCTGGCGAAGATGCACGCCCGTTCGCTGGGCAAGGTCAAGCTGCCGGTCGTCGTCCGCATCCCCTACGGCGGAGGCATCGGCGCGGTGGAGCACCACAGCGAGTCCCCGGAGGCGCTGTTCGCGCACGTCGCGGGCCTGAAGGTGGTCTCCCCGTCGAACGCCAACGACGCGTACTGGATGCTGCAGCAGGCCATCGAGTGCGACGACCCGGTGATCTTCTTCGAGCCGAAGCGCCGCTACTGGGACAAGGGCGAGGTCGACACGTCCGCGGTCCCCGGCGACCTGCACAAGGCGGTCGTGGCGCAGTCCGGCACCGACCTGACGCTCGTCGCGTACGGGCCGATGGTCAAGGTGTGCCTGGAGGCGGCCGCGGCGGCCGCGAACGAGGGCCGCAGCCTGGAGGTCGTGGACCTGCGCTCGATGTCGCCGATCGACTTCGACACCGTGCAGGCGTCGGTGGAGAAGACCGGCCGGCTGGTCGTGGTGCACGAGGCCCCGGTGTTCTACGGCGCGGGCGCCGAGATCGCCGCGCGGATCACGGAGCGGTGTTTCTACCACCTGGAGGCGCCGGTGCTGCGTGTGGGCGGGTTCCACTCGCCGTACCCGCCGGCCCGCCTGGAGGAGGAGTACCTGCCCGGCCTGGACCGGGTCATGGACGCCGTCGACCGCGCGCTGGCGTTCTGAGGAGAGGGTTGTGACAGTCATGACCGCACAGGCACAGCGCTTTCGCGAGTTCCGCATGCCGGACGTCGGCGAGGGCCTGACCGAGGCCGAGATCCTCAAGTGGTACGTGGCCGTGGGTGACACCGTCACCGACGGGCAGGTCATCTGCGAGGTCGAGACGGCCAAGGCGGCCGTCGAGCTGCCCATCCCCTACGACGGTGTGATCAGCGAGATCCGCTTCGGGGAGGGCACGACCGTCGACGTCGGCACGGCGATCATCGTGGTCGACTCCGGTGGTGACGGCGGCCCCGAGGAGCTGGTCGCGGAGGCACCCGCGGCCGCCGCCCCGGTCGCGGAGAGCGCGCCCGCCGAGGCGCCGGAGGCGCCCAAGCGGCAGGCGGTGCTCGTCGGCTACGGCGTCGCGCCGTCCTCGACGACCCGCCGCCCGCGCAAGCAGGCCGCGGCCGCCGGGCAGGCGCCCGCCGCGCCCGCCGCTGCCGTCGAGCCCGCTGCCCCCGCTGCCCCCGCCGCTCCCGCCGCGCTGAACGGGCACGGGGGCGCGCCGGCCGGCGAGCGGCCGCTGGCCAAGCCGCCGGTCCGCAAGCTCGCCAAGGACCTGGGCATCGACCTGGCGACCGTGGTGCCCACCGGGCCGAACGGCGTGGTGACCCGCGACGACGTGCACGCCGCGGCCGCACCCGCGCAGGCGCCCGCCGCGGCCGCCCCGCCGGTCGCCGGGCAGGCCCCGGTCACCGCGCCGGCCCCCGCCTGGTCGGCGGCCGAACGCGAGGTCCGCACGCCGATCAAGGGCGTCCGCAAGGCCACCGCGCAGGCGATGGTCGCCAGCGCGTTCACCGCGCCGCACGTCACCGAGTTCGTGACGTTCGACATCACGCGGACGATGCGGCTGGTGCAGGAGCTGAAGACCGACCCGGCGTTCGCCGGCCTCAAGGTCAGCCCGCTGCTGCTCGTCGCCAAGGCCCTGCTGGTCGCGATCCGCCGCAACCCGGCCGTCAACGCGGCCTGGGACGAGGCGAACCAGGAGATCGTGCAGAAGTCGTACGTCAACCTGGGGATCGCGGCGGCCACCCCGCGCGGCCTGATCGTGCCCAACATCAAGGACGCGCAGGACCGCACGCTGCCCGAACTGGCGTCCGCACTCGGCGAGTTGGTGAGCACCGCCCGTGAGGGCAAGACGTCGCCGGCCGCGATGCAGGGCGGCACGGTCACCATCACCAACGTCGGCGTGTTCGGCGTCGACACCGGCACCCCGATCCTCAACCCCGGCGAGTCCGCGATCCTCGCGTTCGGCGCGGTCAAGCTCCAGCCGTGGGTCCACAAGGGCAAGGTCAAGCCGCGCCAGGTCACCACCCTGGCGCTGTCCTTCGACCACCGCGTGGTCGACGGGGAACTCGGCTCGAAGGTACTGGCGGACGTGGCGGCGGTCCTAGAACAGCCCAAGCGGCTGCTGACCTGGGCCTGACGCACCACCACCGCCGAGGGGCGGCACGACTGGGGGGCCGGACGCACAAACGTCCGGCCCCTCAGCCATGCGTGGCGGCGCCGGGCCCGACCCGATCTGTGCTGGCATCGACCGTATGGCCGTCTCAGTCTCCGTCGTCCTGCTGCTGCTCCTGCTCGCAGCGATGCTGATGCGCAACCGTGCTCTCAAGCCCAGCCACGCCGTCGTGTGCGTCCTGCTCGGCTTCTGCCTGGCCTCCACGAGCCTGGCCCCCACCATCCAGTCGACCCTCACCTCGACCGCGAACCTGCTGGGCACCATGCACCCCTGAGGGCGCCCGCGGCCGGCCCCCCGCCGCACCCACCCCTCCCGTGCAGGCCCGCCCGTCCCGGGCCCCGCGACGATGGCCCGCGCGCCCGTAAGCGGAACGCCTGGTGCGCGAGGGGCCACTTGTTCGTGGTGCTACGCCACGCATAGGGTTCCTCACTCGAAGTGTGAAGGCTTCGAACGAACGAGGGGGAGATCACCCGTGGGGGGCACGATCACGACGGGCTTCCGCATGCCCGCACCAGCACGCGCGTGCGGCGGGGGCCGCGCCGAACCGTGGACATCGCAGGTCACGGCAGGGGTGCGGCGATGATCCGCTCCTTCCCGCACCTCGGGTTCGACCCCACGCCGGGCGACCCCGGCAAGGTGCGCGACCTGGCCCGCGACATCGAGGACGTGCACGCCGAGCTGACCACGACCGTCGGCGAGCTGGACCGCATCGACGCCGGTTACTGGAAGGGCGAGGCGGCCACCGCGTTCGTCGCCCACATCGACCACGACGTCACGCCGCTGATCAGGAAGGCCCACGCGTCGTTCGGCCGTGCGGCCGCCGCGCTGTCCGGCTGGGCCGGGCAACTTCAGGGATTCCAGGCGGAGGCCGACGGCCTGGAGCGCGAGGCCGCCGCCAAGCAGGGCACCCTCGACCAGGCCAAGGCCGCCGCCGGCCTCACCCCCGCCCCGCCGTCCGGCCTGCCGAACCCCCGGCCCGAGGCGTCCCCGACGCCCGGCGCGGCGGCCGACGACGCGAAGAAGAAGCAGGCGGTCTCCGACGCCGGCGACGCGCTCGCCGGTGTGCGCCACCGTGCCGAGGAACTCCAGCAGCGCTACACGCATGCCGCGAAGGCCGTCAGCCACGAACTCGACAAGGCCGGCGACATCGCCCCCGACAAGCCCGGCCTCTTCCACCGGATCGCCCACGCCGTGGAAGGCGCCTGGAACGACACCGTCGCCTGGGTGAAGGACCACGCCGACCTCATCAAGATGCTCGGCGACGCGCTCAGCGCCCTCACCGGCATCCTCGCCGCGATCGCCATCTTCACCGCGCCCTTCGAGCCGATCGGCGCGATCTTCGCCGGCGCCGCCCTCATCTCCGGCGCCGCCACCCTCGCCACCCACCTGGTGGCGATGGCGGCGGGCGCGGACGTGAGCTGGACGACGATCGGGCTCGACGTCTTCGGTGTGCTCCCCGGGATCGGGGGCTTCGCCAAGGGCGCGAAGCTCGCGAGGTTCGGCAGGGTCCTGAGCCAGTCGGAGGCGCTGAAGGCAGCCGAACAGATCACCACGGCCGGCGGACGGCTGACCGCCGACGCCGTCGAGGCGAAGAAGTACATCTTCTTCGGGCCGTTGACGAATGAGTGGAACGTGGTCATCAAGGGCACCGGTCTTGCCGGCCGCAGCCGGGCCGCGTTCGAGGGCGCCATCCAAGCCGAACGCGATCTCCAGTACCTGGGCACCAAGTCTCTCAGCGCTGCCCTCAAGAAGTTCGGGCACGAGCCCCTGGAAGGACTGTCGCGCTCGGCCCGGGTCATCGACGGCACGGTCAAGCTCGCCTCGAAGGTCCCCGGCGCCTTCGAGATCCACCACGACGTGAAGACCTTCAGCAGGGACCATCCCGCGGCAGCGGGTGACATCAAGACCGCGGCGAAAGCCCTTGCGTGGGTGGTGTCGGAGGGACCGGGATGACCGAGACGTTCCCTCCCTTCTCGGTGGACGTTCCCGAGGGCTTCCACGAACTGCCCATCACGTCGGAGGGCGACGCACGCGTGCGGGCCGTCGCCGGCCTCGTCGAAACCGTGTATCCCCAAGCGGGCCCGGAGTTGTGGCAGCAGGTCGCGCCCATGTTCGAAGGCGCCACCACGATGATGGCCGACGCGGAGTTGAGCTTCGCCGCGATAGGCCTGTTCGGCGACGGGCCGGACAAGGTCGCCCAGTGCGCCCTGACCCTGGCTGTCGCGCCGTCGAACCATCCGACGGCCGAGATCGCCGCGCACGGCATCCGCGAGATTCTCGCGCGCACCGATTCCACCGAAGCCGATTACGTGGAACTGCCGTGCGGTCCGGCCGTTACCGGGATCTCGATCACCGAGGTCACCTATGACGGCGAGTACACGGCCACCGGTGAGCCGGTGACAGTACGGATGGGGCGCCTCCAGGCGTTCGTGCCGTTCCCGACCGGGCCGTATCTCGCCGTACTCACCCTCGACACCCCCGCCATGGACTACTGGGAGAACTTCTCCGTCATGATGGGCACCCTGCTCATGGGGATCGAGTTCCACGAAGTGGCCGACGCCGACGAGCAGATGGAGCCGTCACTCTGACTCGGACGGTGAAGCGGCGAGGAATTCGTTGAGGGTGCCGACGAACTTGAGACGCGGTTCGCTGGTGAGGGAGACGCGGGTCGGCTCACCCTTCACCATCTTGGTCGTGTAGTACTTCTCGCTGTCCGCGATCAGGGCGTCCTTGTCCTTGGCCAGCACGATCCGGATCCAGGAACCGTCCACGAAGGTGAAGCGCAGGAGGGTCCCGCGTTCGTCCATGGACGCGATGTCCTGGCGGCGGATCGCCCAGAGCAGTGCGCCGGTCGCAGGGTCGGTGAGCAGCAGGCGCTGGTTGGTGACATGGAGGATCACGCGGGGCGTGGCCTCGTTGCGGCCGGGGTCCAGTTGCCAGGGGGCCCGCAGGGCCAGGGTGCCGGGGTCCGCGCGGAGGACGGCGTAGTCGTCGCGGTCCTCGGGGTCCGGGCTCGTGGCGGTCTGGGCTCCGAGCCCCGCGATCGCCAACCCGACTGCGAGGGTTTCCCCCGCGAACCAGGCACTCGCGAGCAGCACTCCTTTCGCCGAGCCCTTCGCCGGAGGCTCGGCCGGCTTGCTGCTGGGGGGCCAGCCGGGAAGCTCCGCGGAGATGTCGCGGCCCTGGGAGTCGCGGAAGGAGCGGAAGCCCCAGACGCGTTTGTACTGGCCGCTCGGGAACTCCACCGCGCAGTTGGCGACGAGGGTTTCTCCCGGCCGCAGGTCCGTGTCGAGTGCGTGGCCCATCGTCGTGTCCCCTCCCCGCTGGCGGGCCGGCACGGAGGCGCGTGCTCGTGTCGGCGTGCTCACGCAAGGTTACCCGGAGGCCTCAGGAACCCCACGGGTTCCCGGCCGGGAGGCGGGTTCGTGCCCGGTGAAGGATGATATGCGGGGGTATGAGGGGGGTGCTGGAATGTAGAGGCATGCGGACTGCCAGCGGAGGTAGGGCTGTGAGTACGGAACTCGAAGAGATGGGGCCCGTCGACTACGTGGTGGTCGAGTTCCCGGGCAGCCGGATGACCGGTGAGGGTCTGCCACTGCTGGTGGACCTGGTCGATCGCGGCATCATCCGGATCATCGACCTGATGTTCGTCAAGAAGGAGCTGGACGGATCGCTGACGGCGCTGGAGCTCAGCGGCGCGACCGGGGACGGGGTTCCCGAGCTCGCCGTGTTCGAGGGCGCCGCGACGGGCCTGCTCGGCGAGAGCGACCTGGCCGAGGCCGCGTCCGTCATCGAGCCGGGGAGTTCGGCCGGGGTGCTGGTCTACGAGAACGCCTGGGCCGCGCCGTTCGCGGCGGCGCTCCGGCGCAGCGGCGCGCAGATGGTGGCGAGCGGCCGCATCCCGCTGCAGGACCTGATCGACGCGCTGGAGCCCGCCTCGTAGGTCGCGGGCGGGTTGGTGGGTGGCGCCGGGCTGCCGTCCGGCGCGGGAAGGAGAGTTGAGCCATGCCGGGACTTCTCAGGGGAGTCGCGCGGACGGCCGTGGTGGCCGGGACCGCGACCGCCGTGTCGAATCGCGTATCGCGCCGTCAGGCCGGCCGCTGGGCCGCCCAGGAGGGCTACCAGCAGGAGGTGGCGCCCGAGCCCGCGCCGCAGGTCCAGACCCAGGAGGACGCGATGTCCACCAAGGTCGCGCAGCTGAAGGACCTCGGTGATCTCAAGGAGTCGGGCGTGCTCACGGAGGCGGAGTTCGAGGAGCAGAAGCGCCGCATCCTCGGGTAGCGCGCGCGAGGTGCCGTGCGTGCGGGAGGCCCGCACCCTGTCCGTGGACGGGGCGCGGGCCTCCTTCCCGTACGACTTCTCCGGGCTTCTCCGGGCCGCCCCGGCCGGCGCGGGCTTCTCCGGGCCGCCGCGCGGGATCCGGTCAGGCCGACTCGGCCTTGACGCGGCCGGTCCTGACCGCCTTGGACAGGGCGTCGAAGTCCTTCTCGTTCTGGTCGGCGTAGAGCTCGGCGAAGTGCGCGAGGGCGCGGTCGAAGACGTCGCCGCCGCCCAGGTACGCGGCGATGGCGATCCGGTCGCCGGACCGCGCGTGGGCCCGGGCCAGGGTGGCGCCGCACAGTTCGCCGAACGCGCGCATGCCCTCGGGCAGCATCAGCTGGGGTTCGGCGATGCCCTTCCAGTCGCGCAGCTGGCGGACGTAGAAGTCGCGGCGGCGGCCGTCCAGGCCGTCGACCCGCTCCCAGCCGAGGAAGATGTCGCTGGTCGCCTGCATCAGGCGCTGGCCGGCCACGACGCGTTCGCCTTCGGTGCGGTGGCCGCCGGCGCCGCAGTAGGGCTCGAGGACCGACGGCCCCGCCTCCTTGGCCTGGAGGATCAGCGGGTCCTCGTCGTCCTTGCCGAGCATCAGCACGATCCAGCAGCGCGTGCCGACGCTGCCCACGCCGACGACCTTGCGGGCCATGCCCACCGGCCGGTACTGCTGCAGCAGGGCCCGGCGGTCGGACTGGAGGGTGCGGCCGTAGCGGGTGATGAGCCGGGTCAGCTGGCCCTCCAGGCGGACGCGGGTGGCGTCGTCGAGCAGGTCGGTCAGCGGGACGATCAGCGGCGGGTCGGCGGCCAGCCGGCGCTCGCCCCCGACGACCTCGGTGAGCTTGCCGAACGCCTGCAGGTTGTCGCGGGTGCGGGCCTTCTCGGCGGCCTCGGTCCAGCGGCGCCGGCCGCGCGCGCCCACCTTCTCGGTGAGCTGCTCGCGCACCCACTGCTCCTCGAACCGGGTGTACCAGACGGCCAGGTTGGTCATGCCCGCGTAGGTGCGCATCCGCTCGCGGTAGGAGCGGACGGCGGCGCGGACGATGCCGGCGCGTTCCTTCGTGCCGAAGCCGTTGGCGCGGGCGGCGATGACCAGGCTCGCGGAGAGCCGTTTGACATCCCACTCCCAGGGGCCCGGCAGGGTCTCGTCGAAGTCGTTGATGTCGAACATCAGGTGGCGTTCCGGCGAGGCGAGGAGCCGGAAGTTCAGCAGGTGGGCGTCGCCGCACAGCTGGGCCCTGAGGCCGGACCGCGGGGTGTCGGCGAGGTCCATGGCCATGACGCCGGCCGCGCCGCGGTAGAAGCGGAACGGGGACTCGGTCATCCGCCCGTAGCGGATGGGGACGAGTTCCGGCACGCGGTTCGCCGACTGCTCCTCGACGACGTCGACCACGTCGGGACGGTCGCGGGCCGGGACGAACTCGGCGTGGCTGGACCGGGGCGCGGCGGTGCGGGCCTTGCGGCCGAGCGCGGCGCGCTCCTGGGGGGTCGGGGGCGGGGTGTGCTTCGCGGCGGGCATGGGGTCTTCTCCGACGAGGTCTCAGACGAACGACTGGTGCGGCCGGTGCCGGACGGGTTCAGCGCGCGTATCCCCTGCCGTGCCGGACGCCGCCGGTGCACAGGGCCCAGATGACGAAGGCGTCGATGGCGATGATGATCACCGACCAGAACGGATAGTGCGGCAGCCAGAGGAAGTTGGCGATCATCGAGAAGCCGGCCAGTACGACGCCGACGATCCGGGCCCACAGCGCGCCGGTGAACAGGGCGCAGCCGGCGAGCACCACGACGATCCCCAGGGAGAGGTGGAGCCATCCCCAGCCGGTGAGGTCGAACTTGTAGACGTAGTTGCGGGTGGAGACGAACACGTCGTCCTTGCCGATCGCGGCGGCGCCCTGGAGGATCGCCATCGCCCCGTTGAAGATCAGCATGACCCCGGCGAACACCGTCCACCCGGTGCGCCAGCCCCCCGGATCACCGTCCCGCTCGTCCCGACGAACATCTGCAGTGGTCATGCCGGGCTCCTCTCTCCGCCTCCAGCCTGACACGCGGTCCGATTCTCGGCATTTCCGCCCATCCGTCCAGGTTGATCCCCCACCAGAAACCCTGCCCGGACCCCGCCGGGCGGTGAGGGGGCGGGTGGGTGGGGTGTCCGGATGGCGGAAGGGTGTATCGGGCAGGGATCTGTTGTATCTATGATGTGCGCATCATGGATGCCACCGTTGTCGCGGCCGCGCCCGCGGCCAAGTCGCCGCCCGCCGCGGAGCGGGTCTACCAGCACGTCAAGTCGGGGGTGCTGGACCGCAGTTACGAGGGCGGGACGCTGCTGACGGAGGGGGACCTCGCGGAGGCCGTGGGGGTGTCGCGCACACCGGTGCGCGAGGCGCTGCTGCGGCTGGAGGCCGAGGGGCTGCTCAAGCTGTATCCGAAGAAGGGCGCACTGGTGCTGCCGGTGTCGGCGCAGGAGATCGCCGACGTCGTCGAGACCCGGCTGCTGGTCGAGCAGCACGCGGTCCGCCGGTTCGCCGGGGGCGTCCCCGCCGGGCTCATCGAGCGGCTGGAGGAGTCGCTGGCCGAGCAGCGGGTGCATGCCGCCGGACGCGACCTGGCCGCGTTCGCCGCGGCCGACCGCGGCTTCCACGCCGAGATCGTCCGCGCCGCCGGCAACCGCATCCTCGCGCACCTCTACGACCAGCTGCGCGACCGCCAGCTGCGGATGGGCGTCGCGACGATGCACGCCGAGCCCAGCCGCGTCGCCAAGAACGTCGCCGAGCACGCCGAGATCCTGCAGGCGCTGCGCGACGGCGCGGTCGAGACCGCCGTCGAGGCCGTCGGCCGCCACGTGTCCTGGGTCAACACCCTCGCCCGGGGCGAGTCGTGACCGCCAAGGCCCTGCCGGGCGACCCGCCCGGCGGCCGCCGCGCGGCCTTCGTGTGGGGCGTCGGCACCCTCGTCTACCTCGTCGCCGTCGTCCACCGCACCAGCCTCGGCGTCGCCGGTATCGACGCCGCCGCCCGCTTCCACATCGGCGCGTCCGCGCTCTCCTCGTTCTCCATCCTCCAGGTGCTGGTCTACGCCGGGATGCAGATACCCGTCGGCCTGATGGTCGACCGGCTCGGCACCAAGAGGGTGCTGATGCTCGGTGCGACCCTGTTCACCGCCGGCCAGCTGGCGTTCGCCCTCTCCCACTCCTACGGGATGGCGCTGGGCGCCCGCGCGGTCCTCGGCTGCGGCGACGCCATGACGTTCGTGAGCGTGCTGCGGCTCGGCTCGCGCTGGTTCCCCGCCCGCCGCGGACCCCTCGTCGCGCAGGGCGCGGCCCTCTTCGGCGTCGCCGGCAACCTCGTCTCGACGGTGGCGCTGTCCCGGCTGCTGCACTCCGCCGGATGGACGCCCACCTTCCTCGGCACCGCGCTCGGCGGCGCCGGGGTGCTGGTGCTCGTCGCGCTCTTCCTCAAGGACCATCCCGAGGGCTACGAGCCCGCGCCCGCCGAACACGCCGGCTCCGCGTACGTCCGCCGGCAGATCACCGCCGCCTGGCGGGAGCCCGGCACCCGGCTCGGCATGTGGACGCACTTCACCACCCAGTTCTCCGGCATGGTGTTCCTGCTGCTGTGGGGCCTGCCCTACCTCGTCGAGGACCAGGGCCTGTCACGCGGCGCGGCGGGCGGGCTGCTCACGCTGGTCGTCGTCGCCAACATGGTCTTCGGGATGCTCTTCGGGCAGCTCATCGCCCGCCACCACGGGCTGCGGATGCCGCTGACCCTCGGCGTGATCGCCGCGACCGCCGCCGCCTGGGCCGCCGTGCTCGGCTGGCCGGGCGGCCACGACCCGCTGTGGCTGCTGGTCGTGCTGTGCGTGGTGCTCGGCGCGTGCGGCCCGGGCTCGATGATCGGCTTCGACTTCGCCCGGCCCGCCAACCCGCCGGAACGGTTCGGCACCGCCTCCGGCATCGTCAACATCGGCGGCTTCACCGCCTCGGTGATCACGCTGCTGGCCATCGGCGTCCTCCTGGACGCCACCGGCGACAACTACCGCGTCGCGTGGAGCAGCGTGTTCGTCCTGCAGGTGCTGGGCACCGTCCAGATCCTGCGCCTGCGACGCGGCGCCGAACGCCTGGAACGCGAACGGATCGCCGTCAGCCGTGTGGAGAGCGTGCACCGCACCGCACCCGCGCCCGTCGCCGACTGACTGACCCGCACCGCACCCGCACCGCGCCCCGGTGGGCGGCGCCGCGGCCCGTCGCCGGCCGGCCCGCACTCCCCGTGGCGGCCGGGCCGCCGTCCCGACGGCCGCCCGGCCCGCGCCGCGTGACGGACCGTCAGCGGGTGACGGCGAGGTGCGACAGGATCACGTCCGCCAGCTCCGCGTCGCCCTCGATCTTCAGCTTGTCCGCGACCGCCGCCGGCCGGACCCGCCCGCACAGCAGCCGCAGGAACGTCTCCCAGTCCACGATGAACGTCACGGCGGGACCCAGCGACACCGCGGAGTCGATGCTGCCGCGGCCCTCCGCGTTCACCCGCACCGTCCGCATGAACTCCAGCGGCCCGTGCACGTCGAACACCACCGCGGAACCCGGCTCGGCCCCCGCGTCCTTCGCGATCAGCTTCGGCAGCGCGCGCATCACGTAGTCACGGGACAGCACCGCCGCCGCCGACGCCAGGTTCGCCGGCTTGTCGAGCGCGCGGCGCAGGTCCTGCTCGTGCACCCATACGTCGAACACCCGCCCCCACAGCTGCTCTTCGAGGGTGATCTCGCCGCCGCCGATGGCGCGCACCTCGGCGTCGGGCTGCCGCGACTCGTTCCGCAGCTGCCGCGAGCGGCGGATGATCGTGTACTCCAGCTCCGCCGTCATCTCCGGCGCCGTGTGGTGACGGCGGGTGTCGACCGGCACCTCGGTGTACCGGGCGATCTCGCTGTCGATGTGCCGCAGGTCGCTGGGCAGGGTGTGGATGGGACGCGGGTCGCCGAGCAGTTCGCACTCGAAACCGATGACGTGCGAGACGACGTCCCGCACCGACCAGTAGGGGCACTCGGTGGGCCGGTTCCACTCGCCCTCGGTGAGCGGCGAGACGAGATCGTTGATGGACTCTATGGAGTGGGTCCAGGCGTCGATGTACGGCTGGAGTTGGCTGTGGACGGTCACGGGACCCCTCGACGGTCGGTGCGTGGTCGTGGTGGCTGGCGCCTAAGTTACGCTGCGCGCGGGCGCCCACGCAGTGCTTTCGAGTGACGATGGTAGGCCCGACTAGACGACCAACGTATGGGCGGTGACCCGGTGCGCGCAACGCTTGTCCAGATCGATGTCGACCCGGCGGAGAAGGCCGGCGACAGGCGGGAGCGCGCGGCCGCGCTCGTCCGCTCCCACAGCGGCGCCGATCTTGTCGTCCTGCCCGAGCTGTGGCCGGTCGGCGCCTTCGCCGCCGACGACTTCGCGGCCGAGGCCGAACCCCTCGACGGCGGCCCGACCGCCCTGGCCATGTCCGCCGCCGCCCGCGACGCCGGGGTGTGGCTGCACGCCGGCTCGATCGTCGAACGGGACCCCGACGGACCCCTCTACAACACCTCGCTGCTGTTCTCGCCCGACGGTGAACTGCACGCCGCCTACCGCAAGATCCACCGCTTCGGCTTCCACGAGGGCGAGGCCGCGCTGATGTCCGCCGGCCGCGAGATCGTCGCGCCCCGCCTCCCGCACGCCGTCCTGGGCCTCGCCACCTGCTACGACCTGCGCTTCCCCGAGCAGTTCCGGCTGCTCGTCGACGCCGGCGCCGAGATCCTCGTCGTCCCCGCCGGCTGGCCCGCCCGACGCCTCGCCCACTGGCGGCTGCTCGTGCAGGCCCGGGCCGTGGAGTCCCAGTGCTACGTGCTCGCCTGCGGCACCGCGGGCACCCACGCCGGCGTCGAGCAGGCCGGGCACAGCATGGCCGTCGACCCGTGGGGCGAGATCCTCGCCGAGGCCGGCCCCGGCGAGCAGTCCCTCACCGTCGACCTCGACCCGGCCAGGGTCGCCGCCACCCGCGCCGACTTCCCCGTCCTGCGCGACCGCGTCCTCGGCCTGCCCACCCCCTGACCCCGCGCCACGGAGAAGCCGGGACGCCCCGCGCGCCCTGGCCCGTTGAGTCGGTTCAGTGATCGTCGTGGCCGTGCTCCTTGGCCACCAGCCGGTCCACGCACACCGCGATCGCGATCAGCATCGCCGCGTCCGCGTCCTCCCGCTCCACGTCGATGGCGTACGCGTCCCGCACGCTGAACCACTTGCGGGAGATGCGGGCCAGCCGCTCCCCCTCGTACTCGATGTCGAACTCCTTGTCGATGAGGTCGCCGCGGATCTCCAGCTCCTCGCCGGACGCCAGTTCCGCCCGGTAGACCTCGCGCAGCAGCGCCAGCCGCTTCTTCTTCACGGTCACCAGGACCTGCCCGTCCCGCTCGACGGTCATCGCGTCGCGCAGGCTCAGCAGCTTCTTGTGCACGACGGCGACCACGGCACCCGACGGGTCCTGCAGCTCCAGCGTCTCGCGCACCCGCAGGACCTTGCCGTGCACGTAGAAGGCCCGGTTCCCGGCCTCGTCCTCGATCCAGTAGTCGTCGCCGATGGCGAACATCTTCTCCCGCACCACGAACTTCATGCCTCCCCCTCTACCCCCTCCCCGCCGTCCCCACCCGGCCGGGCCCCTGATCAGCGCAGTCCGCCACGGCGGTGGCACTCTGGAGGGCATGAACGCACCCTCCTCGTCCCGGCGCCGCGCCCGCGTCCGCGCCCCCCAGCTGATCGGCAAGGGCGGCTGGATCAACACAGGCGACAAGCAGCTCACCCTCGCGGACCTGCGTGGATCCATCGTGATCCTCGATTTTTGGACCTTCTGCTGTGTGAACTGCCTGCACGTGCTGGACGAGCTGCGGGAGCTGGAGGAGCGGCACCAGGACACCGTGGTGATCGTGGGGGTGCACTCGCCGAAGTTCGTGCACGAGGCGGAGCACCAGTCCGTGGTGGACGCGGTCGAGCGGTACGAGGTGCACCACCCGGTGCTGGACGACCCGGAGCTGGCGACGTGGCGGCAGTACGCGGTGCGGGCGTGGCCGACGCTCGTGGTGATCGACCCCGAGGGCTACGTCGTGGCCCAGCACGCGGGTGAGGGACACGCGCACGCGCTGGAGCGGCTCGTCACCCGCCTGGAGCAGGAGCACGCGGCGAAGGGGACGCTGCGGCGCGGCGACGGCCCTTACGTGCCGCCGGAGCCGGTCGCGACGGATCTGCGGTTCCCGGGCAAGGCGGTGGTGCTGCCGGGCTCGGGGCACTACCTGGTGTCGGACTCGACGCGGCACGCGCTGGTGGAGCTCGCGGCCGACGGGGAGACGGTGATCCGGCGGATCGGCACCGGTGAGCGCGGCCTGGAGGACGGCGACGCGGCGACCGCGCGGTTCAGCGAGCCGCAGGGTCTGGCGCTGCTGCCGGACGGCGGCGTCGTGGTGGCGGACACGGTGAACCACGCGCTGCGCCGGGTGGACGTCGAGACCGGCCGCGTGACGACGGTCGCGGGTACCGGCAGGCAGTGGTGGCAGGGGTCGCCGACGTCGGGTCCGGCCCGTGAGGTGGACCTGTCGTCGCCGTGGGACGTGGCCTGGTTCGAGGACCGGGTGTGGGTCGCGATGGCGGGCGTGCACCAGCTGTGGACGTACGACCCGGAGCGGGAGCGGGTCGAGGTCGCCGCGGGCACGACGAACGAGGGTCTGGTGGACGGGCTGGCGGGGGACGCGTGGTTCGCGCAGCCGTCGGGGCTGTCCGCGGACGGCGCGCGGCTGTGGATCGCCGACTCCGAGACGTCGGCGCTGCGCTGGGCGGAGCGGTCGGCGGACGGTGACGGCTACGTGGTGCGGACGGCGGTCGGCACGGGCCTGTTCGACTTCGGGCACCGCGACGGCGCGGCCGGCCAGGCGCTGCTGCAGCATCCGCTGGGCGTGACGGCGCTGCCGGACGGGTCGGTGGCGGTCAGCGACACGTACAACAACGCGCTGCGCCGGTACGACCCGGTGAGCGGTGAGGTGTCGACGCTGGCGACGGATCTGCGGGAGCCGTCGGACGCGATGGTGGTGGACGGCGACATCGTCGTCGTGGAGTCGGCCGCGCACCGGCTGACGCGGATGCGCCTGCCGGAGGAGGCGGTGCGGGTCGAGGCGGTCGCGCACCGGACGCAGCGGGAGGCCACGGACGTGGCGCCGGGCCCGTTCCGGCTGGACGTGGTGTTCTCCGCGCCGGCCGGTCAGAAGCTGGACGAGCGGTACGGGCCGTCGACGCGGCTGCTGGTCAGCGCGACGCCGCCGGAGCTGCTGAAGGACGGCGCGGGCAAGGGCACGGACCTGTTCCGGGACCTGGTCCTCGACCCGGCGGTGCCGGAGGGCGTGCTGCACGTGTCGGCGATGGCCGCGTCGTGCGACGACGATCCGGACAACGAGTACCCGGCGTGCCACGTCCACCAGCAGGACTGGGGTGTGCCGGTGCGGCTGGTGGACGGTGCCGGGGCGCGCCTGGCGCTGGTGCTGGCAGGCATCGATGAAGGGGCTGAAGGGGCTGAAGGCGCTGAGGGGGTCGACGGGGCGTAGGCGTCCGAGGGCCGACGCGGCCGGCACGGATGACGCGGCCGGGGCGGATGACGCGGCCGAGCGGCGCCGTGGCCGGAGCAGGACGAGCGGATGCTCCGGCCGCGGCGCCGCCCGCGCCCGCCGGTCAGAAGCGGCGCTCGGTGTAGCGCTCCTCCACCACCGGCGGCACGTCGCCGTCGGCGGTGGGGGGCATGCGGCGCCGCTTGAAGATGCTGACGTAGGTGGCGAGTCCGATCGCGCCCACGGCCATCATGATCACCCCGACGAGGTCGAGGTTGACGCCTTTCATGTGCCAGTCGGTGGCGAAGGTGACGATCGCGCCGACGGCTATGAGGATGATGCAGCCTCCGATGCCCACAAGGCCCGCCTCCTGAAGTCGAGTTCGCCAGTGGTCCGGTGGTTCGCCTGCCCCGGCTGGACGCGGGCATGCAGCCGGGCCCTCGGCGGTGGCTCCCCGCGGCAGGGTCTGACGTTCGTGGGGGACGTCGAGCAGGGCGGCGACTACTTCTCCGCGGCCCCCGTCGTGGTCGCCTGCCGCTGACCGGCGGCACGCGGGAGCCGGACCGCGGGCCCGCGCGGCGGAGCCGGGCCCGGTGGCTCAGCCCTGGAGGAAGGCGGCCAGCGCGGACGCCAGCAGGTGCGGGTCGTCGGCGCCGCACAGTTCGCGTGCCGAGTGCATGGACAGGATCGGCACGCCGACGTCGACGGTGGTGATGCCGAGCCGCGCGGAGGTGATGGGGCCGATGGTGGTGCCGCAGGGCATCGCGTTGCTGGACACGAAGTGCTGGAACGGCACTCCGGCGCGGTCGCACGCGGCGGCGAAGACGCCGCGGCCGGTGGCGTCGGTGGCGTAGCGCTGGTTGACGTTGGTCTTGAGGATCGGCCCGCCGTTGGCCCGCGGGTGGTGCGTGGGGTCGTGGCGCTCGGGGTAGTTGGGGTGCACGGCGTGGCCGACGTCGGAGGAGACGCAGACGGTGCCGGCCAGCGCGCGCTGCCGGTCCTCGAAGGTGCCGCCGCGGGCGTGCACCGAGCGTTCCAGGACGTTGCCGAGCAGCGGGCCCTGGGCACCGGTGTCGGACTCGCTGCCGTTCTCCTCGTGGTCGAAGGCGGCCATGACGGGGATGTACGGCAGCGCGTCGCCGTCGGCGGCGGCCGCGGTGAGGGCGGCCAGGCAGGCGTGCACGGACAGCAGGTTGTCCAGCCGCGGGGAGGCGAGCAGTTCGCGGTCGCGGCCCAGGTAGGCGGGCGGCTGGACGTCGTGGGCCATCAGGTCCCAGCCGACGACGTCGGCGGCGTCCAGGCCGGCCTCGTCGGCGAGGAAGGCGACGAGGTCGCCCTCGTGGGGGTCGCCGAGGCCCCACAGCGGCTGCAGGTGCCGCTGCTTGTCGAGCTTGAGGCCGTTGTCGTTGACGCCGCGGTCGAGGTGGACGGCGAGCTGGGCGACGCGCAGCAGCGGCCGGTCGACGTTCACCAGGCGGGTGGAGCCGTCGCGCAGCGACAGCCGGCCGGCCAGGCCCAGGTCGCGGTCGAGCCAGCTGTTGAGCAGCGGGCCGCCGTAGACCTCCACGGCGATCTGGCGCCAGCCGGCGGAGCCCATGTCGGGCAGCGGCTTGACCCGCAGGTTGGGGGAGTCGGTGTGGGCACCGACGACGCGGTAGGGCGTCTCGGGGCGGGCGCCCGCGGGCACGTACCAGGCGATGATCGCGCCGCCGCGCAGCACGTACTTCCCGCCGGCCGACGCGTCCCAGCGGTCGGTCTCCTCGAGCCGGCGGAAGCCCGCCTTCTCCAGCCGCGCGGCGGCCGCGGCCACGGCGTGGTACGGCGACGGTGCGGACGGGACGAACGCGGCCAGGTCGTCGGTGTGGGTGCGGTCGAACACATGCGGCTGAGCAGTCATGGCCGCCAGCTTAGTTTCGGCCACGCGCGACGGGCCGCCGTCATCGAGGACGGCGGCCCGCCGCGGTGCGCTCGCGGGGCCCGGGGGCCCGGCGGGGAAGGTCCGGAACGGTCAGAAGGCCGTCTCGTCCAGGTCCATCACGTCGAGGGTGACGGCCTCGGCGAGGGCCCGCTGGCCGCCGACGCCCGGCAGGATCTGCGTGGCGAAGAACGTCGCCGCCGCGATCTTGCCGGCGTAGAAGGCGGCGTCCTTGCCGGTGGCGGCGGGCAGCTTCTCCGCGGCGACGGCCGCGCCGCGCAGCAGCAGGTAGGCCACGACGACGTCGCCGGAGGCCAGCAGCAGCCGGGTGGTGTTCAGGCCGACCTTGTAGATCGAGCGGACGTCCTTCTCGGTGGCGGCGAGGTCGGCGAGCATGGTGCCGACGATCGCCTCCAGGTCCGCGGCGGCCTTGGCGAGCTGCTCGCGCCCGGCGGCCAGCTGCTCGCCGCCCGCGGCCTCGGCGAGGAACTTCTTGATCTCCTCGCTGAGCGAGGTCAGCGCCTGGCCCTGGTCGCGGACGATCTTGCGGAAGAAGTAGTCCTGGCCCTGGATCGCCGTGGTGCCCTCGTAGAGGGTGTCGATCTTGGCGTCCCGGATGTACTGCTCGATCGGGTACTCCTGCAGGTAGCCGGAGCCGCCGAAGGTCTGCAGCGACTGGGCCAGCTGCTCGTAGGACTTCTCCGAGCCGTAGCCCTTGACGATGGGCAGCAGCAGGTCGTTGAGGCCGTGCAGGCGGGAGGCGTCCTCGCCGGTGGCCTCGGCGGTCTGGATCGCGTCCTGGACGGAGGCGGTGTAGAGCACCAGGGCCCGCATGCCCTCGGCGTACGCCTTCTGCGTCATCAGCGAGCGGCGCACGTCGGGGTGGTGGGTGATGGTGACCTTGGGCGCGGTCTTGTCCATGAACTGCGACAGGTCGGTGCCCTGCACGCGCTCCTTGGCGTACTCCAGCGCGTTGAGGTAGCCGGTGGACAGGGTGGCGATGGCCTTGGTGCCGACCATCATCCGGGCGAACTCGATGATCCGGAACATCTGCCGGATGCCTTCGTGCTTCTCGCCGATCAGCCAGCCCTTGGCGGGGTGCTTGTCGCCGAACGTCATCTCGCACGTGTTGGACGCCTTCAGGCCCATCTTGTGCTCGACGTTGGTGGCGTAGACGCCGTTGCGCTCGCCCAGTTCGCCGGTCTCGAAGTCGAACTCGTACTTCGGGACCATGAACAGCGACAGGCCCTTGGTGCCGGGTCCGGCGCCCTCGGGGCGGGCCAGCACGTAGTGGATGATGTTCTCGGACATGTCGTGCTCGCCCGAGGTGATGAAGCGCTTGACGCCCTCGATGTGCCAGGTGCCGTCGTCCTGACGCACGGCCTTGGTGCGGCCGGCGCCGACGTCCGAGCCGGCGTCCGGCTCGGTGAGCACCATGGTGGAGCCCCACTGCTTCTCGACGGCCAGCGCGGCGATCCTCTTCTGCTCCTCGGTGCCCTCCTCGTAGAGGATGCCGGCGAAGGCCGGGCCGGAGGAGTACATCCAGATCGCCGGGTTGGAGCCCAGCACCAGCTCGGCGTAGGACCAGATCAGGGAGCGCGGCGCGGTGGTGCCGCCGATGTCCTCGGGCAGGCCCAGCCGCCAGTACTCGGCGTCCATGAACGCCTGGTAGCTCTTCTTGAAGGTGTCCGGGATCGGCGCGGTGTTGGTGTCGGGGTCGAAGACCGGCGGGGTGCGGTCCGCGTCCGCGAACGACTCGGCGAGTTCGTTCTCGGCCAGGCGCGCCAGCTCACCGAGGATGTCCTTCGCGGTCTCCACGTCCATCTCCGCGAACGGACCCGTGCCGTAGAGCTGGTCGCGGCCGAGTACCTCGAAGAGGTTGAACTCGATGTCGCGGAGGTTCGACTTGTAGTGGCCCATGACGACGGCTCCGTATCGCTGCTGCTGTCACAACTGGTCGGTAGGTGATCAAGAAGTGAAGACGAGTGGCTGTACCGAAATGATGCTACCCGTCAGTAATAAGACGCAACCCCTCACGGTCCGATGTGACGGTCCCCTCGCCCGCCGCGGGATTCCGGCCGCCCGGCGGCCGGGGGGTGCCGGGCTTCGTTAGGCTAGGGGCCGTGTACGGCTACGAGCAGAGCGTGAACCCTGGGCCCGGCGGACCGGTCCCGGGTGGTGCGTCCATGCCCGGCCCCATGGGTGGCGGCTACCAGGAGCCCGCACCGGCCTATCCCGAGCCGTCGCCGCCGTCGCTGGCCGACGCGGTGCGGGCCTTCACCACCGGGTCGATGTCCGCGGAGGACTTCCAGGCGGTCTTCGCCACGTCCAAGGTCTACTGCCCGCGCGGCGAGAACCCCGGCTTCCTGGCGCTGCACGACACCCAGCAGCCGGTCATCCCGATGTTCAGCTCGCTCAAGGAGCTGCGCCGTTACGCCGGCAAGGAGTCCAAGTACTTCGTGATCACCGGCGCCGAGGTGCTCGACCTGCTGCCGACCGGCTACGGCTTCGTGATCGACATCGACGGCCAGCACCGCATGGTGTTCGACGCGAAGGCCGTCGAGCAGATGGTCGAGTTCACCATGCGCCGGATGTACGGCTGACGCGCTGCCGCGCGGCACCCCTGCGTCCCACTCCTTCCTCGCCCCTTCCTCTCCGCTCTCTCGCTGTTTCCCCTGCACTTCCTCTCCATCGCACCGCGCTCACGCGTGAGGGAATGGCTACGCCTTGCGAGATGTTAAGAGTTCAACTAACTTGATGGAGACACCACCGCAAGGAGGCACCCCACATGCCCGCAGTGACCGTTGAGAACCCGCTGGCGCTGCCGCGGGTGACCGCGGAGCCGGACGCCGCACCGCGTTCCGCGCGCTCCGTGTCCACGGCGCCCACCGGTTTCGAAGGAGAGGGATTCCCGGTCCGCCGCGCCTTCGCGGGCGTCGACTACCGGCACCTCGACCCGTTCATCATGATGGACCAGATGGGCGAGGTGGAGTACGCGCCGGGCGAGCCCAAGGGCACCCCGTGGCACCCGCACCGCGGCTTCGAGACCGTCACGTACATCATGGACGGCACCTTCATCCACCAGGACAGCCACGGTGGCGGCGGCACCATCACCAACGGTGACACCCAGTGGATGACCGCCGGGTCCGGCCTGCTGCACATCGAGACCCCGCCGGAGTCCCTGGTGATGAGCGGCGGCCTCTTCCACGGCCTGCAGCTGTGGGTGAACCTGCCGAAGGCGGACAAGATGATGCCGCCGAAGTACCAGGACATCCGGGCCGGCGGGCTGAAGCTGCTGACCTCCGAGGACGGCGGCGCGCTGATCCGGCTGATCGCCGGCGACCTCGGCGGGCACCAGGGGCCGGGCGCGACCCACACCCCGATCACGATGATCCACGTCTCGGTCAACCCCGGCGCGCAGGTCACCCTGCCGTGGCGGTCCGACTTCAACGCCCTCGCCTACGGCCTGGCCGGCCGCGGCTTCGCGGGCCCGGAGAGCCGGCCGTTCCGCATGGGGCAGGCCGTGGTCTTCGGCAACGGCGAGTCGCTGACGATCCGCGCCGACGAGTCGCAGGAGTCCCGCTCGCCGAACTTCGAGGTGGTCCTGCTCGGCGGCCGCCCGATCCGCGAGCCGATGATGCAGTACGGCCCGTTCGTGATGAACACCCACGCCGAACTGGCCCAGGCCTTCGACGACTTCCAGGCCGGCCGGCTCGGCACCATCCCGGCGGACTCGCCGTACGGCCACTGACCTCACCGTGGCACCGCCGCGCAGGGGCCGGGCACCGCACACCGCGGTGCCCGGCCCCTGCCGCGTGCGGGCGCACGGCGTGCGGGCCCGCGGTCCGGTGGCGGACGGGGGCAGGGCCCGCGATCCGGGGCGCCGTCCTATGCGGGCGGGCGCGGCGTGAGCAGGGTGCGCAGGCCGTCGCTGAACGGCGCCGGGTCGTCGAGGTCGAACACGCTGCGCTGCAGCACGTACCCCTGGATCAGGCCGACCACCGCGCGGGCGCAGGCCGCGAGGTCCGCGTCCGGCGGCAGCTCGCCGCGGTCGCGGTAGCGGCCCATCAGCTCGGTCAGCAGGCCCAGCAGGCGGGTGAAGCCCACCTGGATGCTGGCCCGCAGCCGCGGTGAGCGCATGGACTCCGACCAGATCTGCAGCAGCACGTCCTGCGTCTCGTCGTCCAGCATCGGCGCGATGGGCGCGCTGGGCACCCCGGACAGCAGCTCGGGCAGCGGCGGCAGCGGCTCCTGCGCGAAGTAGCGCGCCAGGTCCTCGGCGGACCGCGCGATGGTCTCCTCGGCGATCGCGGTGATCAGCTCGTCCTTGCCGGAGAAGTACCGGTAGAAGGCACCGGCCGAGATCCCCATCGCGCCGAGCAGGTCCTGCATGGACGTGGCGTGGAAGCCGTTGGCGGCGAAGCAGCGCCGCGCGGCGTCGAGGATCTGCCGGCGTCGCGCGTCGGTGTGTTCCTGGGGCACCCGGGGCATGGGGCCAAGGTAAAGCGAACGATCTTTCCTGACAATCAGCGGCCGCCGTCCGCCCCAGGTCGGCTACCGGTCCGCGGCCGGCCGCTCCCCGGGATCGTCCCCGCCGTCCCCGCCGCCGTCCGCCTCGCCGTCAGGGCCGCCGTCGGGCCCGCCGCCCCCGGGGTCGAGCAGGTTCTCCAGTGCCTCCAGGCCCTCCAGGCTCTCCAGGTCCGCGTCCTCGAAGCCCGCGATGGCGTCGAGGTTCGTCAGGCCCGCGACGGCCGCGGTCGCCCCGCCGCCCGCGTCCGTGCCCGTCGCGCCCGCCGTGTCGGCCGCGGTGTCCGCCGCTGCGGCGTCCAGCGGCGGCCGCGCCTCCAGCAGCTCGAACCAGATGGACTTGCCGTCGCCGCGCGGGTCCACGCCCCACGCGTCGGCGAGCTCCTCCATCAGCAGCAGGCCGCGGCCCGAGGAGGCCATCTCGCCGGGGGAGCGGCGGTGCGGCATGTCGTCGGAGCGGTCGCCGACCTCGACGCGCAGGCTGCGGGTGCCCGGCATGCCGGTGACCTGCGCGACCAGCGTCGCGTCCTCGTCGGTGTGCACCAGCACGTTGGTGATCAGCTCGGAGACCAGCAGCACCGCGGACTCGCGCTGGTCGGCGGAGGACCAGTCGTGCAGCATCGCGCCGATGTCGTGGCGGGCCGAGCGGATCTGGCCCGGGTCGTTCTGCCGCACGGTGAGCACGGTGCGGCGCACCGGGACGGCGCAGGTGGGGCCGTCGGGGTCGCGGCGCAGCAGCACCAGGGCGATGTCGTCCTCGCGGCGGTCGGCCAGCGGGCCGGTGGTGTGGTGGGACGCGGGGCCCGCCACGGCGCCCACGAGGGCGTCGGCCAGCTGCTCCAGCTTCTCGGCCGGACCCGCCTCCATCACCTCGGCCAGCCGCCGCCAGCCGGTGTCCATGTCGTGGCCGCCGGTCTCGATCAGGCCGTCGGTGCACAGCAGCAGCACCTCGCCCGGCTCCAGCACCAGGCGGGTCGTGGGGTAGTCGGAGTCGGGCCGGACGCCCAGCGGGAGCCCGCCGGCGGTCCGGCGCAGGATCGTGGTGCCGTCGCCCAGCCGGATGGTCGGCTCGGGATGTCCCGCGCGCGCCACGTCCAGCGTGCCGGTGGCGGGATCGACCTCCATGTACAGGCACGTCGCGAAGCGCACATCGTCCCAGGCGGCCTCGTCCGCGAGGCCGGCCAGGAAGCGGGACGCGCGGGAGAGCACCGCGTCGGGGCCGTGCCCCTCGGCGGCGTAGGCGCGCAGCGCGATCCGCAGCTGGCCCATGATCCCGGCGGCCCGCACGTCGTGGCCCTGGACGTCGCCGATGACGAGCGCGGAGCGGCCGGACGGCAGGTCGATCACGTCGTACCAGTCGCCGCCGACCTGCAGGCCCCCGCCGGTCGGCACGTAGCGGGCGGCGACCGCCATGCCGTCGATCTCCGGCTCGCGGGCGGGCAGCATGGTCCGCTGCAGGCCGTCGGACAGCGCCCGCTCGGACTCGTGCAGGTGGGCGCGGGACAGGGCCTGGGCCAGCATGCGGGCGACGGTGGTGAGCACCGACCGCTCGTCGGGGGTGAACTCCACCGGCTCGCGGAACGCGGCCATCCACGCGCCGATCGTGGAGCCGGCGACGACCAGCGGCAGGTACGCCCACGAGGTGCGGCCGTACGGCTTGACCATCGGCCAGCTGTACGGGAAGCGCTCCTGGTACGCCTCGGGCGAGTGCACGTACACCGCCTGACCGGTGCGGACCACCATCGCGGCGGGGTACTCGGCCTCCAGCGACACGTCCAGCAGGGCGGTGTCCAGCACCTCCTGGCCGTGGTGGCCGATCAGCGACAGCCGGTCGCCCTCGACCCCGAAGACGGCGTGGCCGTCGGGCGAGAAGCCGGGCATGGACAGGCCGGCGGCGACCCGCAGCACCTCCGCGGTGGAGTCGGCCTCGGCGAGCGCCCGGCCGGCGTCCAGCAGGAACGCCTCACGGGACCGCCGCCAGTCGCCGGCCGGTGCGGCGCCGCGCTGCGCGCGGTGGCGCACCTCGTGCAGGGTGCCGCTGAGCAGCGGGCCCTGCGGGCGCAGCCGGGCGCGCACGGTGCGGTGCACGGTGCCGTCGTCGCCGACCACGCGCAGCATCGACTCGGCCACCGTGCCCTCGGCCGTGGCCAGCGAGACCGCGCCGGCCAGGGCCACGTAGTCGGCGGGATGCAGGCAGGCGCGGACCTCGGACGAGCGGTGCGTGGCGGGGCCGCCGGACAGCCCGAGCAGCCGGGCCGCGCGCCCGTCGACCGTGACCGTGCCGGTGGACTCGTCCCACTGCCACAGTCCGTGACCGACGGCGGCGAGGACGTCCTCGGTGCGCATTTGCCCAGTTTATGGGGAGAGGTGAGATTTGGGTCAAGCGATCCAGATGGGGGAGGGACCCGTCACGCCGGTAGGCTGTGCGGGTTCCCCCTCTATCGCGACGACCCGACTTGGACGAACGATGCACCGGTACCGGTCCCACACCTGCGGAGAGCTGCGCGCCACCGACGTCGACTCCGACGTCCGCCTGTCCGGCTGGCTGCACAATCGCCGCGATCTGGGCGGCATCCTCTTCGTCGACCTGCGGGACCACTACGGCTTCACCCAGCTCGTCGTGCACCCCGGCTCGCCGGTCTACGACCAGCTCGCCGGGCAGTCCAAGGAGTCGGTGCTGCGGGTGGACGGCCGGGTGCTGGCCCGTTCCGCCGAGAACGTCAACCCGGAGCTGCCGACCGGCGAGGTCGAGGTCGAGGTGACGGGCATCGAGGTGCTCGGCGCCGCCGACCAGCTGCCGTTCCCGGTCTTCCCGGAGGACAACGCCAACGAGGAGATGCGGCTCACCAACCGCTTCCTCGACCTGCGCCGCCAGCGCATGCACCGCAACATCATGCTGCGCACGCAGGTCATCGCCTTCCTGCGCCGCGAGATGACCGCGCTCGGCTTCAACGAGATGGCCACCCCGATCCTGTCGGCCACCTCGCCCGAGGGCGCCCGCGACTTCCTGGTGCCCTCCCGCGTGCACGCCGGGAAGTTCTACGCGCTGCCGCAGGCGCCGCAGCAGTTCAAGCAGCTGCTGATGATCTCCGGCTTCGACCGCTACTTCCAGATCGCGCCGTGCTTCCGCGACGAGGACTCCCGCGCCGACCGCTCGCCCGGCGAGTTCTACCAGCTCGACGTCGAGATGAGCTTCGTCGAGCAGGAGGACGTCTTCGGCGTCATCGAGAAGGTCATGACCGACCTGTTCACCGAGTTCGGCAACGGCCGCACGGTGACCTCGCCGTTCCCGCGGATCCCGTTCCGCGAGGCGATGCTGAAGTACGGCAACGACAAGCCGGACCTGCGCACCTCGCTGGAACTCGTCGACGTCTCCGCGGTGTTCGCGGACTCGGGCTTCAAGGCGTTCGCCGGCAAGCACGTGCGGGCGCTGGCCGTGCACGACACCGCCGACCAGCCGCGCAAGTTCTTCGACTCGCTCGGCGAGTACGCGGTCTCGCTCGGCGCGCAGGGCCTGGCCTGGGTGCGCGTCGGCGACGGGAACGCGCTGACCGGCCCGATCGCCAAGTTCCTCACCGAGCAGGACGTCGCCGCGCTGCTGGGCGCGGTCGGCGCCAAGCCGGGCACCGCGATCTTCTTCGGCGCAGGCGAGTTCGACGAGGTCTCGAAGATCATGGGCCCGGTCCGGGTCGAGGCGGCCAAGCGCGCCGGGCAGTTCGACGAGGACGTCTTCCGGTTCTGCTGGATCGTGGACTTCCCGATGTTCGAGCGCAACGAGGACACCGGGCAGATCGAGTTCTCGCACAACCCGTTCTCGATGCCGCAGGGCGGCCTGGACGCGCTGCTGACCAAGGACCCGCTGGACATCCTGGCCTGGCAGTACGACATCGTCTGCAACGGCATTGAGCTGTCGTCCGGCGCGATCAGGAACCACGAACCCGACGTGATGTACAAGGCGTTCGAGATCGCCGGGTACGACCGGGCCACCGTGGAGGCCGAGTTCGGCGGCATGCTGCGCGCGTTCCACTACGGCGCCCCGCCGCACGGCGGCATCGCCCCGGGCGTGGACCGCATGGTCATGCTGCTCGCGGACGAGCCCAACATCCGCGAGACGATCGCCTTCCCGCTGAACCAGAACGCCCAGGACCTGCTGATGGGCGCGCCGTCGGAGGTCACCGAGGCCCGTCTGCGGGAGCTGCACATCTCGCTGCGCAAGCCGCCGCAGAAGTCCTGACCCGACGCACCTGAAAGGGGGCACCCACGGCGGGTGCCCCCTTTCGTGCTGCCGTGCGAAGAAGTTTTCGGGGTAGGGCAACCCGCATGGGGGGTCACGGGGTTCAACGGGTGTGGAGAGGACACACGGTGAGCGAACCCGGGTTCGAGGAGTGGGTTGCGGCCAGGGGCCCCAGGCTCCTGCGCGTCGCCTGGCTCCTCACGGGCGACGCGCACCTCGCCGAGGACCTGCTGCAGACCGTGCTGGCCAGGATCTGGCCCAAATGGCCCCGGATAGCCGGGGAGAACCCGGAGGCCTACGCCCGCAAGGCCCTGGTGCACACCCACGCCTCGTGGTGGCGCCGCCGCTGGCGGGGCGAGCTGCCGCACGGCGAACTGCCGGACCTGGCCGGCCCGGACGACCCGTTCGCGGAGGTCGACCTGGAGCAGGCCCTGGCCGCGGCGATCCGCGCGCTGCCGGTGCGGCAGCGCGCGGTCGTGGTGCTGCGCTACTTCGAGGACCTGAGCGTCGCCGAGACGGCCGAGGTGCTGCGCTGCTCGGAGGGCACGGTCAAGAGCCAGGCGTCGAAGGCGCTGCACTCGCTGCGCGACCGGCTGCCGGCCGCCGTGGCCGCGGACGGAGGTGGTCTCGGTGACTGACCACGACGACCTGTGCCCGGGCCCGGGCCCCGGCACCACCGCCGAGGCCGCGGAGCACGAGCTGCGTGTGCTGCTGGAGCGCGCGGTGCCCCAACTGCCCGCGCCCGCCCAGCGGCTGGAGAGCGTACGGGAACGGGTGCGGCGGCGCAGAAGGCGCCGGGCCGCCGGGGTGTCCGTCACCGCGGTGGTCGCGATCGCGGCGGCCGGACTGCTGCTGCCCGGCGCCGGCGACCGGGACGGCGGCCGCCCGCAGGCCTCGGCCAGCCTGGCCCCGCCCGCCTCGGGCAGCGCCTCCGCCACCTCACCGCCCCTCCCGACGGTGCCGCCCGGCTACGACCTGATGCCCTTCGACAACCTCGCGGGCCTGCGGCTGGTGCTGCCGTCGGACTGGGTCGCGCTCTCCGCGGTCGGCTCGACCCGGGCCTACGTCTCCACGCAGTCCCTCGGCCTGCCCCAGGGCGGCTGCGAGCACCAGCTCGACGACTTCTGCACGCCGCTGGACCGCACCCTCGCGGACGACGGCGTCCTGGTGCAGTTCTCCCTCGTCTCCAGCAAGGGGCTGACCGGCAAGCTGCGCGGGACCGCCGACACCACCGGCGTCACGGCCGTCAGCGTCCAGCCGGTGCTGACCGCCTGCCGCACGGTCGGCGGCACCGAGCAGCTGGGCACGGTGATCCTCGGCGCCGCGGACTCCCCCGTGATGGTCGCCGCGACCGCCTGCATGGCGCACCCGCGCCCCGCCCAGGAGGCCCGCGTGCGGGCCGTGCTGTCCACGGCCCTCGTGCCGTCCTGAGCCCCCTGACCGCGTTCCCCTCCGTTCGCCCCCGCACGCCTCCGTACGCCGCGTGAGGGCGTCCGGCCCGCCGCCCTGGGCGGCGGCGTTCACCCCGACTCCGACCCAGCCGTGACCTTCCTCGTGAAAGGCCGTTCTCCGAACATGCGCACAGCCCGCCGAGTGACCCTGCCCGCGGCCGCCGCCGTCCTCGCCGCACTCGCCGCGTCCACCCTGCTGACCGGATGCGGCGGCGACGCCTCCGGCGCGCAGCCGTCCCGGGTCTCCGAGGTCGCGCCGCTGGGGACCGTGCCGCCGCAGGTCGGCGGGGCCGGCAAGCAGGCGCCCGTGCCGCAGCCCGCCGGGCTGCCCGGCGTCGGCCCGCGGACCCTCGCCGGTATCCCCGCGGACGCCCAGCAGGCGGTGCTGGTCACGGGTGCAGGGCGCGACGCCACGACGGCGAAGGTCACCCTCTTCCGGCACGACCCGGAGGCGGGCTGGGTGCCCGCGGGCCCGGTGTGGACCGCGCACAACGCCGCCCACGGCTGGACCGCGGACCACCACACCGGTGACCTGCGCAGTCCCGTCGGCGTCTTCGGCCTCACCGACGCCGGCGGCCGGCTGGCCGACCCCGGCACCCGGCTCACCTACGACCACGCGCCGATCGGCTTCACCGTCCACGGGACCGGCGTCGACGGCGAACCCCTCAGGGGCGCCTTCGACTACGTCATCGCCATCAACTACAACCGCCAGCCGGGGACGTCCCCGCGCGACTGGACGCGCCCGCTCGGGCAGTCCCGCGGCGGCGGCATCTGGCTGCACGTGGACCACGGCGGCCCGACCGAGGGCTGCGTGAGCCTGCCGCCCGAGGCGATGCGGACCCTGCTGCGCGACCTGGATCCGGCGCGGCACCCCGTCGTGGTGATGGGTGACGCCGCGTCCCTGGCCCGCTGAGGCCGCGCAGACCCTCCAAGACGCCGCTGCCGGCCCCGGGGAGCCGGGGCCGGCAGGAGGCGCGCGGAGGGTCAGGCGGCCTGGTCGTCGCCGCCGAAGCGCTCGACGTAGCCGGCCAGGTCCTCGTCGGTGATCTTCGCGAACAGCACCGGCGGGACGGTGAACGGCGTGCCGGCCGGCACCGACGCCAGCGAGCGGGCCTCGTCCGCGGTCACCCACGCGGCGTCGTCCGACGCCAGCGCGAACGCGCCGCGCATGGCCTTCGCCGAGGACGGGATGAACGGCTCGGACACGATCGCGTAGAGGTGGATGAGGTTCATCGCCGTGCGCAGGGTGAGCGCGGCGCCCTCGGGGTCGGTCTTGATCTCCATCCAGGGGGCCTTCTCCTCCAGGTAGGAGTTGCCCGCGCTCCACAGTGCGCGCAGCGCCTGCGCCGCCTTGCGGAACTGGAGGGTGTCCAGGTGCGACTCGTACTCCGTGAGCAGGCCGGCGATCTGCTCGCCGAGCTTCGCCTCCGCCTCGCCGGCCGGCGCGCCCGCCGGGACGTCGTCGCCGAACCGCTTGCGGGAGAAGGACAGCACGCGGTTGACGAAGTTGCCGAGGGTGTCGGCCAGGTCCTTGTTCACCGAGGACGCGAAGAGCTCCCAGGTGAACGAGGTGTCGTCGGACTCCGGCGCGTTGGCGATCAGGAAGTAGCGCCAGTAGTCGGCCGGCAGGAGTTCCAGCGCGGCGTCGGTGAAGATGCCGCGGCGCTGCGAGGTGGAGAACTTCCCGCCATAGTAGTTCAGCCAGTTGAAGGCCTTGACGTAGTCGACCTTCTTCCACGGCTCGCGGGTGCCCAGCTCGGTTGCCGGGAACATCACGGTGTGGAAGGGGACGTTGTCCTTGGCCATGAACTGCGTGTAGCGGACGGGGTTCTCACCGGCGTCGGCCTCGTACCACCAGGACTTCCAGTCCCGGTTCGCCGCATCGGTGCCCTGCGCGGCGTCCGCCCATTCCTTCGTGGAACCGATGTACTCGACCGGAGCGTCGAACCAGACGTAGAAGACCTTGCCCTCGGCGGCCAGTTCGGGCCAGGTGTCGGCGGGGACGGGGACGCCCCATTCGAGGTCGCGGGTGATCGCCCGGTCCTTGAGCCCTTCGGTCAGCCACTTGCGGGCGATGGACGACGCGAGCGTCGGCCAGTCCGCGCTGTTGGCGTCGATCCAGGACTCGACCTCGCCCGCCAGCTTCGACTGCAGGAGGAACAGGTGCTTGGTCTCCCTGACTTCCAGCGCGGTGCTCCCGCTGATCGCCGACCGCGGTTCGATGAGGTCGGTCGGGTCGAGCACGCGGGTGCAGTTCTCGCACTGGTCGCCGCGCGCCTTGTCGTACCCGCAGTGCGGGCAGGTGCCGACGATGTAGCGGTCGGGCAGGAAGCGCTCGTCGGTCAGGGAGTAGACCTGCCGGATCGCGCGCTCCTCGATGAACCCGTTGGCGTGCAGCCGCCGGGCGAAGTGCTGGGTGATGTCCCGGTTCTCCGCCGAGGAGCTGCGGCCGAAGTGGTCGAAGGACAGCTCGAACCCGTCGTAGATCGCCTTCTGGGCGTCGTGCGCCTGCGCGCAGAAGACGTCGACCGGCAGCCCGGCCTCCTTGGCGGCCAGTTCCGCGGGGGTGCCGTGCTCGTCCGTGGCGCAGATGTAGAGCACGTCGTGGCCGCGCTGCCGCAGGTACCGGGAGTAGACATCCGCCGGGAGCATGGACCCCACCATGTTGCCCAGGTGCTTGATCCCGTTGATATAGGGCAGGGCTGAGGTGATGAGGTGACGAGCCATTGCAGGCTGCTCCCAATTCGTTGCACGGAGTGAAGAATTCCTCTACGGACCGTCAATATCGTATCCGACCGCACGGGAGCGCCCGGCTGGTTTTCGGGCCGGTGACCACCCGCTGAACCAGGGCCCGCGGATCACGCGGAGTGACTGCACGTGCACATGCACGTGCATATGCACGTGCTCTTCCTTCGAGTTATCATCTCCCGTACCAGACACGGCACTTATGGGGAGTGACTGATGCGCCGGACGCACAATGGAATGTCGGCGGAAGACCTCGATGGGGTCGTCTGGCAGAAGAGCCGTCACAGCAATGCCAATGGCACGTGCATGGAGTTCGCCGCACTGCCGGGCGGCGAGGTCGCGGTGCGCAATTCGCGCTTTCCGGACGGTCCCGCGCTGATATACACGAAAGCGGAGATCGAGTCGATGATCATCGGGGTGAAGGCCGGCGAGTTCGACCATCTCGCCGAACGCTGATCCGGCGCGCTGCGGAACCGATCCGCGGCAGGGGGCCCGGCCGGTTCAGCGCGGGCCGGGCGCGAGGAACAGCGCCCAGACGACCTTGCCGGCGCCGCTGAGCGGGTGCCAGCCCCAGTTCTCGCTGAACGAGTCGACCAGGTGCAGTCCGCGGCCGGTCTCGGCGACGTAGTCGGCGTCCTTGGTCACGGGCGCCACCGTGCTGGGGTCGCGCACCGCGCACACCACGCGGGAGGTCCAGCGGACCAGGCTCAGCCGTACCGGCGCTCCGGGCGCGCCGACGGGAACCGCGTAGCGCAGTGCGTTGGTCACCAGTTCCGACGAGACCAGTTCGATGGAGTCGCGCAGCGGGGTCAGGTCCCAGCGCTGCAGGGTCGCGCGGGTGAAGCGGCGCGCCTCGCGCACCGACTCCAGAGCCGCCGGCAGCTCACAGGTGGCCCCGTTGGCCGCGGCGAGCCGCTCCGGTGCGAGCACGCCCTGCCATAACGGTTCCAGCACAGCTGTTGCCTCTGCCCTCATGCGAGCCCCCGAGGTATCTGCACGACCACCATGCTCATGGATCAGCACCCCGTGTTGCAAGAGCGTCTGCACGTGCATCTGCAAGGAATTGATGCACGTGTCGATGGAGAGTGACCGAATGGGTACTGCGCGCAGTCCATTAGTGGCAGACTGCTGATGAACCAAGGGCGGAGCGTGACCTATGAGCGCAGGGCAGCCGGGAGGCGGCTCCATCGTGCGGCGGATGCTGCTCGGCGCGCAGCTGCGGAGGCTGCGCGAGTCCCGGGGCATCTCCCGGGAGGACGCGGGCTACTCGATCCGGGCCTCCGAGTCGAAGATCAGCCGCATGGAGCTGGGCCGGGTCTCCTTCAAGGAGCGTGACGTCGCCGACCTGCTGACGCTCTACGGCGTCACCGAGGAGCCCGAGCGGCAGGCGCTGCTCGGCCTGGTGCGCGAGGCCAACGCGGCCGGCTGGTGGCACGGTTACGGCGAGGTCATGCCGACCTGGTTCCAGACGTACGTCGGCCTGGAGGAGTCCGCGGCCCTGATCCGCACCTTCGAGGTGCAGTTCGTGCACGGCCTGCTGCAGACCGAGGAGTACATCCGGTCGGTGATCAGGCTGGGCCACCCCGAGGGCGCCGAGGCCTGGGTGGAGCGGCGCGTGGGGCTGCGCCTGGAGCGGCAGAAGCTCCTGGTGTCCGAGCGGGCGCCGCACTTCGTCGCGGTGATGGACGAGGGCGCGCTGCGCCGGCCGTTCGGCGGCCCGGCCCTGATGCGCGAGCAGGTCCGGCACATCCTGGAGACCGCGGAGGCGCCCAACGTCGACGTGCGCATCCTGCCGTTCGCGACCGGCGGGCACCCCGCCGGCGGCGGCGCCTTCACCCTGCTGAGCTTCCCCGAGTCCGACCTGCCCGACCTCGTCTACCTGGAGCAGCTGACCGGCGCGCTCTACATCGACAAGCACGACGAGGTCGTGGAGTACACCAAGGCCATGGACGCGCTGGACCGGATGGCGCTCGACCCCGCGGACTCCCTGGACTGGCTGCACGCCTTCCAGCGGGAGCTGTGAGCGCGGACCGCGCGAGCGGAGGCACCGCACGAGCGGAAGGCGATCTTCACCCCGCGGGGTGAATATCGCCCCCTGATGCCCCGGGCACCCTCCCGCGTGACGCTGCGTTTCCCCTACGGTTACTGCAGGTCACGTGCGGGGCCGACGGTACGAGGGGGACGTGCGGTGCACCACGACGGGGAGCAGCGGCCGGAGTACGCCCGCCGGTTGGGCGAGAGCATCCCGCCGCCGACGCCGTACGCGCGCAGCTACCGGGTGCAGGAGATCACCGTGGTGGAGCTGTCCGGCGAGATCGACCTGGGCGCCGCCGACGACGTCGAGGAGCACCTGTCGGCCGCCGCGCTGTGGCCCGCGCCGCTGGTGGTGGTCATCGACCTGTGCGGCCTGGACTTCATCGACTGCTTCGGGCTGTCGCTGCTGCTGCGCGCCCGGCGCCGGGTGCTGGACCGGGGCGGCCGCCTCCGGATGGCCTGCGACCACCGGCCGACCGGCAAGCTGCTCGCGATGACCGGCCTCGACGGTGTCTTCCGCCCGTTCCCCACCCTGGACGAGGCCCTGGCGCAGGAGCCCACCGAGAGCTGAGTCCCGCCCGCCCGGGCCCTTTTCGGCACCTGCCGGAAAGGGCTTTTGCCGCGTCGGCCATCTCACATTTTGTGCATCCCGAATTTCCGCGGGTACGGTCACCCGCCGGGCGGTAGGGGACCGCACCGGGGTTCACGTGTGACTGGAGTCATACATTCCCCCGGCTTTCCAGTGATAGACGTTGGGGCTTCGCCGTATGGGGCGGGCCTCCGGACCGAAGGTGTGGAAATGGGCGTTCGTGGGGTGAAGCGCAAGCGGAGCCGCAAGCGCTGGATCATCGCGATCGCGGTGTCACTCGTGGTGCTCGTCGTCGGCGCGGCCGGCGCGGTCTATCTGAAGCTGAACGCCAACATCTCCACGTTCGACTCGGCCGGGCTGAGCAAGAACCGCCCTGCCCAGGCCCGGGCCGACGCCAACGGCGACAAGCCGGTGAACGTCCTGCTGATCGGCTCCGACACCCGCTCCGGCGAGAACGGCAAGCTCGGCGGGTCCGCGGCCGGCCCGATCGGCCGCTCGGACACCACGATCCTGTTGCACGTGTATCCCGACCACAAGCACGCGGTGGGCATCTCCATACCCCGCGACTCGATGGTGGACATACCGCCGTGCCTGCTCCCCAGCGGCAGATGGTCACCGGACCAGCCGAAGGCGATGTTCAACTCGGCGTTCTCCGTGGGCGACACGGAGAAGGGCAACCCCGCCTGCACCCAGAACACCATCGAGAAGCTGACCGGCCTGCGGGTCGACCACACGATGGTCGTGGACTTCGCCGGCTTCGCGGCCATGACGTCCGCCGTCAACGGCGTCGACGTCTGCGTGCCGAACACGCTGTACCAGGGGGACATGAACCCCAACCTCGGCCACCAGGGCAAGGTCGTGCTCAAGGCCGGGATGCAGAACCTGTCCGGGCAGAAGGCCCTGGACTACGTGCGGGTGCGGCACGGCATCGGCGACAACTCCGACGTCGGCCGCATGATGCGCCAGCAGGCGTTCCTGTCCGCCCTGATCTCCAAGATCAAGGGCCAGGGAATGAACCCGACGACGCTGCTGCCGCTGGCGGACGCGGCTACCAAGTCGCTGACCGTCGACCCGGGGCTGGGCAGCCCCGCGAAGCTGATGTCGTTCGGGATGTCGCTGAAGAACATCGACCTGAAGAACATCCAGTTCGTCACCGCCCCGTGGAAGTACGCCGGCGCGCGCATCGACCTGGTCCACCCGGACGTCGACGACCTGTTCGCCGAGCTGCGGGCCGACCGCACCCTGGACGGCGTCAACGCCTCCGGCAAGGTGCAGCCCAAGCCCACCCCGGCCCCGACGGTCGACGGCACCGGGGTCTCGGTCGACGTCTACAACGGCACGCTCACCGACGGGCTCGGCGGCAAGGCGGCGGACCGGATCAAGGCCGACCACTTCACGGTGCCGCAGGTGACCACGGCCCGCTCGCAGGACCACGCCACGACCCGCATCGAGTACGGCGCGTCCCACGCGGCCGACGCGCGCTCCCTGGCCCAGCTCTTCCCCGGCGCCCAGCTGGTGCCGCTGAACATCACCGGCATCAACCTGGTGGTCGGCCAGGACTTCGCCAAGTCCGCCGCCGGCACGCCCAAGGCCCTGCCCAAGACCGTCACGCAGCAGGCCCGCAGCGCCGCCACGAACCCCTGCTCCAAGCTGTCCTACGGCTGAGCCCCGCCGCCGCGCGCGGCGGGGGCGGTCAGCCGGTCACGTCGCGGTGCGCGGTGACGCGGTCGATGCGGCCGCGGACCAGGTACTCGCCGGGGACGGCGTTGCGCGCGCCGATCTCCGGGCCGCGCTCCTGCCCCATGTAGCGGGTGCCGATCCTGACCGCCCAGGGCTTCATCTGCTCCACGTCCTCGACGAGTTCCGCGGTGCACTCCAGCAGCACATACGAGTACGGGGGCCGCTGGTCGTCGACGCACAGCGCGAAGTGCGGGTCGCGGCGCAGGGCGCGGCCCTTGAGGGAGTCGCGGCCGGTGTTGAGCACGACCCGGACGTCCTCGGGGTCGGTGTCGTCGAGCACGAACCAGGTGGGCGTCACGTGCGGGCGCCCGTCCTTCCGCGTGACCGCGACCTTTCCGGTGCGGGTCCCTTCGAGGGCGAACGCCATCCACTCCGCCTGGCTCATGTTCTCCATGCGCCCAGGCTAGGCGCGGGCGGGCGTGCCGGCGGGCGACCCGCCGGGGGCGTCAGGCCGACAGGACGCCGGTGGCCAGCATGCCCATGAGGGCGACGCCGATCAGGATGCGGTAGCCCACGAAGGCGTTGAGCGAGTGGTTCGCCACGAACTTCAGCAGCCACGCGATGGAGGCGTAGGCGACGACGAACGAGATGACCGTGCCGACCAGCAGCGGCCCGGCGCCGGCGCCGGTGCCCAGCGCGTCCTTCAGCTCGTACAGGCCGGCGCCGGTGAGCGCGGGGATGCCGAGGAAGAACGACAGCCGGGTCGCGGCCAGGCGGTCCAGGTCGCGGATCAGGGCGGTGGAGATGGTCGCGCCGGAACGGGAGAAGCCGGGGAAGAGCAGCGCCAGGATCTGGGAGGCGCCGACGATCATCGCGTCCTTGATGTCGGTGTCGTCCTCACCGCGCTTGTGGCGGCCCATCTGGTCGGCGGCCCACATGAAGCCGCTGCCGACGATCAGGGACGCGGCGACCACCCACAGCGAGGCCAGCGCCCCGTCGATCAGGGGCTTGGCCGCCAGGCCGACCACCACGATCGGGATCGTCGCGTAGATCACCCACCACGCGAACTTGTAGTCGTGGTGGTACCGCTGCTCCTTGTCCGCCAGACCGCGGGCGAACGCGCTGACGATCCGCGCGATGTCCTTGAAGAAGTAGACGAGGACCGCACCGATCGCCCCGACCTGGATCACCGCGGTGAAGCCGACGACCGCCTTGTCGTCCACCGGGATGTTCATCAGCCCCTCGGTGATCTTGAGGTGGCCGGTGGACGAGACCGGCAGGAACTCGGTCACACCTTCGACCACACCGAGCACCGCCGCCTGTCCGATGCTGATCGCGCTCAATGCGTCCGTCCCGGGAGTTCGGCGCCCGTCCCGGGCTTCCGGCGGGCGGTGAAGCGGGTGGGCCGTGTGGCACACTCGTGGATGACAGTCCGTCTACAGTCGCGTAGAAGTTCTACGGGACTCTAGACGACAGGTGGAGGAGAGGCCAAGCCGTGACGTCGGACGCACCGCGCACCGCCGACGGCATCCCGCCCCGCCGTAAGGCCAACGGCGTGCTGGGTGCCGAGGTGCTGGACGTCCTGCAGTCGGCCGCCGGGCCGCTCACACCTGCCGAGGTGATGGCCCGCCTCCCGGAGGACCTCGCCTACAGCACCGTCGTGACGACCCTCTCACGCCTCTACACCAAAGGTGTACTCGTCCGCACCCCGCGCGGCCGCGCCTACGCGTACGCGCCGGTCACGGACCCGGCCGGCCTGGCCGCGCGGCGGATGCGGCAGACGCTGGACGGCGAGCCGGACCGCGCGACCGTCCTGCTGCGCTTCGTGGACGACCTGCACCCCGACGACGAGTCGCTGCTGCGCCGCCTGCTGGGCGCCGGCCCCGCCGCCTCGGACTGAGGCGCGCGGGGCCGGCGCCGGACGGCACCCGGAGGCCGCGGTGAGCCGGCGTCAGCCGACGTGCAGCGTCACCGCGGCGGTGTGCAGCGTGCCCCCGGCCCGGAACTGCAGGAACAGCCGCCAGTCGCCGGCCTTCGCCAGCTCCGCGTGGAACGCCAGCTGCGGGCCGCCGTGGGCGCCGTTCACGGGCGTCGCCGGGTGGAGGTGGGCGAACGCCAGATCGCCCGCGTGGAACGCCGTCAGGTGCGCGTAGGTGCCCAGGTACGGCTCCAGGCCGGTGACCGGCACGCCGCCGCGGGTGAAGCGCACGGTCAGCGGCCGGGCCGCCCCGCCGGCCGGATCGCCGGCGACGGTGACGGTGTAGCCGTCGACCGCGACCGCCGGCGCCGCCGCGGGCAGCGGCACGGACGCCGCCCGGCCGGGCACGGTCACCGTGCGGGACAGCACGAAGTCCTGTCCCGCGCCCGGGCCGGAGGCCGGGGTGAACGACGCGTAGAGCCGCCACCGGCCGGGTGTCAGCGCGGCCAGGTCCGCGGTCCAGCCGCCGTCCGCGGCCATCGCGGGGTGGACGTGCTGGAAGCCCGTCAGGTCCGTGCGGACCGCGTAGAGGTGCAGGCGCTCGGTCTGGTCGACGGCGAAGTCCGTGACGGGCGCCGCGCCCGGGCCGGTGACGTGGAAGCGGTACCGCACGGGGATCCCGGCGGGCAGGGTGGCCGTGGCGGACGCCAGGCGGTAGCCGTCGCGGGTGTCGCTCAGGCCCTCGTCGTGGCTGCCGCCCTTCATCCCCGGCATGTCGCCCATGCCGGGCATCCCCGACATCGAGGACGACCCCGAGGACGCTCCCGAGGGTGACGTGACGGGTGACGTGACGGGTGCGGACCCGGCGGTGGCGGTGTGCGTCATGCCGGGCGTCGCCGCATGCCCGGAGTGCGCGGAGCCGCCGGAGGTGCCGGAGCCGCAGGCGGTGAGCAGGGCGGCCAGGGTGGTCGCGGCGCCGAGCATGCGCAGGGCGGCGCGTGAGGACGAACGGTGCATGGGGGTCGCTTTCGTGAGAGGCGCGCCCCGGAGGCGCGCGGGTGAGCGGGACGCGGGCCCGCGGCCGTGGCCGCGGGGCGGCGCCCTCACCTGCGCGCGACCGACACCCTGAGCAGCAACTCCCGCCCGCCGCCCGGGGGTCCGCGCCGCTCGGGACCCGGGGCGGGCCCGGGTGCCGCCGCGGGCGCGGGCACGGGCGGGCCCGCCGCGGTGCCTGCCGCGGCGGGCGCGGTCCGCCCGCGTGCGGGTGTCGCGGTGCACGTGCCGCCGGAGTGCGCGGGCCCGGCCGAGGCCGCGGGGGAGACGGGCCTGACGGCCGCGTGCGGGCCCGGCGCGGCGTGCGCGGGCATCGCCATGGCCGCGGCCGGGCGCGGGCTGTACGCGGCGCCGTGGCAGCCCTCGGCGGCCGCGGAGGGCGAGCCGTGCATCAGGAACAGGCCGAGCAGCAGCGCCCACAGGGCGAGCCGGCCGGCGCGGTGTGCGCTGCCACCCGTCATCGCCCGGCCTCTCCGCTCGCCTCACCGCCCGGGCCGTGTGAGAGCGCGAGCGCAACCCGACGATACCCCGCCCGGGTATCCGCCACGCGGGAGGACCGCCCGATCCCCCCCGCCGTAACGGCACAACTCGGTATCGGACGGCGTTCGGTCGCCGTGCGACGGTTGCCGGCACAGCTTCGTCGGCCATACTGCTGGCCGTGGAGCAGCCCATAGGTCAGAACGTGACACCGACGACGCCCGCCGCCGGGACGGACCCGGCCTTCTTCTCCGGCATCGTCCCGCCGCAGCCCGACGCGCCCGGTACGTCCGGGAACGCGCCAGAGGCCGCCGGGGACGCCGTCCCGGCCGCCCTGCGCGGGTCCGCCGGGCGGAAGCCCGAGCCGGCGGCCGTCGACGAGCCCGCGGAGGCGGCCGCGGCCGCGGACCGCGACGAGACGGCGGACGACGCGGAAGCGGTCGAGGACGCCGACGCCGAGGACGCCGCCGCCGATGAGGTCGATGCCGAGGAGGACGCCGAGGAGGATGTCGACGACGGCAAGCCCGTCTTCGAGGCGTCCGACCGCCGTGCCGCGATCATCGCGGACCGGCACGGCGTCACCTTCACCCTCGACGGCGAGACCGCCGAGTTCGGCTGGGACGAGATCGGGGCGGTCGAGGTCGACTCGCCGCGCTTCGGCAAGCGGTTCGGCGTGACGGTCTACACGTCCGCCCGCCGCTGGTTCCAGTGCGACGTCGAGGCCCCGTCGCGGTCGACGCTCAAGCAGTGGAGCGCCGAGCTCGACGCCGTCCTGGACGTGCGGTTCGACGACGAGAAGCCCGAGGCGGCCGAGGAGCCGGACGAGCCGTCCGCCGAGGCCGCCGAAGCCGGCTCCGAGGAGCAGGCCGGGCCCGAGGACGAGACGTCCGAGGCGAAGGCCGGCGAGAAGTCCGACGAGGAGGCCGAGACGACGCCCGACGCGAAGTCCGACGAGAAGTCCGAGACGAAGGACTCCGCGTCCGCCGACGCCTGACGCACCCACACGTGCCCGTGACCGGTGACCCGCCTTCCCAGGCCGGTCACCGGTCCGCGTTCACGGCCGCATTCACGGCCGCGTTCACGACCAGCGGTACAGCTCCTTCAAGCGGTTGACCACCAGGTTGAACCGTCCGCGGTCGAGCGCGCACGCCTCGCGCCGCATGCCCTGCTCGTGCAGCCGCATCACCCGGTCCAGGGCGACCCAGGAGTCGCGGCCCTCGCGGTCCCAGGGGCCGGCGCCGATGGCGACCCACTCGCGGTCGTGGTCGTGCCGCTTGCTCGACAACTGCACGGCGAGCAGCGTCCCCTGGGCCTCGCGGGCCACCACCAGGACCGGACGGTCCTTGCCCCGGCCGTCGTTCTCCTCGAAGGGCACCCAGGTCCACACGATCTCGCCCGGGTCCGGGTCGCCGTCGTGGGCGGGGGCGTACTCGGTGCGCACCCGGCCCACCTCGTGCGGGTCCGCCTCGGTGGTGGCGTACGGGCCGTCGGCGCCCGGCAGTTCGGCGTGGCTGTCGCTGAAGGTCGTCACCCGCCGACCGTATCCCTTCGGCCCGGGACGGCGTTCACCGGTGCCGCAGGTCACCCAGCGCGGCGGCCCGCTCCCGGAGGCTGCGGTGCAGGTCGCGGTGCGGCGTGCCGGGCGGCAGCCAGTCCTTGCGGATCTTCGACACCGCCGTGTAGTTGGTGTCGCAGACGTTGGCCAGCGGCGACTCGCCCGCCTGCGTGAGGAACTGGTAGGCGTCGAGTTCCGCGAGCCCGTAGTCCCGCTGCAGCCAGCGCACCATGTCCAGCTGGGCGATCCGGAAGGCGTCCTCCAGCGGGCGCGCCGAGCCGGTGGTGATGATGTGGGTGTCCGACTCCAGGCGCGGCCACGGGGTGGCGACGCCCTTGAGGAGCTCGACGATCACGACGGTGTTCATCGCGCACTCCACGGCGACCCCGCACGTCTCGCCCTCGCCCTGCCGGGCGTGCCCGTCGCCCAGGCTCAGCAGCGCGCCCTCGACGTTCACGCCCAGGTAGCAGGTGGTGCCGGCGCGCATCTCCGGGGTGTCCATGTTGCCGCCGTGCGCGTCGGGCACGAGCGCGGAGCGCACCTCCAGGTTGGCCGGCGCCACCCCGACGGTGCCGTGCATCGGGTCCATCGGCAGCTCGATCCGGACGCCGCCCTCGCGCGTGGTGAACGCGCAGGTGCGGCGCTCGCGGTCCAGCTCCCACATCCACACCACCTCGGGCAGCGGCGGCTGCAGCGTCGCCGTGGTGTGCGTCGAGGTGAGCGCGCCGAAGAGGGGGACGGTGGTGGAGGCGGCCCAGTCGCGGGCCGGTTCGACGGAGACGAAGTGCACGGCGACGGTGTCGCCCGGTTCCGCGCCGTCCACGTGGAACGGCCCCGTCTGCGGGTTCAGGAACGGGAACTCGCAGACCTCGGAGACGAGGTCCTTCTCCGAGCGCACCCGTCCCGCGAAGCAGTCCTCCGTGAACAGGTCGAGCACGGTGCCGGGCGCGACGCGCGCGAGGGGCTCCGCTCCTCCGAACGTCCAGGCGTACGAACCCGGTTCCGGCTTCACCCTCATGATGCGTGCGTCACTCATCCTCCGAAGGTAGCCGCCGCTCCGGCTCGCGCGATACCGCCCGCACTCCTCCGCGTCCCCGTCGCGCCGCGAGGGGGGTCAGGGGTGGCGGGAGGCCCAGACCGCGGCGCCGGCGGTGGCCGCGGTCAGGCCGACCGCGGCCGCACCGTAGGCAAGGCGCTCCTTGTCGTGGGCGGCGTGGGGCGCGTGGGAATCCGCCGCCGGTGCGGCGCCCACGTCCGTCGCGAGATGCGCGCCGGATCCGTCGTCACCGGGCGCCGCCGGCGCCGCGTCGTCGGCCCGGTGCCGGCCGCCGCCGCGCGCGACGCCGTGCTTGACGCGGTCCGCGGCGTGCATCGCACGGGACCTCGTCCGGTCCTCCGCCTGCTGCGCGCTCGCGCGGAAACGCGCCGCCGTCTCGGACGCCTTCGCCTTGGCACGGCCCGGCACGTCGACCTTGGCGGCCAGCTCCTCGACGGTCTGGCCGAGCTGCTCGCGGGTCTCGGCGATCTGCCGTTCCAGCTCGGCCAGCGCGGGGTCGGTGTGGTGCTCCGCACGACTCATCGCTTCGCCCTTTCCTTGATCGTCGCCAGGTCGTCCTGGATGCTGCCGACCGTCTCCTCGGGCATCGGCGGCACCGCGCGCTTGACCTCGAAGCGGCCGGCGAGGGCCAGCAGGCCGCCGCAGAGCAGCAGGCCGCCGCCCACGATGAGGGCCGCGGCCCACAGCGGCAGCGGCATCGCTATCGCGGCGATCGCCGCGGCGACCAGGGACGCGAGGCCGAAGAAGGCGAGCAGTGCGGCTCCGCCGAACAGGCCGCCGCCGATCCCCGCCCGCTTGCCCTTGTGCGTCAGCTCGGCCTGCGCGAGCTTCATCTCCTGCCGCACCAGCGTCGACAGCTGTTCCGAGCCCTGTTTCACCAGGGTGCCGATCGACCGCTCACCGGCCTTGGTGTGGCCGTTGGCGTGGCCGTTGACCCGCCCGTTCACCTGCGCCACGGCTGCTCACCTCCGTTGGTGCACGAATGACTCATACCGGACGGATAACCCGACCTCGGAAGGCCAAACCGCCGGATGTGGCGGCCCCCGCCCCCTTGCCATCGAGTGCACTCCAAGGTGTTCGCTGGCGGGCATGGAGTACACGCAGCTCGGACGCACCGGGCTCTCGGTCGGCCGCATCGTGCTGGGCACGATGAACTTCGGGTCCGAGACCGACGAAGCCGGCAGCCACGCGATCATGGACGCGGCGCTCGCCGCCGGCGTCAACTTCTTCGACACCGCCAACATCTACGGGCGGGACGGGCACAAGGGCCTCACCGAGGAGATCCTCGGCCGCTGGTTCGCGCAGGGCGGCGGCCGCCGCGACAAGGTCGTGCTCGCCACCAAGCTGTACGGCAACATGACCAACGACGGCCGCGCCTGGTACGAGACGTCCTGGCCCAACCACGAGAAGCTCAGCGCCCTCAACATCCGCCGTGAGGTCGAGGCGAGCCTGCGCCGGCTGAACACCGACCACATCGACATCTACCAGTTCCACCACGTCGACCGGGCGACGCCGTGGGAGGAGATCTGGCAGGCCGTCGACGTCCTGATCCGCCAGGGCAAGGTCCTCTACGCCGCGTCCAGCAACTTCGCCGGCTGGCACCTCGCCCAGGCCAACGAGGCCGCCGCCCGGCGCGGCATGGTCGGCCTGGTCAGCGAGCAGTGCCTGTACAACCTCGCGGAGCGGCGCGCCGAGATGGACGTCGTCCCGGCCGCGCAGGCGTACGGCCTGGGCGTGATCCCCTGGTCGCCGCTGCACCAGGGGCTGCTCGGCGGGGCGCTGCGCAAGGAGCGGGAGGGCGGCGGCTCGCGCAGCTCCGCCGGCCGGTCCGCCAGGGGCCTGGCCGATCCGGTGATGCGCGCCAAGGTCGAGGCGTACGAGGACCTGGTCGCCAAGCACGGCCTGGAGCCCGGCGAGGTGGCCCTCGCCTGGCTGCTGACCCGGCCCGGCGTGACCGGCCCGATCGTCGGCCCGCGCACCGCCGCGCACCTGGAGTCGGCGCTGCGCGCCGCGGAGCTGACGCTGTCCGCGGAACTGCTCGACGGCCTCGACGAGATCTTCCCCGGCCCCGGCCCGTCCCCCGAGGCGTTCGCCTGGTGACTCCCCGCGCCCGGGGCCGGTCGCGCGCCGCCGAGGGTCTGTCGTGGGGATCGCCGCGACGCCGCGGAGAGCCGCACGACAGGCCCTAGAGGTCCTCGGCCTCCATCAGCGTGTCGGCGAGGCCGGGGCCGAGGTCCCCGGGCGCGGGGTGCAGCTCCTGCTCGGACCAGATGACCTTGCCGTCGTTGGTGTAGCGGGTCCCCCAGCGGTGGGCGAGCTGCGAGACGAGGAAGATGCCGCGGCCGCCCTCGTCGGTGGTGGCCGCCCACCGCAGGTGCGGCGAGGTGCTGCTGCCGTCCGACACCTCGCACACCAGCGTGCCGGCCCGCAGCAGCCGGACCCGGATCGGCGGGCTGCCGTGCCGGATCGCGTTGGTGATCAGCTCGCTGAGGATCAGCTCGGTGGTGAAGCCGATCTCGGCCAGGCCCCACTCCTCCAGCTGCCGGCCGCAGGCCGCGCGGATCGGCGCCACCGCCGACGGCACCGGCTCCACGTCCCACTCCGCGACCTGGTCCGCCTCGAGCAGCCGGGTCCGCGCCGCCAGCAGCGCCACGTCGTCGGCGGGCCGCGACGCCAGCATCTCGTCCGTCACGGCCTGGCAGATCTCGTCGGGCCCGCGCCGGGTGTCCTCCGCCAGCACCGCGCGCAGCCGCGCCAGGCCCGTGCCCAGATCCATCTCGCGGCTCTCCACCAGGCCGTTGGTGAACAGCACCAGCCGCGAGCCCTCCTCCAGCACCAGCTCCGTGGTGCGCACGGGGTGGCCCTCGACGCCCAGCGGCACCGAGACGGCGAGCTCCGGGAACGCCACGGTCCCGTCCGGGGACACCAGCGCCGGTGCGGGATGCCCGGCCAGCGCGAACACGCACGTGCCGTCCACCGGGTCGTACACCGCGTACAGGCAGGTGGAGCCGGTGATCTCGGTGCCGCTGGCCTCGTTGTCCAGCCGGGAGACCAGCTCGCCGAGACGGCCCACCACCTCGTCGGGCGGCAGGTCGAGGGCGGCGAAGTTGTGCACGGCGGTGCGCAGCCGGCCCATGGCGACCGCGGCCGTGATGCCGTGGCCGACGACGTCCCCGACGACCAGGGCGGTCCTGAACCCCGGCAGCGCGATCACGTCGAACCAGTCGCCGCCGACCCCGGCGTGCGCGGGCAGGTAGCGGAACGCGACGTCCAGGGCCGTGTGCTCGGGCAGGGTGCTGGGCAGCAGGCTGCGCTGCAGGCTGGTGGCCATGTTGTGCTCACGGGTGTAGCGGCGCGCGTTGTCGATGCTCACCGCCGCGCGGGCGGCCAGCTCCTCCGCGAACGTCACGTCGTCCCGGTCGAACGGCGCCGAGTCCGCGCCGCGCCAGAACCCGGCCAGGCCCAGCACCACCCCGCGGGCCCGCAGCGGCACCGCGAGCATCGAGTGCATCCCCATGTCCACGATCCGCGCCGCGTTCGGCGGGTCCAGAGCCCGCCAGTCGCGTGTGCCGGGCAGGTCGTCGACCAGGAACGGGGTGCCGCTGTCCAGGCTCCGCGCCTGCGGGGTCGACGGGTCCAGGGTGAGGGACGAGCCGGTCCCGTGCATCGGCGAGCCCTCGTCCGCCCCCGCCAGCGCGGTGCGCACCAGCCGCCGCCCGCCGGCCTCCGGCTCCTCGCCGCGGGCCACCGCCTCCAGCAGGTCCACCGATACGATCTCGGCGAAACGCGGCACCGCCACCTGCGCGAGCTCCCGCGAGGTGGTGGTCATGTCGAGCGTGGTGCCGATACCCACGCCCGCCTCGTAGAGCAGCTGCAGCCGCTGCCGGGCGACCTCGACGCGGCCGGTGAGCGCGTACAGCTCGGTGGAGTCGCGCAGCGTCACCACGCTGCCGGGGAAGCCGCCGTAGGGCGCGGTCGGTCGCTTGTTCACCACCAGCATGCGGTCGCCGGCCCGGTGCACGGCGTCCGTCACGGGCTCGTCGGACGTCAGCAGCTCCACGGTGTGGTCGTCCAGGCCCAGCTCCGACACCGGCCGGCGTTCCACGTCGGCGGGCAGGCCGAGCACCCGCTTGGCCTCGTCGTTGGCCAGCTCCACCCGGCCGTCGGTGCCGAGCACCAGGACACCCTCGCGGACGGCGTGCAGCACCGCGTCGTTGTGCTCGTACATCCGCGTGATGTCGGCCGGGCCCAGTCCGCGGGTCTGCCGCAGCAGCCGCCGCGCCACCAGCGCGGTTCCGGCGGCGGCCAGCGCCACCGCGGCGGCCGCGCCGCCGAACATCAGCGGCAGGTTGCCGCCGATGCTGTGCACCCGCTGCACGGTGATGTTCGCCGTCACCACGCCCACGACCGTCCCGTCGGTGTCGACCACGGGGACGGACGTCGCGATCGCGTTGGCGCCCCCGTCCTTCACCGTGAACGTGACGGCGTTGCCCTCCAGCAGCTGCGGGACGACGGTGGTCCGCACGTAGTCGGGCTGGTGGTAGACCTTCCCGATCTGCGACGGCTCCGGGGACGTCAGCTGGACGCTGTCGGAGTTGAACACGTTGAGCGCGTCCACGCCGGTCTGGCCGCGGATCGCCTCGGTCTCCGGCTGCAGCACCTTCGACGGATCGGGGCTGTTGATGGCCGGGATCAGTCCCGGCGCGTGCGCGAAGGACTCGGCGACGGCCCGGGTCACCCGCCGCGCGTCGTTGGTGTTGGCCGAATTCGACTGCAGCGCCAGCGCGGCCGCCCCGACGCCGACCAGCAGGACCACGATCGCGATCTCCAGCAGGAAGACCCGGCCGGCCAGGCTGCGCACGTTCAGCAGGGCTCGCACGCCGCCGTACTGGCGCGCGGGCGGGCCGTCGCGCTCGGCGCGCTCACTCCGCCGCCTGCGCCGCCTGGTCACCTTCCCTTAATACCTTTTATGCCGCGGCCTCGCCTCCGGGCGCTTGTACCCGGTGTCGACGGTCGATCATGCTCGGTCGCTCGTACCTCGCTCCCTGCGCGTGTTCTCCCTTTCGACACCGGCGCGCCCTTTGGCTCGGCCGCTACAAAAACGGGCCGGGGTATCCCGTTCGCCCAAGCTTTCCCGGGCACCCCGGTCCACTCCACGGGGCGCCTTGGGGTAGGCGGGGGAGCCGCACCGACGACTCCGGGTGCGCCGGTGTAGGCATCGAGCCGAAGGGCCCGCCGGTGTCGAAAGGGAGAGCGCGCGGAGGCCCGTGAGGAACGAGCGGGTCGAGCACGGTCGAGTGTCGACACCGGGTCCAAGGGCCCGGAGGCGAGAGGCCGGCAAAAAAGGGCCAGGGCGTTCACTCCGCGGAGTGCCCGCACCGATCACGCCCAGTCGCAACCCTCAACCCGCACCAATCACCCGTGATCTCGAACGTCCACCCCGCCACGGACAACCTCCCCGGGGCCGCCCCGGCCCCGTCCCGCGGCGCTCACGCCCCGCCCTCACGCCGTCGCGGACGGGCTCGGGTTCCCCGAGGGGCCCCCCGAGGGGCGCTGGGGGAGGAGGGCCTTGCAGGTGTCGTAGGCCTTGGCGGTCTTGGGGTCGGCGGTGTTGATGCCGCGGAGGGCGCCGAAGCCGCCGCCCGGGCGGTTGGTCGCGCCCGGGGACGCGGTGGGGAGGGTGACGCCGTGGTCCTTCAGGCAGCTGGCGAACGCCTGGAACGCGCTGCTGCCGCCGCCCGCGCCACCCCGGCCGTTGAACTGCGGCCGCAGCGACTTGCACGCGTCGAGCGCCTTCTGGGTGGCGGGGTCGGCGGAGGCGCCGCCGAAACCGGGGAAGCCGCCGCCGCCCCGGCCGCCGAAGCCGCCGCTCGGGCGGCCGCTGGGCGCACCGCTGGGACGGCCCTGGCCGGGTGAACGGCCCTGGAAGGACGGCAGGTTGACGCCGTGCTGCTGGAGGCACTGCCGGTACGCCTCCATGGACGCGGCACCGTTCTTGGACGACGCCGGGGATCCGGACGCCGAGCCGGAGGGCTTGGCGTCGGCGGACGAGCCGGACGACGAGGAGCAGGCGGTGAGCAGCAGCGCCCCGGACGCGGCGAGCGCGGCGACGGACACACCCGCGCGCAGCGCGGCGGAAGGCCTGGTGGGGGTCCTGGTCATGGCCGAAGGTCTCCTCTGGCAGGGCGTCGCGGCCGGGGCTGCGGCGCGGGCGGTGGCGCCGGCGGGCCCGCGCGGGGCACGGCGGACACACAGGCGACGCATGGGACTGAACCGCACCCACGTGGGGACTGTCGGGGACCGGCCTGTGAGTTCCCGGGGAAACGCCACCCTCGGTCACCCGCCGGGCACCGGTCGGCGGGGTGGTTCGCCGGGATTGGGGCGGTTTTCCCGGTGTCGGGGCGGCGCACGGGGTGTTCCGGCTCCCAGCGAACTCCCAGGTTTCTCCCAGGGGATCAAAGGCCTGGGCGGCGAGTATGCGCGGCATGAAGGTGCTTCCACGGCGGCGCAGGGCCGTCCTGATCAACTCGGTGCTCGGCGTGGTGGTCCTCGCGGGCGCCGGCGGTGCCTACGCGGCCGTGCACAGCGGCGACAGCAAGTCCTCGGCGGGCAGCGGCACCGCGCGGGTGGCGACCGTCACCAAGGGCACCGTGCTGGCCACCGTGTCCGGCTCGGGCTCGCTGACCTCGCCGAGCGACGCCGGCCTGAACTTCACGACCGGCGGCACGCTCACCGAGGTCTACGTCAAGCCCGGTGACACGGTGAAGAAGGGCCAGGTGCTGGCCAAGGTCGACCCGACGCAGGCGAAGGAGACGCTGCAGGAGGACGAGGCGTCGCTGACCTCCGCGCAGGCGAACCTGACGAAGGTCGAGGAGGGCGAGGTGCCCGCCTCCACCGGTTCCTCCGGCTCCAGCAGCTCCTCCGGCGGCCGCGGCGCCGCCGCGACGCCCACCCCGAGCCCCACCCCGACCGTGGACCCGGCGCAGCTCGCGCAGGCCCAGGCGCAGCTGACCCAGGCGCAGAACGCGGTCGACGCCGCGCAGCGCGCGGTCGACGGCTGCACGCTGACCGCCCCGGTGGGCGGCACGGTCGCCTCGGTGTCCTCCGCGAAGGGCGACACAGTCTCCGGCACGTCGGGCTCGGGCAGCGGCTCCGGCGGCTCGTCCGGCGGGTCCGGCGCGAACAGCTCCTCGTCGTCGTCCTCGTCGTCCTCGTCCTCCTCCACGCCGTCCGGCTTCATCGTCCTGACGAACCCCACGGGGATGCAGGTCAAGGCGGACTTCTCGGAGACCGACGCGCTGAAGATCAAGGCCGGCCAGGCGGCCACCGTCTCGCTGAACGCCGAGTCCGGCACCAGCCTCAACGCGAAGGTCCTGTCGATCAGTTCGCTGCCGGTGAGCAGCGGCTCCGGCTCGGGTGGCGGGTCGGGCTCGTCGGGCAGCGCCGTGCAGTACGAGGCGACGCTGACCATCACCAGCAGCACCGCGAATCTGCGGACCGGGCTGAGCGCGAGCATCCAGGTCGTCACCGGTGAGGCGTCCGGCGCGCTGAGCGTGCCGACCGCCGCGGTCTCCGGGACCGGCGCGAGCCGCACGGTGCTGGTCGTCGGCAAGGACGGCTCCACCACCCGCACCGACGTCACCGTCGGCGTCGAGGGCGACAGCACGGACCAGATCACCAGCGGCCTGACCGAGGGCCAGCAGGTGCAGATCCCGACGGTCGCCTCGTCCGGCAACGGCGGCTTCCCGAGCGGGTCGTTCCCCGGCGGCCTCGGCACCGGCGGCGGCAGGGGATTCGGCGGCACCGGCGCCCGCGGCTTCGGCGGCGGGGGTGCCGGGCGATGAAGCAGCTCCTGAGGGGGCGGCTGGGCCGTGACGGGACCGGCGGCCACCGGGTCGGCGATCCCGTCACGGCCGCCGCGGAGGAGAGCCCCTGGGGCCCCTCCCCGGTGATCGAGGTGCGGTCGCTGCTGAAGACGTACGGGCACGGCGACGCGACCGTGCGCGCGCTCGGCGGCGAGGTGGACCCGGTCACCGGCGTCTCGCCCGGCGTGGACCTGGTGGTCGAGCAGGGCGACATGGTCGCCGTCATGGGCAGCTCCGGCTCCGGCAAGTCCACCCTGATGAACATCCTCGGCTGCCTCGACGTCCCCACCTCCGGCCGCTACCTGCTGGACGGCATCGACGTCGGCGGGCTCGACGAGCACCAGCTGTCGCTGGTCCGCAACCGCAAGATCGGCTTCGTCTTCCAGTCGTTCAACCTGGTGCCGCGCACGACCGCGCTGGCCCAGGTGGAGCTCCCGCTCGCCTACGCCGGGGTGAAGGCCGCCGAGCGGCGCCGCCGGGCCCGGGCCGCGCTGGAGCTGGTCGGCCTCGGCGACCGCGTCGACCACCGGCCCAACGAGCTGTCCGGCGGCCAGCAGCAGCGCGTGGCGGTGGCCCGCGCGCTGGTCACCGCGCCGGCGATGCTGCTCGCCGACGAGCCGACCGGCAACCTCGACAGCCACAGCACCGAGGACGTGCTGGCGATCATCGACCGGCTCAACGCGTCCGGCCGCACCGTCGTCCTGATCACCCACGAGGACGAGGTGGCCCGGCATGCCAAGCGCGTGCTGCGGCTCGTCGACGGCCAGGTCGTCGCGGACGTCCGGCAGGCACCGGTGGACGGACCGCCGCCCGCGCTGAGCGACCCCGCGGTGTTCGCGGCCCATGCCCCGCACGCCCTGACGAGCGGAGGCTCCTGACCATGAACCCCTTCGAGACCCTGCGGTTCGCCGTCGGGGGGCTGGCCGCGAACAAGGTCCGCTCGGGCCTGACCATGCTCGGCGTGCTCATCGGCGTGGCCGCGGTGATCATCCTGCTGGCGGTCGGCAACGGCTCGTCGCAGGCGGTCAAGGACTCCATCGAGAAGCTCGGCACCAACGCCCTGACGGTGTCCTCCGGCGGCGGCTTCGGCGGCCAGTCCACCGCGACCAGCACCAAGCCGCTGACCGTGGACGACGCGCGGGCGCTGGCCGATCCGGCCTCGGCGCCCGACGTCGAGTCGGTGGCGCCCGAGGTGACCACGTCGCAGACGGCGCTGTACGACGGGACCTCGCACAGCGTGAACCAGGTCGTCGGCACCTACCCGGCGTACTTCAAGGCGTCCAACAGCAAGGTCGCCAAGGGCGACTACTTCAGCGCCGACGACGTGCTCAACTCCCGCAAGGTGGCGGTGATCGGCTCGACCACGGCCACGGACCTGTTCGGGACGGCGAGCCCGGTCGGCAGGAAGATCGTCGTCGGCGGCACCCCGTTCACCGTCGTCGGCGTGCTGGAGACCAAGGGCGGCACCGGCTTCCAGGACCCGGACGACACGGTGATCGCGCCGCTGCCGACCGTGCAGAACGCCTTCACCGGCTTCGGCCCGATCAGCCAGATCCTCGTCGAGGCGAAGTCCGCGGACGCCACCACGCCCGCGCAGAACGAGATCACCACGGTGCTGATGTCCCAGCACGGCATCAAGGACTCCAGCGCGCTGGACTTCCGGGTGAGCAGCCAGGCGTCCCTGCTGACCACCCAGGCGTCCACGAACAAGACGTTCACCGTGCTGCTGGGCGCGGTCGCCGCGATCTCGCTGCTCGTCGGCGGGATCGGCATCACCAACATCATGCTCGTCACGGTCACCGAGCGGACCCGGGAGATCGGCATCCGCAAGGCGATCGGCGCGCCCAAGGGCGTCATCCTCGGGCAGTTCCTCGCCGAGTCGACGCTGCTGTCCCTGGTCGGCGGCGGGCTGGGGGTGGTCGGCGGGCTGGTCGGTTCGCGGTTCACCATCGTCGGCATCACCCCCGTGGTCATCCCGCAGTCGGTGGTGTGGGCGTTCGTCATCGCGGTCGCCATCGGCCTGTTCTTCGGCAGCTACCCGGCCAACCGCGCGGCGAGCCTGCGGCCCATCGAGGCCCTGCGGCACGAGTGAGAACGCCGACCGACATGCAGCAGCACAAGCGACAGACGCGACAGACGGACAAGGGAGAAGCGGAGATGGCGCGACGCCGAGGCGAGCTGGTCAAGGCAGCCGCCGACACGGATCTGCTGGTCCCGGAACCCGGCACGATCGAGATCTTCGAGGGGCCCGGCGAGATCGTGCACGGCCCGGGCGGGGTGCCGGCCCAGCGGCCCGAGGACGTCCTCGCGGAGCCGCCGGACAGCCGGGACATCTCGGCGGAACTGGCCGCACCGCCGCGGCGCAAGCTGCCGTGGATGACGCTGGTGCTGTCGGCGTGCGTCGTCGCGGCGGCCGCGTTCGCGGGCGGCGCGCTGGTGGAGAAGAACCACCTGAACGGCTCGTCGGGCACCGGCCGCGGCTCCTTCCCGGCGGCCGCCGGGAACCGCACCGCCGGCGGCACCGGCACCGGCCGGACCTTCGGCGGCTACGGCGGTTTCGGCGGTGGGGGCACGGGCCGGACCGGGGCGGGCACAGGGACGGGCGCGGGGACGGGCGCGGCCCCGGGCGCCGGCGGCGGCACCGGACTGCCGGGCGGCGCGGGCGGTTCCGGGGTGACCGTCGGCACGGTCAAGCTGGTCGACGGCAACACGATCTACGTCACCGACGCCCAGGGCAACATCGTCAAGGTCACCACCGGCAAGTCCACCAAGGTCACGGAGAACAAGGACGGCAAGGTCTCCGACCTGCAGCCGGGCCAGAGCGTGACCGTCCGCGGCGACGCGGGTTCGAACGGCGACATCGCCGCGACCACCGTCACCCAGGGCGCCGCCACCGGCTTCGGCGGGTTCGGGGGCTTCGGCGGCGGGGGCGCGGGCGGCACCGGCGGGAACTGACACCTCCGGGCTTCACAGCAACAGGCCGTACCGTGCGCAGCGGGGGCCCCGACCGGTGGTCGGGACCCCCGCGCACCCCGTTCCGCCCCCCCCGATCCCCCCACCCCCCCCCCCCCCCCCCCGCCGTACCGCACCCGCAGCACCGGCCGCCCCTCGCAGGCCAGGAGGACGCCATGAACACGCCCGAGGCCAGCCTGCTGGTCGTCGACGACGAACCCAACATCCGCGAACTGCTCTCCGCGTCCCTGCGGTTCGTCGGTTTCAAGGTGGTGTCGGCGGCGACCGGCGCCGACGCGCTCGCCGCGGTCGCCCGCGAGCGGCCCGACCTGGTGGTGCTGGACGTGATGCTGCCGGACATGACGGGCTTCGCCGTCGTCAGGCGGCTGCGCGAGGAGACCGGCCCGCTCGGCCGCCCGGGCGCGGGGCCCGACGACCGGCTGCCGGTGCTCTTCCTCACCGCCAAGGACGGCGTGGAGGACAAGATCAGCGGCCTGACGGCCGGCGGCGACGACTACGTGACGAAGCCGTTCAGCCTGGAGGAGCTGATCGCCAGGATCCGGGCGATCCTGCGCCGCACCGGCGGGCCCACGGGCGACGGCCGGCTGGTCGCCGGCGACCTGGAGCTCGATCCGGTCGGCCACCAGGTGACGCGCGGCGGCCGCCAGGTGTCGCTGTCCCCGACCGAGTTCAAGCTGCTCGCCTACCTGATGACCAACGCCGACCGGGTGGTCTCCAAGCTGCAGATCCTCGACCACGTGTGGGCGTACGACTTCGGTGGCGACCTGAGCATCGTCGAGTCGTACATCTCCTACGTGCGGCGCAAGGTCGACTCCGGGACGGCCGGCGCGCCCAAGCTCATCCACACCGTGCGGGGCGTCGGCTACGTGCTGCGCCGTCCCGCGCCCGCACAGGGCTGATCCGGCGTGCGGCCCCCTCGCCCGACCCGGTTCCCCCGCGATCCGCGCGTGCGGCGGTTCCTGCGCGCGGCGCGGGCCCTGCGCCCGTCCGCGCTGTCGCTGCGCTCCCGGCTGGTGCTGCTGTCCCTCGCGCTGGTGCTGCTGGGCCTCGCGGTCAGCGACACCGTGGTGCTGGGGTCGGTGCGCAACCAGATGGTCAGCCGCGTCGACCAGCAGATGGAGCGCTTCGGCCGCCCGCTCGCGCAGCGCCTGGACACCGAGGGCACACCCCCGCCGCGGTCCGGACGGCCCGGCGGCAGCGGTGCCCGCGCCTGGCTGCCCAGCCAGTACGTGGTGGCGTTCGCGGCGTCCGACGGCACGATCTCCGAGCAGTTCCGGCAGCCCGTCGCCGCCAACGACCCGCAGCCGCTGTGGCCGACGATGGACGCCGACGCACTGCGGGCGCACCTGAACAAGCCGTTCGACGTGGCCAGCGACCACGGCGGCGGGAGCTGGCGGGTGCTGATCGTCCCGGCCGGGGGTGACGCCCGGCGGTCCGGCGGCGGCAACGCCGTCGTCCAGGCGGGCCAGGCCCCGCCGGCCGGCGTGGTGGTCGCCGCGTCGCTGGACGACGTGTCGACCACCTCGAACCGGCTCAGCACCGCGTTCCTGCTGATCGGCGGGCTGGTGGTGGTGCTGCTGGGCGTCGCGGGCTGGTTCGCGGTGCGGGCCGGGCTGCGGCCGCTGCGCCGGATCGAGGAGACGGCCGCCGAGATCGCCGCCGGCCGCCCGCTGTCCCACCGCATGCCGGAGGCGTCGCCGCGCACCGAGCCGGGCCGGCTGTCCACCGCGCTCAACAGCATGCTCGCGCAGATCGAGTCGGCGTTCGCGGCCCGCGCGGAGTCCGAGGGGCAGATGCGGCGGTTCGTCGCCGACGCCAGCCACGAGCTGCGCACCCCGCTGGCCGGCATCCGCGGCTTCGCCGAGCTGTACCGGATGGGCGCGCTGGCCGACGAGGCCGACGTGAAGCGCACCATGGCGCGGATCGAGAACGAGGCGGTGCGCCTGGGCGGCATCGTCGAGGACCTGCTGACCCTGGTGAGGATGGACGAGCAGCGGCCGGTGCAGGTGGCGCCGATGGACCTGCGCACCCTCGCCGTCGACGCGCTGCACGACACCACCGCGCTGGACCCGACCCGCACGGTCGTCCTCACCGGACCCGGCGGACCGGGCACGGTGCCGGGGCCGGCGCACGTCCTCGGGGACGAGGCGCGGCTGCGCCAGGTCGTGGCCAACCTCGTCGGCAACGCCGTCGCCCACACCCCGCCGGGCACGGCGGTGCGGATCGGCGTCGGCACCCGCGACGGCCACGGCGTGCTGGAGGTGGCCGACAGCGGTCCGGGTCTCACGCCCGAGCAGGCCGCCCGGGTCTTCGAGCGCTTCTACCGCGTCGACGCCTCGCGCAGCCGCCACCGGGGCGGCGGTGCGGGCCTCGGCCTGTCGATCGTGGCCGCGCTGGTCACCGCGCATCACGGCCACGTCGAGCTGGACACGCTGCCCGGCAGGGGCGCGACGTTCCGCGTCCGGCTGCCGTCGGCCCGGCAGCCGGTCCAGGAGAGCCAGGAGGGACCGGAGAGCCAGGAGGGCTGAACGGTCCCGTCGGGCGGGCCGGCCCTCCCGGTCAGGACGGCTGGGCCGTCGGCATGATCGTGACCTGCTGGAGGTTCGCGCGCGGCGGCAGCGACGCGAGGAAGCCGATCGTGTCGGCGACGTCGCCCGGCGTGAGCCACTCGATGACGCCCTTGGAGCCTTCCAGCCAGTCGATGGCGCCCTGGTCGGTGACGTGGTCCTGCAGCTCGGTGCCGACGATGCCCGGCTCGATCGCCGAGACGCGGACGTTCTTCGGGCCCAGCTCCACGCGCAGGTGGCGGGACAGGTGCGTGACGAACGCCTTGGTGCCGGAGTAGACCGCGAAGTTGGGGAAGATGTTCTGGGCCGCGATCGACGAGGTGTTGATCAGGTCGGCGACGCCGCGCTCGGTCCCGGCCTTCACCAGCTGCGGGACGAACGCGCCGACGGTGTTCATCAGGCCGGTGATGTTCAGGTCGATCTGGTGCTGCCACTGGTCGGTGGCCAGCTCCTCGACGGGCGCGGGCAGCATGACGCCGGCGTTGTTGAGCAGCAGGTCGGCGCCGCCGTGCTCGGCCGCCACCTGGTCGGCGGCCGCCTGCAGGGCCGCCGTGTCGGTCACGTCGGCGGTGACCGCGGTGGCGCTGCCGCCGTCCTTCTCGATGCGGGCGACCAGGTCGGCCAGCCGGTCGGCCCGCCGGGCCAGGACGTAGACGTGCGCGCCGAGCGCGGCCAGCTTCTCTGCGGACGCCTCGCCGATGCCGCTGGAGGCACCGGTGATGACCGCGACGCGGCCCTGGAGCGGCTGAGCGGAGTTCTGCGTGGACATGGAGTGCACCTTCCGGACGAGGAAGCCGATGTGCCGCCGGGCAGCCCCGGGCACCTTTCCAGCACACCAGGCGGGAGGCCCCGTCAGGACGCCATAACTGGCCCCCCTCGGGCTGGTACTGGCAGGGCCACTTTCGCGGAGGACAGCCCGCCGCGGGGTCGCCACACTGGAGGGGTGGACCGCAGCAAGGAGATCGCCGACTTCCTCCGCTCCCGACGTGCCGCGATCACCCCGGACCAGGCGGGGCTGGACGCCGACGGACGGGTGCGCCGCGTGCCCGGACTGCGCCGGGACGAGGTGGCCCGGCTCGCCGGGGTGAGCACCGAGTACTACACGCGCCTGGAACAGGGGCGCGCCGGCCATCCGTCGACGGAGGTCGTGGAGGCCCTGTGCACCACGCTCCAGCTCGACGCGTCCGAGCGCGAGCACCTCACGGACCTGCTGATCCCGGGCCCCCAGTCCGCGCGGCGCGCGCCAGCCCGGCCGCAGCGGGTCCGGCCGGGCCTGTACCTGATGCTGGACACCCTCAGCCACGTGCCGGCGTTCATCACCGGGCGGCGCTGCGACGTGCTGGCCGCCAACCAGCTGGCGAAGGCCGTGCTCACCGACTTCGACGCGCTGCCGGCGAACCGGCGCAACCTGGCGCGCTACCTGCTGCTCGACCCGCGGGCCCGCGAGACGGTGGGCGACTGGGAGAAGATCGCCGGGGAGACCGTCGCCATGCTGCGGCTGGAGGCAGGCCGCTACCCGGGCGACCGCCAGCTCGCCGACCTCGTCGGCGAACTCACCCTCCAGTCACCGGAGTTCTCGCGCTGGTGGAACGACCACCGGGTGCTGCGCCGCACCCACGGCGCGAAGCACTACGTGCACCCGGTCGTCGGGGAGATCCACTTCCACTACGAGTCCTTCCAGGTCCCCGGCGACTCCGAGCAGACCCTGTGCGTCTACAACGTCGAACCCGGCTCGGCGAGCGAGGAGGCCCTCGCCCTCCTCCGCAGCTGGACGGCCCCCGAGCCCATCGGGCCGGACGCGGGCAGGGCGCCGGACGCGGGTGCGGACGCCTCGCGGGGGCCGTTCCCGCGCTGAGGCGGCACGCGCTCCCGCGCTGAGGCGGCGCGCTCCCGCGCTGAGGATGTGCGGGGCATGCGCGACCATGGAGGGACAGGGCCGCCGCCCGGCGGCGCCCGGGAGGCGCGGATGGAGACCTCGCAGGAACTCCTCGCAGGTGCGGGCCCGGCCGCCGTGCTGACGACGGACGGTTCGGTGGTCGGCCTGAACGACGCGATGGCCGAGGCGCTGGGCCGTTCGCAGGAGCAGTGCCTCGGGCAGCGCTTCGGCGAGCTGTGGCCGGAGGGCCAGCGGATGTCGGCCAGGAGCCTGGTCGCGCACGCGGTCACCGAGAAGACGGTGGCGATGAGGGTGCTGGACTTCCCCGGGGCGCCCAGCGCGTCCCTGGTCGAGCTGATCGAGGCGCGGCGGGTGCGGGTCGGCGAGGACGGCAGCCGCCGGGTGTGGGTGCACGCGCTGGACACCCACAAGGACATGGCGAGCCTGCTGATCCCGTTCCGGCTGGCCGCGGCGGCCGCCCACGTCGGCCTGTGGATGTACTCCTCCGCCGACGCCACCCTGGAGTGGCTCGGCGGCGAACCGGGCGTGGGCGCCCTCTTCCCTGATCCGACGATGTCCCTGGCGAGCATGGCGGCGGCCGTGGAACCCGACGACCGGGACACGCTGCTGCGGCTGATGGGGACGCCCACGGCCCGGTCCTCATGGGAGCGGGTGCGCTATCGCACCGAGCACGACGGCTGGCACCAACTGGCCGTGCAGACCCGCCGGACCCGGCTCGGGTACGGCGGACCCGAGGCCACGTTCGGGGTGGTCCGCGACGACACCAAGGAGGTCCGGCGCAAGGAGCGCCGGCAGGCGGCCCTGCTCGCCGAGCGGCAACGGTCCGCGGAAGTGGCCGAGTTCTCCTCCGCGCTGATCACGGCGGGGACCGAGCAGCAGTTGCGGCAGGTGGTGCTGACCCGGCTCGCGGCCGCTTTCGGCGCGGCCGGCTCGCTGCTCGCCCTGGTCGACGAGGACCGCCTGAGCATCTCCAGCGATGCCGGGATCGGACTGCTCGAGGTCGATCTCCTCGACGGCATGCCGCTGGACGATCCGAGTCCCGTGCCCGAGGCGATCCGCACCGGTCGCTCGCTGTTCATCGCCGACCTGCGGGACTTCACCCGCAGGTGGCCGCGCGCGGCCGAACTGCCCGAACTCACCCGGCTCGGCGCCGGCTACGCCTTCTCGATCACCCCGCTCGGCGAGGCGGGCAACCCGCCGCTGGGCGCCTTCCTGATGGCCTACGACGGTGGGCGCCTGCCGTCCCAGGGCGAGCGGACGGTCATCGGCACGCTGGCGGACCTGGCCGGCCAGGCGCTGCGGCGCATCAGGCTGCAGCACGCGCGGGTCCAGCTGTCGGTGGCGCTGCAGCGGGCCATGCTCCCCGAACTCCCCGAGCACCTCGCCGGCCTGGAGGTCGCCGCCCGCTACCGGCCGAGCCAGTTCGGCCTGGACATCGGCGGGGACTGGTACGACGCCTTCGAGTTGGCGGACGGCACCGTCGCCCTGGAGATCGGCGACGTCCAGGGCCACGACGTGGACGCCGCCGCGTTCATGGGGCAGGTGCAGCTGTCGATGCGCGCCATCGCGGACCGGGAAGGCGATCCGGGGACCGTGCTGACGCGCACCAACCAGCTGCTGGTCGCCCGCGACGACCCGCGCTTCGCCAGCTGCACCATGCTGCGGATCGATCCGCGCACCGGGCGCGTCACCGGCACCAGCGCCGGGCACGTGCCCCTGCTCCAGGTGCGCCAGGACGGCAGCCACACCGTGCACGTGCTGCCGGGAGGCCCGGTCCTGGGCATCCTGCCCGACGCCGAGTACGGCGAGGAGACCTTCACCCTGGACGAGGACGCCGCGCTGGTGATGGTCACCGACGGCCTGGTCGAGGGCCCGGGACTCACCCTGGAGGACGGGCTCGCCCGGGCCGGGACCCTGGCCGCGGGCGCCCTGCGCGACGGCCTGGACGCCGAGCACACCGCCGACCGCGTCCTCACCGCGGCCGCGGGCGTCGACCACGCCGACGACATGACCGTCCTGATCGTCCGCCGCGGCTGACGGCGGCTGACGGCGGCTGACGGCGGCTGACCGCGCGGCCGGGCAGGCCGCCGGCGTCCGGCCTACGGGAAGAAGCGGCCCGAACTCGGGTGGTCCTGGGCGGCGTCGACGCAGACGTTGGTGCCGCTGATGCCGCTCGCCCGGGGGGAGAGGACGAAGCAGGCCGTGTCGGCGACCTCCTGGAGGGTGACCAGGCGGCCGCGGGGGAAGTCCTCGCGGGTGAAACGGGCGAAGTCCTCGGGGCGGTTGTCGCGGACCCAGGCCCAGCCGCCGCCCTCGAACTCCACCGACCCCGGGCTCAGCGCGTTGACGCGGATGTTCCGCGGCCCCAACTCCTGGGCCAGCGTGGCCGCCAGGTGGATCTCCGCGGCCTTCGCCACCGCGTACGACGAACGCGGGCCCGGCTTCCACCCGGTGATCGACGCGATGATCAACGCGGCGCCGCCGCCGCCTTGTTCGAAGTGCGGCACGGCCCGGCGGATCGCGTGGGCGGCGTGTCCGGCGTTCAGCGCGAACGTGTCGGCCCAGTCCTGCGGTGTCGACTCCAGCAGCCCGCCGCCGAACGACCCGCCGGCGTTCGCCACCAGCAGGTCGAGCCCGCCGAGCCGCTCGGCCGCCTCGTCCACGGCGCGCCCGAGCTGCTCCGGGTCCTGCACGTCCGCCTGGACGCCCAGCACCCCGCACTTCGCGAGGCGTTCCGCGTCCCGCCCGCACACCACGACCCGCGCGCCCTCGGCCACCAGCGCCTCGGCGATCGCCAGCCCGATTCCGTGGCTGCCGCCGGTCACGAACGCGGCCTTCCCCTCCAGCCCAAGATCCATGGGGCCCACCGTCTCACCGGCCCGCCCGCCGTTTCAAGATCCGGCCGGCCGCCTCTCGCCACCCTCGGGAGCGCGCGGCATGACCGGGCGGCCGGGCGGGCGGCCGGTGAACCGCCGGAACCACCCGAATGCGCCGGGCGCCACGGCGGCTCCCGCCCACCAGGCATGACTACTCTCTGTGCTCGTCCGACCGCATATGGCTCCGGCATGTGCGGTACACAGTCATGAGACTCGGAGGAATGCGCATGAGGACGTCCAAGCGTTTCGCGATGGGGCTGGGGGCCGTCGCCCTCGGCGGGGCGATGGCGTCGGGCTCGTTCAGCCCGGCCGCCGCCGACAGCGCCGCCGGTGCGGCGCCGCGCGCGGTCATCGCCCAGCAGCTCACGCTGCGGCTGGCGAGCGACCCGGGGCAGCTGGCGAACGTGCGCGGTGCGTCGAAGGCCGACGGCGCGCCGATCATCCAGTACCCGTGGAGCGGCACGGCCAACGAGCGCTGGGAGGCGGACTCGGCGCTCGGCGGCTACTACCGGTTCAAGTCGGTCGACAGCGGCAAGTGCATCAACGTCCAGGGCGGCGGCAGCGCCAACGGCACCCCGGTCATCCAGTACACCTGCGGCAGCTCCGACAACGAGCTGTGGAAGTTCGTCCCCACCGGCATCGGCTACCAGGTCGTCGCCAAGTCCAGCGGGAAGTGCCTCAATGTCGCGGGCGGCGTCGGGGTGGGCAACGCGCTCATCCAGTACGACTGCGTCGCGGGCGGCGCCGCCAACGACGTGTGGCTCCCCGTCTGGGAACCCGTCACCGTCTGACCCCCCCCCGCCCCCGTGCCGGACCCGCCGTGCGTCCCCCGGACGCCACCGGCGCCCGGGGGAGCCGCTGCTCGGCCGCCCGGATGAAGTTCGCCGCCGGGACTGACGGGGCGTCATCCGATCACCCCATATGCCCGGTTCGCGTCCTTACGATGCGGCCAGAAGCGCCTGGCGGGACCCGGCTCGTGCGAGCCGGGTCCCGCGCGCCGGCTCCTTCGACCCGGGAATCCTGGACTCCAGATGCGGCGGAACGTATGCGACTGATGACCCGTGCCCGGCTGTGCGCCTGGGCCGCTGCCGGAACGACCCTCCTGGCCCTCGCGGGCACGGCCGCCGCCGGACCGCCGGCCGCCGCGCACGACGACGATCTCGGGCCCGCCATCGAGGCGATCATGCACAAGCCCGGCTACGAGCACGCGCAGTGGGGCGTGCTGGAGTCGGACCCGGTCGGCGGCAGGGTCATCCACTCCCAGTTCGCGGACCAGTACTTCATCCCGGGTTCGACCACCAAGCTCGCCACGATCTCCACCGCCCTCACCACCCTGGGCTGGAACCACCGCTTCACCACCCCCGTGCGGGCGACCGGCCACCGCACCGGCCCGACGCTGCACGGCGACCTCGCGCTGGTCGCGCAGGGCGACCTCACCATGGGCGGAAGGACCAGGCCCGACGGCACGGTCGACTACACCGACATCGACCACACCGAGGCCGCGCTCCCCGGCGCCACCCTCACCCCCGAGAACCCGCTCGCCGGCATCAACCGGATCGCCGCGCAGATCCGCGCCTCCGGCATCCGCCGAGTGGACGGCAACGTGATCATCGACCCGCGGCTGTTCACACCCCCGGCGCTGAGCCCGCAGCCCGTGCCGATGATCCTCAACGACAACCTCATCGACCTGCTCAGCACCCCGACCACGCCCGGACGGCCGGCCAAGCTGTTCTGGCGGCCCCAGGTCGCGCCCTACCAGGTCACCTCCGGCGTGCGCACCGTCGCGAGCGGCGGGACCACCGCCATCACCGTGACCACCTCGCCCGACGGCACGAAGATCCACCTCTCCGGCACCATCGCGGCCGGCGCGCAGCCGCTGCTGAAGGTCTCCCCGATCCAGGACCCCAACGCCTTCGCCCGCACCGCGCTGATCGAGGCGCTGGCCCGCGCCGGCGTCACCGTCACGGCCCCGCCCACCGGCCCCAACCCGCAGAACCGGCTGCCCGCCTCCTACGGCGGCGACCCGCGCGTGGCCGCGTACGTCTCCCCGCCGTACAGCCAGTACGCCAAGCTGATCCTCAAGGTCAGCCACAACCTCGGCGCCAACCTGGCCCTGTGCAACATGGCCGTCGAGATCGGCAGCAGGAACTGCTTCGACGCGTTCCCGGTCGAGCGTGACTTCCTCGCACGCGTCGCGGACATCGACCCGGGCCAGTTCCAGCTCTCCGACGGCCGCGGCGGCACGGCGGCCGACCGGATCACCCCGCGCGCCCTCGTCGAGATCCTCGACTACTGGCTGCGCACCCCGCGCGCCACGGACTTCCGGCTGCTGCTGCCGATCCTCGGCGTCAACGGCTCCAACGCCATCTCCTGCACCACCGACTGCCCGGCCAAGGGCAAGGTGTTCGCCAAGCCCGGCACCATCATCGGCGACGACCTGCTCAACCAGCAGCTCGAAGTCGCCGCCCAGAACGAGGCCGGCTACCTGAAGACCGACGACGGCCGTCTGCTGACCTTCTTCGTCGGCGTCAACGGCGCGAGCAGCCCCAGCCTCGACGCGTTCCTCAGCATCTTCAACGACGTCAACCAGATCACCGCGCTCCTGCAGGAGCAGGCCTCGGCGCCCTGGCGCCGGTAGGCCGCGCCGGACGCGCGGCGGGCCGCACCCCAGCAGAAAAGGTGCGGCCCGCCGTCGTGTTCGGGTCAGAACATCAGGTTGTAGGTGTTCCAGCCGGCGCCGATCTTGGTGCGCGCCGAGTACGGGGTGGTGGCGTTGCCGGTCCCCTGGTACAGCCACAGCGTGCCGGCGGAGTCGCGCGCGACGAGGTCCGTCTTCCCGTCGGAGGAGAGATCGCCGGGCGCGAGCAGCACGGTGTAGATGTTCCAGCCGGTGCCGACCTTGACCCGAGCCGCGTAGGGGGCGGCCGCGTTGCCGGTGCCCTTGTACAGCCACAGGACGCCGGAGGTGTCGGTGGCGAGGAGATCGGCCTTGCCGTCACCCGTCAGGTCACCGGCCCCGGTCAGCGTCTTGTAGATGTTCCAGCCCGCGCCGATCTTCGTGCGGGTCGCGAACTGCGCGGTGGTGCTGGACGTGCCCTTGTACAGCCACAGCGTGCCGGAGGTGTCGCGGGCGACGAGGTCCGCCCGTCCGTCACCGCTCAGGTCCCGCGCGCCGACGATGCTGGTGTAGATGTTCCAGCCCGCGCCGACCTTGTCGCGCGGCTGGTAGATGTCCCAGTAGTGGGTGCCGGTCCCGCGGTAGTACCAGAGGGTGCCGCCGGTGTCCCGGGCGACGGCGTCACCGGTGCCGTGCTCGGTGACCGCGGACAGCGCGGTGGCGGCGTTGTAGTTCTGCCAGCCGTCCTGGAAGTAGTCAGCGGGGCGGAACGGGGTGGTCGCCGTTCCCGTGCCGTCGTAAAAGTGCACGTCTCCCGCCGAGGCCCGCCCGAAGATGCGGTAGCGCTCGGTCACCGGGGTCGGGCTGAGGACCTGGAAGGTGCTGGTCGTCTCGGGGTTGCTGCTGCCGTAGTCGACCACCTGGAGCGTGGCGTCCGCGACGAGCTTCCACGCCTCGACGTCGGGCCCCGAGGTGAGCGTGTACGTGATGGTGTAGTCGCCCGCGGGCAGGTCGCACCACGCCCCGCCCAATGACCCGGTGGTGTGGGTGCAGGCCCCGGCCGGGCCGCCGTCGACCGCCGTCACGTCGACGTCCACCTCGTTCTGGTCCATCCACCGTTCGTCGAGGCTGGGTTCGAGGGTCACGTCCAGGTGCGCGGGATCGGCGGCGTGAACGTGCACCGTGTGCACCGTCGACGAGCTCAGCGGCACGTCCGGGGTGGTGAGTTGGACGGTGCTCTTGGCGACCTCGTCCGGCGTCAGGACGGTGATGACGGCCGCGGTCTGCCCGTCTTCCGAGGGTGCGGCCGTGCCGGCCATCTCCGCTGCCTTGATCGCAGTGGCCAGGCTGGTGCCGCGTGCTGCGTATGCGGCGCCGACGTACGCGGTGGTGTGGTTCGCGGCGCTGGTGGCGGCCTTGACGCTCGGTGAGTCCAGCGGGTTGTCCTCGGTGACCGGGCAGGTGTAGACGCCCGGCGTTCCCGAGTACGCCGTGCAGGTGGTGCCGGAGATCGACGCACTCAGACCGGTCGGCAGGCCGCCGCCGGCCCACGTGGCGTCGGTCAGGGGGTTCTTGCTGAACACGTAGACCGCGGTGCCGTCGGCGATGCCGCCCGCGCCGCCGGTCACCTCTGAGCTGTATCCGGGGCCCAGCGTCTGGTCGCGAACGTACGGGAGGAACGGTGACGCGGCACTCGCGTTTCCGGCTCCCGCGAGGGTGCCGGCGGCCAGGGCCGCGGTGACCGCGCAGGCGGCCGTGAGTCTCAGGGCACGCGACTGTCTGGGCATGGTGCTGTCCCCCCACAGGACGGCGGCATCTGCTGCCGTGGCAGCGCACGGAACCCCCCGGCGCATCGACAACATATCTCCCACCCGTGACGCCGGAGCCGGCGCGGCGCCTTCGCGTAAGAGGCTCTTGGTGTAGGGGTGTTTTACTCACTGGCGACGAGGTAATACTCGAAATGCTATTGTGACTATTACTCAGCCGTGGATGCGGCACGTGCGACGGGGGGACGCGATGCTGGCGCACGCGGTCAGGACGTGGGTGGCGGGCTGGGCGGTGTCGCGGCGGACACCGCCTCCGGTCGAGAAGCCGTGGGGGCTCTACGTCGACGTGGCCGGCAACCCCGCCGAAGTGGGACGCCACGTCCTCCCGGAGACCGAGGAGTCCCTGGTCCGCCGCGCGGCCGCCTCCGTCACCGCCCCGCGGACGTGGATGAAGATGCCCGCCGAGCCCGGGGGCATCGAGGCCTGGATGCCGCCGGACTGGGCCGTGGCGTGGGACCGCACCGGCCATCTGATGGCCACCGACCTGACGCCCACCGCGCCCCGCACGCCCGGGGGTTACGCCGTGGCCGTCGACCACCGCGACGGCGTCGTCCACGTCCGGGTGCGGGACGCGGCGGGCCGGCCGGCGGCCCGGGGACAGGCCGCGATCGTCGGAGACGCCGCCGTGGTGGACCAGGTGGTGACCGAGGAGGCCCACCGCCGCCTCGGCCTGGGCCGCGTGGTGATGCGCACGCTCGCCGACCAGGCCGTCGACCGCGGCGCCGGTACGGGGATCCTCGTCGCGACGGACGCGGGCCGCGCGCTGTACGAGACGCTCGGCTGGAAGAAGCACGCCACGCTCGCCGAGTGCATCTACCGCCCCTGAAGGGCCAGTTGACGGTTCGCGGCAGCACCCACCGGCCCCAGGCGAAACAATCACGCGTGCATTTTCCTCTGGTATACCCGCACACCTCCCGTCCCCCGCTCTAGCCTGGCGATCAGGAACGACCACGGACGGTCGTCAACCGGGCACGTGCCGTGTGTGGTTGGCGTCGTCCCGAACCACGACGAGGTGGGGACGGCATGACGGAAGAGGGTCGGCTGGCCGGAGAGCCCGAAGAGGACGACGACATGGAGTTGGACGACGACTCCACGAACGGACTGCTCCGCAGCTTCGGCCGCCAGGTCCAGGCGCTGCGCGTCCGGCGCGGCCTGTCGAAGGCGGAACTGGGCTCCGCGCTCAACTACAGCGAGAGCCAGATCGGTTCGATCGAGATCGGCCGCCGCGTGATGCAGCCGGACGTCATCGACCGCGCCGACGAGGTCTTAGACGCCGGAGGCGTCCTCGTCGCCATGAAGGAGCAGGTCGAACGCGCGGGCTTCCCCAAGTTCTTCCGCGACGCGCGGAAGTACGAAAGTCGGGCGGTGGAGTTGCACGCGTACGACACGCAGGTCATCAACGGGCTTCTGCAGACGGAGGATTACGCCCGGACGGTGCTGCGGATGCGAAGGCCGCGGACGCGCGGTGACGTCATCGAGCAGCAGGTTCTCTCCAGGCTGGCTCGGCAGGACATCTTCGAGCGGAACCCGCTGCCGGACATGAGCTTCGTCTTGGAGGAGGCGGCATTAAGGCGCTCGTTCGCCAACCCGGCAATGATCCAGGCGCAGTGGCAACATCTGCTGGACGTAGGCCGCGAAAGTCTCGCGGAGATCCAGATCATGCCCACCAACTGTGCAGAGCATGCTGGCTTGAACGGAGCGTTCTCTCTCATGGAGACCGAAGACGGACGACGGGTCGGCTACGTCGAAGTTCAGGATGTGAGCCGTCTCCACACGCATCGAAAGCGCGTCCGCGAGCTCGATCTAAAATATGGGATCATCCGCGCGCAGGCTCTGCCGCCCAGCGCGTCGCTGGATCTCATTGAGCAACTGCTAGGAGAGCGATGAACGTTGACCTGGCCCAGCTGGACTGGCGCAAGAGCTCGTACAGCGGTGACAGTGGCGGGCAGTGCGTCGAAGTCGCCATCGCCTGGCGCAAGTCGAGCTACAGCGGCGACAACGGCGGTCAGTGCGTCGAGATAGCCACCTGCCCCGGCACCGTCCACGTGCGGGACTCGAAGGACCCGGCGGGTCCGGCGCTGGCGTTCACGCCGGACGCGTGGTCCGCGTTCGTCGGGTGGGCCGGGGAGGCCACTCCCGCCGCCCTCAGAGGTCAGTGATCTCGTCGGCGTAGACGCTGCTGAGCGGCTGCGGGCCCACGTACTGCTGGCAGTTGCAGGTGCCGGGCTCGAAGCGGATCGGCTTGCGGTCGGCGTCCCACGCCGACGGCACCTCGACGACCTCGTGGCACTTGCCCTGCTTGTCGTGCTTGGCGAGGTGGTGGGTGCAGCCGCACACCGGCTCGGGCGGGCGGTTGGCCGCGTCCAGTGCCCGGCGCTCCTCGCGCTGGGCCTCCAGGACCTGCATCTTGTGCTTGTGCCGGGTACGGAACGCCCCGCGGACCGTCTCCGTCACCGACGAGAACCCGCCCACCGCGAAAAGGGCGATCAACCACCACATCCAGCCGCTCATCGGCCTGCTCCCCCTGACACATCCGTACACGTCTGCTGGGGCCAGGGTAGACCGAGGGCCCGCCGCCGCGCCCCCAGGCTGCGGCGGCGGGCCCTCCTCGCGGGTGGCTCGCGGTGCGTTACGGCAGGGTCAGGATCTGGTACGAGTCGCCGTAGGTCTTCCACTTCAGCGGCGGGTCGAGGTTGAGGTTGCCCGCGTTGAGGAACACGCGCTGCTCGGTGTCGACGCGGCTGGTGTCGTCGTGCGCGTCCTCGGTCTTCATCGCGGCCTTGCGGGCGTCGAGGAAGGCGTTGAGGTAGGTGGTCTCGTTGCCGCCCTGCGCCGGGGTCTTGGCCTTCTTCATCGCGGTCTTGCGGATGCCGCCGAAGCTCACCGGGTCGTCGCCGGGGCCGTGCATCACGATGGCGTCGTAGTAGATGAACTGGCCCAGCGTGCCGAGGCCGTCGGACTTGGCCTGGTTCACGGAGGGGTTGAAGTAGACGGAGTCGCGCTCGTCGTTCTGGGCCTGCTGGAAGACGGTGTCCTTGGCGGCGGTCTTCCACGCGCTCACGAAGGCGCTGCCGAGGCCGGAGTGCGAGTCCGAGCCGTTGACGTTCTCCAGCGCGGGAAGGTACTTCGCGAGGCCGTTGCCCGGCTCCATGTCCGTGTAGTGCTGGACGAGTTCGAGCATGTCGCCGGTGCCGGAGCAGAAGCCGATGATGCCGGCGGTGTAGCCGCGGCCGTCGCCGATGTCCTCGATGTACTTGTACTGCGCCTTCCAGTCCAGCGAGGAGTTCTCCGCGGAGGAGACGAGCTCCATCGCGATCTCCTTCTTGTGCGGGTCGGCGAGGCCCGCGCCGGACGCCTTCGGCGCGACGGCGGTGGAGGTGTGGGGGGCGGGCGCGGCGTTGCCGGTGCCGGCCAGGGCGAGCGAGCCGCCGCCGGCGGCGAGGACGCCGGCCGCGGCGATCACGGCTATCCGCCGGGAGGGGCGGCGCCGGTGCGTACGGGGGGCGTGGGGGGAAGAGTGCACGTGCGTCTCCGTTTCCGGCCGTCGGTCACACGGCCACTGCGGGAACTGCGGGAGCTCAGGCTCAGTGCTGCGTTAGGAAAGGTTCCTAACCAATGCGGAGTATTCAAGCACTGCGGGCCCCGCTCGCCAAGACCTCGCGCCACACTGGTCACATGTGCCGAAGCATCAAGACTCTGCGCCCGCCGATGACGCCGGAAGTCCACGACGAGGACATCACGGCTGCCGCGTTGCAGTACGTCCGCAAGATCTCCGGGTTCCGCGCGCCCGCCGCGCACAACAAGGAGGCGTTCGACGCGGCGGTGGCGGCGGTCGCCGCCGCCACCGCCGAACTCCTGGACAACCTCCAGGTCCGCGGGGTCGCTGCGCGCTGACGTCCCGGGCCGCCTTCCGGGGTGCCCCCGGGGCTGTTCCGGCGTGTGCCGCGCCGTCGTGGCTGGTCGCGTTGGGGGCACCTCCCGGCCGAAGGCTGGGGGACCCCGCGCCCCTGGTTTTCGTGCCGTCGGTAGGGGGGCGGGGCGGTCCGGGAGCGTCTGCTCGGAGATGTGGAATCGCGGCTGCTGACGTATCCGTGTCCAGGGGAGCGCACATTTCCTGCGGGGAGCGCTTCCTCCCCACCCCCTCACCCCAAGGACCCGGCGCCCGGGGGCGTGGCTGGTCAGGTGGTGGTGAGCCGGGCGAGGAGTGTCTGCGCCTCGACGGTGCGGTGGTGTTCGGGGCCGAACGTGGCCAGGCAGGCGTCGTGGGCCGCGGAAGCGGCGGCGTGGGCGTCGGCGGTGCGGCCCAGCCCCAAGAAGGCGTTGCCCATGATGAGTTCGACCGTGCCGGATTCCGGTCGGCGCAGGTCCTCGGTGAGCGTGCGGCGCAGCTCGTCGGCCCGCTCCGCCACCGCGAGGGCCTCGTCGTAGCGCTCCTGACCGTTCAGGCTGCGGGCCAGGCCGAGGAGGAGCACCAGGGCGAGCCGATCGACCCCGGCGCGACCGGGCCTGACCGGGCCGGCAAGGGTGTCACGGGCCAGTGCCTCGGCCTCCCGGTGACGGCCTTGCCCATTGAGCGCGTAGACCACCCCGTTCTGCGCGGCGGTCACTATGAGGGACATGGCCGGGCTTCTGCCTTGGGCCGCCGTGCGGGCGACGTCCGCACATTCCCGTTCGCACTCTGTATGTCGTGATAGGACGGCCAGAACCTGGCCCCGGTTGCAGCGCAGCGCCAGCGTTTCCGCGCTCTTGGCGCCGAAGACCTTCTCGAAGAACGGCACTGCCTCGTCGAAGACGGCGAGCGCCTCGACGTGGCGTCCCTGGGCGTTGACGGCCGCTGCGGTGAGGGACAGGGCGCCGGCCGTCTCCTTCCGAGACCGCGGCGCGGCCGAGAGCACTCCTCGCGCTCCTGCCTCCGCGTCCGCGTATCGTCCCGCCCACAAGTCGGCCCGCGCCTCGATCAGGGAGGGGCCTGTTGTCCGCTTCCTGCGGTCGTCAGTCCGGTCGTCCGACCGAAAGAGCTTCATGCGACGGAGCATAGAGAGCGTGCGGCCTTGCCTGCGTTGCAGGGCCGCGCGCTGACGTCCCCGGGCTCGGCTTCCGGGTTGCTCCCGGGCCGCCGACGCCGTGCTCCGCCCGGTGCGTGGTTGCTCGCGCAGTTCCTCGCGTCCCTGCGGGGCTCGGGCTGCCCCCGGGGCGCCGTTCCCGTCCGCCCTGCCGCCGTGGCCGAGACGAGACCCGCAGACGGCAGCGCGCAGCGCGTGGTACCCCGGAGGCCGAACCCACCCACCGGCCGGTGGACGGCCGGGCAAGGCCGGGGGCCCCGTCAGTGGGAGTGTGCGACGCCGCGGCCGCGGGCCATCATCCAGCGGTTGACTGGGGTGGTGGCCAGGAACGCCAGCGCGAGCGACCCCGCCAGCGAGCTCCAGAAGAGCGCGTCGGCCAGCCCCGCGTCCATCGCTCCGGGGATGCCGACGATCACCGTGTTGTCGATCAGCTCCATCACCGCGATGGAGACGGTGTCCGCGGCCAGCGCGACCTTGAGGGCCTGCCGGGCCGACAGACCCGTCCGGAGGACACCCCGCATGGTCAGGGCGTAGCCGAACGCGAAGGCCAGCGCGATGGAGAGCGCGACGGTCGGGCCGTTGTGCAGCCCGGCCGCCGTGCCGATGACCAGGCCGAGCACCTCGCCGATCGCACAGCCGGTGAGGCAGTGCAGGGTGGCGTGCGCCGCCATGCGCCAGCTCGCACCGCCGTGCCGGCCGGCGCCGTGCCCCGCGTGAACGTGCCCGTGCGCGTCGTGCGTGTGTTCCGTGGTCTCCATGGCGCCCCTCCGCCTCGTCGACAAGCGCTCCGTACTCACGCGTCAACCCTATACCCCCGGGGGGTATTCCCGTTCCCCCGATCGGCGCAGTCGCCGCCACCCCCGGTTGCGACCATCCGGCGGTCGACCTTGACTCGTTGACGACCCGTTCCGTCTCGGCGGCGCCCCCGGCGGTGCTCTCGGCGGCAGATCTAAGGAGCCACGCGATGCTGTCTCCCCGCAGCCTGTTCACGGAGATCCTCGACGACGACGAGTCCTTCCGGCTCTTCTGCTCGATCGCCGCGAGCGGCGAGTCCCAGGGCGGCTGGGAGAACGGCAGGATCTCCGCTCTCGTGCCCGAGTCGCAGCGCGCGCTCGCGCCCAAGATCGCCCGCCACGGCGCGGACGAGGACAAGCACGGCCGGATCTTCACCGCGCTGATGCGCAAGCGCGGCGTGGAGGCGGTGCCGGTGCCGCCGGAGACGGACTACACGATGCTGCTGGAGCGCAACGGCATCGGCCTGGCCCACACCCGGCTGCGCCAGGAGACCCCGCTGACCGAGGCCGACATCGTCACGTACCTGTCGCACAGCAGGGTGACCGAGCAGCGCGCGTCGGAGCAGATGGCGCTGCTGCTCAAGCACTTCGGCGACCATCCGGAGATCGGCAAGGCGGTCCGGGCCATCGCGCGGGACGAGGACAACCATCTCGCCTACTGCCACGAGGAGTTGCTGCGGTTCGCGGCGCTCGGCCACGGACGCACCATCCAGCGGATCCTGCGCGAGTGCGCGATGAGCGAGATCCGGGTCTACCGCGACGTCAGCCTTGCGGTGATGGAGCACATGGGCCGCCTGCTGCGCTGGCCGGCGCCCAAGGCCGCGGCCCTGAAGGCCGGCATCCACGCCGTGTACCTCTACGAGCGGGCCTTCGGCTGGCGCCGCATGGTGTCGCTGTCGATGCCCGAGCGCCGCGACGCCCTCGGCGGCCCCGCCGTCGCCATGGCCTAGCCACGGCCCCCCGCGCCGCCGCCCGGTCCCGCCGCCGCCCGGTCCCGCCGCCGCCCGCCCGCCCGGACGGCCGGGCGTGCCGATCACCTGACCCGTGCGCCTGCCGCGGTGCACACTGGCGGCCATGCCCGTCTCCCTGCACCACATCGTCGTCGACGCCCGTGATCTGCCCGCCCAGGCCCGCTTCTGGGCCGAGGCGCTGGGGTGGCGCATCCTGTCCGAGCGGGAGCGGGAAGTGGTCATCGGGCCCGACGCGACCGCGCCCGTCGGCATCTGCTTCATGCCGGTGACGGACCGCAAGGTCGTCAAGAACCGCCTGCACCTCGACCTGACGTCGGGCGCGGACGACCGGGAGGCCGAGATCGCGCGCCTGCTCGCGCTCGGCGCCCGACGGGTGGACGTCGGGCAGACCGGCGACGAGTCGTGGACCGTGCTCGCCGATCCGGAGGGCAACGAGTTCTGCGTGGTCCGCCCGAAGACGACCCTCGTGAGCTGAGCCGCGCGCCCCGCCCCCGCCACCTGCAGCCCCCGCGCCCGTCACCTGCCGTCCGCCGATCGTCGCCGCCGTCCCCGGCTGACTGGCGGTTCGTCCGGTCCGGTGCGTCGATGGACGGAGGGGGTCGGTGCGAGCCCGGCTGGAGGTGAGGCCCGTGCACCGTCGCGGCGAGGAGTCCCCGCGGCAGGCGGACGACCGCGACGGCGTGCCCGCGCCCTTCGCCGTGGTGGAGGAGGCCGTCGAGTCGATCGGCACCACGCTCAACGAGCGGACCACCTGCGCCGAGCTGGCCCGCTTCCTGTGCCGTGAGATCTGCGAGGCGGCGGCCGTGGACCTGCTGACCGAGGACGTCCCCACGTCCCGGCCCGCCGCCGGGACGGCACCGCTGGTGCGGGCGGCCGCCGCGGGCCGCGCCTCGCTGCTGGAGCCCTGGACGCCGCCGTTCGCCGAGGACCGGCCGTTGAGCGTGCGGGCCCTCGACGAGGGGCATCCGATCACCGCGTCCGTCGACCTGTCCGGCGGGGAGCATCGCAGCGCGACGTCGGTGCCGCTGATCGCGCACGGCCGGCTGTACGGGGCGGTGCTCGCGGTCCGCGCCGGGAAGCCGTTCGACGCGCCGGAGACGGCGACGCTGCACTACGCGACACGCCTGGCCGCGGTGCACATCGGCCACGACCGGCGGCACACCGCGGTGCAGAGCACCGCGCTGAACCTGCAGCGTGCGCTGCTGGCCGAGCCGGGCCGGCCGCACCCCAACCTGGACGTCGCCACCCGCTACCTGCCGTCCGGCGGCGGCGCGCTGGTCGGCGGCGACTGGTTCGAGACGGTCCGGCTGCACTTCGGCCGGACCCTGCTGGTGATGGGCGACGTCATGGGCCACGGTCTGGACGCCGCGGTGGACATGAACGCGTACCGGTCGATGCTGCGCTACGTCGCGTCCACCGACCTGCCCCCGCACCGGGTGCTGCGGCAGCTCGACGTCGCGGTGGCCGAGGACGGCTCGCGGCGCCCGGCGACCTGCCTGCTGGTCAGGGTCGATCCGGCCCGGGACACCGTCGCGCTGGTCAGCGCCGGGCACCTGCCGCCGGTGGTGTTCGGCGCGGACGGCACCGGCACGCTGGTCGACGTGCCGGTGGGACCGCCGCTGGGCACGGGTATCGGCGGCTACGAGCAGCTGACCCGCGCTCTGGACCCCGACGAGACGCTGCTGATGTACACCGACGGGCTGGTGGAGCGGCGCCACGAGGACATCGACGTCTCGCTGGCCCGGCTGGCCGGGCTCGCGCTGCCGCCGGGCGCCACGATCCAGCAGGTCCTCGACGAGGTGCTGCACCGCCTGGACGCCTACCGGGCTGAGGACGACGTGGCCGTCCTGGCCGCGCGGATCCACCGCCGCCGTCCGGCCGGGACGTCCTGACCCGGCGCCGCCCTCAGGCCTCCGAGTCCAGGCGTGCCCCGGCCTGTTCGGTACCGGCCTGTTCCGTGCGGTCCTGGGCGGCCGGCGTCTCGGCCGGTGTCCCGGGCTTGGTGTAGAGGACCTCGCGGGCCTGCTCGGCGGCGCGCGTGATGCTCTCGGTGACGAAGTCGAGGAAACGGGAGACGTTCTCCAGGCGGGTGGACGCCGGGGTGCCGGGGCCCAGGACGCCGGCGCCCTCCCGGGCGACCTCGACGATCCGGGCGGTGGCCTTGGCGCTGGCCATCATCGACTGGTACCAGACGTCGTCGTCGACGACGTAGCGCTCGCGGCGCCGCTCGTCGCGCTCCCGGCGGACCAGGCCCTGACTCTCCAGGAACGCGATCGACTTGGAGATCGTCGCCGGGCTGACCTGGAGGCGCTGGACGAGTTCGGCGGCGGTGAGGCTGCCGGAGTCCGTCGTGTACAGGGCGACCATCACGCGGGACAGCATCGTGGTCATGCCCGACTGCGCGAGGACCTCGGTGAACACCTCCTCGAACGCGTGGACCGCCCCGGCGTCCCGCCCGTACGGCAGCGGCGCCGCCGCCGCGTCCCGCGGGCCGGGACTCCGCGTGCTGCGGTGCGCGCGGCGTTCGGTGGCGCGGTGGGCGGCGTCCGCGCGGTACGCGGTGGGTCCGCCGTTGCGCATGACCTCGCGCGTCACGGTGGACGTCGGCCGGTCGAGCCGCCGGGCGATCTCCGCGTAGGGGAGGTCGTCGGCCAGACCCAGCGCGATCTGCCGGCGTTCCTGCTGGGTGAGCCTGCCTCCCGGCATCGCGGCCTCCTTCGTGGTCCTCGGATCGCGCCCAGCATAGCGTTCGCGGTCAATCCATTGCAACGTTCAACGCCCCGCATGTTGCGTTCTCTGTCAGGTTCGTTGCAACGAAATCCCTGCTTCTACCTGCGATTATTGCCGTCCGATGCAACGAATCAGTTGCCGGAATCATGAATGCAACGTAGCGTTTCTGTTGTCGGAAACACCCGGCAGCACTGGATCACCCGATGCAGACCAAGGAGCGCAACCATGCAGAAGTTCGCCACCCCCGCCGCGATCTCGGCCGTCCTGGACATCCCCGCCGGGCGCATCCGGTTCATCGCCGCCGACCGCGCCGACACCACCGTCGAGGTCCTGCCCGCCAACCCCGCCAAGGGCCGCGACGTGAAGGCCGCCGAGCAGATCGAGGTCGCGTTCGCCGACGGCGTGCTGCGGGTCGCGGCCGCGGGGCCCAAGCGCCGGATCCTGGGCGACTCCGGCTCGGTCGAGGTGACCGTCCAGCTGCCCGCCGGCTCCCGCGTCCGGGCCACCACGGCCGACGCCGAACTGCGGGGCGTCGGACGGCTGGGCGACGTCGAGTTCGAGAGCGCGCGGGCCACCGTCAAGCTGGACGAGACCGCCGGTGCCCGCGTCGCCCTGAAGGACGGCGGCGTCTCCGTCGGCCGGCTGGGCGGGGACGCGGAGATCAGCACGATGCGGGGCGACATCGAGATCGCCGAGGCCGTGTCCGGGGCGGTCGCCCTGACCACCCAGAAGGGCGCGATCGCGGTGGGCGCCGCCCGCGGCGTCTCGGCCTCCCTGGACGCCGGCACCGCCTACGGCCGGATCACCAACACCCTGCGGAACGCCGACGGCGCGGCCGCCGGTCTGGCCATCCGGGCGACCACCGCCTACGGCGACATCACCGCCCGGAGCCTGTGACGGCCGGCGGAACGCCGTGACCGCACGGAACGCCGCGGGACCACGCACGACGGCACGGAACCACGCGCGGCCGCCGCCCCGCACCGCGCGACCGCCGACGGGCGGCGCACACCGGCAACTGCCCGGTGCGCGCCGCCCGTTCGGCTTTCCGGAGAGCGGCGCGGGGCGCGGGGCGGCGGCCGCGCGGAGAGCCGCGGGGAGCGTGGCGGTCAGGGCAGGGAGGCCAGTACGAGGCCCTTCGCGTCGTACACGGTGACCTTCACGTCGGCCAGCGGTGACCGCCCGGCCGCCGAGCCCGGCCCGCCGCCGTCCGGCGAGGGTCCCGTGCCGTAGCCGGTCGCGTAGCCGGGACGGCCCGGCAGGGTCACGACCTTCAGCACGACGGTGGTGCCGCCGGCGGTGACCGTCATCGACGCGGCCGTCCCGCTGCCGATGTACAGCGGCGTGTACACGGTGACGCCCGCGCTCCCCGCCGACTGCAGGCTGACGGAGTTCGCGGCCTGGTTGCCGTCCGCGACGCTCTTGCACTCCCACGGGCCGTGCCCGAACGACAGGCAGCGGCGCGTCGCGTCCAGCCGCAGCCGGGTGTCCGTGTCCAGTTCGACGACCTCCCCGGGCCGCACCACCTCCGCCGACGGCTGGATCGTCACCTTCACCGACGAGTGCGGAGGCGTGGGCCTCGCGGTGGTGGCCGGCGCGGTGGGGGCCGCCGCGGGCGCGACCGGGGACGCGGCCGTCCGGTTCCGCGCGACCACGACGCCGCCTCCGGCCACCGCGACCGCGGCGACCACGCACACCGCGAACGCCAGCCGCCGCGCCCTGCGCCTGCGGCGGGCCCGCTCCAGCACCGCGCGGACCGGCCAGGCCGACGGCCGGATGCCGGTCGCCGCGTCCAGGAGGGCGGCACGCAGCAGGTCCTCGGCCGCGGCGGAGCCGGACGACGCGGGGGCGACCGCGTCGGCGGGTGCGCCGGGCTCGGGCCGATGGGGCTCGGGCCGGCCGTCGACCGTCCGGCTGTGCCCGCCGTGCCCGTCGTGCCCGTCGTGCCTGTCGTGCCTGTCGTGCCTGTCGTGCCCGCCGTGCCCGTCGTCTCCGTCGTGGGTGGCGTGCCCGCCGTGTCCGTCCCGTTCCCGGGGGTGCTCCGGGCGCGAGGGCAGCTCCTGGTGCCGTTCGGGCCCGGCCTCGTCGGCCTGGCCGTGCTCCTGACGCGTGCTCACCGCGTGCCCTCCTCTCCCGTGTCCGTCGCCGATTCCGCAGGTGTGCGTGGTGCGGGGACGGCCGGTGCCGTCCCCGCCGTGCCCGCGGCACCCTCCGTGCCGCCCGGTGTCGCGAGCGCCGGGTGCGCGCGGAGCCTGCGCAGACCGCGGGCGGCCTGGCCCGCGGCGGTGGCGACCGGGCAGCCCAGGACGTCCGCGACCTGCTGGTCGCTCAGGTCCGCCCAGTAGCGCAGCACCACCACCACCCGCTGCCGCGCGGGCAGTTGGGCGAGCGCGCCCAGCAGCTCGGCCTGGTCCCCGTCCCGTGCGGTCCGCCGCGGGCCGAGCAGGCGTGCGACGCGGCGCCTGCGCTGCCGGGCGAGGGCGTCGTTGACAAGGGCGCGGTGCAGGTAGGCGTCGGGTTCGTCGAGCCGGCCGATCCGCGGCCAGCGCAGGTACGCCTTGGCCAGCGCCGCCTGGGCCAGGTCCTCGGCCTCGCGGTGATCGCCCGTCAGCAGGTAGGCCGTGCAGACCAGCCGCGACCAGCGCGCGGCGGCGTACGCGGCGAAGTCGGGCGCGCCCTCGGACGGCGGTGCCTGCGGTCCCGGGAGGTCGCCGTGCCGCGCCGGCGCCGCGAGTGACCCGCCGTCAGTGCCGGTCACCGGCCCCGCCCCGCGCGTCGTCGCGTGCTCCCTCGGCGGTCGGCGGCGTGGCCACCGGCGGCATCGGCATGGATCAGGCTCCTCGTGTGTCCGGGTGTCCAGTGTCCGGGTCGCCCGCGGCCGCACCACGCCGGGGGTGCCTCCGGACCGCGGGGTGCGCCGCGCGCCCCGTCCCCGTATCACTCCCTGAGGGGTCTCCCGGGTTCCACGGTTGCCCCGGGCACACCTGTCCCACTGGCCCGGACGGCGGACGCGGGGGCGCGGGCGCGGGCATGATCGCGCGGCCCGGGATGTGGAGCGGATACGGTGGGTGTTCAGGTACGAACACTGAGTGAGGGGTGTCGTGTGCTGCCGCGAGACGGGTGCGCCACCCCTCTTTCCCCTGTATGACCGAAGGAGAAGTCGTGAAGCTGATGCACAAGAGCGTCGCGCTGGCCGTGCTGGCCGGCGGAATCATCCTCGTGTCGGGTGGCGTCGCCACCGCGGACTCGGGGGCGAACGGTGCCGCGGTCGGGTCGCCGGGCGTGCTCTCCGGTGACGTCATCGAGGTTCCGATCAACATCCCGGTCAACCTCTGCGGCGACTCGGTGGACGTGATCGGCCTGCTCAACCCGGCCCTCGGCGACACCTGCGTCAACGACTGAGCTGCCGGACGCGCAGGCGGCCGAGCACTTCAGCAGCCTAGTGACCTGAGCACCTGCCTCCGGGCAGGGCGGCGTACGGCCGGGGCGTCCTACGGCGGGCGGTCCGGCCGGCGTGGGTGCGGGTGCGGTGGCTCTCGGCCGGAGGCCGGCGGGCGCGGGGTCAGGCCGGTGGGAGCCCGAGGCGTTCGGCGAGGCGGTCCAGGAACGCGCGCTGGCCCTTCACGATCTTCCCGGCGGCCTCTTCCGCGCCGAACCAGGCGACCCGGTCCAGCTCGGGGAACTCCCGCAGGGTCCCCGAACCCCGCGGCCACTCCATGGTGAACGTGCCGGGCACGACGGCCTCGGGGTCGAGGTCGCCCTCCAGCGCCCACGCGGTGACGACCTTGCCGCCGGACTGCCGCACCTCGCCGAGCGGCAGCGGCTCCCCGTCCGGCACCGGCAGCCCCAGCTCCTCGCGGAACTCCCGCCGGGCCGCGGCCTCCGGGCCCTCCTCCGGCGCGTACTCGCCCTTGACCACGCTCCACGCCCCGGCGTCCTTGCGGGCCCAGAACGGCCCGCCCATGTGCCCGAGGAGTACCTGGACCCCGCCGTCGGCACGGCGGAACAGCAGGATGCCCGCGCTCTGCTTGGCTGCCACGCCCCCAGTCTGCCCGCCCGCACCGATGAGTTTCCGGCGCCGCCCCGGTCCGAGGGGGGACGTGTGCGGCCGCGGCCGCCGGAAGTCCGGGCCGCGCGAAGCCCGGCACAGGGAAGGGAACCGCCGATGGCCACCGACACCCCCATGCCCGACCTCGGGCCGGTCGCCCGCGGCATCGTGCTCCTCGCCGGGAACGTCGGCGACGACCGGCTCACCGCGCCGACGCCGTGCCCGGAGTACCGGGTGCGCAACCTGCTGGGACACCTGCTCGGCCTCAGCACCGCGTTCCGGGACGCGGCGCGCAAGGACCTGGGCCCGACCACCGGCACCGACCCGGGCACGTTCCTGCCGGACGTCGACGACGACGGCGCGTGGCGGGTCCGGCTGCCCGAGCGGCTGGGCGAACTGGCCGACGCCTGGCGGGACCCGGCGGCCTGGGAGGGCATGACCCAGGCCGGCGGCTTCACCTTCCCCGCCGTCGAGGCCGGGCGCGTGGCGCTCAACGAGCTCACCATCCACGGCTGGGACCTGGCCCGCGCCACCGGCCAGCCCTACGCCCCGGACCCGGCGGCCCTCGCATCGTCCCTGGCGGTGCTCGCCCCCTCCGCGCACAACCGCCCGGCGGGCTCGCCCTTCGGCGCGGCCGTGGACGTCCCGGCGGACTCCCCGCTCCTCGTCCGGGTCATCGCGCTCAGCGGACGCGACCCGGAGTGGAGCCCGTGACGCGGCGTCCCCGGCACCAACCGTGACGCCCGTCCCCGGCGTCCCCGGCACCGTGGTGATGCGGCGTCCCCGGAGCCATCCGCCCTGGTGGGAACGGCGGCTCACCCAGAGTTTGCTTGACTTCCGCGCCTCCGTCGGAGTCTGATGATCCGATCTGGGTCGGCGCGGGGAGCCGGCGGACTCACCGGCCGTCTCCCCGGCCACCGGCGGCTCCTCCACGCGGGGACGCCGGCGTGAAGGGAGCGGGGACGTGCAGCCAGCCGCGGCGATGGTCGGTCGCGACCGCGAGCAGGCCCGGCTGGCGGCGTTCCTCGAAGCCGCCGAGGGACAGGCGCTCGTCCTGCGCGGCGAGGCGGGCGTCGGCAAGAGCGCGCTGGCCGACCACGTCGCGGACGCCGCCGCCCGCGACGGGCACCTGGTGCTCCGGGCCGCGGGCGTCGAGGCGGAGTCCGAACTGCCGTACGCGGGACTGCACCAGCTCCTGTACCCGCTGCTGCCGGAGGCGGCCGGGCTGGACGCCACCGCCCGCGCCGCGTTCGACGCCGTCTTCGGCCGGACCGAGGGCCCGCCGCCGTCGGTGATGACGCTCGGCATCGCGGTGCTCAGCCTCGTCTCGTCGGTCGCGTCCCGCACCCCGCTGCTGCTGGTCCTCGACGACGGCCAGTGGCTGGACGACGCCAGCGCCGCGGTCGTCGGGTTCGCCGGCCGCAGGCTGGCGGGCAGCCCGGTGAAACTGCTGGTGGCCGTGCGCGCGGACATCCCCTCGCCGTTCGACACCGCCGCGCTGCCCGACGTCCTGGTCGCGCCGCTCGCGGACGCGGACGCCGCGCGCCTGCTGGAGCGGCACAGTCCCGCGCTGCCCGCGGACGTCCGCGTGCTCGTGCTGGAACAGGCCGGCGGCAATCCGCTCGCGCTCCTCGAACTGCCCGCGCACATCGCCGCACGCCACGGCGGCCAGGCGCCCGCGGACCTGTTCGGCCCGCACGGGGTGCCGCTGCCGCGCCGCCTCCAGGACATGTACGGCACGCGCGTCGCGGCGCTCGGCGACGCCGTCCGCGCGGAGTTGCTCAAGGGAGCGCTGGACGGCGCGGGCGCGGGACCGGCGGGGGCCGGGCCCGCGGGGTCCGCTGCGGGGGGTTCCGGCGGTGCGGGGCCGGGTGCCGCGGAGCCGGGTGCCGCGGGTGCGGAGGCCGGTGTCGGGCCGGCGGGTGCCGCGGCTCCGGTGCCGCGGGCGACGGCCGTGCGGTACCGCATGCGGGACGCGGAGGAGGCGGTGGCATGCGGCCTGCTCGTCGTCGAGCCGGTCACCGGCGACTTCGCCTTCCGCCACCCCCTGGTGCGTTCCAGCGTCGTGCAGCTGGCCACACCCAACCAGCGCCGGGCCGCGCACCGCGCGCTGGCCGACGTGCACCGCGACGACGTCGAACGGCGCGCCACGCACCTCGCGGCGGCCACCGTCGACCCCGACGAGGACGTGGCCCGCGCGCTGGAGGAGGCGGCGCAGTCCGCGACCCGGCGCGGCGGCGCGCTGGCGGCGGTGGGCTGGCTGACCCGCGCCGCCGAGCTGAGCGAGGACCACGCCGGCCGGTCGCGGCGGCTCGGCGACGCGGCGTTCATCGCCGGGCACGCGGCGCGGCTCGGCCAGGCCCGCCGGCTCGTGCGGACCGACTCCTCCGGCGCCGACGACACCGCGGCGTCGGCGCTGGCCACCGGATACCAGGCGCTCTACCAGGACGGCGACGTGCGCTCGGCCCACCGCCAGGTCGCGGCCGTGGTGGAGCGGCTGCGCGACGACGCGCCGGACGGCGGCGACCCGATGCACGACCGGCTGCTGCCGCTCCTGCTCGCGGTCAGCCAGTACGCCGCGGACCCGGCGCTGTGGCAGCGCACCCACGCCCTCCTGGACTCCCTCGGGGACCTCGTCCCCGAGCGGGCGCGGCTGTACGCCGGCACCTGGAGCGATGTGGTCCGGCACGGCGCCGGCTGGGCGGGACCGGTGGAGCGGCTCGCGGCGGGCCTCCAGGACCAGCCGCCGTGGGACATCGCGCGGCTGGCCGTGTCCGCGTACCACCTGGACGTCCTCGGCCCACTGCGCCCCCACCTCCAGCGCGTGGTGGAGCGGGAGTTGGAGACCGGCGCGATCGCCAGCGGCATGGTGATGCTGCACCTGATCATGCTGGACGGGATGGCGCTGGGGGAGTGGGACGCGGCCGAGCGGACCGGGCAGCGCGCGCTGTCCCTGGAGACCGAGCACGGCCACGAGCTGTTCGCCCACCAGTCGCGCGGCTACCTCGCGCAGCTCGCGGCGATGCGCGGGCAGACGGCGCGGGCCCGCGAGCTGCAGGCGGTGGTCGACGCGTGGGCGCGCCCGCGCGGCATCGGGTTCCTCAGCCAGATCGCCGACTCCGCGGGCGCGACGGCCGCGCTCAGCGAAGGCGACTACGAGACGGCCTACCTGCACGCCCTCGGCATCACGTCCCCGGGCACGTTCCGCCCCTACGCCTACCAGGCGTCGCGGACCCTGCTCGACCTCGTCGAGGCCGCGCTGCACACCGGCCGCGCGGAACAGGCCCGCGCCCACGCGGTCGCCGCGCGCGACGCGGGGCTGCCCGAGCTGTCGCCGCGCCTGGCCGTGCTCACCTACGGCGCGCTCGCGCTGACCGCCGAGGACGAGGCGGAGGCCGCCGGGATGTACGCGCGGGCCGCGGACCACCCGGCCGCCGCGCGCTTCCCGTTCGAGATGGCCCGGATCGGCCTGATGCACGGCACCCGGGTGCGGCGCGCGCAGGGCGGCACGGCGGCCCGTCTGCTGCTGGCGCCCGCCGTCGAGGTGCTGGAACGGCTCGGCGCGACCGGCTGGGCCGAGCGGGCCCGCGCGGAGCTGCGGGCCACGGGGGTCGCCACCCGCGGCTCCGCCGGTGGCCTCACCCCGCTCACCCACCAGGAGCGGCGGATCGCCGAACTGGCCGCGGGCGGCCTGACGAACAAGGAGATCGGCCGCCAGATGCGGCTGTCGCCGCGCACGGTCAGCGCGCACCTCTACCGGATCTTCCCGAAGCTCGGCATCACCTCCCGCGCCGCCCTCCGCGACGCCCTCACCGCCACCCCCGAGGCCACCGCCACCCCCACCCCGCGCTGACCCCCGCCGCCGCGGTCGCGTGCCCGCCGGGGCGCGGGGCGCGGGGGCCGGGGCGGTGCCGGGGGCTGGGTCGGGGAGGAGGCGCGGGGTTGCTTTAATGGGCATTCCAGAACCGAGACGTTCCCGGTGGCCTGCGCACGCCAGGCCGCTGCCGGGCGGGGCCCGGGAGGTGGGGATGGACAGGACCGGGTTCGGCACGCTGCTGCGGGAGGCGCGGCAGCGGGCGGTGCTGACGCTGGAGAGCCTGTCCGAGGCGTCCGGGGTGAGCGTGCGGGCCATCAGCGACATGGAGCGGGGGCAGAGCCTGCCGCGGCAGGCGACGCTGAGCGAGCTGATGGACGCCCTGCGGCTGGACGAGGGCGAGCGGCGGCGCTTCGTCGAGGCGTCCAGGCGCCGCACCGCGCAGGTGCCCCGCCAGCTCCCGCCCGACCTCGCGGCGTTCCGCGGCCGCGCGGCCGCCCTCGCGGCGGTGCGGCGCCTGTCCGCGCAGGTCGACGCGCGGACCGCGCGCGTGGTCGTGTCGGCGATCGGCGGCATGGCGGGCGTCGGCAAGACGGCGCTGGCGGTGCACTGGGCGCACCAGGTGGCGGACCGCTTCCCCGACGGCCAGCTGTACGTGAACCTGCGCGGCTTCGAGGACGTCCGGCCCCTCGATCCCGGTGACGCCCTCGCCGCGTTCCTCGGCTCGCTCGGCGTGCCCAGCCGCGACATCCCGCGCGGCACCGACGAGCGCAGCACGATGTTCCGGGAGCAGACGGCGGGCCGGCAGCTCGTAGTCCTGCTCGACAACGCGCGCGACGAGGAGCAGGTCAGGCCGCTGCTGCCGGGGTCCGCCGGATGCCTGACGATCGTCACCTCCCGCAACCGGCTGTCCGGTCTGGCGGTGACCGACGACGCCGGCCTGGTGAGCCTCGACGTGTGGACGCGCGAGGAGGCGCTGGCGGCGCTGGCGGGCCGGATCGGCGAGGGGCGGTGCCGGGCCGAACCGGAGGCGGCGGCCGAGCTGGTGGAGCTGTGCGGGCTGCTGCCGCTGGCGGTCGCCATCACCGGCGCGCATCTGAGCGCGTCGCCGCGGCTGCCGCTGCAGGTGGCGGTGCGCGAACTGCGCGAGGCGGGGCCGCGGCTGGACGCCCTGTCCGCCGGTGACCCGCGGGCCGACGTGCGGGCCGCGTTCTCCTGGTCGTACCGGACCCTGGCCCCGGCGGCGGCCCGCTTCTTCCGGCACCTCGCACTGCACCCCGGCCCGTCCGTCTCGGCGGACGCCGCCGCCTCCCTCGCGGCCGTGGACCCGGTGGCGGCCCGGCCGCTGCTGCGGGAGCTGACCGCCGCGCACCTGCTGTCCCGCGACGCGCACGGCCGCTACGTGCTGCACGACCTGCTGCGCGCGTACGGCGCCGAACTGGTCGCGGAGGAGGGCGACGACGTGCTCGCCGCCCGGACCCGGCTGATGGAGTACCTGCGGTACAACGCGCACGCGGCCAACCTCTTCACGGGCCCCCCGCTGCGGGAGGAGGTGCCCCCCGCGGCGCCCGGAGTGGTGTCGGTCGCCTTCGGCGACCGCGAGGCGGCGATGGACTGGTTCGGCCAGGAGGAGCCGGCCGTCGCGGCGGCACTGCGCTCCCTGGACGACCCGCGGTTGCTCGGCTACGGAGTGACGCTGACCGCGGACTGGGTCACGTACTACTCCGTCACGGGCCAGTGGACGGAGGAGATCGCTGCCAAGCGCCTCGGTCTCGACGCGGCAGTGCGCCTCGACGACGCCGAGGCGATCGCGCGGAACTCCGCCGATCTGGCCCGCGCGCTGGCCGAGACCGGCCGGCTCGACGAGGCCGAACGGCAGGTCGAGGTGCTGCTCGGCCAGATGCACCGGCTCGACCTGCCGCAGCGGGCGGCCGCCGAACGCAGCATCGGCTGGGTGCGCGGCCGGCAGAAGCGCCACGACCGGGCGCTGCACCACGCCCGCCGGGCCCTGGAGCTGTACCGCGAGGCGGGCGACGAGGCGTCCGCGGCCCGCGAACTCAACGCGGTGGCCTGGTACCTCACGCTGCTCGGCCGGCACGAGGAGGCGGTCGCCATGGGCGAGGAGGCGGTCCCGCTGCTGCGGCGGCACGGCAACCTCCGCATCGAGGCGGCCGCGCGGGACACCCTGGGACACGCCCGCCAGTACCTCGGCGACCTGGACGGCGCGATCGCGGACTACGAGGAGTCGCTGCGGCTGTACGGCGAGGCCGCCGACGGCTACAACCAGGCCGAGGTCCTCGACCACCTGGCGAGCGCCGAACTGGAGCGCGGCGACCGGGACCGGGCGCGGGGGCACTGGCTGCGGGCGGCGGATCTCCTCACGGCGATCAGCAGTCCGCGTGCCGCCCGGATGCTGGACAGCGCGGCGGCGCTCGACGCCCCGCCGTGCCCATGACCCCCGCTGACCTGGGCTGACGCACCTGCAGGACGAAGCTGCATGCGAACTGCCTGGTTCCGCGCGCGCTGCTCAGGTGGGATGGGCGAAGGCCAGAGAACGCTTCCTCGGGGTGAGGCGTTCGCCGCTGAACAGGGGGCTTCCATGCTCACGACCCGGGAACTGCGTATCGCCGAACTCGCCGGCCGCGGGCTGTCCAACCACGAGATCGGGGACCGGCTCGGCCTGTCCACCGGCACCGTGGGGGCCAGTCTGTACCGGATCTTCCCACGCCTCGGCGTGACGGTCCGGGCTCAGCTCGGCGACGCGCTGAAGCAACACCACGCACGTGTGCGACCCGGCTGCCGGGTGTGAACGGCGCCGCGGCGACACAGGTGCGCTCAGTCACACGTGCCGGCGGGCGGGGCGCCGTCGGCCGAGACGCCGGCGGCCGCGTACAGGTCCCGGATGCTCACGTCCGGGCCGCGTTCCAGGCGGTGGAACACCCAGTCGATCGGGTGGTACTCGCGGGCGCCGGGCAGCTCCACGACCAGCGGCACCGTCGTGGGCTGCGCGGCCACGGCGTACCGCCACGCGCCGCCGTAGCTGCGGGTCAGCATCTCGCCGACGTAGCAGCCGAAGCAGATCAGGGAGTCGGCCATGTCCTCGCCGGTCACACCTTCGGCCCGGAAGCCGTCGACGATCTCCTCGACCAGAGCGATGCTGTCGAGGCTGTAGTCCAGGTCCGCGCCGCTGACGTCGGCGGCTGTCGCGACGATGGCGGCGGCGTGCCTGGGCGCGCTCCCGGGCTCCAGCGGGGGGTTCAGGTGCACCTGCATGTTGGTCCTCAGGCCGTTGCCGTCAATGGGGTCGAGGCTAACCGTCCGCCACCGGGCAGAGCAGGGTCCTGACGATATCGATATGGAATCCGGTGAGTCGGTTCCCGCTCACCGGACGGTGGGCCGGTCCTCCCGCTCACCCCACCGAAAGGCTCCGGGTGTGGCACGCCCTCGCGCATTCGACACCGGCACGGCGGTCGAGCAGGCCATGCACGTGTTCTGGCGGCAGGGCTACCGGGCCACCCCCATACCCCGTCTGACCGAGGTGCTGGGGATCGGCAGCGGCAGCATCTACGCCGCGTTCGGGTCGAAGGACGGCCTCTACGCCCTCGCGCTGCAACGCTACGTCGACGGCCTCGTCACCGGCCTGGACCGTGATCTGGGACACGGTGCGGACCTGAGGGCGACGCTGCGGCGATCGCTGCTGGCGATGGCCGGGGCCGGCGTGGCCGACCCGGAGCTGGGCTGCCTGCTGGTCGGCGCGGCCATCGAGCGCCCGGGCCACCTGAGCACCGTCGAGCAGGTGCGGGCGGCCATGGCGGCGATGGAGTCGGTGCTGGTCCGGGCGCTGGAACGGGCCCGGACACGGGGCGAACTCGGCCGCGGGCACAGCCCGGTGGAGCTGGCCCGCTTCCTCGTCACCTTCATCCAGGGCGTGCACGTCATGGCGCAGGCTCGGGCGGACCAGGCGTTCCTGGAGTCCGCCGTCGCCGGGGCGCTGCGGGTGCTGGACTGACGCCACGCGCACCTCGCCGGACCCGGGCTACAGGCCCAGGTCGAGCGCCAGGCACGAGTAGTACTTGAACGAGCCCTCCGGGTCGTAGCCGCTCGCGGCGGTGGCCGGAGCGGCCTGGACCACCTGGCTCATGTCCTCGAGGCGGATCCGCTCGGGGAGGCTCCCGAACCGTGCGCGGCGAACCGCGGCGTCGGCGTCCTTCGCGTTCATGACGTTGATGGCGTTCATGGCCGTCCTCCACTTCATCCCGTTCGCGGCCTGCTGGCCGCGTGGACTGAGATCAGACTGCACCCTTGTGCGTCACCAGTCAAGGGGGTGACGCAATATCGGAGGGCCGCCCCGGTGACTTAGGCCGCCCGCCGCACCCCCTCGCACCCGGGCCCGGCAGTCAAACGACGGACGCCGCGTGGGCGAACCGTTCCAAGAATAGGAAACGTCCCGCTGACACGTGTTCCCGCCGGTTCCCGCCGGACGGGCCGCGTGTGCCCGGTGCGCGCCGTGAACGCGCGCTTCCGGGGTGCCGCACGCAGGAGTGCGGCACATGATCGGGAGAAACACATCAATTCGGACAGGGGTAGGACATGTCCCGTACATGGTTGATCACCGGTGCGTCCCGCGGACTGGGACGCGCCCTCGCCGAAGCGGTCCTGGAGTCCGGCGACCGGCTCGTCGCCACCGCCCGGCGGCCGGAGCAGCTCCAGGACCTGGTCGCCCGCCACGGCGACCGGGTGCGGGCGGTACCGCTGGACGTCACCGACACCGCCGCCGCGGTCGCCGCGGTGCAGAGCGCCGTCGACGCCTTCGGCCGGCTGGACGTCGTGGTGAACAACGCCGGCTACGCCAACAGCGCCCCGATCGAGGAGATGGCCGACGACGACTTCCGCGGCCAGTTCGAGGCGAACTTCTTCGGCCTCGTCAACGTCACCCGCGCCGCCCTGCCGGTCCTGCGCGCGCAGCGCTCGGGCACGTTCGTCCAGTTCTCCTCGCTCGGCGGCCGGGTGGGCGGCACTCCCGGCATGGGCGCCTACCAGAGCGCGAAGTTCGCCGTGGAGGGCTTCTCCGAGGTCCTGGCCGGCGAGGTCGCGCCCTTCGGGATCAGGGTCGTCATCGTCGAACCGGGCGCCTTCCGCACCGACTGGCAGGGCTCGTCCATGGAACTCCACCAGGTCGGCCCCGACTACGAGGAGACCGTCGGCGCCATGAACACCTACCGGCAGGACAACAACGGCACGCAGCCCGGCGACCCGGCGCGCGCCGCCAAGGTCGTCGTCGACGTCGTCGGCCACGACGACCCGCCGCGCCGCCTGCTGCTCGGCGCCCAGGCCGTGGACATGGCCCTGCAGGCCGGCGAGGCGCGCGCCGCCGAAACGCGCCAGTGGGCCGAGGCGAGCCGTGCGGCGGACTTCCCCGCGTAGGTCCCGGCCCTCCCTCCTTTCTTCCTTGCCTTCCTTTCCCTCCGTCTCAGAGGAGACCCTTCATGACTCGCAAGACCTGGCTCATCACCGGCGCGTCCAGCGGACTGGGGCAGGCCCTGGCCGCCCACGTCCTCAGCGAGGGCGACCAGGCGGTGGTCACGGCCAGCTCGACGCAGGCCACCACGGAACTGGCCGCGCGCCACCCGGAGACCGCGCTCGCCGTCAAGCTCGACGTCACCGATCCCGAGGACCGCGTGCGGGCGGTGCGCGCCGCGCAGGAGCGCTTCGGCGGCATCGACGTCCTCGTCAACAACGCGGCGATCGACTTCATCGGCGCGCTGGAGGAACAGGAGGAGGACGACTACCGGCGGCTCTTCGAGGTCAACTTCTTCGGGGCCGTCGCCCTCACCCGCGAGGTGCTGCCGGTCATGCGGGCCCGGCGCAGCGGCGTCATCGTCAACGTCTCCTCCATGGACGGCCTGGCGAGCCTGCCGGCCAACGGCTACTACTCGGCCAGCAAGTTCGCCCTGGAGGGCTTCACCGAGGCGCTCTGGCAGGAGATCGAGCCGCTGGGCCTCCACGCGACGATCATCCAGCCGGGCTCCTTCCGCACCGGCATCGAGAACCGGACGCGGGCGTCGGGCGAGGCGATCGCGGACTATGCGGCTACCGCCGGGGCGTTCCGGGCGATGATGGGGAGCCTCACCCCGGAGATGTTCCCGGGCGACCCGGAGCGGGCGGCCGCGGCGATCCGCGACGCGGTGCTGGCGGCGGAGCCGCCGCACTGGGTGGTGCTCGGCAGTGACGCGTACCGGCGGATCGGCGTGAAGCTCTCCGAGCTGGGGGCGGCGTACGCGTCCGGGCGGGACGTCGCTTTCAGCACGGACTTTCCGGGGGCGGCGGAGCACGCAGTGCTTTGAGCTTCGCTTTTTGGGGGGTTCGTACGGGGTGCCGCCGGGGCTTGATGGGTTCGGCATCCGGGGTGCCCCCGGGGCTTGTTCGGCCGTGTGCCGCGCCGTCGTGGCTTGTCGCGCAGTTCCTCGCGCCCCTGGTGTGCGTGCCCTTTGTCCGTGGGGTCGGGGGTGCTCCGGAAGCGTCTCCTCGGAAATGTGCATACGGGTTCGTCCGTATCCGTACCCGGGGGCCGCGCACATTTCTCTGCGGGGAGCACTTCCTCCCCACCCCCTCCCGCTGATCCACCGTGCGGCGGGGACATGGGGCACAGCCAATGTCCTCCCGCAGACGGGGACGGGCCGGAAGGGGACGATCCGGGTGTGTCCCCGCAGAGCTTTGCAAGGCCCCGGGTAAGTCCCGGGAAGAGTCGCCATGCAAAGGTCGAGGAGACACTCCCGGAGTGGCCCCTGACCCCACCCACGAACGTGCACCGCCAGGGGCGCGGGGAACTGCGCGACCAGCCACGACGGCGCGGCACACGGCCGACAAGCCCCGGGGGCACCCCGTAGGCCGAAGGGGCGCGGGGAACGGCGCGAACAACCACGACGAGACCCGCAGACGGCAGCGCGCAGCGCGCGGCACCCCGGAAGCCGCCACCGGATGCCGTCCACCGGCCGGTGGCACGCGGGGTTCAGACCGTGATGGTCTGGTACTCCGTGTAGGTGGCGAGTCCGGCTTCGCCGTACTCGCGGCCGATGCCGCTCGCCTTGAAGCCGCCGAAGGGGCCGTCGAAGGCGATGGGCGCGCCGTTGACGGTGACGGTGCCGGTGCGGATGCGGCGGGCGACGGCCAGCGCGTGGTCCTCGGAGGAGGACCAGACGCCGCCGGACAGGCCGTACTCGGAGTCGTTGGCGATGCGGACCGCGTCGTCCTCGTCGTCGTAGGCGATGACGACGAGGACGGGGCCGAAGATCTCCTCCTGGGCGATCCGCATGGCGGGGGTGACGTCGGCGAAGACGGTGGGGGTGACGTAGTTGCCGTTTTCCAGACCCTCGGGGACGTGCGGGCCGCCGGTGACGAGGCGGGCGCCCTCGTCGATGCCGAGCCGGATGTAGGTGCGGACGCGTTCCTGCTGGTCGGGGCGGATCATCGGGCCGATGAAGGTGTCGGGGTCGTTGGGGTCGCCGACCTTGAGGGACTCCACGAGTTCCTTGAGCGCGGCCACGACCTCCTCGTAGCGGTCGCGGGGGGCGAGGATGCGGGTCTGGGCGATGCAGGACTCGCCGTTGTTGAGCAGGGAGCCGAACTTCAGGCCCGCGACGGCCGTCGCGACGTCCGCGTCGGGGAGGATGACCGCGGCCGACTTGCCGCCGAGTTCCAGGCTGACGCGCTTGAGCTGCTGTCCGGCGATGGAGGCGATCGTACGGCCGGCGCGGGTGGAGCCGGTGAAGGCGATCTTGTCGACGTCGGGGTGCGAGATCAGGTACTCGCTGGTCTCCCGGTCGGCGGGCAGCACGCTGATCACGCCCTCGGGCAGCCCCACCTGCTCCAGCAGCTCGGCGAGGAAGCCCATGCTCAGCGAGTTCTCCGGGGACACCTTCAGGACCACGGAGTTGCCGGCGAGCAGTGCCGGGATGATCTTCGACGTGGCCGAGGAGAACGGCGAGTTCCAGGGGATGACCGCGGCGACGACGCCGACCGCCTCGCGGCGCACGACGCTGCGCACCGGGGAGGACGGGTCGGACGGCACGAGCGTCCGCTCCCAGGCGAACTCCTCCGCGGCCTTCAGGTAGGCGTTCGCCTGCCGGGTCAGGCCCGGCTGTCCGGCCCGGGTGAACCAGCCCGCGGAGCCGTTCTCCAGCGAGATCAGGTGGGCGGCCCGCTCCGCGTTCTGCTCGCGCAGCGCGTTGAACCGGCGCAGCACCGCGATGCGCTCGGCCGGCGGGGTCAGCCGCCACACGCCGGCCTCGAAGGAGGCCCGGGCGGCGGCCACCGCGCGGTCGACGTCCGCGGGCTGCGCCTGGGCGGCGCGGCCGATCACCGAGCGGTCGTGCGGCGAGACGATGTCGAGCCCCTCGGTGCTGCTCGGCGCCTGCCAGGAACCCCCGATGAAGAGCCGGTCGTAGGTGATCATGATCCTTCTCGCTTTCGGTCCGCTCGATTAACTGCCACTTCAATGTAGCACTTGTCGAAAGGATGGCTACATGAGAGTGGCGTCACATGGGGCGATCCACCGCAGGGTCGTTACTCTTGACGGATGAGAGCTGATGCGGCGCGGAATCTGGAAGCTGTTCTGACGACGGGTGCGCGGATGCTGGCGGTGGATGCGGGGGCGAGTATGGGGAGCATCGCG
>NZ_FODD01000091.1 GCF_900110255.1 Actinacidiphila rubida
CGCGATGCTCCCCATACTCGCCCCCGCATCCACCGCCAGCATCCGCGCACCCGTCGTCAGAACAGCTTCCAGATTCCGCGCCGCATCAGCTCTCACGGCACCGAGTCTAGCGGGACCCTGTGCAACCTCGCATGGCTAGCGCCTCGCTCGCGTTGACATCCCTCTTCTAAGTGCTACATTGAAGTGACAGATAGACCAGGTAGTGCCTAGCGGATGAGACGACTCTCTCGTCCCTGTCGCGGTCCGCACCACCGGTCCACCGGCCCCCGTCCACGGAGGCCCTTCCTCAGAGAGGCACCGACGATGTCCAAGGCGTCCCAAGCGTCGAAGGCACAGCAGCCCGCACCGCCCCGCGCGGGTGTGGCCGCCGCCATGAGCGCGCTGATCCTGGCGGTTCTCCTGGCGGCCCTGGATCAGACCATCGTCTCGACGGCGCTGCCGCGGATAGCGGAGGACCTCAACGGGTTCGACGACATCGCGTGGGTCAGCGCCGCGTATCTCCTCGCCTCGACCGCGGTGACCCCGCTGTGGGGCAAGCTCGGCGACATGTTCGGCCGCAAGCGGCTGTACCTGGCGTCGACCTCGATCTTCCTGATCGCCTCGGTGGCCTGCGGCCTGGCGCAGAGCCTGCCCGAGCTGATCGGCGCCCGCGTGCTGCAGGGCGTGGGCGGCGGCGGCATGATCGTGCTGACCTTCGCCCTGGTCGGTGACATCGTGGCGCCGGGCGAACGCGGCCGCTACCAGGGCATGTTCGGGTCGGTCTACGGCGTCGCGAGCATCGTCGGCCCGCTGCTGGGCGGCGTGTTCACCGACCAGCTGTCGTGGCGGTGGGCCTTCCTGGTCAACCTGCCCATCGGCGCCGTCGCGCTGGCCGTCGCGGCGCGGTCGCTGCCCGCGGCCTCCCGCAGGTCCCGGGCCCGGATCGACTACCTGGGGTCGCTCGTGCTGGCCGCCATCGCCACCGGCCTGGTCCTGGTCACCTCGTTCGGCCAGCGGTGGGGCTGGACCTCACCGGCCATCACCGGCCTGATCGCCGGAACCGTCGCGCTGGCGGTCCTGCTCGTGCCGGTCGAGCGCCGCGCCGCCGCCCCGGTCCTGCCGCCCGCGATGTTCACCTCCCGGACCGTGGTCTTCTCCTCGCTCATCGGGTTCGTCGCCAACGCGGCCATGTTCGCGGTCCTGGTCTACCTGCCCACCTACCTGCAGATCGTCCACGGGGTGTCCGCGACCCTCTCCGGGGTGTTCATGCTCCCGCTGGTCGCCGGCCTGGTCGTCAGCCAGTCCCTGGCCGGACGCTGGGCCGCCCGCACCGCCCTGCTGCGCCGGATCCTGCTGGGCGGCCTGCTGGCCAACCTCGCCGGCCTGCTGCTGCTGAGCACCATCGGCGCAGGCACCAGCACCCTGGTCCTGAGCGGCTACTTCCTGATCACCGGCGTCGGCATCGGCATGGTGCCCATGGTCGTGATGACCACCGTGCAGAACAGCGTGGGGCCCGCCGACCTGGGCGCCGCGAGCGCCGTCGTCACCTTCGCCCGCTCCATCGGCGCGGCCTTCGGCGTCGCGATCTTCGGCACCCTGCTGAACACCGGCTTCGCCGACCGCACCCGCGGCCTGCCCGTCGCCGGCGGTTTCGACGCCGCCCGCCCCGACACCATCGGCCACCTCCCCGCCGCCCTCCAGGGCACCGCGCTGGACGCCTTCGCCCACGCCACCGCGGCCGGCTACCTGTGGATGGCCCCCGCACTCGTCGCCGGCACCGCCCTGGCCCTCTTCCTCGAGCCCGCCCGGCCGCAGCGCCCGGCGCCCGCCGGGAATGTCAGGACCACCGGGACCGGAGCGACCGGCGCGATGGCCGGGACCGCCGCCGACGGCACCGTCAAGGCCGCATGATCCGCGGCCCGCACCGTCCCTGCCGCAGCCGGCGCCCCGAGGGGCGCCGGCTGCCGCATGTGCGGAAGGCGGCGAGCTTCGCCGCTCACGGGCCGCGGGCGCTACGGCAGCGGGTCCTGCGACGGCCCGCCGTCCGCGCTCCGCGCCGCGAGCCCGTCGAGCTGCGCGAGCCACAGCGCGTTCAGGCGCCGCGTCCAGGACGGGGACGCCACGTCGAGCGCCCCGGGGGCCGTCACGCGGCCCGCCGTCACCCCGTACTCCGTCACGACGTGCGTGCCGTCCTCCACGGCGGTGAGCCGCCACACCTGGTACAGCCGGACGCCGTCTCCGGTCCCCGACCAGGCGAACCGGCCCGGCGCCGCCCGTTCCGTCACGACGGCCTCGACGCGGTGCCCGTGCAGCAGCAGGCCGGCGCGAGCGTCCCCCGGCCCTGGCCCCGCCCCGGTGACGCCCGGCACCCACAGCGGCCACCGCGCCATGGCGCTGAGCAGCGCGAACACGGTCCCGGGAGCGGTGGGCACGACGGCCTGCGCCTGGCAGAAGCGGTGGGAGGGGTCCGGCGGGGAGCCGTACGGCTCGTGGATGTCCGGACGGTCGTCCGGGGCGTGCAGCATCCGGTGTGCCCCCTTTCCTGACGCCGGGTGGCGGCGGGCCTGCCTGCGGGGGCCGGGCAGGACGCCCCCCGCGTCCACTCTGAGCGGGCACCGGGAGCACCGCATACGTCATCTGACTGAGCGTCCCGCGCGGCCGTCGGGCCCGTGGGAGCCGCCCGGTCCCGCCCCCGGGGGACGACACCTGAGGGGACGGGCCGCGTCAGCCGGCGGCGCCCGTACCGGCCCGTGCGTCGAGGTCGGACAGCGCGTCCCGCAGCGCGGCCCGCGAGGTGATGCCGAGCTTGGGATAGATCTGGTAGAGGTGCGTGCCGATCGTGCGGTGGGACAGGAAGAGCCGTTCGGCGATCTGCTTGTTGGTCAGGCCGGTCGCCGCGAGCGCGGCGATCTGCCGCTCCTGCGCGGTGAGCGTGACCGGGCCCGGGCGGGCCGCCGACGGCGCGGACTGCCCGCTGGCCCGCAGTTCGGCCGCCGCCCGCGTCGCCCAGGGCCCGGCCCCCAGCCGCTGGAAGGCCTCCAGCGCCAGGGTCAGCTGCTCCCTGGCCTCGGTCGTGGCCCGCAGCCGGCGCAGGCGTTCGCCGTGGAAGAGCCGCACGCGGGCGACGTCGAACGGCCAGCGTTCGGGGCCGGGCAGCGACAGCGCCCGCTCGAAGAGTGCGACGCCCGCCTCCCCCGGCGTGGCCAGCGCCTCGCAGGCCCGCACCAGCAGTTCCAGCCGCGGCGACAGGTCCGCCATCGCCGACGCCCGCATCGCGGCCGCGTGCGCGGCGGCCTCCGCGTCCCGGCCGGTCCTGACCGCCGACTCGACGAGGTCCAGCGCGCCCCACATCGCGATCGGCGTGAAGGGCGCCACGGTGCCCGGCGGGGTGAGCGCGCAGGCGTGCTGGTAGGCGGTCTCGAAGTCGCCGCTGCCGATCGCGGCCAGCGCCCTGGCGTGGAGGGCGAACTGCCGCGCGCCGTGCGCGCCGCGGGGCGCGGCCCAGCGGACGATCGACTCGGCCAGTTCGGCACTGGCCTCCGCGTCGCCCCGGGCGGCGGCCAGCGCCGCCTGCGCGTACCGGAAGAACCAGGTGAAGAAGCGGTAGCCGTGCTCCTCACACAACGCCAGTCCCTCGACGGCCAGTTGCGCGGCGTCGTCCCACCGGCCGAGGTGCTGGTAGTCCAGGCACAGGTGTACCAGGGCCCCGATGTGGCGGCGGACGGGCGCGGTCCCGGCGCGGCCCTGCTCCACGAGCCGGCGCATCGACCAGCGGACGTCCCCGAGGCGGTCGACGAAGACGGCGGCCGTGGCGACGCGGGTCACCTGCGACGCGTCGTCGCCGATCGCGGCGATCAGCTTCTCCAGGCGGGGCAGCGCCGCCGGGCCGACGTGCGCGGGGTCGGCGAAGGTGCGGGTCATGACCCACAGCAGTTCCGGCGGCTCCGGGGTCAGCCGGTCCACGAACGCCAGCAGCGGCTCCCACCGCGCCGGGTCGCCGCCGTACCAGCAGAGCAGCGCCAGCGTGTACAGGGCCTCGACCAGCGCGCCGTCGGCGGCCTCCCAGCCGTGGTCCCCGGCCTCGATCGCGCCGACCAGCAGCTGGTACGCGGTGTCGATGTCGCCGTCGCCGTTGATCAGCAGGAAGGCGGACGCGGACGCCGCGTGCAGCGACTCCCGGCCGGCCGGATCGGCCAGCCGGGCACCGGCCAGCAGCCGGGAGGCGTCGGCCAGTTCGCCGCCGGCCTCCGCGCCGGCGTAGGCGGCCTCGGCCAGCCGGCGGCTCGCGTCGGCGGCCCGCGGGCTCAGTCCGGCGGCGCGGGTCAGCGCCGTCACCGCGCCCAGCGCGTCGCCGCGCCGCAGCCGGTGGCGGGCAGCCTCCTGGAGCAGGGCCGCGACCGTCTCGTCGGGGGTCACCGTGGCCTCGCCCAGGTGGCGGGCGCGGCGCTCGGGGTGGCCGTCGAGGACGTCGGCGAGCGCCAGGTGCGCCCGCCTGCGCTGCGACGCGGTGGCCGAGTCCACGACCGTGGCGCCGGCCAGCGGGTGCCGGAAGGCCAGGTGCCGGGTGTCGGCGGAGATCGTCACCAGCCGGTCGTGTTCCGCGGGGGCGAGGTCGTCGACGGCGGCCCGGCCTGCCGCGGCGGCCTCCACCACCGCCAGCTCGCCGGTGCCGTCGAGCGCGGCGAGCAGCAGCAGTTCACGGCAGGCGTCGGGCAGCGCGGCCACCCGGGCCGCGAACACCGCCCGCAGACGCTCGCTGAGGGGCAGCACGGCGGGCACCGCGGTGAGCGTCGCGCGCTGCGCGGCGGTCAGCGCCGTGGGCAGCTCCACCAGGGCCAGCGGGTTGCCGCCCGCGGCGGCCGCGACCCGGCGCCGCACCGCGCGGGACACCTCGGGGTGGGCGAGGCCGAGCAGTTCGGCGGCCGCCGCGTCGTCCAGCGGCGCGAGCCGGCGCTCGGTCAGGCCGCCGGACTCGAAGAAGCTGTCGGTGCCCTCGCGGGACGCGGCGAGGAAGCCGATGCGGCTGCCGACGAGCCGCCGGGCCACGAAGCCCAGGACGGCGGTCGTCGCGCGGTCCAGCCACGGCAGGTCGTCCACGACGAGCAGCAGCGGCGTCCGCTCGGCGATCAGGCGGAGCAGCAGCAGGACGGCGGTCGACGTCAGGAGGCGGTCGGGGGCCGGCCCGCCGCCGATGCCGACGGCGACCCGCAGCGCGTCGCGGTGGACGGCGTCCAGCGCCTCGAAGTCGTCGAAGAGCGGGACGAGGAGCTGGTTGAGCCCGGCGTAGGCGATGTCGGCCTCGAACTGGACGCCGGCCGCGCGCAGCACCCGGACGCCGTCGCGCACCGCGCCCCCGGCCACCGCGTCGAGCACGGCGGACTTGCCGACGCCCGCCTCGCCGGTGACCACCAGGGCAGCGCCGCGGACCCCGGCGCCCAGGGCCCCGGCGTCACCGAAGAAGGCCCGGATGAAGGCGAGGTCGTCCCCGCGCCCGACCAGCCGGATCAAGGCCGGGCAGGCCCCCGGCTCCAGGTCGTCCACCCGACTGCCTCCCCAGGCCCGCGACGAGCGTCCCGTGCTCCGCGCCGACCTGGCTGCCCCTACTCGGCTTCGTTCCGTTCATGGAACCATCGGAGCCGAAAAAATGTCCAGATGCGGCCCGTCACGTCTCACCCGCCGGATCGGCCGGAGCAGGCGAAGGAACGGGAACGGACACAACGCGCGCGCGTGAACACCGGACACCAGGTGTGTACCGGCGAACCTTTGCGCCCCTTCATACGTGTCTATGGAGGGGACCCGAGGGTTCGCCGGTACGCACACCCGCGGCCGCCCCCGGCAGCACACCTCCGTCCACTCCCACCGCACAGACGCAGACCAGTGAGGCAGCGACTCCGATGTCCGACCACCCCGTTCCTCCCCGCGACCTGACGGCGCCCGCCGCCGGACGGCTCACCGCACTCACCGCCAGGCTCACCGCCGACCTCGACCGCGGCGCCTGGACGCCCGGCACCCTGGAGCGGCTGCTCACCACCCGCCTGCTCGTCGCCACCGCAGGGGACGGGCAGTTCACCCGCGAGCGGGTGCGGGAGACGCTGGAGGAGGGGAGCATGGCGCTGCTGCACGCCGGCGGCGGCCGCCTGGCCCGGCTGCTGGGCGAGGTGTGGGATCTGGCCGCGGGCCCCGGGGCGGACGGCGAGGCGGCGCTGACCGCCGTCACCCCGCTGCTGGAGCGCGTGGCGGGGACGGCCGGCCCGGCTGCCTGACCGGGCAGTCAGATGACGGATGTCGGCACCCCACCTCCTCCGGAAGACTCAAAGCCGCGAAGCGCGCACACCGGACACGGAGGGGTGAGGACCATGACCACGGACCAGAGATGGGGCCGATCGTGCTGCGACCGCGCGGCGAAGGTGCGTCGCGCGCCCCGGCGGAACCTGCCGCGCACGGGTGCGGGCCGGCCCGCCCTCTCCCTGGTGCCGGGCTCCGACACGCGCCGGGTCGGCCTGTCCGAGCTGACGGGCGCGCCGATGCCGGCGGACGTCCGCGGCGCGATCGTCACGCCCTCGGGCGGCGGGCTGACGGCGTCGTGGCTGCCGCTGAGCGCGCCGGACCGCGTCCCGCCGGGCCGCGTCCTGCTGTCCTGGACCCCGGCCGGCCCCGAACAGATGGACGTCACCGCCCACTTGGGCCTGCCCGGCGGCCGGGTCCTGCTGGCCATGTGGCCGGGCCTGCGCGGCGACTGGTCGACCGTGGTCCGCCCCACGGTCACCGAGGTCGCCGGACTGCACTCGGCCCTGCGCCTGGCGACGCTCGTCGCGGAGCGCCTGGGCGGCTGAGGGCGACCGCGCGGGGACGGCCGAGGGCCGGCGGCAGGACGCCGCCGGCCCTTTCGCGCGCGGACGGACGCGGCCGGGGCGACCGCACTGCGCCAGGAACGCGGAAGCCGGGCGGGCGGCCGGACCGGCGGGGAGGCCGGTGCCGGGCCGCCCGCCCGGCGTTCACGGGTGCGCCGGACGCGGGAGCGGCGGGGGCGACGCGGGGTCAGCGGGCGGTGGCCTGCGCGGCCTGCTCGATGACGTCGGCGACGAGCTTGGGGTGGGAGACCGCGACCGAGTGCGAGGCGGCGACCTCCGTGGTGTGCGCGTGCGCGCGCCCGGCCATGAACCGCTGCACGGCCGGCGGGATGTTGAGGTCCTGGGTGGTGATGACGTCCCAGCTCGGCTTCGTCTCCCACGCGGCGCTGGTGGCCTTCTCCTCCAGCGCGGACTGCGCGATGGGCCGCTGCTCGGCGGCCATCAGCGCGGCCTGCTGCGCGGGGACGTCCGCGGCGAACTGGTGGCGGAACTTGTCCTGCTGGATGTACAGGTCGGTGGCGGTGCCGCCGCCGGGCAGCGGGTACGTCACCGGGTCCAGGGCGTCGGGCAGCGTGGAGCCCGGGTACTTGTTGGTGAGCTCCAGCGCGCTCTCCCCGGGCGCGGGCAGGAACGCGGCGACGTAGACGAGGGCCTTGACGTCCGCGTCGCCGGTGGCGGCCTCGCTGATGACGTTGCCGCCGTAGGAGTGGCCGACGAGGATCTTCGGGCCCTTGACGTGGTCGAGGACGGTGCGCAGGGCGGCCGCGTCGGAGGCCGGGCCGCGCAGCGGGTTGGCGGCGGCGACGACCGGGTAGCCGTCGGCGCGCAGTCGCGTGATGACGCCGTTCCAGCTGGAGCCGTCGGCGAAGGCGCCGTGCTCCAGGACGATCGTCGGCTTGGCGCGTCCGGCCCCGCCCTCGTGCCCGGCCGCACCGTCGTGCGCGCTCGCGCTGGCCGTGCCGCTGAGGGCGAACGCGCCGAGCGCCAGCCCCGCCGTGAGCGTGGCGGCCGCGCCCGTCACCAGTCGCTTGCGTCCACCCTTGATGCTGACCACGACGTTCCCCTTCCAGAGGTCTCCCGACAGGGGGCGGACCGGCTGCGCCGGAGAACATCACCGCCCTGACTGGTGATGAATCTGCCAGGTGGCGTCGTCACCTGTCAAGCCGGTGACTGAATTGAGGGGTACTCACACCTGCGCGGCCGCACGGGAGGTCGTCCCGTACGGCCGCGCGTCGCAGTCCGGCACACATGTGCCGGCGGGCGTGGTCGCTCAGAGGTGGTCGGCGTCCACGACGGCCTGGGCGAAGACGGTGGGCGCCTCCTGCGGCAGGTTGTGGCCGATGTTCTGGATGGTCCGGTGCAGGTACGGGCCGGTGAAGTGGTCGCGGTAGCCGGTGCCGTCGCCGGGCGCCGTGAACGGGTCGAGCGCGGGGTCCAGGGTCACCGTCGGAACGCCGATGGACGGCGCCGCGGCGAGCTGCTTCTCGTAGTGGGCGTACCGCGGCTCGGTCTCGAGCAGGCCGATGCGCCAGCGGTAGTTGAAGAGGACGACGGCGGCGTAGTCGGGGTTCTTGAACGCCTCGGCGGTGCGCGCGAACGTGGCGTCGTCGAAGGCCCAGTTGGGGGAGACGAGGGTCCACACGTAGCGGCACAGCGCGATGCGCTCGGTCTCGTTCTCCATGGCCTGCTTGCCGCGGTCGGTGGAGAAGTACCACTGGTACCACCAGTTGTGCTCGACGGCCGGGGCCGCGGGCGACAGCTGCGTCTGGACGTTGGTGATGACGTAACCGCTCGTGGAGACCAGCGCCTTGACACGCTCGGGCCACAGGGCGGCGATGATGTCGGCGGTCCGCGAACCCCAGTCGAAGCCGGCGAGCAGCGCCTGGTCGATCCGCAGCGCGTCCATGAACGCGATGATGTCCAGCGCCACCGCGGACTGCTCGGCGGTGCGCGGGGTGCGGCGGGACAGGAACGTGGTGCTGCCGTGGCCGCGCAGGTACGGGACGAGGACGCGGTAGCCCTGGTCGGCCAGCAGCGGGGCGACGTCGACGAAGCTGTGGATGTCGTACGGCCAGCCGTGCAGCAGCAGCACGACGGGGCCGTGGGACGGCCCGAGTTCGGCGTAACCGACGTCCAGCACACCCGCCCTGACCTGCTTGAGCGTGCTGAAGCCGGTGTGGGTGCCGGGGGTGACGAGCGGCACGGTGGGCGCGGGGCCCGCGCTCGGCCGGGCGGCGGTGGCGGCGGACGCGTTGCCCGGCAGGCCGAACATCGTCGCGGCGGCCGCTCCGGTGCCCAGGCCGACGGCCTTGCCGAAAGTGCGCCTGTTGATCATGGGAATCCTCCGTCGTGCGGTTGCGGTGGCACCACTCTCGCCCGGCACGACAGGTCACACATCAGTAAGTTGACGGTCCGGCGCGTCGGGCTCACACGTCGCTCACGACGCCCCCGCCCGCCCCGGTGCGGCGTCGCCCGCCGTCGTACGTCATTCGACTGAGCCGGCCCCCGCCGGGCCGGCGCCGTCCCCGCGCAGAAACGTGTCGACGACCAGGTCGGCGGCCTGCCCGGGGCCGAGCTGCGGCTGCCCGTGCGCCGCGAGGTTCACCAGTTCCGGCAGGAGGGCGGCGGCCCATCCCTCCGGCCGGTCCCCCCGCAGCACCCCCTCGTCCACCGCCCGCCGCAGGAACACCTCCACCTCCCGCACACA
>NZ_FODD01000096.1 GCF_900110255.1 Actinacidiphila rubida
CGTGCTGAACCCCCGAACCGCTGAGCCCCCGTACCGGCCGCGCCGCGAAGCGTAGTTAAACGATTCCATGCGAGCACTCGAACGGCTAGGCCTTTTGCACGCTCGCGCAAAAGCTCTGGTAGACGCGGGACTTGGAGGTCTGCGGGTTCGACTCGTAGTCCCGCACCAGGCGCCGGTGGAGCATCGAGGTGCCGAGCCTCTGCTCCACTCTCCAGCGGATCGTTAGCTGGGGGCCAAACCCGCTGTGCAGCCGTTTCCCGCCCATACCAACACGATCAGGCGATACCGAAACGGTCAGACCGCCACATCCCGCCCTCTCAGCTCTCGCGCGCTGGCGGTGCCGCAGTTCGAGTACGGCGATCGGAACGTTGGTGGTGTTGGTGGCGAACGCCGTGAGTCGCAGCCCGTCCGCGTCGGTGAGCCGCAGTTGGGCACCGGGGTGCGGGCGCTCCTTGCGGACGATCAGTCACATGCCCTTCGGCCAGCCCTTCAGGACGTCTCCGTCGAGTTCGGCGACCCATGCGCCGTCGCGGATCCCACCTTCCGGTTCGACGGCCACCGTCCATGCGGCGGGCGGGATTTTGAGGACGGCCTGGTGGATGGCGTCGGTGATGGTCATGCCGACCGAGTACGACAGCCACCTTCCCCGCTGCGCGAGCCAGGCGACGAATTCGTGGGTGCCACCGCCGGAGTCGGTGCGAATCAGCGTCTGGCGTCCTCGCCGGTACTTCTTCGGCAGCTGGACCAGGGCGAGTTGGGCGGTTGCGATGTGGTCGGCGACGGTGTTGCTGCCCGCGTTGCCGGGCCGCAGCAGCCCCGCCACCGGCTCCCCGCTACCGCCGCCTCCGTGGTCGGTCAGCCCTGCGGCGGGGGTGTGGGCCACGGCAGGCCCGGCCGAGGCCGGCGACCAAGCGGCGGCGGACCGGCGGGCGGCGGGCCACTCCTGTCTGAGTGACATCCGACCGGCCTCATCGGACTGTGGCCACCAGCTGTTTCGTCCCAGACGTGTTCGATCTTTCACGACGGCGCTTCGAACTGGTGTCCCACGGCTTGGCCGTCGAGCGCAACGTCACCGAGATCGCCGAGATGCCGGACATCAGGAGCGAGACACGCGATAGCCGCGGCTAGGCAGACGGGGTCGATGCGGCTCAAGGTCGTGGAGCGTCTGCTCCGAGTGGTGTTCCTGAACGCCGCGACGAAGTCCGGGTCATCCTGCGTGGCGAGGCAGGCATCAAGCGCTTCCCGCCGGGGGCTGGTTGAGGGGCAGGCGGCGGTCTGCCAGGGAGTGCGGCGGTACACCTCCAGGTCGCTGCCACGACGCCACGGAGGGCCTTCGACCGACCAGTTCACCGCCACGACCTCGGACCAGGCCACGAACTCAGGCCTACGGAAAGGAAGAAAGCGGTAAAGCGTGATTCCCTGCCTGTCCACCTCCACACTCTTGCGGTGACTGAAGCAGACTGCCGCGATCCACACAGCAAAGGGACTGAACACCAGATCGACGTGGTCCATCACAGGCGGCTCCGTATGCGAAAGGAAACCCTCCGCCCCGATGAGCAGGACCATCACCATGACGCTCAAGACGCCAGTTCGAGTCCAGCCATACCGAACCACGTACGAACCGTTGAACTGCCCCATGCGCACCATCATGACGCAACACCCGTTGACCGCCCCTCCGGACGGCCAGCGACAGGCAGCAGGCCGGCGGGCGGAGCAGCGGCCACGCGCCCCGTCCGGGCCGCCGAAGGCACCACACCACTCCTTGGCCCCTTCCAACCTGCCCGGAACCCTCTCGTCACCTTCCTCGTCTTCTCCCTGCAGCCCCCGCCCGCGACGCCCGCCCAGGAACAGCACCCCACCATCACGCCGAGCACAATCGAGCAGCACGTGGTCGGGCCGCGGCGGGGACCGGTGGCCGGTGTGGGCGGGCCACGCCCGGAACCCACAGCTGCCCGCGGCCGGACGACGGCCAGCCGCGAGCGAGGCCGCGAAACGACGGCGATCCCCACGAACCGACGCGGCGCGGGCCGGGTGGCGGAGGCTGGGCTGCCGCGACCAGGCCGCGGGGCGGGCAGCGTGACGGCGACCGTCGGGAAGCCGGGCGCGCCGGGCGGCAGAGTGCAAGCGGCAGAGTGCCGGACGCACGGCGGGCACAAGGCAGTTAACGCGTCGTCTCAGCCCGCCTGAATCCCGATCTCAGAAGTTGAATCCTTCCCGCTCACAGCGCCCGAACCAAGGCACCACCACAAGACCGCCGCAATCTCAAAAACTGAATCGTCCCAAGTCAACACACCGCAAACGATCACCACCGACTCAAACACACAGAGACAACTCAGCCGGCACGGGCCACAGGCGGACGCCAGGCCCGGCCAGCGGCCGGCGCGCGGAGGACCGCGGCGGGCCTGCGGCAGGCGGAGTGCGCGCGGCGCAACGGTTGCGCGGAGCGGCCAGGCGGCGGTTGGGCGAGCGCGGGCCGGCGGAGGCTGGGCAGGCCGGCGGCCGGGCGCGGCGGCCGACAGCCCAGGCGCGGGCAGTTGGCAGGCGGTACGCGGTCGGGCCGGTCGGCAGACGGCGGCCGGGCGGGGCCGCGGGCCGCCGAACGACCGCGCGAACGGCGCGGGCAGCGCGACGGCGGCACGCGCCGCGGCGCCCCAGCCGAGCGCGGACCGGCGGAGCTCTGCGGACCGACGGCGGCCTGGGCGCGGGCGGACGCAGACGGACGTAGGCGGCCGGGGTGCGCGCGGGAGGCGGGCCGCGAGGCGGCCGGCGCCGTGGCGGAGGTGGGGTCGTGCGGCGGGGCTCACGGGCAGGGCCACGAGCGGGGTAGTCCCGCGGCCAGACGACGACGCGGGGCTGGCCGGGCCGGTAGGGCGGGCGCGGCAGCCCGGGGGCATCTGGGGGACGAGCGGCCCGGCGAGCCGGACGACGGCGCGGAACGGTCCGCCGGCCGCCGGGCGGGGGCAGGCCAGCGGCGCCGGGCGGCGGGCCGGCGACAGGCCGCAGGGCCGTGGCGTGGCCGACGGCGCGGAGCGACCCACCTGCGGCGGCCGGCGGCCGGGCGGCGGGCGCCTGGAGTGGGACATCTGCCGCCACCGGACGGGACAGTGGACGGCCCGGCAGGCGTACTGGCGGCCAGTCGGGGAGCGCGCGGCCGGGCGGACCCCGCGGCGGGCCGCCGGGGGCCGACACGCGCCGCGGCGGACGCGAGGCGGCGCGGCCGGCGGCACGGGCGGGCGCGGGCGGGCGCCGGCGGGCGCCGGCGCCACCGGCATTTGGCGCAACAAGGCGAGCGGTTGCGCGATGTCCTGACTCCGCACCGCCCAGGTGGTGCGGGGCAGATCACCTGTCACGCGCCGCCCGGCCCTGATCAGGGTCGGTAGTAGTAGCCGCTGTCGAGCACCGTGCCGTTCTCGTCGGTCAGGGAGATGTAAACGTGGTCGGACCCGCCGGGGACGTCCGCGACGAGATTGATGGTCTGCTCCGAGTCGTTGTTGCAGTGGGTGCTGGAACTCCTCGTGTCCAGTGGGGTGGTTTTTGCCCAGGCGGTTGCGTACACCCGCCGGCACCCATAGGCATGGAGGTTTCCGTCGACGGTCACCGACCGGTTGTACCAGGTGACGCGGCCGGAGTAATAGCTGTTTTCGTTGGCCGGGGCGGACGACGAGAGGCTGAACAGCTGGAAGGGGTAAGCGGCCGTGGTCGCAGGAGCAGCGGGTGCCCCTGCGAGAAGCAGCCCGGCACCAGCCGCCGTGGCCAGGACGATCGCGCTGACTTTCCTCATCACAATGTGTCCCCCTGTGAGGTGAGTGGCGAGAATTTTCCGCGAGCGCCACGGTAGTTGCCCCTCGACGCGGGACGCTACGTCCGGCCAACAGCGAGTTGGAGCCGTAGCCGAGCCGCTTGTCCGCCCGCTCCTGGCTGTCGCCCAGGCCCGATCCCGCGGGCGACCAGGGGCGTGCGCGAACCAGGCGTCGACATCGGCCTCGACGTAACCGCCGGCGCGGCCGGTGACCAGATCCCGCACAGCTTCGTCGCCGGTGCGCGGTTCGGCCTGGGTGAACGTGCCGAGCTCGCGCAGCGCCTGGAGCTCCGCGCGGCCGCGGGTGTCGTCGGCCAGGTGCTCGTGCCGGGAGTCCTGCCGCGCTATGAAGCGTGCGTCGTCCAGGTCGCGGGAGACCGTCGGCCGTCATACCGGTGGCGCGGCGGCTCACGACGCGCCGGGAGCCGGGCGGCGGCGCGGTCGGCGGCGGACGGCCGTGGGGCGGGCAGGAGGCGCCGGGCGCCAGCGTGTGAGCGACAAAACGACGGACACACGGCGGGCACACGGCAGTTGACGCGTCGTCTCAGCCCACCTGAATCCCGGTCTCAGAACGTGAATCCTTCCCGCTTGTCGACGGTCACGTAATTCCCCACCAGCGGCGTCAACTTCCCCGCCCAACCGTTCGAATGAGGCCGGTTTCTCCTGCGGCTGGTGATGCGCATGTGGTTTGCTCCGGTCGGCTCAGCTGATAAGAGATGGTTCGCGTCCCGTCTCGTGCCGGAAGATTCTCGGTGTGGCCGACACGGAACTCACCGAAGAAGAGACGCCGGACGGACTGCTGGGCTGGTGCCTGGTGGCCAACGTGGCGCAGGAAATTGCGCGCGGCGAGAGTGGTCTCGACATCCAGCGCGGCACGAAGCACTTCCCGGTAGGCGCCCTGCTATGGATCCCACCCGTGCGCTGGGACCCTGGCTGGGGTCGCTGGCATGCGGTCGGGCGGCACAGAGGCAACGGCCGTCGGTACGTCAACATGGTCGTGCGCACGGATGACCTGGAGAACTTCCGGGTCAAGGGTGTCTACAGCGAAGGTCTCGTCCGCAGCCTCAACGGCTACGATCACGACCCCGCCGCCCCGCGGACCCTGCAGAACCCGTGGACTCGCGAGCGGGCCCAGAGCTGGGCGGACGGCCGGAACGATCTCCGGGAGGGCATCGTTATCGATGGTCAGCGTCACCCGCGGATCTCCGTTCCCAACCCTCCGCCGGCAGAGCTCCAGGTCGGCGGCGAAATCCTGCACCTCGCTCAGTACGGCACCAGGGGACCGCACTACAGTCGCATGCCCCCTCCCGTGGAATGGGTCCCCGGGGCCTGAGATGCGGCGTTCGAACAGTTGGGCGGGGAAGTTGACGCCGCTGGTGGGGAATTACGTGACGTTTCACAGATCGTGATGATCATCATGCGGAAGACTGTGTGCGTGACGCTTCCTACTCCGCTTGCCGCTGCTGAAGAGATCCACGATCACCTCATTGATCAGCTCAACCTTGCCCTTCGCCGGCCCGGGATGTATGGCGGCGAGGTGGCTTTCCGGCTCCTGATTGACCACTTGCTGTTCATCGAGCGCCAGCCCGAGTCGTGGAACCAGCTGCGGCAGAGTTGGGAAGAGCAGGGGCTCTGGACCCCCATCGGTCCCAGCGGGGCCTTCCAGGATGTCTTTCCCGCGCAGGCTGACTGCTGTGAAGTCGCCTCGGTGTACGCGGAGTTCGCGTACCGGCGGGGCTGGCTCAAGCCCGATCGGGTTCTCACCGGGGAGGGGTACGAGGCTCTCACGGGGCGGGTCCGGCGGTGGGCTGCGGTTGACCGAACCTGGGCTGACGTGACGGCGGAGTTCGGCCCTGCCTCTGTGCTGTTCGGAGGGAACAATCCTCTGTACGGGAAGGCGCTCGGCTACCTCTCGGAGGATCCGCACCAGCCGATGGTGGTCTTCCATCTGTGGAACGGCAGCGAACCGGGGGCAGAACCGTGGCCACCCGAGCACGAGCAACCGTCGCTCCTCGCGGTGCGTTTCGGCGGCGGCTCGTTCCGCGGATCGTTGACCTTCACCCCCGAGGGCGAGCGGAGAAAGCCGACGATCGGGGATCCTTGCCTGCCGCAGTAGCGGCCTGACGGCGCGCGCAGGTCACGCACATGGGGATTCCAGGACAGCGGACCCACCCCCGCATGATTCTGGACCCCCAGGAGGTACAGGTCTCGACGCGAAGACCATGCTGGTGAGCGTGGTGGAACTGGGTGCTTCCGAGGGGTCTTCTACGACTGCCTGACCGGGCGGCGCGACGCACTGTTCGAGCTCACGGACGCGGTGCTGTGCAGCAACGGGCCGGTCAAGACGCTGGTGGACTTGGCGCTGGGGCCGGAGCACCAGCTCAGACACGGAGCCGCGCGTTGAACTCGACATGGCCAAGATGCATGACGAGTACGCGCACGCCGTGGAGACAATGCTGGACGCCAAGATCTCCGAGAAGGCAAGGCTGGCCAAGGCGGCGCGGCCGCGGCCCGCCCGGGCTGAGCCGGTCGCGGACCTTTTGTCCACGCTCCAGGAGGCGGCCGACAGGGCCCGCGCGAACCGTGAGAAGGACGCCGCGGTGCATCACATGGCCGGCCTGACCGCTGACCCGAAGTAGACCGCGGCCCGCAAGATCACCGCGAAGAAGTCCACGGCGAAGAAGACAGCCGGCAAGAAACCAGCGGCGAAGGCGACTCGGAGACGCACTGGATGACCGGACGGATCCGGGCCGGCTGTTCGCGTGGCGCCCGGTGTTAACGCCCTGCCCGGTCCACGGAGCGGTGACGAGGTCGAGCCGACGGACTTCGCTGGATGTCGGCGGCGCGGTCGGGACGTTCGGTGATGTTGCTGGATGTCGGCGACGGCTGAAAAGTGGACCAGTGGCGGCGCTTGAAAGTTGACCCCCTTCAAGGGTCTGGCTCGTTGAGTCAGGCCGGGAGGATGGGTGATCAGCGTGGAGGACTGGGCGGAGATCCGCCGGCTTCATCGCGCCGAGCAGATGCCGGTGCGGGCGATCGCGAGGAAGCTGGCCATCGCGAGAAACACTGTCCGCAGGGCGATCGCGGACGATGCGCCGCCGAAGTATCAGCGGGCGCCGAAGGGTTCGATCGTAGATGTGGTCGAGCCGCAGATCCGTGAACTGCTTGAGCAGTGGCCTGAGATGCCGGCAACGGTGATCGCCGAGCGGATCGGCTGGGACCGGGGT
>NZ_FODD01000094.1 GCF_900110255.1 Actinacidiphila rubida
CCCGAAGAAGATCACATCCCTGACCAGTGCCAGTACATCACCGCAGGCGCACACCAGCCCCGTGACCTGCGAAGTCAGGATGAAAACTTCTCAATCAGGTGATCTTCCGTTCAGCCGTGCGGGCCGGGCAGCGCTGTGGGTTCTTCCTCGTCGATCGGTCGTCCGTCAGGCCCGCCCCGCCTCCCGTATCGCGTCCATCGCCTCGGCGACAGCGAGCGACTGGTCCAGTGGGACGAGCCAGGCCGAGGAGTCACCCGCTGCCGCCCGGGTCACCTCCGCCGCCATGAGCGCGTACGGGTCGACCGGTGGATAGCGCCTGGTGTCGACGCCCCGGGACGTTTCCACCCGTATCTCGGCGCGCTCGCGGCCCGCGGTGAATGGGCGGTCCATGCGGACGGTCCCGGCGGTTCCCGTGATCACGAGTGCTTCCTGGCCGGTGCCGGTGAGGGTGGCCAGCAGGTGGGCCGTGCCCTCGCCAAACCGCAGGTCCGCGTGGGTCAGCACATCCGCGGCGCCGCCGGGCCAGTTCTCGCGGCGTACCGCGGTGACTTCGGGCGCCGCCCAGCCGTACGCCGCCAGGACCGCGCCGACCGCGTAGCAGCCCACGTCCAGGAGAGCCCCACCGCCGAGCGCGGCGTCGCGGCGGTAGTTGCGCGGGTCCGGGTCCGCCCCGTCGAAGACGGCCTCGACGTGCCGGACCTCGCCGATGACGCCCTGGCCCAGCAGCCGTGCCAGGTCCCGGGTGCGCGGGTGCCAGCGGTTCCAGGTGGCCTCGACCAGGAGCCGACCCGACGCCGCGGCGGCCCGGGTCATCTCCCGCACCTCGGCGCCGGACAGGCCGAGTGGCTTTTCGCACAGCACGTGTTTGCCGGCCCGCAGGGCCCGCGTCGCCCAGGACGCGTGGGCGCTGTTGTGCAGGGCGATGTAGACGACATCCACCGACTCGTCCGCGAGGAGGGCGGCGTAGTCGCCGTAGGTCGCCGCCGCACCGAGCGCCGCGGTACGCCGGGGGTCCCGGCCGGCAACGGCGCGCAGGTCGGCGCCGTCCAGGCCGCGTACCGCCGGCCCGACGTTGGCCGTGGCGATATGGCCGGCCCCCAGGAACCCCCATCCGACGGTGGGCGTGCGGCGGGCCGCTGGGCCGCTGGTTGTCATGGTCGTCGCCGTCATGCGCGGGCCTGCGCCGTCATGTCCTCGGCCGCCATCAGGTCGAGTACGAGGGAGCTCCAGCCGAACGAGGTGGCTCCCTGGCCCGCCCCGGTGAGGGGGTCGTAGCACTCCCGCATGCCGGACCGTGCCGTCATCCGTACGGTACGGCACGCCAGTTCGCGGGCCGATTCGTAGCGGCCGCGGGAGCGCAGGCCCCCGTGGAGGTACCAGTTGAGGTTCACCCAGCTCGAACCCCGGAAGATCGCGCCGGTCTCGAAATGCGGATCGAAGGTCGGTTCGTCCGCGGCGACGCTGGGTACCGGGTGAGTGAGCCAGAAGCGCCCGGGATTGAGCAGGTGTTCGTCGATCACCCGCTGGGCCAGCCGGTCCGGGACGGCGTCGAGCAGGATCGGGAAGAGCGAGGAGACGGTGCGGACCTTCTGCTGCTCGCCGGTCCGCAGGTCGATGTCCCAGAAGACGCCCTCCTCGTCATCCCAGCAGCGTGCCACCAGCGCCTCGGCCACCTGGCGGGAGCGCTCGGCGTAGACAGCCGCCGCCGGGTCGCCTGGCCGGACGGCGGTCAGCAGCCGGGACAGGGCGGCGAGACCGTCGGCGTAAACCGTGTTGAACAGGACATCGACCCAGCGGAAGGCATCGGCCCCGGCAGGCGCTGAGTCGGGTCGCCGGCCCGGGGCGTAGCGCTCCAGCAGATTGCGCATGGCCTGGTGCCAGCGCGGTGAGATCTCGGCGGTCGGTGTCTCCGCGATGCCCAGAGCCTGGTCGTATTTGCTACTGGAGTCGAGACCGGACTCGTCCGGCTGGTGAATCGTCAGCAGCCCGTCGGGCTCGGCGCGGTGCAAGTGCAGCCAGTCGAAGAAGGCGGTGGCGCCGGGCAGCGCCGAGGCCAGCCAGGCGGGGTCCCCGCTGGCCTCGTGCACCCGTTCCACCGCTCTGGCCAGGACCGGCGGGGCGAGGGTGATCGAGGTCCAGCCGTTCCACAGGGCGATCCGGAAGTCCTCGGTGGCCCGGCTCCGCAAATTCTCCTGCCACAAGAGCATATGCGGGAGGAAGCCGTCGGAGGCGACCCCGTGCAGCAGGGTGTCGATCTCGGCGGCGGCGCGCGCCGGGTCGGTCCGGCTGAGCGCTATCGCGTGGTAGGAGCTGTCCCAGGCCCACTGGAAGGGGTAACTGTCGGGCGAGGGGCAGGTGAAGTCATACGCAAGGCCGCGGTCGGTGCCGGTGCGGCGATTGACCGCCAGGGCGGCGCGGGCGTGGCTGGCCGCCCCGGCTGCGTCCGCCGGGCTGATGGCGGCGCTCACAGCAGCGAGCCGCTCGACTGCCGGACGCCGCCGTCCGCCTGCCCGGAGACGGCCTCACCCGCGGCCACCAGGCCGGGGACCTCGTGGCCGGACGAAACGCGGCCGGACGGTGAGCCGGGCAGCACCCCGGTGGTGATGGACGGCTTCATGCCGCCGCCGGCGCCGTAGTTCTCGAATGCGTCCCGCACCCCGGCCTCGTCGTCGAAGGCGAGCCGCGAGGTCACCACCGAGGCGGCGTCCACCACGCCACACGTGATGAGGTGCAGCGCGATCCGGGCGACGTGTGCCGAGCGGGTCATCGAGAAAGCCCTGACGTCGAAGGGAGCGGCGCGCAGCCGCAGTCCCTTGGCCAGGATCATCCAGGAGCTGATCGGCTGCGGCAGCCCGGTGGCACCGTAGACGACGTAGTCGCCGCCGGGCCGCAGCAGCCCCATGGCCAGTTCACGGGCATCGGGGCCCTCATGGGCATCCAGATGCGGCAGGGCATCGAAGACGTAATCGGCGTAGTGGTCCTGGTGCTCGGCGATCAGCGCCTCGACCTGCGGGGCCTGCCCGGCGAGGTTGACCACGGCGGTCGCCCCGGCGGCCGTGGCGCGAGCCAGCCGGACGTCGTCCAGGTCGAAGACGGTCACCGACCGCACCCCGAAGTAGCGCAGCATCACCTGAAGGGCCAGCAGCCCGCTCGGCCCGCAGCCGAGCAGCACGCAGTCGTCGCCCGGCTTGGGCGCGTTGAGCAGCAGCGATCGCAGCACGGAGGTGAGCGGCTCGACCACGGTGGCCAGGTGACCGGGCAGTTCGGGTGGTACGACGACGGCCGCGGCCTGGTGGGAGTCGTGGAAGTGCCGCTGGGTGTACCAGGTGGTCTCCTGGTTGCCGCCGGGCTCGGCGAACAGCGGCCGGATGGTCCGGTAGTCGGCCATCCCGCCGAAGTCGGTCTGGCCCCAGTAGCAGACCCGGTCCCCTTCGCGGATGACGCCGCGCAGGTCGGCGCCCACCTGGACGGCCCGGCCGACGTATTCGTGTCCGGGAATGATCGGCCAGGCGTCGGGGAACAGGTGGCCGCGGTAGTAGGAGATATCGGTCGAGCAGATCGACACGGCCTCGGTCCGCAGGGTGACCTCGTCGGGTCCGCACTGGGGGTCGGGGACGGTTTCCAGGCCGAGCCGGCCGGGGGCGGACAGCAGGTACGCGCGCATGGAGCGATTCCTTTACGGGAGAAGGCGCTAAGCCGTTCGTGTTGCAGCCGGCGAGGGCGGCCGGCCGGAACGGGGGGAATCTCAGGACGCCTTTGTCCTGCGGGTTCTGGAATGCAGTGCCCAGCCGGCGAGGGAGGCCGAACAGGCGGCCGACACCGCGAAGGGGAGCCGGGTGTCGATGTCGACGGTGAGCCCGGTCAGCCACACCATCAGCGTGGTCAGGGCGGCCGAGCCGACCCCGAGGGACGCGTTGAGCGGGCCGTGCTGCCCGGCGGGGGTCCGGCCGAGCATCCAGCCCTGGTAGACGGGGACGAGGGGCGCGGCGCCGAGGGCGAAGACCACCACGCCCACGTAGGCCACCTGCACCGAGCCGGCGCAGACCAGGAGGTCACCGGCCACGCACAGCAGGACGCCCAGCAGGACGACGGTGGCCACGTTCATCCGTCTGACCAGCAGGTCCCCGGCCGCGCGAGCCGGGGTGTAGGCCACCCAGAGCAGGGCCAGCAGGAGGGACGCGTCAGAGAGGGTGAGCCCGTAACGGTACTGGCCGAGTGACGTCACCCAGGAGACGACGACGGTCTCGGCGGCCATCAGCGTCGCGTAGACCGCGATGTCCGGCAGCCAGCCGCGCAGCATGACCCGGGTCAGCCGGGGCTGCGCGGCGTGGCCGGCGTCGGGTGCGGACGCGGCGCCGGCCCGGCGGTTGAGCAGCGTGCCCGCCGCGACCAGCACCGCGAGCGCCGCGGCGAAGATCGCGTACACCGATCGGTAGTCGCCGCTGGCCGGCACCAGCACGCCGACCATCGAGGGCGCGACGAAGCTGGCGACGCCGAAGGTCGCGTAGAGGGCGGAGATCCGGTGGTAGCGGGGCGGCAGCTGGTAGAGGTAGGAGACGGTGGCCGAAGCGCCCAGCGAGAAGGTCGCGCCGTGCAGGAACGCCCCGGCCAGCACCCCCGCGTAGTCCTGGGCGGCGATCAGCACCGCGCAGCCCGCCAGCCCCACCAGTACGGCGAGTGTGGTCATCCGTGCGACGCCGATCCCGCGCAGCAGGACAGGACCGGTGAACATCGCCGTGATCAGTCCGAGATCCTTGAGGTTCTGGACGTTGGCGAGTTGGCCGCCGCTGAGGGAGTAGTCCTCGCGGAAGGTGGTGACCAGGGCCGGGACCAGGCCCATGCCGAGTGCCAGGACGCCGTAGACCAGGAAGAGGTAAGTACTGGTCAGGGCGTGGCCGGAAGACGTCGGACGCTGCGCTCGCGCAGAGGTCGCGGCGATGATGGGCGCGGGGGCCTCGGCGGCCTCGTTCACCGGGTCGCCTCGCCGGCTTGGGCGACTTCGACGGCGCCGCGCTCCGCCGCCGTGGCGTGCTCGGCGAAGGTCCCCGGGTCCAGTTCGCGGGCCTGGCGCAACTGGGACCTGCCCAGTTCCGGGCTGCCGTCGGCGGTCACCGTGCGGCCGATCCGGATCAGGTAGCGGCAGAGCACCGCGCGGCCGGTCCGCTCGTCGGCCGCACCGCGCGCCACGGCGGTGGCGATGGCCTCCTCCAGCCCCTCGCGCTCGTTGGCGCAGCGCATCCGGTTGAAGGCGTCCACGCCGCCGGACTGTTTGCGCGAGGCGCTGCCGCCTTCCTTGGGCACGCGGTATCCGGTCGGGATTCCGGGCACGTGGTCGATCGCGGCGCCACTGCCCAGGTAGCGGAAGAGCGTCGCCACGTCCTCGCAGAAGGGCGCCGCCGGGAAGGGCACCCGCAGGGCGAGGGCGGTGCGCAGGTTCATCGCGGACGGGATGGCGATGTTGTCGCGTTCGACGGCCTGCTCGATCCACCGTTCACGGCCGCGCAGTTTGGGCAGCCGCTGCTGCTCGTCGAGCATGCGCAGTCCTGGCAGCAGCCAGTCCGGGTCCCACGGCCGGCCATTCTCGTCGATGAACTCGATGTCGCTGTAGGCGAAGTCAAGTTCCGGCCGGTCGGCGAACAGCGCGCGGACCGCCGCCACCCGCCGCGGGTGGGCCAGGTCGTCAGCGTCCAGGTAAGCGAGCAGGGCGTGCCCGTCACGGTGCGCCGCTTCGATGGCCAGGTTCCTGGCCTGCCCGGCGCCCCCGTTGCGGGGCGCGCGCAGCACCGTCACCGAGCCGACGACCGAGGCGGCGAGGCCGGCCAGGAACTCCTCGGTGCCGGCCGCGGGTGAGGCGTCGTCGACCAGGTAGGCGTGCCAGTCGGGGTCCGTCTGCCGCTCGAGGCTGGCTAGGGTCAGCCGAAGGCACTCCCGGCGCCAGACCAGGCCGTCGTCGAAATACGGGATCACGAAGGCCACGGTTTCCGAGTGGCCAGCGGGGGAAGGCATAGAAGTCCTCGGGGTGGTCTTGTCGGGCACGGGGTGGTCCGTCAGACGCTCTCGGCGGCGGCTTTGAGCGCGTCGCCCGGCGCCGGCTGCGGCGAAGGGGGCCTCACGGTGACCGTCAGTCCGTCCGGCTCCTGCCGTACGAGCAGCGCCTGCAGGCCCGACACGACGACGTCGGCCTGCAGTTCGGCCGCGGCGTGGGTGGTCGTCACCGCGATACTGCGCATACCCGCGGCCCGCGCCGACCGGAGACCGGCCGGGGCGTCCTCGATCACCAGGCAGTCGGCGGGCGCGATCCCGAGCCGGGCGGCCGCGACGAGGAAGGGCTCGGGGTCCGGCTTGCCCCGGGTGATGTCGTCGGCGGTGACCAGGACCGGCGCGTCGATGCCGACCCGGCGCAGCCGCGCCTCGGCGGTACGGCGGCTGGCAGATGTCACCACCGCCCAGCGGTGACGCGGCAGAGCGAGCAGCATCTCGGCCGTCCCGGGCAGCAGCACACACGCGGTGTCCTCGGCCTCCAGGTCGTCGTAGCGCCGGACGGCGGCGGCCACCCGGTCGGCGGGCAGCACCTCGGAGATGACCTCCGCGACGGGTCGGCCGAATACCGCAACGGGGTCGAACGAATCCGGCCGCAGGGCGTGTTCCTCGCCCCAGCGGGCCCAACAACGCAGGATCGCGGGAGTCGAGTCGATCAGGGTCCCGTCGTTGTCGAACAGGACGGCTCTTACCTTCACGCTCGCAACTCCCCTTTGCAATCGCCGGACCGGACGTCAATTCCCGCTCCCGCAGGGGAAGTTGGTCAATCGACTGACGCCATGGTTACAGGTACCGGCCGGATACACCCCCTCGACTGCCCGTTCGGTCATCACAGCAGGGCCGGGAGTGCCGACCGGCTGGAAGCGGACGCCGAGGGGATGCGGCCTTACGAGTTGGCGCGTGACTGTGGCCGAGGCGTCCCGGAACGGTGGGTGGTCGAGCAGGGCAAGGGCATCCCCACGCTGCACCGTCGTCTTGCCCGCGACTGTCTGATCGTTTCAGAGATGTTGTCCGCGGCGCCGGAGGCAGATGAGGCTGCAGGCGAGGCCGCGTAGTCCCTGGTGGAGGTCGCTGCGTCATTCGTGGCGGAGGAGGGGTCGCTTGAACTGGTGCAGCCAAGCGAACGCCCGCTACACGACCCAACGCGCCTTCCCCAGTGATCGATTTTCATCCTGAATTCGCAGGTCGGGTCGCTGGTGTGGGTGGCGATTGACGCGCTCGCGCTGCTCTCGGCCGTGATCGTTAGCAGGTGATTATCTG
>NZ_FODD01000043.1 GCF_900110255.1 Actinacidiphila rubida
TTCACGCCGATCACGGCACCCAGTTCACCTCCTGGGTCTTCGGCGAACGGATCCGCTCCGCCGGCCTCCTGCCGTCGTTCGGCACCGTCGGGGACGGCCTGGACAACGCGATGATGGAATCGTTCTGGTCCTCGATGCAGATCGAGCTGCTCAACCGCAAGCGCTGGAAGACCCGGGTCGAACTGGCCAACGCGATCTTCGAGTTCATCGAGATCTTCTACAACCGCCAGAGACGACATTCAGCACTGGGCTACCGCACCCCCATCGAGTACGAACTACTCTCCGCACAAGACCCCATCCACGCCGCCAGTTAGCCACCCCAGCTGCAACCCGAACCATGAGGCAGGTCAGGTTTTGGCCACGGCCTGGGCGGCACCGGCACCGAGGTGCTCGCGGATCACGCCGCGCGCATCGCGCTGTTGACCGACGTGCATGTGCGGGACCTGATGGCCGCGCCCCGCTGCGCACCGCTGCTGTACGGGGTCAACGGCTCCGATCCGGTGGATCTTGCGGGAGTGGAGCAACTGCTGCTCCGCCTGTCGGCTCTGGCCTGCGACGTGCCGCAGCTCGCCGAGGCCGACCTGAGCCCGGTGGTCGCACGCCCTGACGGCGACCGGGCTCTCGACGTCCGTCTGCGTGTGCTGCCGCGGGAGGCCACGGACCCCTATCTGTGCAGGCTGCGTTGAGGTTGCTGATCCCTGCCTCGGGCGCGGGTGAGGCGCAGCGCCAGCACCGGGCAGGCGGCCACCGCACGCTTGGCGTGGGTGAGCAGCGGGCCGGGGACGGTGGAGTCCCGTATGACGGGGTAGCCCCATTCGTCCAAGGTGATCCGTTCCGGCAGCAGTTCGGCGCACAGGCCGTGGCCGTCGCACGCCGCGAAATCGATGCTCAACTCGTGGTCCCGATTCATCGCCATCCCTCCTCGGCTGCGGGAGGTCCCGCAGGGATCGGCAGCCGCAGCGGTCCGCCAGCGCGGGAGCACGGGCCGTACTGCATGTGCCGGACGACCTCCTCCCCGAACGCCAGCAGCGCCGACGTGGCCAGCCGGGCCGCGCCGTCGGGGTGCCGGCAGGCTCCCCGGCCCGGCAGGAGTCCGAGCCGTCCGTTGAGCCGGTCCAGGAGGGCCGTATCGGGCTGTCCCCACGCAAGTTCGGCGAAGTCGTCGGCGACCGACGGGATCCCGAACATGCACGGACCGCACTGGCGCGCGCTCTGGGAGCCCAGGTAGGCCAGCACGCCTGCCGTCTCGGCGAGACCACAGGTGTCCTCGGGCAACGCCACGAGGACTCCGGCGCCGCGGGGCTGGGCCACCGGATCCAGGGGCATCGGCAGCCAGCTTCCGAAGAATCCGCCGGCGAGAACCGCCCCGAGGCGCTCGGTGGGGCCACCTGCCGTGGCCAGCGCCTGTCGGGCGGATCCGCCCATCGGGATCTCGTACACGCCCGGGTGCCGGACGGCCCCCGACAGCGTCACCAGCGTCGTCCCCGGGGCGGACTCGCTGCCCAGTTCACGGAACCAGCCCGGGCCGTAGCGGGCGATGAGCGCCATGTGGGCCAGGGTCTCGACGTTGGCGATGAAGGTGGGGCGCTTGCCGACGCCCTTCTCGAACGGGCGGGGCGGCGTGGAGCGCGGGTGCGCACCGCCGCCGTTCAGCCAGCTCACCAGCGCGGTCTCCTCGCTGGAGACGAAGTGGTGCGGGAGGGTGTGGACGCGTATTTCCACCGGATCCAGCCCTGCCCGGTGCCGCTCCTCGGTGGCCCGGGAGAGACTCTCGGCCTGGTCGGCCCGGGTGCGAGGCAGGCACACATGCGCCACCGTGGCACCGGTCGCGGACGCCGCCAGCACGGCTCCGTCCAGTACGAGGTGCGGGGCGAGGTCCAGCAGGGTCTCGTCCTTCCTGCTGGCCGGTTCGCTCTCCATCCCGTTCGCGACCACGACGGCAGGACCCCGCCGCCCGGCGACCGCACGCAGCTTGCGGCCGGTCGGGAAGGCGCCGCCACCGCGGCCGGTGAGCCCGGCCTGCTCGACGGCGTCGGCGAGCGCGCCGGGCGCACCGTCGATCGGGGCCGGCCCGTAGCGGGCCAGGTGGTCGCTCAGGTCGGCGGGCCGGCCGGTCGCGTACCAGCCGGCGAGAAGGCGGGCTCCGTAGGGTACCGGCATGTCCTGGGCGGCAATCGCCGTGGCCGTCTCGAAGTTCATGCGCTGTCCCCTCCTTCCGGGATGTGGGGTGCGGACGTGTGGGGCGGCGGGGGAACGGCCGGCGCGGTGGCTGCGGGCCTGGACGGGTTGGACGGGAACGTGGCAGCGGCGCGGTGGGACCAGCCGGGCCGCAGAGGGCCGGTGGCGAGGAACACGGCGAGCAGCACGGGGATGAGAGCGGTGGCGGGCAGGACCCACCAGCGGACGCGCCGCGCCTCGGCACCGGCCCGTGCCAACCGCCACCACACGGCGCCGAGTACGGCCGCGAGACACGCCGCATACAGCACCAATTGGGGGGTGAGGCGGGTGTCGGTGCCGGTGCCGGCCGCATGGAACAGGGCGACGGGCCACGCCGCGTACGCCGCCCAGTGCACCGCCTTCCACCAGCGGTGCCCGATCCTCTGCCGGAACGCGCTGGTGATGGCCACGGCCAACAGCAGGTCCAGCGCGACGGCGCCCAGGCCCACCCACACGGGCCGGTACGACGAGGCGAGCGGGACGACGGTGGCCGGCCAGCCGATGTGGGTGAAACTGTCGGCGATGGCCGTGACGATGTGCAGGGCCAGGAACACCAGCGTCAGCAGCGACAGATTGCGATGCACCGCTGACACCTCGAACCGGCCGATGTTCCGGGGTGCGTAGCGCCCGGCCGCGGCGATCCCGACGACGACGGACAGCGTCAGCAGGACGAGTGAGGCGGTTCCGGCGGCCCGGGTGGCGTACCACAGAGGACTCGGACCGGACGACGAGGCGAGCAGGACAGCGGCGTGGGCGGAGTTCATGTGTGTACCCCTTCCCGTTCCACCCCTTCCTGGGGCCAGCCGTTGAGGCGCACCGCCGTTCCGTCGGCACGGACCAGGCGCGCCGGCAGCCCGGTGGCACGCACCCAGTCCACGGCACGCTCGCCCAGCACGATCGCTGCCGTGCTGGCGGTGTTGGCGTCGACGCAGCAGGCCGCCGCGACACTCGCGGTGCGCCAGACCGTCGGGGCACTGTCGCCCGTGACCGGGTCGACGATGTGATGCCGCGGGCGGCCGCCGCGCTCCCATGCCCGCACAGTGGTGCCGGACGTGGCGAGACCGCCGCCGCTCAAACTGATCACGGGTGCCCCCGGCCCGGCGGGCTCGGCGTGGTCGTCGGCAACGGCGATGCGCCATCCGGCGTCCGGTGCGTGCCCCGCCGCCGACAGATCGCCGCCGAGGTTGACCAGCACGCCGCAGCCCGCCACCGCGGCGGCCGCCCGCGCCGCGCGGTCCGCGGCCAGCGCCTTGGCCGTGGCACCCAGATCGAGCGCGGCCCCCTCCGGGAGCCTCAGCAGCCGTAGCTCCGGATCCCAGCCGACCGACTGCCACCCCTTCGCCGGGTGCAGCTCGGGTGCCGGGCCGGTGCGCGCGATCCGCCTGAAGGTGACGTCGTAGCCCAGTGCCACCTCGGCCGGCCCCACCGTGGGATCGACGACTCCGTCGGTCAGATGTGCGGCGCGCAGAGCCACCTCGATGGCCTCTGCCAGCAGCGGCCCCACCGGCACCGGACGGCCCGTGCCGGCGGAGGCGTTCGCACGGGACAGCTCGGAGTCCGGGCGGAAGCGGCTGCACGCGGCGTCGATGGCGGCGAGCTCCGAGCGGAGCACGGCCAGGGCGCGGTGGGTGCGCGAAGGATCCGTGGTGAGCAGGACCGCCGTGGTGCCGAGCGCGGGGAAGGAGACGCGGTCGATCGCACCGGCGGGGCCGGTCAGGCTGGAGGTCGGCGTCATGATCCTCCCGTCGTGGTCTGGGGGGGCTGCGTCGTCGGCGCCGGGGGTTGCGTCGGGGGACGCAGCCCGGTGGACGGCTTGGCGGGCTTGGCCGTCCGGTGCGCGGGGGACGACGGCTTGACGGCCTTGGGCGTGGGGGAGGGGTGGCCGGGAGCCGGGGGAGACGTGCTTCCGCCATGCGCCGGAGTCGGTACGTGACTCGGACGGGCAGACGAGCCCGAGGGCGTGTGGCCGACAGCCGACGGCGCCCCGGCGGTGCTGGACGGCCCGCCTGCCGGCGGCTGCGTAGGGGAGGGGTGCGGCGCTGAACCACCCGGGATCGCGGATGCGTAACCCGCCCCCAGCGCCGCGGTGCCCACGACCGCGGCCGCCACGGCCAGGCCGGTGGTGGCCCTGACCCTCGTCCGCCCCCGCTCACGCCGGCGTGCCGTTTCCTCCACCGGCAGATCGGCGGTGGGGCGCGGACTCCGGAACTGGTGGTGACGGCGCATGGCGTGGATGTCCTCACGGCAGGAGACGGCAACGGTTGTTCACCAGCCTGCCGTGCGGGCCGTCGGGAACCCGTTCAGGGAATGCTCAGAAGTGGTTAAGACCTGCCTGGCCCTGTGTGGACACGTCAAATGTGCAGGTCAGCGGGCATCGGAGGGAAGATCGACGACGACGGTCAGCCCTCCGCCCGGGGTGTCCTCCAGCTGCACGGCCCCGCCGTTGGCGGTGAGCAGCCGGTGCACGATGGCCAGCCCCAGCCCTGTCCCGGAGGCCTCACCACCGCTGAAACGGTGGAAGGCGCTCTTCTGCGCCTCCTCGCTCATCCCGGGGCCGTCATCAGCCACGGTCACGATCACCCGCTCGTGCCGCATCCGACCGGTGACGGTCACCTGGGCGCCCTCCCCGACGGCGTCCAGCGCGTTGGCGAGGAGGTTGTCGAGCACCTGCTCAAGGTCGCCGGGGCCGAGGTGGGCAGTGAGCCCAGGACGGCAACGGGCGGCGAGCCGGACCTGCCGCTCCTGCGCTACCGGCGTCCAGGCTGCGATCCGGTCCGCCACCACCTCGTCCACGCCCACGGCGACGGGCCGCGGCACCGCGTTCTCCGCGCGGGCCACGGCCAGGAGCCCGTCGACGAGGCGCGACAGCCGGGCGATCTCCTGCTGGGCGGCGGCGAGCTCCGCACCGGTGGCGTCGTCCGCATCGGCCGAGAGCATGTCGAGCCGGAGGCGCAGCGCGGCAAGCGGCGTCCTCAGCTGGTGCGATACATCCGCGATCACCGCCCGATGGCCGTGGATCAGTGCTTCCATGCGGGCCGCCATCGTGTTGAAGGTCGACGCCAGCCGTCGCACCTCGACCGGCCCCCGTCCACCGGCCGCACGCACGTCCAGACGGCCCTCGCCCAGGTCGCGAGCGGCCACATCGACGGCTCGCAGCGGCCGGCCGACCCATCGCGCGAGCAGTACCGCCAGCAGCGCTCCGGCGGCCAGACCACCGAGACCGATGACGGCCAGCCGCGTCCACATCGCCTCGATCCGGTCGTTCGTCGGTTCTTCCGACCGTGACAGCACCGAGGCGCCTACCGGCTTGGACTCGTCGCCGACCGTCACCGCGACGGCCAGCCGGTCGTCCGCCGTGCGCATGGCCGTGCCGCCGTGCGCGAGCACCGTGCGGGCGAGGGCGGACCACTCCTGACGCGTCGCGGCATTCTGTGCGGCGTCCTGGTCCGGGCAGGAGGTGACGGCAACCTCCCCTCCCGTGGCGTCGAAGACAGCGGCACAGTCGCCGGGCTGGGCACTTCGCCGGAGAAGTTGCTGAAGAGAGGCCGAGGAACCACGGTCGGAGAGGTGCTCCTCGGCCGCGGCGGCCAGCGTGCGGTCCGCCGCTTCGGTGCCGTCCCGGAACGAGGCCCGCTCACGCCCGGAGAGCGACAGCCCGAGCGGCACGACGGCCAGCACCAGCAGCACCGTGACCAGGGCCATGACCGCCAGCGCGATGCGGCGGGTCATGGCACCTCAGGGGGAGTGGGCTGGGCGTCGGGAGTGCCGAGCCGGAACCCCCTGCCGTACACGGTCTCCACGAGGCCGGGGCGGTCCAGCTTGCGCCGCAGCCCCGCCACGTGCACGTCGAGCACCTTCGTCGGCCCGTACCAGTGCGCGTCCCAGACGCGTTCCAGGATCTCCTGCCGCGAGACCACACGCCCCGGATCGACGGCGAGCGCCTCCAGGATGTCGAACTCCTTCGGCGTCAGTGCCACCTCGCGTTCACCGACCGTCACCGTCCGGGTGCGCAGGTCCACGGTGAGGTCGGCGTGCCGCAGCAGTTCGCGATCGGCCGGGCGCACCCGCCGCAGCACCGCGCGGATCCGGGCGAGAAGCTCGGCCAGGCCGAACGGCTTGACCAGATAGTCGTCGGCGCCTTCGTCGAGCGCCGCCACCCGGTCGCCCTCCTCGCCGCGAGCCGTCACGACGATGATGGCCAGCTCGGAGCGTCCGCGCAGCTGCCTGCACACCTCGACGCCGTCCATGTCCGGCAACCCGAGATCCAGCAGGACGACGTCGGGCTCCGGTGACGCCGCGAGAGCCGCCTGCCCGGACGGCACGGCGGCAGCTTCGTACCCGGCCCGCTCCAGACCGCGCACGAGAAGGTCGGCGATCCCGGGGTCGTCCTCCACAACCAGCACCCGCATTCCCCCATCCTAGGTTCGCGACCAGGCCGCGCACCTGCGTGTCCCTCCGGGGGAACGGCGGTCCGTCACGCGAGGACCGCTCCTCCCCATCAGGGAGAACCGCACATTCCCGGCCGCACCCCCTTCATCTGGCAAGCCGTCACCTTCACTCCGGCTGCCGACTCAGAGGATGCTCAGAAGTTGCCCTGGAAGGCTGCCAGCTCTCGCGCCGCCACTTGGGTCCCACAAGACCTCGTGCGCATCCTGACGACCTTTTCTTCACCGGAGCACTCATGAGCCCCACGCAGATCGACGGCCTGCCGGCCCACGTCCTCCTTGTCCACTTCATCGTCGTGATGGTGCCCCTGACGGCTCTGGCGGCAGTCGTCTGCGCGGTCCAGCCGCGCTTCGCCCGGCGAATAGGCCTGGTGCTTCCTCTGCTGGGACTGGCGACGCTCGTCATGGTGCCGGTCACGACCCATGCAGGAGAGTGGCTGGAAGCGCGAGTTGGCGACGATCCCCTCGTGCACCAGCACACCGAACTCGGTGACGGCCTGCTGCCCTGGGCGTTCGGGCTGTTCGCGGCGACGCTCGCCGTGTGGTGGACGGGGCGGCGGTTCGGGCAGCCCACCGAGCGCGGCCACGTCGCGTCGGACGGGCCCTCGCCGGCCGGCGCGCGTCGGGCAGCGCCTGCCATCGTGCGAGCCGGGGTCCTGGCCCTTGCCGTGGCCGTGTCCGCGGGTTCCGTCGTGGACGTCTACCGCATCGGTGAGTCCGGGGCGAAGGCCGCCTGGCATGACGCCTACGACAAGTCCGCGAGCGCGCAACACGGTTGAGAGCACCTCCTACCGTTCGCCTCGCCGCCGTCGGACAGAACGTCCCTCAGGACGCACCGGACTGGGTGTGCGGGGCTCGTGAAGTCGCACCGGGGGCAGATGAGGGTGGCTGGAGCCCACCAGAGGTGCCGGAGTGGGTGCTCCCCGACGGGCTCGCGGGCAGTTGAGCCTGGACGCCAGGTATCTCGTGTGCGTAGCCCGCGCCCAGAACCGCGGCCCCGGCGACGGCGGTCGCCATCGCCCAGCGCGTCGCCGTGCCGACGCGCCGGCGCCCCTCTTCTCTGCGTTGCGCGGCTTCGCTCACACTCACGGGTCGGTGACCGCTCGGATCGCCGCTCGGCGGGTGGACGGGCATGAGGCGCCTCCCCGGGTCGGGGGACAGGTAGTCCATCTCCACCATGCCGCGTAGGACGTCAGGATCCCGTTCGCGGAGTCTTCAGAAGGGGTTAAGAGTTCAGCTCGTTCGGGCGAGTCTGCTGCACTCCTGGCCTTTGTGCTGTGGAGCTTGCCCCTGGTCTGCGGCGCCGTGGTCCTCGTCGCACTGGGTGTTTCGACCCGAACCTGCTCGATCGACCCTTTCGGTCGATACCCGGTCGCGTGCGGTCCTTGCCGGGTCGGGCGGATGTGGGCTCTTGCTTGATGCGGCACCAGCCAGGTATGGGACGAGCCTCTCGACGGCCTTGTCTCTCGGGGACACCGCTCGACCTGCGGCTGCCCCTCGACGGGATCCCGAACCCGGCGGATGCGTCGATGCGGCAGCTGGTCCGCCCGCTTGTCCCGCGGGTGTCGTACGGAGGCTGCATCCTCACGGGCTTGCCTGCCGACCGGTGACACCCGGTCCTCAGCCCGGGGTCGGGGCGGGGGCTGGACGTGGCCCGGGCTCGTGCTCGTGAACGACTCCGGCCCCCGGTGACAAGAGATGTCACCGGGGGCCGGATCTTGGTAGCGGGGACAGGATTTGAACCTGCGACCTCTGGGTTATGAGCCCAGCGAGCTACCGAGCTGCTCCACCCCGCGACGATGCGCCCACCCTACGGCATGACTTGGCGTACGGTCACCTTTGCCGCGACCCGGCTTGCGCCGCGCTGGCCGCCCTCGTCGGGGCCGCCTGCGTGCTCGCGCTCCCTCCCGCTCCACCACCGCGAGCAGGGCAGGAAGCATCTTGGGCCGGCTGCCGCGGCCGCCTGCCGCTCGGCGGCGCCCAAGGCCCGACCCTTCCGTGACCATTACGTGCCGGGGCACACCGCCACCCGGACCGGGCTGGTGCGCGCCATGCGTCGTCTGCGCGAAGCCGCCGGCCACCCGAGCCTGCGCCCCGTCTGCAACGCGCCGCAGGCCCGCGGCCGGATCGCCCGCAGCACCCTCCAGTTCGTCGTCGCCGGCTGGCGCCTGCCCGGCCCGGGGCTGCTCAGGGCGTTCGCCGACGTCTGTGGCGCCGGCCTTGCGGCCACCCGGGCGCTGCTCGTCGCCCTGGGACGGATCCTGAACGGGCCGCCGGCGCGCCGGCGGCGGTGGGTCGACGGCCTCGACGCGGACCAGTTGGAGACGCTGCAGCAGCCGGCGGATCCCCAGGACCGCCGCGGCCGCGACCTGCGCGCCGAGCCGAGCGCCCGGATCCGCCCGGCACCGTCATTACCGAGGCGGCCGGTCAGCGAGGGTCGGTCGCCGGGCTTGCCTGGCGCAGCAGTTGGACAAGGTGGCGACCGTCGTTCCGGATGCTGGGGTTTATCGGGGCGAGCGTCAGCCGAAGCGGCTGTTCGGCGCCTGGGACCCCGAGGAGAAGCTTGTGGTTGAGGAACTTGTCCTTCTCGGAGATCACAGTGACCGCCTCGCGCGGCGCGTTCGCCCAGAGCCGTCCTGGGCCCGGCCGGTTCCGTCGGCCGCCGAAAATCAGCACCTTACGATCGGTCACGGCGATAAAGACATCGCCCTTGACGAAGAGCATGCCCATGCTCATGCCCCCGCCGATCGCGGCGACCGCGACGCTCGCCGCGACGGTGACGGCCGTCGCCCCTACGTTCTTCTTGACCGGTGTCTTCCCGACCTGGGCGCGCATCAAATGCACGGTGCGATCGCCCGGTTCCATCAGCTGTTCGGCCAGCTCGGTCAACTGCCGACGGCTCTTCGCGCTCATGCCCATGACTGTCCCCTCCGAGAAAGGCCCCAGGGTCAGGCCGCGGACGAGCGTCCGTCAAGCTTGATTGCCAGGAATTGACCAGCTCGAGTTTCGACACGTTCTGGCAGGGTGCTGGGGTCGCCGTGCTGCGTGGTTTGCTGCGAAGAGGGCTGACTTGCCTGAGTGTGATAGAAGCATCCGATGCTTGCGCTCCAGCCTCGCCAAGCGGTTCGCCAAGGACACCGTGCTCGTCGTGGACGGCACTCTGGTCCCCACCCGGGACCACCTCCGCGACTGCCGCTTGAAGGGCGATGGTGTCCACCACGCCATGGCCGGCATCGCCCGGATGCACAACCTCACGCTCGCCGGGGAGCTCCCCGACAGGCCCGCCCGGCCCGCTCGGCTGACCTGTCCCGTGCGATTCGTGCGACGCATCCGATCCGTCTGACCCGTCCGACATCTCCGGCTAGGTGATCACAACGGCTCCCCCCTGTCGGCCAACTTCTCACTGTAGAGCGAGAGTTCACGGCGTTCAGCGGCCCCTCCCCGGCCGGGACGGGCCGACGCCCGTGCGCACCCGCCCCCGGCTGGTGTTCGACAGAGGGGCCGGGCGTTCGGACGCCCGGCCCCTCGTGTCTCGGCGGCGAGTTCGCGGGCGGGGCGTGCCTGTTCTCACCGCATGCTCAGCCGATTGCGTAGGCCCGGTAGACCGTGGTCTCCGCGGTGTTGCCGTGCGGGTCGGTGACGGTCGAGCGCAACGAGACCGCGCCCGAGGCCGGGTTGGTGACGCGGGCGGCCCACTTGCCGCCGCTGTGCGTGACCGCTGCCGCGTGCCAGGACTTCCCGCCGTCGTAGGACGCCCACACCTTGACCGACGACACGGAGTCGGCCGGGGTGGAGGCGTTGGGGTTGGCCGGCCGGGACAGCCACAGCGCCACGTTCGTGGTGCTCCCGGGCGCCGCCGCGCTGTGCATGTTCAGCCCGCTCGGCACGAACTGCGTGAGGAACCCGGGCACCAGCGAGCTGACCTTCGGGTTCGCATAGAAGTGGAACCGCAGGGTGGCCGCGGTGGAGAGCATGTACGGGGTGCGCGTGTGGCCGGGGTCGTAGCGGTTGGCGTCGACGTACAGGGTGTACCAGCCCGTCGACGTCATGCGCCCGGTGAAGAACGCGTTGTCGTAACTGCCGTACTCGGTCTGGCTGCTGCGGGCGATCGTCTTGCTGCCGAAACTCAGCGTCGTGGTGGCCCGGTTGAGCGCGTCGAATCCCTGGCTGGTGGGGTCCTGGAACATGGAGGAGATGTCGAAGTGGGCGCTGCCGCCCTGCACGTACGGCATCGTCCGGGCCGGACCGAGGGTGGTGCGGAAGAAGATCGGCGAGTAGGCGCGGCCGGGGGCCGCTGCGAGGGTCTGGGTGAGGGAACCGATGCCGCCGCCGGAGGAGGCGTTGTCGTCGGCGCCCACCTGCCAGGTGCCGGCCGTGAGGTGGAGCTTGGTGGTGAACGGGCCGCCGCTCGCCACACCCTGGTAGAGCCAGGGGAGGGGATCGGTTCCCTGCGGCTGGATCGTCAGCTCCTGGAAGTCGCCGAAGTTGCTGCCGCGCCGCACTTCCGCCGTCACCGTCGTGGTGTTGGCCCGGCTGAAGGTGCCGCCGAACGAGGTGGGCATCCCGTTGAGGTAGTAGCCGCGGGCCGCGTACACGTCCTGGTCGCCCTTGTTCCACACGGACATGTACGCCATGCGGAGCTGTTTGGAGGCGTTGGGGATCGCGTAGACGTGGCCGCCGGCGTTGGACAGCATGATCGGCCCCATGCAGGCATCGGGTATGTACGCGCACGCCGACACCTGGATCTGCTGGCTGTAGCCCGATCCGGGGCTGGAGCTGAGCTTGACGGAGACCGGCCGGCCCTTGCGTGCGTCGATCGTCGTGGTGGTCGTCTTCGACGCCGAGACCGTGACGATCTGCCCGCCGACGGTGTCGGTGTTGTCCTTGCCGTTCCAGACGTCGCCGATCACGGCGTAGCGGCCGGCCGGCACGGAGATCGTCTTCCCGCTGGTGACGTACTGCTCGTAGGTGCCGCCGAGACCGACGACGGCGACCTGGCCGTTGAGCTGCGCCCCCGCCCGGGTGAGCGTGTAGACCTTCAGCCCCCCGCTGGCGGCCTGCGCGGGCGTGGCGGCCAAGGTGACCACCGCGGGCACGGCCAGCGCCGCCGCCCCCAGCAGCGCGGTGGTGCGCCGTTTGTGTCGCATGAGCTCTCCCCGGACTGCGTGCGAACGCGAGTGATACAAGAGATGAAAAACGGCTGATCCTAACAGCGCTCGCCCCGTCCCCAGCAGCGGGTTTCCCCGTATTGACGCGGACGGACGTGGACCCCGCCTCCACTGCCCAGGTGACCAGCGACAGCCCCCAGCCGCTTCCCCACCGCACAGGGCCTTCTGCACGCGCAGTCAAAGATTCAGGGGGCCGGACCTTCCACTTTTTGTGTTTCGTAGTGCCGCTGTTTACCCAGCAGGTTCTTGGTCTGCTCGTGCTACAGCAGATGCAACTTTCCTGACCTGGGAAATGACAGTTTCCGTAGCTCGCTGACGAGAGCTGGGCCGGAGTGGGTCCGGATCTTGGGCGACGCTGTTCCTCGGGGCGGGCCTCCCCTTCCGAACCAGTCGGCGACGGCCGTCGACATGGGGCCCTCCAATGGGATCCGTCAGGCGCCGGGCCCTGCTGAGACGCGACTTCGGCCGGGCGGTTGGTCTACACCGATGTCGGAGGATCCACTGGTCTTCCGACACGTATGGGCGTGGGATCGGTTCCAGGTCGGGTGTCGAACCCTTCGTGCTGGGTGTGCTTGCGAAGGGCCGCGGGGCCGTCTACGTCCGGGGAGGCTCCCGGCCAGAACTGGATCCGCCAGGTCAAAGCTCGCGTCGCTCTGCACAGCCGGATGCGGAGGTCTTTCGTCCCCCGGCCCGTCGTCGCTACCGTGGGTGACGCCTGCAAGTAGTCGCTGACAGGGGCTGGTTGGGGCGTATACGGCGGGGGCGGGGAAACCGGCATGGCTTACGTGTGGTGGCATCGTTCGAAGCGGGCGGGCGAGTGGGCCGCCATGCGTCCGGGGCGGTGCGGGCGATGAGCGGGCTGCCGAACAAGCTCGCCAAACCCGTCGTCGAGATCATCGACCACATCGCGTCCAAGGTCCCCAAGGCCCTGGGCCACGGCCACCACCGCATCGCCGCGCACGTCGAAAGCGCGGCCGACACGTTCGAGAAGGCCGAGGGGGACCTCGCCGACAAGGCCGGGCACACCCACCACCCCACCCCGAACCATCATCACGACCCCGCCGACGTCGGGGGCACGGGCGCGGCCGTGGCGGCGAAGGCGAAGCCCGGGGAGGAGGCGGCCGCCGACGCCGACCGGCAGGCGGCGTCAACTGCCCGGCAGGGCGCCGAGGATCCCGAGAAGACCGGCAAGCCGGGCGAGGGCCGCTGCAAGGGCGGCGATCCGATCGACCTGGTGTCCGGCGAGGTCCTGATCACCGAGACCGACGTCCAACTCCCCGCGGTCCTCTCGCTGATGCTGGACCGCACCTATGTGTCGAGTTACCGGGCGGGCCGGCTGTTCGGCCCGTCCTGGGCGTCCACCCTGGACGAGCGGCTGGAGGCCGACGAGCAGGGCCTGGTGCTCGCCACCGCCGACGGGATGCTGCTGGTCTACCCGGTGCCGCGCCCGGGCCGGCCCGTACTGCCGACGCACGGCCCCCGGTTGCCGCTGCTGTGGGACGGGAGCCCGCAGTCCGAGATCCAGGTCAGCGACCCCGACAGCGGCCACACCCGCCACTTCTCGCCGCCCCTGGAACCGTCCAGCGCCGCGCCGTTCGTCCTGCATCTGACCGCCGTCACCGACCGCAACGGCAACCGGATCAGCATCGAGCGGCTCGCGGACGGCACCCCGACCGCGGTCCGGCACAGTTGCGGCTACGCGGTGGCGGTCGACTGCGCGCAAGGCCGCGTCACCGGGCTGCGGCTCCTTCAGGGCGGGAGCCACGAGGCGGGCGCCGAGTCGGCCGAGCGGCCCGTGCCCTCCCACCGGCTGCGCCGCTTCGACTACGACGCCCGCGGTCACCTCACCGGCGTCGTGGACGGCACCGGCGTGGCCAAGCACTACGCCTACGACGAGCGGGGCCGGGTTGTCCAGTGGACCGACCGCGTGGGCTCCTGGTATCGCTTCACGTACGACGACGCCGATCGCTGCGTCAGCGGCACCGGCGCGGACGGCGTCCTCGACTGCACCATCGCCTACGACGAGGCGGCCCGCACCACCGCGTACACCGACTCGCTCGGCAACACCACCGTCCACCGGCACAACGACCGGCTTCAGCGGGTCGCCGTCACCGATCCGCTGGGCGCCACGCAGCACGCGGAATGGGACGCGTTCGGCCGGCTCCTGGCGTCTGTCGACGCGCTCGGCGCCCGGACCCGGTTCGCCTACGACGCGCAGGGCCGGCTGACCGGCGCCGTGCGGCCGGACGGCGGCACCTACAGCGTGCGCTACCACGCCGACCTTCCCCGGCCGCTGTCGCTGACCGACGCGGGCGGCAACACCTGGTCGTACGCCTACGATCCGCGGGGCAACCGCACCGAGGCCGTCGAGCCCACCGGCGCGCGCACCCGCTACGCCTACGACGACCGGGGACGCCTCACCTCGGTCACCGACGCGCTCGGCAACACCACCACGGTGCGCACCGACGCCGCGGGCCTGCCGGTGTCCCTCACCGACCCGCTCGGCAGCACCACCACCGTGGAACGGGACGGATGGGGCCGGGTCGTCGCCGTCACCGACCCCCTCGGCCACGTCACCCGCATGGGCTGGACGACCGAAGGCCGCCCGCACTGGCGGGAGTTCGCCGACGGGTCGCGCGAGGAATGGGACTGGGACGCGGAGGGCGGGCTGCTCAGCCACACCGACACGGCAGGCAACACCTCCCACCACACGAGCACGCACTTCGCCCGCGAGGCGTCCAGCACCGAACCCGACGGCTCCGGGCTGCACTTCGCCTACGACACCGAACTGCGCCTGACCGAGGTCACCAACGCCGAAGGGCACACCTGGAACTACACCTACGACGCGGCCGGACGCCTGGCGCGGGAGGCCGACTTCGACGGGCGGGCGCGCAGCTACGCCTACGACACCGCCGGACGCCTGGCCGCCGTCGCGACCGAGGACGGCCCCGCCGTGGCCTTCGAGCGCGACGTCCTCGGTCAGGTCGTCACCCAGCGGTTCGGGCCGGGACCGGGCCAGTGGACTGCGTACCGGTACAGTCCCGGCGGGCACCTCGTCGCCGCCGAGAACCAGGACGCCGCCGTCACCCGGGACGTGGACCCTGTCGGGCGCGTCCTGGCGGAGACCGTGAACGGCGCCACCACCGCGTACACCTACGACCCGACGGGCAACGTGCTCAGCCGCCGGCTGCCGTCCGGTGTGGAGTCCACGTGGAGCTACGACGCCGCGGGGCAGCCCGTGGCGCTCGGCATCGCCGGGCAGAGCGTGGCCTTCGGGCACGACGCTGCGGGCCGGGAGACCTCCCGCACGTTCGGCGACCGTGTCCGGCTGCACCAGAGCTGGGACGAGGTCGACCGGCTGACCGCTCAAGCGCTGGGCCCTGCCGTCCCGGAGGCGAATGCCACGCCGGCAGGCGTGACGCTGCTGCGGACCTACGGGTACGACGCCGGCGGCATGGTGGCCGCCATCACCGAACCCGCGGGCGGCACGCGGCACTTCGACGCCGACACTGTCGGCCGCGTCACCGCCGTCCGGGCCGAGGGGTGGACGGCCGCCTACACCTACGACATCGCAGGGAACCTCACCGGCGCGACCACCGACGACCAGGCAACGCCCGCCGAACTGCGCCACGCCCCCAAGGAGTTCGACGGCACGGTCATCCGCCGCTCGGGACGCACCGCCTACACGCACGACGACCGCGGGCGCCTGGTCAGGCGCACGGTCCGCCTGCTGGACGGCCGCCGCCGGGTGCAGACCTTCGTCTGGGACGAGGCCGACCGGCTCCGCGAGACGGTCACCCCGGGCGGTGAGCGCTGGCGCTACACCTACGACGGGCTCGGCCGGCGCATCGCCAAGTCCCGGCTGGACGCGGACGGCACGGTGGTGGAGGAGGTCCGATTCTCCTGGGACGGGGTACGGGTGGCGGAGTCCACCGCCGCCGGCCCCGGTGACGGTCCCGGCGCCAACACGGTCTGGGAGTACGCCCCGCAGTCGTCCGAACCGGTCGTCCAGGTCACCCGCACCGGCGGCCTGGTCCGCGTCCACGCCGTCGTCGCCGACGCGGCCGGCACACCCAGGGAACTGGTCTCCGCCGACGGCGAGGTGGCCTGGCGCAGCACGGGCGGCCTGTGGGGCGGCCCGAGGGCGGGCGGGCGCGCCGAGGTGGACTGCCCGCTGCGCTTCCCCGGGCAGTACGCCGACCCGGAGACGGGCCTGAACTACAACGTCCACCGCTACTACGACCCCGAGACCGCGCGCTACACCAGCCCCGACCCGCTCGGCCTCGCCCCGGCGCCCAACCCGGTCGCCTACGCCGACAACCCACTCACCGACTCCGACCCGCTGGGCCTGGCCAAACGCCCGCACCGCAGCGACGCCACGCTCCTGGCGCACGCGAAGCTGATCCATGACGCCGTCAAGGTCGGGAAGAGCGCGAAGAGCGCGAAGTACGCGCACAGCAAGATGACCGTCTCGACCTTCGCCGACGCGCACGGGAACCTCTACTACACGGTCAACAACAACAAGACGTCCGAGGCCCAGCGCAAACTCGCCGAATCCCTCGGGTACGAGCGGATCAACGGCAAGTACTACACCTCGCCGATGGAGACCGACGCCGAGCAGATCATGCTCAACGCCATGGACTCCGGCCGCATCCCCGACGCCGGCCGGCTCGCCACGTCACGTCCCGCCTGCGACGACCTCCGGCCGAGCGGCGTGCCGGGCCAGAACTGCCGCGACCGCATCGCCCAATACCCCAACGTCACGTTGATAGAGTGACCCCATGCTGCTGTGGGACCTGGAGATGAAGGACGACCTCGCACTGCTGGCGGATGTCCCCGCAAGTCACCTTCTCGACATCGCCGTCACCGAGGTCGAGCGCACCGCGGCGATCATCCTGCCTGACGCGTCCCGCGACGCCGAGGCACGCGAGGTGTACCAGCGGTGCCTCACGGCGCTCCACCAGGCCCAGGCCGCCGGCGGTGCCGCCATGCCCGTCCTGGACGACGAACTCCAAGAAGAACTGTTCGAAGCGTCCGAAAGCAGCCAGTGGGGCGTCGGCCCCCTGATGGCAGCGGTGGACCAGTGCGTCGGTGAGGAGCCCTCGACACCGATGGACTCCCAGTGCGCCACCGAGGTCCTCGGCCTCTGCTACCAGGCCGTGATGGAGTACCAGCAGATCGACGACATCACACCGGACACCGAACGGCAGTATCCCGCCCTCCTGGACACCATCAGCACCCAGCAGTCCCTGATCCGGACCGCGGCCAGCCGAGCCTGACCCCGTCGGCCAGCCACGCAACGCCCAGCCCCGGGTCCCCCTCCGAGACCGCCAGCGGCGGGGCGAGGGCGGACCTCACATCTTCCTCGTACATCCCGTTCGGCGGCCACGCCCGCGTACTGGTCGTCGGAGACCACATGACTGTTAGCGCTGGTCTGGTCGACGGGATGGGTGCCGACCTGGACCGTCGAGGCGACGGCTGTGCCCGTGATGCAGAGGGCGAGACGCGAGAGCGGTGGCCACAACAAGCCGCCGCATCCCGCGTCCCGTCACTGCTCGTGATTTCCCACTCCTCGACCGGCGATTGGTCCCGGCCCACGGTCAGTACAGTGCCGGCCACTCTGTTCGCGGCCAGGCGAGCACCGCGAACACCTGCGCCGCGGCCGCCTGTTCGATCGACTGCGTGGAGCCGCTGGTGCTCAAGTGCACCAAGCCTGTTGTCACGTCCCGGGTGCTGGCCCACAGCCAGTCGGCGTAGTCGGCCATCGCTTGCCGATACGTGTTGCCTCCGGTGACCGACTCCAGGAGCAGCAGGTTCTTGAAGAAGATCGAGTTGAAGTACACCGGCTGGTTCTTGAGCTTGTCACCGGTGACGTAGTAGCTGTAAGCCGCCTCGGCGATGCGCTCGGCGCGCGTGAGGTACGTGCGGTCGTGAGTGGCCTTGTAGAGCAAGACGTTGACTGCGATCGGAACGCCCTGGTTGTAGGTCCAAAAGGTCTTCTCGACGTCCCCACCGAGGTTGACATGGTCCCAGTAGAGCCCGCTCGGGCTCTGCAGATTGGCGTTGGTCCAGTCGTAGAACCGCTTGGCGTCGTCGAGGTAGGCACGCTTGCCGGTGATTTGGTAGAGCCGCAATCCCAGCTCGGCAGCGGGCATGTTCGACACGGTGTTCCGGTCCTGGCTCCAGGGCGCCTGCGTCCAGAAGACGCCGCCGGGAGCAGCGTGGCTCGGGTCGGTGTCCCACCCGGACCTGACCAGCGTGAAGATCTGCTCTGCCCGCGAAAGCGCAGCACGGTCGTGGTGCTGGAGGTAGTCCTGGACCTTCTCCAAGCCCACCCACTCGTTGTCGTCGTAGAACAGGTCGCCGCCCGTTCCGTAGGGGGCGATGACGTAGGAGTCGTAGCCGGCCACCCCAGTCGTCCCACAGGCAGGGTTCCAGTAGTGCTCCTGCGCGCGGTCAACCGCGGTCAGTTCCTTCTTGTAGTCGGGTTCGACGGCCGCGATGTCCAGTGCCGCGACGTGCACCTGGGACAGGGGCCACTCGTAGGAGTAGGCGTTGTCACCGACCGCCACCGGATACTGCTCGCGGAACAGTCCGGAACCGTCATTCGTGCCGAAGTACTTCTCAAGCGACGCGTACGTCGCGGTAGCGCGGAGCTCGTTGGCGTGTGCCATGGACTGCCTCTGACCCGGGTCCGCCGACCGGGCGGTCGCGTCAGGCGATGCCGCTGACACGGTGCCGGCCGCGAGGACCGCCACGGCGGCTCCGGTCAGGGCGAGTTGTAGACGGTGCGAGCGCATCGGAAGCGCCTCCTTCCACTGCCACGGTCGGCAGCAGTGGGGCAGATGGTGGATTGACAACGTTGTCTCGGATCGCCTCGGCCAGAAGCTACCGGCGGGCTGCCACCGAGTCAATGGACAGAGCACCCCCGCCGCGGCCACAAAGACGAGCTCATGTATGACCCGCGGATTGGGCAACCGCTCCCGCTGTTCGACGGTGCTGCGGTGCCGGCCGTACCGTCCAGCAGGGCAGCGGGCTCGGCGGTGTCCGGATCGAACGCCACGATCAGCGCCTGACGGGTGGGCAGTCGTGCCCCGTCGTTGTGCGGGAAGAGCGACACCAGCGTGGCCACGAGCACCGCGGCCGACGGCAGGAAGCCCGGCATGGCCGCCAGGAGTCCATCACGATGGAGCACCCGGGTGGCGACGCGGTCGGGTACCGAGCCGCGGGGGGAGTTCGTGCTCGTTCCGGTGCTGGATCAGTCGTGTGGCGACTCGCCGGCAGCCGAGCGACGCCCCCCGACGGAGGCGACCAATGCGTCTGCCACGATCGCCGCGTCTGCGTCGGCAACATCCGCCGGGTATTCCGGCAGCAGATCATCCCAAACGGGCATCCATGATCCGTACAGCTGGGTCTGCCCCTCGGGCCGGGCGAAGAACCAGATGTGCAGGTGTGCGCCTCCATCTCCGATGCGGTAGACGTGGGCTCGCGAAATGTGCGGCAGGGCCTGCACGTGGCGGACGATATGAGTCGACACGACCCCCAGCTCGGCCGCCAGCTCATCAGACAGGTCAGCCATGTCGTAGTGCTCACGCGGATGCAGCATGAGCACCAGCGGCACGCCAACTCCCGTGATCCGGGTGAGCCGCCAGCTGTCGTTGAACCAGATCCCATCGTCTCGGCCGCTGCACGCCTCGCAGTTCGACGGTTCCTCCCCGTGTCGCGCGGGCTCGGGCAGAACCGGAGGTCGCAGTGGCGCGACGCGCAATCCGTCCGGCTCGAACGGGCTGATGTCCCACCCCGTCATGCGCGCGAGCGGCAGCCGATGCTCACCATCCGCGGCGGCAAGCGCGTGGTTGTAGAACTCGTCAGGTCGCAAGGCCATGGCCCGAAGACTAGTTCGACATCGGCACCCAGCGAGGACTGGGGGTGAGTTGATTCCTCCGTGGTCGGAGATCACGGCCCCGCAGGTGCGACCCGCCCGCCCGGCCGGTGACCCCGCCCGCGTCCCGGAGCGAAGTCGGCCCGCCTCCCGGCCGATCACCGCAGGCCCTCCGGTGATGACATGGCACCCACCCGACCAGGCAGAACGAGTATGGTGACGCAGTGGATCGGCACACATGGGACCGCGAGCGGGATGCGCCCCCTCAGCTCACGCCCCCACGATTCGTCGGCCGCGAGGCCGAACTCCGGCGGCTGACGGACGCCTTGAACCGCGCTCCGGCCGTGGTGCTGGTCGAGGGCGAGGCGGGCATCGGGAAGAGCCGCCTCGTCCGCGAGGCTGTCAGGGCCGTCGAAGCGGCCCGGACGGTCGGGGTCCCCGGGGCGGTCGGGTCCGGGGCCGGTCCGCTCACCGCGGTCTGCCCTCCGTTCCGCGAGCCGCTGACCCTCGGCCCGATCGTGGACGCCCTGCGCCAGGCCCGCGCGGACGTCGCCGGTCTCGGCCTGACCGCGCTCGCGGGCACGTTGCGTCCGCTCTTCCCCGAGTGGGCGGACGGGCTGCCGCCCGCGCCCGAGCCGCTGGAAGACGCCGGCGCGGCACGCCACCGGCTGATCGGCGCCCTGGCGGAAGTGCTCGACCGGCTCGGTGTCCGGATCCTGATCGTCGAGGACGTCCACTGGGCGGACGAGGCGACCATGGAGTTCGTGCTGTTCCTCGCCTCCCGGCAGCCGCAGCGCGTCAGCCTGGTGCTGACCCACCGGCCCGAGGATCTGCCCGCCGACTCCCTTCTGCCGCGCCTGTCCTCCCGGCTGCAGCCCGGCGTCAGCCGCGCCGGCATCGTGCTCGGCGGGCTGCGCGCGCCGCAGGCCGCTGACCTGGTGGCGTCGATGCTGGGCGACGACCAGGTCTCCACCGCCTTCGCCGCGTTCCTGCACGAGCGCACCGAGGGAGTGCCGCTTGCGCTGGAGGAGTCGGTCCGCCTGCTGCACGACCGCGCGGACCTGGTCCGCCAGGACGGAGCATGGACCCGCAGGTCACTCGACGAGATCGCCGTCCCACCATCCATCCGGGACGCCGTCACCGAGCGGGTCCGCGGACTCGATCCCGCCGCTCAGCGCGTGCTGCTGGCCGCTGCGGTGCTGATCGACGCCGCGGACGAGGGCGTCGTGTCGGTCGTCAGCGGCCTGCCGCCCGACCAGGCGGGCCGGGCGATCCAGGAGGCTCTGCGCAGCGGGCTGGTCACCGAGGACGAGACCGGCCGCCTCGCGTTCCGGCACGTCCTGGCTGCCAGGGCCGTCTACGACCGGGCGGCCGGCCGCGACCGCCGGGACGCGCACCGGCGGGCGGCCGCCCTCCTGGAGTCGGCGCCGCACGCACCGATCGGACGCCTGGCCTACCACTTCCGCAAAGGGCGCGAGGCCGCCAAGTGGCGTCGGTACGCCGAGCGGGCGGCGGACCTTGCGCTGTCCTCCGGGGATCACCCGACCGCGGTGACCTTCCTGTCCGAGTTGCTGAACGAGCCAGGACTGCCGGGCGGGGACATCGCCCGGATCGCCAAGAAGATGCCGCTGCTGGCGTTCACCGGGTATCTGGGCCGTGTCGACCTGGTCAGCCGGCTGCGCGCGGTCCTGGCGGACGAGCGGCTGGAGGTCCGCGACCGGGCCCGGATCCGCGCCCAGCTCGGCCGCATGCTGATGCACGCCGGTGAGCTGGAGGCGGGTTCGGAGGAGGTCAAGCGGGCGGTCCCCGATCTCGCCGGCAGCCCGTTCGAGACAGCGCAGGCCATGATCATGCTCGGCGGCCCGTCGGGCCTGCTCTGGCCGGCCGCCGAGCACCGGCGCTGGCTCGACCTGGCCGCCCTCGTGCCGGTCGCCTCGCTGTCCGAGGGGGACCGTCAGAGCCTGCTGATCGACCGGACGACCGCTCTGCTGGGCCTGGGTGAGGAGGCCGGATGGACCCTGGCGCAGCGGTTCTCCACCCGGCCGGCCACGTCGCAGGACGCGCTCATGTTCGCCCGCGCGTCGCTGAACTTCGGCAACTCGGCCATGCGGTGGGGGCGTTACCCGGAGGCCCGGGAGCGGCTGCTGGCCGGGGCCGAGGCCGCGGGCAAGTACCGCTACCAGCGGCTGCAGGACATCATCCAGGTCACGCTGGTACACCTGGACTGGTTGACGGGAGCGTGGGACCGCCTCGCCGAGCGCGCCCGCCACTGGGCGCGGCTGGACGAGGAGCCGCTGATCCAGCTCGACAGCCGGTTGATCCTCGGGCTGCTCGGCGTCGCCGCCGGCGGGGACCCGTCCACCGAGGAGACCCTGCAGGCGGTGCGCGAGCACAGCGCTCGCCGCGGCGTCGTGGACATGTCCCTGGAGTCGACGGCCGCCCTGGCCCGGTTCCGGCTCGCGAGCGGCGACGTCGCCGGGGCCCTGGAGCTCACCGACGAGGTGGAGCAGGTCGTGGCCGGCAACGGCATGTGGTTGTGGGCCACCGACACCATGCCGGTGCGCGTCGAGGCGCTGGTCCGCGCGGACCGGCAGCCCGAGGCCGTCGCCCTGGTCGCGGCGTTCGACCGGGGACTGGAGGACCGCGACATCCCGACCGCCCGTGCGGCGCTGCGGTCCTGTCGCGGGCTGCTCGCCGAGGGGCTCGGGGACCATGCCGCAGCGGCCGCCGCGTGGCTGGAGGCCGCCACGGCCTGGCAGGGACTGCCGCGTCCGTACGAGGCGCTGCTGGCCCGCGAACGGCACGGAAGCTGCCTGTTCGACGCGGGTGATCACAGCGCCGCACTGACCCAACTGGCAGTGGTCGCACGGGAACTGCTCGCCCTCGGCGCGAAGAGCGACGCCGACCGGGTGCTGGGCACACTGCGCCGGCACGGCTCCGTGACGGGCCGCGGGCGCGGTGCCGGGCGCCGCGGCTACAAGCACCAACTGTCGCCCAAGGAAATGGAAGTCGTGAAGCTGCTGCTCAGCGGCATGTCGAACCGTGAGATCGCCGTGGCGCTCTCACGCTCGCCCAAGACCGTGGCGGCTCAGCTCAATTCGGCGATGCGCAAGCACGGTGTGTCGTCGCGGACCGCGTTGGCTGTAGTGGTCACGCAGCAGGCACTCGCTCCCGGTTCCGCCGGCGAAGCCACCGAGCGGCTCCGCTTGGTGGCTTCGTCCCTCACCGCCGAGGCCCCGGGACGTCCGGTGGGTGAGTGATCCGGAGAACCCCGGTTCCTGACCCGCCGCGCCGGCCGTCGTCGGACTGCCGGCGCGGCGCGCCGCGGGTCAGCCGGTCGCCCGAGCGGCGCCCGGCTTCGGGGTGCTGCCGTGCCGCGCGGTAACCGCAGTGAGGCCCACCGGGACCGGGCGGTTGAGGTAGGGCGTGTCGGTGATCAGGGCCAGGGACGCTGCGTAGGCGCCCGGTGCGGGGAGGGCGCCGGTGTCGGCGGTGACCCGCACCCGGACCGACTGGCCGGGCGCCAGCGTCACCGTCGTCCTGTTCTCCGACAGCCAGCTCACATCGTCCCCGCCGCACTGGTCGAAGCCGGTCAGGGTTGTGAAGCCGGTGGTGCCGGACGCGGGGAAGCCGTACACCGAACCGCCCACCAGGGACAGCCCGCAGCCGGTGCCGCGACCGGCGCCGTAGGCGGCCAGGGGAGCGTCGGGCAGGGGGGTCCAGACGTCGGCCACCGGGTCGTATTGCACGGTGCGACCGGTCTGGCCGCCCACGCCGCCGGCCACCTGCAGCTCGCCGTTGGCGGAGCTGTACGAACCCAGGTAGCTCGTGGACGGCATGTCGGCGGCTCGCGTCCAGGCGTTGGCGTCCGGGCGGTACAGGTAGGTGTCGGCCAACGTGTCGAACGCGAAGCCGTGCGACGTCTCACCGCCGGCGCACACGATGCCGTCGACGCCGCCGCCGCAGCCGCCCGAGTCCACCGGGACCGGGTAGTCGGCGACCCGGGTCCAGGCGTTGGCGGCCGGGTCGTACCGGTAGGCCGCCGCCGAGTCCCCGGAGGCGGTCTGGCCGCCGATGACGTACAACTGGCCGCCGAACACGGCCGCGTCGGCGAAGGACACGGCCTTCGGCAGGTCCGCGGCCCGCGTCCAGGTGTCGCTGTCCGGGTGGTACGCGTAGGTGGTCGCTTCGAACGCGCCGATCCGGCCGCCCGGGTAGTCCATGCCCCCCACGACGTACAGCGTGCCGTTCACGAACGCGCCGGTGGCGCCCGTCCGCAGCTGCGGAAGGTCGGCGAACTGCTGCCAGGAGCCGACCGAAGGGTCGTAGACGTAGTTGTGCTTGACGAGCCCCGCCTGTCCGAGCATGCCGACGAACAAGGTCGACGCGCCACCGACCGAGTACGTCCTGCCCTCGTACGAGCCCACGACGCTGTTGACGACCGGTTCGGGATAGGCGGGCAGGCTCTGCCAGGAACTGGCGCCGGCCGCCGTGCCCGTGGCCGGCGTGGTGGTCGCGCGAGCGGCGACCTTCTGCTCGCCGACGGTCACCTTGAGGGGCGCGGTCCCGGTGTTGGTGAGGGCGACGTCCTGGCTCGCCCTGCCGCCGAGCGCGCTCTTCAGCGTCACCTCGGCGGGCGTGACCGTCAGCCGTCCCGCGCGCAGGACGGGGCTGTAGGTGTGCACCGCGGCGGAGGCGGTGACGGCCGTTCGCACGGTCGCGTACCGCGGCGCCGCAGTGGTGAGGGAGTTCGGCCCGGGCTTCGGGGAGTACAGCCAGTAGAAGCCGCCCGGCAGGTGCGCGTCGTCGGCGTCGGTCACGCTGACCGTGGTGGCGTAGACGTCCGTGACGGGAGCGGAGGTGTCCGTGACGGTGGCGCCGTCGAGCGGCCGGTGGGTGTTGGCGTCGCCGACCGCGCCCATGACCAGGCCGCCGCCGAGAGCCTGGCACTGGCCCACGGACACGTTCGACAGCTGGACGTACGTGTCGCCCTGGCCCGCGACGTGGAAGCGGACCTGGACGGCGCGGTGGCCGAGGGCCTGCGTGAGCGGCACGTCGACGGGGCCGGCCACGGCGGTCGCCGCGTCAGCCCGGTACACCTGCTGCCACGTCCGGCCGCCGTCGGTGGTGACGGAGGCGTCGGCCTCGGAGCCGGCGGCGAGCACGGCCGCGGCGTCGAACCTCAGATCGGCGCTGCGGTGGCCGGTCAGGTCGAACACCGGCGAGGTGAGGCTGGTGTCCGCGGCCTGGCCGACGCTCTGCGGGTCGACGGCCGCGAAGCCGCCCGTCGCGCCGGTGAGGTTCCCGCGGCCCGCCGGGTCGTCGAACCGCCAGCCCGTGTCCGGTGTGCCCGCGGTAGTGACGGTCCAGCCGTACTTCGGCGCGGTGGTCCAGCCGGTGAAGTCGGCCTGCGCGGAGTAACCGTACCCGGGCGCGGTGCACAGGGCCGTGTCCGGCGCGACGGAGACGTCGCGATGGAGGTCGTGCGTTCCGAGCGTGAACGTCGTGGCGTGCGGAGCGTACCCGGGGTAGAGAGGTGTGACGTCCATGGTGTACTCGGCGCGCTCGGGGAGCGGCAGTGTGTAGGCGCCGGTCCTGGGGTCGGTGTAGACCGGCCTGTGCGGGTCGCCGGGGACGGTGATCTTGGCGTAGAGCGGCCACCTGTGGCCGGAGTCGGTGACCTTGCCCGAGACCGTGTGCTCGGGTGTCTTCGTGAGCGCCACGTCGGTGGTGGTGTTCCGGCCGGCGGTCACCATGAGACCGTCAGCGTCGCCCTTTCCATAGCCGAACACCGAGACCGACAGGTCGTATGTGCCGGCGGACACACTGGCCTGGTACCTGCCCGCGCTGTCCGTGACCGCGCGGAACGTGAGGTCGCCGGTGGCGTCCGCGAGGACCACGGGGGCGCCTGCCATCGGTGCGCCACTGGTCCGGTCGGTGACCTTGCCGCTGACGGTTCCCTGCGCGCCGACGGCCAGTGCGGTGACACCGTTCGGCGTGCCGAGGCCGGTGGGTCCGTCCCAGCCGGGTCCGGCGGTGCACAGCACGTCTCCGCAGGCGCCGTTGGAGCCCGCGGTGACGTCGAACAGGTCGCCGGCGGCGTGGATGTAGGGGTAGGTCGCCGGGTAGGTGCCCGCGGCGGGTGTGCCGGCCAGCGCGTACATCGCCGCGATCAGCGGCGAGGCCAGGCTGGTGCCGCCGGCCTGGACCCAGCCGCCGTTGAGGGAGTTGTACACGGCCAGCCCGGTGTGCGGGTCGGCGTCCGCGGAGATGTCGGCCGTCGCCTTGTTCGCGCAGTGGGTCGCCAGGACGCTCTGGTAGACGGACGGGGGTTCGAAGGAGGAGCAGCCGCTGCCGGCGTCGGACCAGGCGCTCTCGGTCCAGCCGCGCGAGGTGCCGGGGGCGGCGGTCAGCGTCGTGCCGCCGACCGCGGTGACGTGGGGGTTGGAGGACGGCCACTCGATCGCGTTGCCGACGTCGCCGGTCGAAGCGGTGATCACCACGCCCGGGTGGTCGTAGTCGGCGTCGTTCACCTTCCCGGCCGCGCGCGCGTCCACTGCGCCGTACGAGTTGGACACGAACGTCGCGCCGAGTTCCACCGCGGTGTCCACGGCGGCGCCCAGGTCGCGCGTGGAGTCGGAGTCCGCCTCGACGAGCAGGATGTGGCACGCGGGGCAGGCAGACGAGACCGCGTCCACGTCGAGCGCGGTCTCCAGGGCCCAGCCGGCGTCGTCCGCGGGGTAGCCGTCGCCGCCGCGCTGGTCCACCTTGCGGAAGCAGCCGTTCTCGGTGGTGCAGGGGCCGAGCCCGTACTGGTTGCGGAACGTGCCGAGGTCGTCCTCGGCGGCGGCGTACCCGAAGGCGTCCACGACAGCGACGGTCTGCCCCTGGCCGGTGGCCGGCAGACGGTAGGCCGACCGGATGTCGGCGGGAGTCAGCGCGGCGCTCGGCGGGCCGTCCTGCCCGGACATCCGGCGGTCGTCGGAGGTCCGCACCCAGGCGAAGCAGCTCGCTCTGCCCTGCTTCGGGGTCGCCGTGAAGCAGCCGGCGGGCTTGTCGTCGCCGTCGCGCGGCGCGGGCTTAGCCGGTGCGGCGGCCGGGTGAATCTGCGGGGCGGGCGTCGCCGCGGGCTGGTGAGCGACGGTCTGCGGGGTCCGCGCCGCCGCGGCGGCCGCGGGGGTCTGGGCGGCGGCGAAGGCGGCCAGACAGGCGGATATGAGCATGGTCAGGAGGGCGCGCAGGCGCCCGTGTCTCATCATGAACTGGCCAATCCTCGGGTCGGGACGGGGCAAGGGAGCCTGTGTCGGATGAGTATGGACGGGTGAACGAGCCCCGACGATTGGGCAACTGACCTAATAAATCGAGCTACGCGGCTCCGGAGGCGTCGTTGGCACACCGGAATCCGAGGTAACCGATGGGAGTCTCCAGCCGGCCAGGCCGCCGAGAACCCGGCGTGGACAACGGCGCGGGAGGCACCCCAACAGCGCCCGAGGATCTCCGCTCCTAGCCCCACCGCCCGGTGTGCCGGCGCCTCCGCCTGGACAGTGGTCGTAGCCGGCCCGGCTCCCGCCTCGGATACCGTGTTCCTCTACGGGGTGCCATGACGGATGTGACGCCCCCCACCGGAGGTAGTCAGCGTATGAGTTCAAAGCGAAGCAAGAATCCAGCCCTGCCTGTACTCGACGACGCATTCCGACTCGCGTCGGTCAAGGACGCCGAAGAGTCCACCCGTGACTTGGCCGCGCGGCTGGCCACCGCCGAACTGCGCCGCGTTTCCCACCCGGGCCGGGTCACCTGGGAGCCCACCGATCAGGCCGAGCCCGTACCGGTCCCGCCGACTGTGGTCGACGGTGACGGGGACCTATGGCTGCGGGACCGGGGCACTGGCACCTGGACCATGCCCGAGTTCAACCCGAAGGAGTTCCCGGCCCGCTGTGGCGAGGTTCTGACGTGGAACGAGCTCGCCGGCGAGTTCGGCCCGCTCACCGCACTGGCCGACGACCGCCGCATCGGCGGCGGCCGGCGCTGACCGCGCAGCCTTCTGGGATGACCGCGCCCCTGAAGCGCCCGTCACGGGTAGCTGGGAGCTCCAGCTTGCCGCCGAGCTCGACGACGGCGGCGAGCAGGTGAGCGTAGGGGTCGGTGCCGCGGCCCTGCTGGAGGACTCCTGCCGCCGCACCCTGCGTGAGCCGCTGGTTCACGCCGGCCGCGAACCGAGCCAGCCGCGTTCCGCCGCGAGGAGCGCCATCTGGAAGCGCGTTCTCACCCCGAGAGTGCTGCCCGCTTCGCTGATGTGCTTCTGCACGGTACGGCGGCTGACATTGAGCACTCGGGCGATGGAGTCGTCCTTCATCCCGGTCGCCATGAGGCGGAGGATCTCCCGGGTCCGTTCGTCGATCTGCTCGACCTCGTACGGTGGGTGGGGGAACGGCCAGTCTCCGCGGCTCTCCAGCGAGGCCGGCGCCGCGCGTTCCCAGATGTTCTCGAACAGAGCGGCGACCGCGTCGATGAGAGCGGGGGAGTGGACCAGCAGCGATCCGGCCGACGGCCGGTCACCGTGCAGGGGCAGCAGGGCCGCGGTCCGGTCGAAGACGACCAGCTTGAGGGGAAGCGGTGTGCTCAGCCGGAATTCACCGCCGATGGCGGTGCCTCGCAGTGCCGTCTCCAGCGACACGGCGTCGGTGAAGCCGTCGGTGTCGTAGACCGACCTCAGCCGCACCCCCGGCTGGACGGCGGGCTGTGCGGAGCCGGTGTCGCCCGAGGCCCGTGCGGTCCCGGACCCCGACACGTAGGGCGGCTTGGACAGGTGGAGCACTTCGCGGGTGCTGCCCTTGAGGAGGTAGGCGTAGCGCGCGGAGACCTCTTCCTGGTGTTCCATGACCTCGATCAGCTGGGCGGACCGGCGCAGGGACACGGACTGGTAGATCTCGTTCAGCTGCTCCATGTACAGCTCGGCCTGGGCCAGCTCGCGGCGCTTGCGGGCCAGCAGCTGGCCCAGGGACGAGCGTGGCGGACCGGCCGTCCACCGGGGCGGCCGGTCGTCCGTCCGGACGGCGAGCAGCGCGTCCTCCAGGCTGCGCAGGGCCCGCTGGGTCGCTTCTGACGACGCGCCGACCGCTGTGGACACGGTGCGGGAATCGGCGGAGGGGTGACTGAGCAGGTATTCGAGGACCTGGCTGCTGCAGGCGTCCAGGCCGGTGCCCGCCCACGGTCCGTCCGACGTGCCGTCCATCCAGCCTGACGCTCCTGCCCTCGCGGCCGCATCGGCCTTGATCGTACGTCTGCGCTGTCAGTCGCGGGCGGCAGCGGATGTGCGGACCTGCGCGACTCCGTGACCTCCGGATCTTTGCGGAGCGCGGCCTGGCCCGTCAAGGTCGGCCGGGCCGTGCCGCCGGTCCCGCGGACGCGGCGGGACGGCAAGGCCGAACTGCGGCGATCCCTTCAGCGGATCGTCGGTCCTCCCTTGGAGCGCGGCCGTGAGGAATTCCCGCCCAGTCCTCACCGCCCTGACAGGGGACTCACATCTTGGAATAGATCACCAAGGCGGTCGGCCCCCCTCGCGCAGGCGCGAAGGGGGCCGACCGTGGGTGCGGAGCGCTCAGACGCAGGTGCCCGCCGGCCCGTTCTTGACCACCAGGTCGGTGTCCGTGGTGCTGGTGTCCATCCACAGGACCCGGCTGCCGGTGTCGGCTGCGGCGTTGCTCTGCTGGCCGACGCTGCAGGAGACCCGGCCCAGCGGTGCCCCCTGGGGCGTGAACTGGTACAGCTTGGCCAGGTAGTCGTTGTAGTTGTCGAAGACCTGGGTGTAGGACGGGTACACGGTCAGTGTGATCGCGCTGTCGGTGGCGGCGAGACCCCAGGCGCGGACGGGGTTCTCGCCGTCCTCCGCGATGACGTCGGTGACGTGGGATCCGTCGGGGTCCGCCCGGCGCAGGGTGGTGAAGTCGTCGTCGGCGTAGTTCGTGTCGATGAGCCAGTACACCGAGGACGCGGTCATCACCGGCGGGCTGATCCACTCCGGCTCGGACGGCGCGCCCAGGTCCTTGGTCGTTCCCGCCGCGAGGTCGTAGACCTCGACGACGGAGCCGTACTGACCGTCGAAGAGGCCTTCGTGGACGTAGGCGATGCGCCCGTTCTTCACGGACGGCATGACCGCCTCGTTGTAGTCGCGGCCGAGCGGGACGGTCTGCGGGGTGGTGCCGCCGCCCTTCAGGTAGAGGACGTGCTGGAGCCCGGTCTGCTCGTCCTGCTGGGACCACGCGACCGTGTCACCGTCGACGCTCAGCCCGCTGATCGAGCGGCCGGTGCTGTAGAGCGTCGTCGGCGCCCCACCGGCGACCGGTGCGGAGAGGATGTCGTAGGTGTGCGTGTACGGGTCGTCCGGCGACGGGGTGCCGACGGCCACCCACACCACGCGCTTGCCGTCGGTGACCGAACTGAGGTGCGTCCTGTCGTCGTTCGGGGAGACCTGCCGGGGCTTGCCCTTGCCGTCGACGCGGCCGACCCACACGGAGTACGGGGCGGTGCTGTCGGGGCTGGACTTGGGAACAGCCCACCAACCGCCGCCGACGCTGGGGGCGTTGCTCGTCCCGACGTACTGCGGGAGGGTGCCCAGCCGGCCGAGGAGCACCTTGCTGTCAAGGCCGAGGCTCTTCTCCCAGCCCGGGACGATGCCGTGGGCCGCGAAGGCGTCCTTCACCGTGGTCATCTGCCGGCCGTGCACGCCGAGCGACTTCGCCGCCGCGATGACCGCGTCCCGGCCGTCCTCGAAGCCGTCCAGGGGGGTCAGGTAGGAGGTCAGCGCACGGTAGACGATCCGGTCGGACAGCGTGCCGCCGAGGCTCTCACGGATGTCCCACAACGCCCCGCTGAAGATGGTGGAGTTGAGGTGCACGCCGCCGTTGTCGTACGACGACCCGAGCGGCATGCCCGCGAAACTCTTCGTCGTGGCACCGTCGTTCAGGTCCCGGAAGGCGCAGTCCTCGGGTGCCAGGGTGCGGCACAGGTCGCCGCCGATGAGGCCGGCGTCCGGATCGCTCATCGGGGTGTGGTTGGCGGTGATGTCGATGACATTGCCGAAGTAGTCGGCCAGGGCCTCGTTCATGGCGCCCGACTGGCCCGAGTAGACGAGGTTCGCGGTGTGCTCGACCACGCCGTGGGTCATCTCGTGGCCCACCACGTCGAGGTCGGAGGCCAGCGAGCGGTACTCGGCGTCGCCGGTGCCGTACACCATCTTGGTATGGTCCCAGAAGGCGTTGACGAAGGGGTTGCCGTAGTCGGTCACGCCCACCAGGGAGTTGATCGCCATGCCCTGGCCGTCGAGGCTGTTGCGGTGGAAGGTGTCACGGTAGAAGTCGTAGACCTTCCCGGCCGCCCAGTGTGCGTCGACCGCGCCGACCTCGGTCAGCTCCGGGTCGATCTGGGGGGTGGGCGAGGTGAACGGCACCACGCCGTCCGGCCAGACGCCCGAGACATCCTGATACCACAGGCTGGAGGCGTCCCAGGTCTGGATGACGTTGTGCTGCTCGGTGTCGGCCATGTGCGCGGTGTCGCGCAGCAGGTAGGCGCCGGTGGCGGCGTCCTTGGTCAGGTACAGCGGCACGGTGGAGCCGTTGAGCAGGGTGCCGCTCCCGGTGACGCTCGCCGATCCGGAGGCCGGCGCAGAGGCGGTCAGGGCGCCGGCCCGGGAGATCGCGTTGGACGTGGACCGGCCGGCCTGGCCGGGCTTCGCCGCCGTGCCGCGCGGGCGGGCGGCGGCACCCGGGGCCTGGCCCGGCGCGGCGAAAGTGGCCAGCCCGCCCGATTCGAACAGCGCAAGGCCGGTGGCGGCGTCGACGTACACCTCCTGCACCACCGGCGTGCCGGTGACGGGGTCGGAGCCGCTCACGGTGACATGGCGGGCCAGGACGCCCTTGCCCGCGGGCAGGACGGCCAGCCCGTGGTCGACGCCGGAGAAGGCGCCGGCGCTCTTCGCGTGGCTGGGGACGTAGCCGCCCCTGGCGAGCCCGTTCCGCACGTACTGCACCGCGCTGTCGACGGCGGTCGCGGCGGGGAGGGTCGCCTTGCCGGTGTCGACGTCGAGGTCGGTGAAGTAGGCGCCGGACGTGCCGGTGACGGTGCGCCTGCCGTCCTTGTGGCTCATGCGCACCACGTACTGCCCGCCCAGGACCGGCAGCCCGTGGTACTTCTGGTCGAGCCGCACCGTCTCGGTGCCGTCGGGGTCCGCGGTCACGGTGTCCGTGGCCAGGTCCCGGTCGGGGTGGGCGATGTGGTAGCGGTCCTGGTGGTCCGCCAGGTGGGTGCGGGCCGCGGTCGCGGCCGGCACGGAGGCGGCCACTGCGTCGGACAGCCCGTCCACCAGGGTGGGAGCCTCGGTCGCGGGTTTCGCGGCGCCACTTCCCGGCGCGTTCGCCGACCCGGCCGCCAGCGCGGGAGTGGCCACGCCGAGGGCCAGGGCGGCCGTGACGGCGAGCAGGGCAACGGGTCCTGCGTGGCCGGGTCCACGAACTGGTCGATGACGTATGGGTGATGACATGGGCAAGTGCCTCCGACGGCCCTGCGCAGCGCGGGGCCCGGTAGTGGGACATCAACTCTGCGGCGCACCAGCGCGCCCGCGGCTCGCCTCGACCTTCGCCGTCGCGCCCCCGCTCCACAAGGAGAAGTCCGGGGGGAGTACGCGAAGTTGCGCAAGTGCGAACCTCAACCGCCTGACGGCGGTTGACGGGGCATTCACCTGACTGCAATTCAGAAGAACCGGGACCAGCCCCCTGAGCCGCCTCTTCCAGGCCACCCACGAGCGGCACCGACGGCACCGGGCGGTTCCACCTGGCCCGGTACCGGGCTGCCGCCGACCAGATCACCACCGGGTCCGGTGCGGAGCGCGGCAACGTGACGATTCGTGGTCAGACCCACCCGCGGCGTACGACCTCCATCCCGGCCTGGAAACGGGTCTCGGCCCCCGTCTCCGCCATCATCTTGTGGATGTGGCGGTGGACCGTCCGCACACTCCAGCCGAGCGTGCGGGCGATCGTCTCGTCGGTGGCCCCGGTCGCGAGCAGGCCCAGGAGCTCCCCGGCGACGGCGGGTTGATCGGCCTGCATGCCGGCCCGCTTGATCCGGTTGAAGGAGACAGCCCGATCCCAGATCGCCTCGAAGAGCTCGCTGAAGGCGTCGAGCATGGACGACGGCCGCACGAGGTAGGCCGCATCGGCCACCGCTCGCCGTGAGATCGGGATCAACGCGAGCTGGTCGTCGCAGAGCACCATCTTCATCGGCACATGCCCGGAGACCCGCGCGCGCTCGCCGTGCTGGATGCGCCGCCAGACGTCGTCCAGGCGACCCGGAATCTCGAGGGCCGACGGATGGTAGACGACGCGGTACACCAGGCCGCGTTGCTCGGCCTGGCTGAACTGCTCGGGATTGCCGGCCACCGGGTGGTCGAGATAGGGCGGCATGTCGAGCGCCCGGATCTGGCGTTGCGCGGTGCGCTGGAGCCGGATGACGGCGTTCTGCACGTTGACCGCACCGTCGACGATCTCGATCAGTGAGGCAGGATCGGGCGTGTCCCGGTCGAGCGCCGCCTGCTCGGTGGCGAGTTGCTGCGCGTGTGCCCGCAACTGCATCAGTTCCCGCTGCCGTTCCGCGATCAGCGAGCTCGCCGCGGCATCCGGAGGCACGGCGACGTACTGGACAGGGCTGACGGGCAACCTGGTGGCCAGCCCGCGCTCGACCAGCCGCCCCAGAATCCGGCTCGTCTGGCCCCGCGACAAGGCGATGTCGGCCGCGAGGGTCTCGGCCTCGCTCCGGCCTCGCCGCACCAGGGCCTCGTACGCGAGTGCGTCGACGCCGGAGATGCCGACCGCTTCCCACATGGTCACCCCTCGTCAGTGCACGTCAGAACTCTGACAGGTGACAGGAATCCGCACCCGGAAATGATTGTGGGCCGAGTTTACCGTCTGACAGGATCCCGACAACTCCCTTGATGTGACAGGTAGCTGACACGCAGTGGGATGCGAGCACGCAGTGGGATGCGAGATGGGAGCCCGTGCACATGCGTTCACCGACTCGACGACGCAGGCGGGCGGCACACCTGTCGCTCCGCTCGTCGACCGCGGCTCTGGTGATGGTCATCACAGCCGCGGCCGCGGTGGTCCTGCCGACCACCGCCCAGGCGGCCGACGGCAACGAGGCCGGAACGGCCACACCCGCAGCCGCGACGGCACCACCGCCGCCCACCCGTGCGGCGGCGCGGCCCACGCCTGACAAGTTCGCCGTGCCGGCAGGGTGCAACATCGGCCATGACACCGCGCGGGGTAACGACGGCAACGACACCCCCTACGCACGCTGCTTCGCCAACGGTCTGGCCGACGCGCAGGGCCGGCTCGTGCAGCAGGACGACGAGCCGCTGCCGACCTCGCTCGGGCCCACCGACATACAGCAGGCGTACAACCTGCCGTCGGGCGGCGGCGGCCGCACGGTCGCCATCGTCGACGCGTTCGGCTACGACAGCGCGGAGTCCGATCTGGCCGTATTCCGCGCTCACTACGGGCTTTCCCCCTGTACGACGGAGAACGGCTGCTTCACCAAGGTCGACCAGCGCGGCGGCACGGACTACCCGGCCGAGAACCCCGACTGGTCGATCGAGACGGCGCTCGACGTCGATGCCGTCTCCTCGGCCTGCCCCGACTGCCACATCCTGCTGGTGCAGGCGGACAACAACGGCTCGCCGAACCTCGGGCAGGCGGTCGACACCGCAGCCCGCCTGGGCGCCGTGGCCATCTCGAACTCGTACGGCGTGGACGGCGAGTTCCCGTACGAGTCGTCCTACGACCACTACTACGACCACCCGGGCATCGCCGTGACGGTCTCGAGCGGCGACTCCGGCCATGTGCAGAGCTATCCCGCGACCGACCCCGACGTCATAGCCGTCGGCGGCACGACGCTGAACAAGGATTCGTCCTCGTCACGCGGGTGGACCGAGACCGCCTGGTGGAGCGGGGGCAGCGGCTGCTCGTTGTACGAGTCCGCGCCCGGCTTCCAGCAGGACAGTGCGACCGGGTGCGCCGGAAAGCGGGCGACCGCCGACGTCGCCGCCGACGCCGACTCGGAAAGCGGCCTCGCCGTCTACAACACGCTCGGCCAGGACGGCTGGGCACAGTGGGGCGGGACCTCCCTGGCCTCACCGCTGGTCTCCGCGATGTACGCACTCGCCGGCCCGGCGGTGCCCGGCACCTACCCGGCGAGCTACGTCTACCGCAAGCACGCGTCGCTCAATGACGTGACCGACGGCACCAACGACTCCTGCGGCGACATCTCGTGCACCGCCGGTCCCGGCTGGGACGGGCCGACCGGCGTCGGGACGCCGAACGGCGTCTCCGCGCTCACGCTCGGCCCGTCCGCCGACGTCACGGGCAAGGTCACCGCGGACCACAAGGCGCTCCCCGGCGCCTCGGTCACCCTCACGGGCCCCGACGGCTACGCCTTCCACGGCGTCACCGACGCGCACGGCCGCTACGACGTCGCAGTCGCGGCGGGCACCTACCGGATGGCGGTATCCGACTTCGGGTACGACGGCGGCACCCTCGACGGGGTGACCGTCACGGCGGGCCACAGCGTCAGCCGCTCCGTCGATCTCAGGAAGCTGCGGACCCGCACCGTGAGCGGCACAGTCCACGACGCCTCGGGGCAGGGCTGGCCGATCTACGCCAGGATCACCGTCAAGGGCGATCCGAACGGCGCCGTCTTCACCGACCCGGTCACCGGGCGGTACAGCGTGCACCTGCCGGTGGGAACGTCATACACACTGAGCGCGACGCCTGTCGACATGCCCGGCTACCGCACGGCGACGGGCACGGTCGACCTCGGCGCCGGATCCGGCACGGTCACCCACGACATCGGGCTCGACGTCGACGCGACGACCTGCACCGCCGCCGGCTACGGCTACACCTACGACGGCGCCGGTGCCGACTTCACGGGCTGGTCGGCCGCGCAGGACGGCTGGTCGGTCACCGACGACGCCGGGCAGGGCAAGACGTGGGTCTTCGACGACCCCGGTCAGAAGGGCAACCTGACGGGCGGGAGCGGCCAGTTCGCGATCCTCGACGACTGGTACCACGGCGCCACCCACGACAGCAGCCTGGTGACACCCACGCTCGACCTCACCCGTCAGACGGCCCCGCAGATCGGCTTCGACACCTATTTCTACTACCCCGGGTTCGGCGAGCAGACCGGCTACGTCGATCTCAGCCTCGACGGCGGCGCCACCTGGCAGACGGTCTGGACGACACCGCACCTGATGATCCAGGGCCAGATCACGCTGCCCCTGCCGCAGGCCGCCGGGGCCTCCGACGTCAAGGTCCGCTTCCGGTTCCCCGGGGACTACGACAACTTCTGGGAGCTCGACAACGTCTTCGTGGGCTCGCGCTCGTGCACTGCCCAGGCAGGCGGACTCGTCGCCGGCCAGGTCACGGACGCGAACACCGGTGCCCCGCTGACGGGCGCCGAGGTCTCGATGCCCGGCGGCACTCCCGGCGTCACCGGGACCACGAACGACGACCCGGCACTCGGCGACGGCTTCTACTGGCTCTTCGCTCCCGGCACTGCCGGCCGGTCGACGACCGCGGCCGGTCGCCACTACACCACGGCAACGGCCACGGTCACCCCGCGAGCGCACGCGGTCGTCGACAAGGACTGGGCGCTGCAGGCCGGACAGGTGACGGCCGGACCGGCATCGATCTCGGTGCGCTCCGGCAAGGGCTCCTCGACGACGTCGCAGAGGAGCACCCTGACGCTGACCAACACCGGCACACAGCCGGCGACGGTGAGCATCGTCGAGCAGGACGGCGGCTTCACCCCTCAGGGTGGGAAGCACCAGGACACCTCGCCCGGAGCGCCGCTGAAGCGGACGAAGGTTGCGACGTCGCCGCGTCCCTTCGGCCCCCGACACGCGGCCGGAGCAGGGACGCCACCACCGAAGGAGGCCGAGGTCAACCCGGCCTGGTCGGACCTGCCGGACTACCCCACGCCGATCATGGACAACGTCGTGGCGGAGCACGGCGGGACCGTCTACTCGGTAAGCGGCTACAACGACTCGGGAGTCACGGCCGACGGAGCCGCGTACGACCCGTCCGCCGGGACGTGGCGAGCGATCGCCCCCATGCCGCAGGCGCGCGAGAACGCCATGGGCGGGTTCGTCAACGGGAAGCTGTACGTCACCGGCGGCTGGGACCCGCAGGGCGACCCGACGTCGACGACGTACGTCTACGACCCGGCCAAGGACTCCTGGTCGCGGGCGGCGGACATGCCGGCAGCGGCAACGGACGCGGCCGCGGCCGTCGTGGGCGGGCACCTGTACGTCGTCGCGGGCTGCTCCACCTCCCTCTGCGACACCGCGTCGTCCGTCTACCGGTACGACCCGCACACGGACGTCTGGACGCGGCTGGCCGACTACCCGCAGGACGAGGTACTGCTCGGCTGCGCGGCATCGGGCGACGGCCTGGTCTGCGCCGGCGGCATCGGGCCGGTGACGGACGACCCGACCGGCGCGGCGTACCAGTACAGCGCCGGGTCCGACACCTGGAAGCGCGTGACCGACATGCCGAATCCCACCTGGGGAATGGGCTACACAGGCGCCGGAGGAAAACTGCAGATCGTCGGCGGCATCGTCACCTACGACGCCACCAACCAGGCGGAGGAGTACGACCCCACCACGGGTGTGTGGTCGGCACTGCCCAATGCGACCTACGCGCTCTTCCGCGGCGGCGCGGCCTGCGGTCTGACACGCGTCGGCGGCGGGCTCTCCTCCTCCATGCCGGCGCCGTACGCCGAGGTGCTGCCGGGACAGGACGCCTGCGTCACCGGCTCGGACGTCGGATGGCTCTCGACGTCCCGGGCCCAGGTCACCGTCCCGGCGGGCAAGACCGTGACCGTCCAGGTGCGCACGGACGCCTCCGCGGTGTCCACTCCGGGCACGTACCAGGCCCAGTTGGCCTTCGTCACCGACACGCCCTACGTCATCCCGCCGGTGAACGTGGCACTCACGACCCGGTGAGGTGAGCCCGGCGGTGCCGGGTCGGCCTGGGGCTACCCACCGACCCGGCACCGCTGCTTCACATCTGCGTGCCACACCTCCGCCACCTCCGCTCCCGGACGTTCACCGCCCACCCGGCAACAGCGCCGCTACCGGGGCCTGCGCACGGAGAACCCGCTGCCGTCAGGGTCGAACGTCGGTCGTCAGGATCGACGACCTGGTCCCCCTCGGGACGCAGTCCGGGGCCGGAGTCCAGGCGACGCAGGTCGACGACAGCGTCCCGCAATCAGGGAACGAGGTGGCCCGCCGCGCGGAACAGCTCGTACCACTCGGCCCGGGTCAGCGGCAGGTCCGAGCCCTGGGCCGCGCCCGCGACGCGCTCGGGGCTGGTGGTGCCGAGCACGACCTGCATCTGAGCGGGGTGGCGGGTGATCCAGGCGGTCGCGATCGCGATGGCGGGGACGTCGTAGCGGGCGGCGAGGCGGTCGATGACGGCGTTGAGCTCGGGGTAGTCCGGCGAGCCGAGGAAGACGCCCGTGAAGAAACCGGCCTGGAAGGGCGACCAGGCCTGGACGGTGATGTCGTTCAGGCGGCAGTAGTCGACGATCCCGCCGCCGTCGAGGGTGACGGACTGCTGCTCCGCGAGCATGTTCGCGGCGACCCCTTGCGTGACGATCGGCGCGTGCGTGATCGAGAGCTGAAGCTGGTTGGCCACGATGGGCTGGCGCACGTACCTGCGCAGCAGGTCGATCTGACGTGGCGTGTGGTTCGAGACGCCGAAGGCCCGGACCTTACCCGAGGACGCGAGCTCGTCGAAGGCACGAGCCACCTCTTCCGGCTCGACCAGAGCGTCGGGGCGGTGGAGCAGCAGGATGTCGATGCGGTCGGTCCCCAGGGCTGCGAGTGAACCTTCGACCGACTTCACGATGTGCTCGTAGGAGAAGTCGAAGTACGGCCCCTCTGTGACGATTCCCGCCTTGGTCTGGATCGTGATCTCGTCGCGCTGCGACGGGGTCAGCGCCATCGCCTCGGCGAAGCGGCGCTCACAGGCGTGCAGTTCGCCGCCGTAGATGTCGGCGTGGTCGACGAAGTCGATACCCGCGTCACGCGCGGTGCGCACGAGTTCCCGGACCTCCTCGTCGGTCTTGTCGGCGATACGCATCAGGCCGAGGACGACGTTCGGCGCGAGGATGTCGGTGCCGGGCAAGGTGAAGGTCTTCACGACGGCGTTCCTTTCAGAAGTTCAGATCGGCGCACAACGAGCGAGGCCGCCGGCTCCGCCAGGTCTCATCAAACCCTTTACGGTTCGCCGGGTAGAGAGCGGGGGTGTTGCTGGACGTATTCCTGGACGGCCTGCGCTGCGTGCACTGAGCCGGGTGCGCCGGGAACGTACGTCAGGCCCCTGCCTTCGGTCGACGAGCGACTGGGTCCCTATGACGGCGAGCAGTTCGAGGCGTTCGGCGTCCTCGGTGCCGGGTTCGGCGGTGCAGACCGTGATGTTGTGCGGCCCGAACGTGGGACGCACGGCGCAGCGGGATGGGATGCCGCCGTCCCGGCAGGTCAGGGGACGGGCGCCGGGGCCGCACAGGATTCGTCGGGCGACATTCGCGGACCGGAACGCTGCGTGTACCAGGCAGTTGCAACGGCCATGGTCACCGCCTTGGGCACGGCCTTGAGCCCGACCGCGCGGGCGGCGGAGTGCCCACGTTTGGGACCGTGGGGCCGGGCCACGTGCGGGTGCAGCTTCTTCCCGAGTCGTGACGGGCGCACCTCTTGAGTGCGGACCGCGGAATGTGGGCGAGGAACGTTCTGCGACGGCGCCTCGGGCGGCTGTGCGTGATTGGTTTCCCACGTATGAGGGCCATGGGCCGAAGTCGGCATGCCGGTAGGGAGAGGGGAGGGGGTGCCTGAGGGGGCGTGTGCAGGCGTGGCGTGGCTGAAGGGGAGAGGCATCCCCGTGCGATCGGCGGCGAAGGCTGCGCCGGCCAGGGTGAGTGCCGCGGCGGCCGCGATCCCGAACGATTTCAGGAGACGGCGACCCGTGGACTTGACGGGCGCGGCGAACCGGGCCTCGGATCGTCCCGCGGCGCGGAAGGCCGCGACCGCGGCTTCCTCGCCCCTGCCTACCCGTGCCACGTCGGGAAACGTCGTGGCGGAGAGCAGGGCGGCGACAGGGTCGTCGGCCGGTGGCCGGCGATGGCGGGCAGTCTCGAGGAGGTCCTCCGCCTCGTGGGCGTCCAGTTCTTCGTCCGGGCTGCCGTTGCTCATTGCGCCCCCTCTCGCTGATCGCGAGTCGATGGTGTCACACCGTGTTCCCCGAGGGCACCGGCTCACGGAGCCTGCCGGCCAGACTGCGCAGGCCACGGTGGGCCGCGGTGCGGATGGCCCCCGGTTTCTTGTCGAGGATGCGGCCGGCCGAGGCGGCATCGAGGCCTATGACGACGCGTAACAGGATGGCTTGGGCCTGTTCGTGGGGGAGTTGGGCGATGAGTGCGAGGGCGGCGGTGGTGGAGAGGGAATCCGTGGCGGCCTGTTCGGTGTCGTCGGCCGCGGGGCGCTGGCCGATCTCTTCCAGCGGCAGTGTAGGGCGCCGTCGGCGGAGTTGGTCGATGGCGCGGTGGCGGGCGATCGTTGTGGTCCAGCCGCGGAAGCCGTCCGCGTCCCCGGTGAAGGACCGAATGTCGCGTGCGACGCGGGCCCAGGTCTCCGAGGCGATGTCCTCGGCGTCGGTCTCGCCGACCATGGCGCGCAGGTAGTTCAGCAGGCGCGGCTGCACAGCCCGGTAGACGAGGCGAAAGGCGTCCTCGTCGCCGGTGCGGGCGCGCTCGATGGCGACCGTGAGCAGCACGTCTGATGCGCGGTTGGAGGAGACACCGGTTGGCGGGAAGTGCGGGTCAGGCATCGGATGCGGCGTTGCCACGTGCCGTCGCCGTGGCCTGGGTCGTGCATGCGGCGCGGCCGTAGGAACCCTGGGCGAGGGAAGTGCCGACACGTCGCCCGTCGACCGTGAGGGAGCAGGTGGCCTTCCCGCCGGTCCGTCCGAGTACCACGGTGAGCGTCACACCGCGCGTGCCGTCGCTTCGCTGGCCCGTCCTGTGCCAGGGCAAGGTGACCCCCGTGGCGGTGCCGCCGGACGTACCGGACCAGGTGATGTCGGCGGTGCCGTGGCCGTCGACCTGGTAGCTGACGATGTGTCTGGTCGGCCGGGGGGAGTCTTGTGCCGGATGGCCGGCGGCTGAGGACGTGCCGCTGCAGGCGGCGGCGAGCAGGCAGGTTCCGGCTGCGGAGACGGTGGTGATCCGGGAGAGCAGTGTGCGGGCCGATGCGGACATGTGCGGTCCCCCTCCTCTGGTACAGCGGTTGGCCGAGGTGGCAACGCCCTTGGCGGCGCGGCTGTCTCAGCGAGCGCAGACGTTACAGCGGCTGTTCGTCGTATCTGTAGACCCTGTGAGCACCTCTCCTCACGGGTGGCGGGGGCAAAGCGGGGCAACGATGGTCACCTCACATGAGTCGTGTGACGTGAGTCACTCTTCGCGTCCCGTGGTGACGTTCCCGGGCCCTGTTGCGGTGTGCGGGTGGACGGTCTTCGGGCCGTGCGCGCCCATACGGGTTCGGATGAGGGGACGTGAGAATGGCACGGCTCAGACGGTTGGTTGTGGTTTCCGCGGTGGCGGCGATGTTCGCGACCGCGCTGCCGCAGGTCGCCTACGCGACCACGCACACCAAGGGATCCAGCGTGATCCCACGCGACAAGAACGGCGATGTCACCGGCATCAAGCCGTCCCATCCCAAGTCTTCGACGTTCGACTGGACAGCGCCCAGGGGGCGAACCGCGCCGCGCGTGAAGGCGGACCCGAAGGCCCACGTCGTCGCCGAGCTGAAACAGCGCCGCACGGCCAACGCGTCGTTCTTCCGGCTGTCGGACGGCCGGGTGCGCGAGGTGCTCTCGGCGGTGCCCGTCCACTACCGGGACGGAAACGGCGCATGGCAGACGATCTCCACGAAGGTCGTCCCGCTCTCCCACCGCGGATTCTCTCTCGCCGCGGCCTCCAACTCGCTGCGCAGCTACTTCTCAGCGCACGCGAACTCGCTGGTCCGGGTGGAACAGGGCACCGGATACGTGCAGATGGGCGCCGACAAGGCCCGTACCGGAGTGCCGAAGGTGTCCGGCGACACCGTCACCTATCCGGGTGCGCTGGCCGGCGGTGCGGATCTGGCGTACCAGGTCGGTGAGGGCGGCCTGAAGGAGCGCATCGTCCTCAACAAGGCGCCCTCACCCGGAGTTTCGTACTCCTTCACGCTGAAACTCGGCGGGTTCACCCCCCGCCGGCGCCGGGACGGGTCGATCGCCTTCTACGGCACGGAGGCCGTGAGCCCGGCGTTCGTCATCCCGGCACCGTACATGTCCGACGCGCGCGCGGATGCCTCCTCACCGTACGGGAACGTGTACTCGACGAAGATCTCGCAGTCGATGGACTGGAACGCCACGACGAGCACGCTGCGGCTGACGCTGCGCCCCGACGCGTCCTGGCTCGCCGCCTCCGGGCGCCGCTATCCGGTGACGATCGATCCGACGATCCTGGTCGCTCCGACTCCGTCGCAGGCCGCGAACGTGATGATCTCCTCGGACGGGCCGTCGTCGAACTACGACACCAGCTGGCGGCTGTCGGTCGGCACCACGAGTACCGGGGCGTCGCGGGCGCTGATCAAGTTCCCGCTGCCCACGGTCCCGGCGAACACGACGATCTCCTCCGCGTCGCTGAACCTGTACTACGACCAGACGCACACCACCGCGGCGAACAACGTTCCCCTGGAGGCCCACGCGGCCGGCGCGGCCTGGGACCCGACGACCGCGACGTGGAACAGCGCGAACGCGATCACCGGCGCCCTGTCGGGGACCGCGACCAAGGCAGCGAACACGCAGGACGTGTGGAACTCCTTCCCGGTGACGTCCACGGTGCAGGGGTGGCTCAACGGCACGTCGCCGAATTACGGGTTCGTGGTGAAGGCGGCGAACGAGTCGACGCTCAACCAGGGCGGTCCGCGGTACGAGGGAAGTCTCTACGCCTACGGCGGGGAGACGGCCAACTACCCGCAGCTGGTGCTCACGTACGGGGTGCCGGGCGTGACGTTGGACCCGCCGTCGGTGATCCACTCCACCGGTGCGGAGCTGTCCTGGTCCGGCTACACCAATGGAACGGGCAACTCGGCGAACGACCTCGTCGAGTACCAGGTGCACCGCAGCGTGTACCAGACCTTCACTCCGTCGTCCTCCACCGAGGTGGCTCCGGTCGCGGCCGGCACCACGAGCTTCACGGACACCACGGCACAGCCGACGCCGACCAGCAGCACCGACCCGTACGGCAACGCTTACTACTACATGGTGGTGGTCAAGACCGCCTCGGGGGCGCTGATTCCGGCGCCGACCCAGCTGGTCAGGCTGCCGAAGGCTGGTCTGACGACCGTGATCCTGCGTGGCGGTTCGGCGACCACGCTGTCGTCGGCTAAGCCGACCACGGTGCTGAACACCCTGTCCGACGGCTCCTCCTCGGTGCCGCAGCAGTGGCTGGAGGTCGGTGACAACTCCGCCACCTACGGGAACGCCCGCGCGGTGTTCGGCTTCGGGACGCTGCCGTCCTCGATCCCCTCCACCGCGACCGTCATGGAGGCTCACCTCAAGGTCTGGCAGGAGCAGACCACCACCGGAACCGCAGGGGCCGTCTACGAGTTGCACGCCCTCAACCGGAGCTTCACCGGTTCGCAGGCCACCTGGAACAACGCCGCCACCGGCACGGCCTGGACCACCCCGGGCGGCGACTACGCGCCCACCGCCAACGGTACGATCTCCGCTCTGACGGACGACCCCAACCGCCAGAACTTCGATGCCACCGGGATCGTGCAGGGCTGGGTGAACACGCCCAGCTCGAACCACGGTCTGGAGATCAAGCTGTCCAGTGAGGCGTCGGGCGCGCCGCAGGAGCGGACCCTGTTCGCGGGCCCGAACACCGCCGAGCCGCTGCTGGCCCCGGCACTGGTGGTCACCTACCTCGACCCGACCCCGGGCGACACGTACTACGCGCCGACCACCCCGACGAAGATGGCACCGGGCACCACCTACACGGTGCCGGTGACCGTGAACAACACGACGAACTCCACCTGGGCCGCCTCGACCGAGCAGCTGACGTACCACTGGACCCTGCCCGACGGCACCGACGTCACCGGCTCGGGGAACCAGTTGACCACCAAACTGCCGGCCGACATGGCTCCCGGCTCGCAGCAGACCATCAACGCACAGGTCACCCCGCCCACCCCGAGCGACACCAACACCCGCGGGCAGTACGCACTCGCGTGGGACCTGAAGAACACCTCCACCGGGGCCTACCTGTCCACTTCCAGCGGTGGCATCGGATCGCTGGCCCAGGCCACAGGCGTGGAGGAGCCCGGCTCCAACCAGCTCGGGCTGGAGAAGTTCTACCAATACACCACCCGGGCCACCGGCGCGGGCGCGGCGCTGTACAGCAACGCCTCCTCAGGTAACACGGTGTGGAACTACAACGCCTTCTCGAACCCGTCGCGTGGCTTTGCCACCTTCGTCCGGGTCTCGTACAACTCGCTGGACACCACCGACGCGGCGATGGGTTACGGGTGGTCCCTGCAGGCCTCCACGCCGACCCGGCTCGGCAGTCCCCTGGACTTCCACCCCAACCCGAACCCCACCGAGGTCACCATGACCGACGGTGACGGCACCAGCCACGTATGGACCTGGAACTCCACCACCAGCACCTGGACATCCCCCGCCGGCGTGCACCTGTTCCTGCAGCAACTGGCGTCCTGCGGACCGCAGGTCACCAACTCGCGCGCCTGGCTGATGACGCGCCCGGACCGTACCGCGTTCTACTACGACTGCAACGGTTTCCCGACCGCGGTGGTGGACAAGAACGGCAACGAGGCCGACTTCACCTACACCTCCCGGCAGTCGCAGAACGCGCCGCGGGAGTTCCTGGCGTACATCACCGACCCGACGGGCCGTAAAACCCTGACGGTCAGTTACTACGCCAAGGGCGACACCTACAGCTACGTCGACTCCACCGGCGCCCTGGTATCCGGTACGAACCTGACGGACCCGCAGATCATCGACCAGGTCAAGTCGATCAGCGACGTATCCGGCCGGACGATCGCCTTCTACTACACCACCAACGGCCTGATGGCGCGCATGGTCGACGGGTCCGGCAGCAGCGCCGCCAAGACCTTCGGCTTCACCTATGACGCCACGCAGGGCAACAAGAACGTCAAGCTCACGCAGGTCACCGACCCGCGGGGGAACAGCACGAAGATCGCCTACTACGACCCGGCCACGGATCCGAAGGTCCACTGGTGGACCCAGAACATCACCGACCGCCTCGGTCACACCACGGGCATCGGTTACACCGAGCCGGGCTCGGTCGCCAACTCGGTGATCACGACCACCGTGACCGATCCCAACGGTCATGCCGCGTCGTACGAGTCCGACTCCAACGGGCGGCTGCTGCAGTCAACCGATCCGCTGAACCGCACCACCAACCTGGCCTGGGACGCCGACAACAACGTCAGATCGCTGACCGAGGCCAACGGTGCCGTCAGCACCTGGACCTACGACCCGAACACCGGCGTCCCGCTCAGCCACACGGACGCGGTCGCCAACGCGGGCGGCACGGCCGCCATCACCTACACGTACCAGACCGCGCTGTCCGGCCACATCGCCGACATCACCGACAAGGTCAGCCCGGCCGGCCGCCACTGGCACTACGGCTACGACACGCACGGCAACCTGACCAGCGTGCAGAGCCCCGCCGGCACTGCAGCGGGCTCGGGGTACACCACCAGCTACACCTACGACAGCCTGGGTGAGCTGCTGACGGTCAAGGACCCGGGCAACAACACCACCACCTACTCCGCCTACGACCCGTCGGGCTACCCGAAGAGTGCCACCGACCCGCTCGGCAACACGGGGAGCACGGTCTACGGCTCGCGTGGCGAGATCACGTCGGCCACCGACGCACTGGGCCACACCACTACGCGCACCTATGACGTCTTCGGCCGCCCGCTGGAGGTCACGGAGCCCAAGGACCAGGCCAACGGGCTCTTCATCACCACCCCCGCCCCGCTCTACGACGCCAACGACAACGTCACCCAGAAGACCGCGGCCAACAGCGCCGTGACGAGCATGGCGTACGACGGCAACGACGAGGTGACGTCGGCCACCGCCCCGCAGGACAGCACCGGCTCGCCGGCCCGCATCACCACGTACACCTACGACGCGGTGGGCAACCGGCTGACCACGACCACTCCGGACGGCAACGTCCAGGGCGCCGCCGCCGGTTCGTACACCACCACGACCGCGTACGACGCTGCCAACCAGGCCACCTCGGTCACCGACGCCGAGGGGCACAAGACCACCACCGCCTACGACACCGTCGGCAACAAGACACAGGTGACCGACCCGTTGGGCCACGTCGCCAAGACGGACTACGACCTGGACCATCGCGCCACCACGGTGACCGACCCGGCAGGCGACACCACCTCGACCGCGTACGGCATCGACGGTCTGAAGTCGTCCACCACGGACCAGAACGGCAACACCACGCTGCTCAGCTATGACCAGAACGGCGACCTGATCCAGCAGCAGGTACCGCACACCAGCTCCGGTGGCACCATCAGCTACGACACCACGCAGTACCAGTACGATCAGGCCGGCAACCGGACCGCCGTCGTCTCACCTCGCGGAGTGGCCTCCGGCATCGCCAACGCCTTCACCACGAAGACCAGCTATGACGCGGACAACCGCAAGAGCGCAGAGTTCGGGGCCTACAACCCGAACGACGCGAACTACAACACCGCGCCGGAGACCGACTACACCTACGACGCCGACGGCCGTGTCATCAAGGTGACGGCCCCCGCCTCGGGCAACAGCACGGCAAAGGCCGTGACCACCACCGGCTACTGGGACAACGGCTGGACCAAGTCGTCCACCGACCCCTGGGGCATCACCACTGCCTACGACTACAACGCGATCGGCAAGCAGACCGCTCGCAGCATCACCAGCGCGGGCGGCTCCTCCTCCCGCACCCAGGCCTGGACATACTTCCCGGACGGCAAGCTGGCGACGCACAGCGACAACGGCGTCCCGGTCGGCCTGAACGTCGAGATGGTCGACAACTCCGACACCCAGAACGTGGCAGCGACCGGCACATGGAGCACCTCCAGCACCGGCACCGGCTACGACGGCTCCAACTACCAGAGTCACGCGTCCGGGTCGGGTACCGACGCCTTCACCTGGAACCTCAACATCCCCCAGGACGGCAACTACACCGTCTACGCCCAGTACCCGAGTGTGGCGGGGGCGGCGACCGCTGCCGGATACACCGTCAAGTACAACGGCGGTACCAGCACGGCCACCGCGACTGTCGACCAGAGCAAGAACGCCGGAACGTGGGTTTCCCTGGGCAAGTTCGCCTTCACCCAGGCGGGCAGCGGCCAGCAGGTCTCGCTGGCGCAGAGCTCCGGCGGGACGGTGACCGCGGACGCGATCAAGGTGGTCCGCGACAACTCCGGCGACACCCAGCCGCAGCCGCTCTCCTTCACCTACGCCTATGACCCGAACGGCAGTCTCAGCGACCTGGCCGACACGTCGCCGAACGCCCAGTACGACGACTACGCCTACTCCTACGACGGACTGGGGCGCCTGACGCAGCTGCAGGAGAAGCTGAGCGGCACCGTCAAACACACCACCGGATTCGGCTACGACTCCGTCGGCAAACTGGTCAGCCAGACACACGACAGCGGCACCGCCACGTTCGGCTACGACGTGCGCAGCCTGGTGACGCAGGTGGTCAACAAGGAGAACTCCGGCGACAGCGGGAAGACCACCGGTTACACCTACACCGCCACCGGCAGGATATCCACCGAGACCAAGGCCAACGGCAATGTCGTGACCTCCACCTACAATCTGGACGATTCGCTGGCGGGCGCGGTCGAGAAGACCTCCGGCGGCACGGTGGTGGCCCAGCACAGCTACACCTACGACCCCAACGGCAACCAGACGCAGGACGCCTCGACCACCCAGAGCGCGGACAACAGCGCCTCGGACCTGAACCGCACGGCAACCGACACATACACACCGCGGGACCAGATCGCCTCCGTCACCAACTCCGACGGCAACGACAACCAGACCTACAGCTACGACCTGGCGGGCAACATCACCAGCCAGACCGTCGGCGCGACCACCACGAACAACACCTACGATCGGAACCGCCTGCTGGCGGCGACGATCAACGGGAACACGCTCGACTACAACTACGACCCCTTCGGCCGCACCGACACGGTGACAGCCTCCGGCACCGTGGTGAACCGGTACACCTACGACGGTTTTGACCACATCGCGTCCGAGTCCAAGAACACCGGATCGAGCACGGTCACCACGGACTACACCTACGACCCGTACGACCGCACCGTCACACAGGTCGAGAACGCCGGCACTGGCAGCGCGAAGACGACGGCCTTCGACTATCTCGCCACGTCCAAGGCCATCGTGGACGAGACGGTCAACGGCACGGTCACCAAGACCTACCAGTACGCCCCCGACGGTGAACGGCTCGACCAGATCGCGCACGCCACCGACGGGACCGAGACCGCGAGCTACTACAGCTACAACGCCCACACCGACGTGCAGGCCATCACCGACGCCAGCGGCAACACGAAGTCGACCTACGGCTACACCGCCTACGGAAAGGACGACACCAGCCAGGACACCGGCGTCGACAAGGGAACCGGCGACGGCGCCTCCGGCACCTCCGCGGCCAGCCCGTACAACGTCTACCGGTTCAACGCGGACCGGATCGACAGTGACACCGGCAACTACAACATGGGGTTCCGCACCTACGACCCGTCCGACAACCGGTTCCTGACCAGGGACATGTACGAGAGCTCCCTGGCCGACAGCGGCATGACGACGGACCCCTACACCGGAAACCGCTACGCGTTCGGCGGCGGCAACCCGTTGTCCAACGTCGAGCTCGACGGGCACCGGCTGATCGCGGACGACGGCAGCGGCTGCGAGGGTAACGTCGCGGGCATCGAGGCCTGTGAGAACCGCTACGCGGCCCAGCAGGCCGAGGCCGCCAAGTCGGCGCGCTACACGGCACTGCGGGACTTCATCTACACGTCCATCTTCAACATGCTCGGCAGCCGGCAGTTCGGCGACATCAAGGACGAACTCAAGATGGGCACCAACCCGCCGTGGTGGAGCGGTCTCACCGGTGCCGACCCCGGCAGCTACATCACGTCGGCGTTCGCAGAATGGGCGACCATGGTCGCTCCCGGCCAGCCGTGGGACTTCAAGGGCCCCGTGGTCAAGATCCTGCAGGGTATGCCGAGCAAGCAGGGCGAGATCCCCGGCTACACGCGGTTCAACGAGAACCCGAACGTCCAGCTCTACTACAACATCTGGGCGAACATCTCGTACGGCTACGTCGGGCGGGCGGCCGGATTCAGTGCGGGCGACCTCCAGCACGGCGCCGAACTCAACGCCTGGGCCGCGCAGACGAACACCCAGGGGAACTGGGTCGGCCGGCAGATCGGCATCGATCTGTACGCGCATTACAAGCCGGACCAGCTGACTCCTCAGGCGATCGACGACGAGATCAACGCGCACCTTTCGCAGTTGGCTCCGTACTCCGAGTACCAGTCCTACCCGTCGAGCCTGACGGCGCCTCCGTCCGGGTCGGACTGGCAGGGAGGTGACCTGCCCAACAGCCCGATCGGCCTGTCCAAGGGCTGATCCGGGGCTGACCGCCGGGGGCGGCCCACCGGGTGATCCGGTGGGGCGCCCCCGCCCCTTCGCTGCGAACCGCTGCCGTACGATCACTGCGGCTGCGGCCGTCCGTGAGATGTGTACGAGAGGCGTGCCCCATGAACCCGGCCCCCACCAACCCAGCCTCCGCGAACCCGGCGGGCCTCGTCGCGCCGAGGAGCGAGAGCAAAGTCGGATGCCTGCGGGTGTTCATCGGCCTGCTGGCGGGCGTCGTCTCCTCGCTCCTGCTCAGCGGTGCGCTGGTGAGCACCTGGACGTACTGCAGCGACGAGGCGCCCGGGGAGTATCTGGCGCCCGACGACGGGCAGGCGCTGTGGCTGCCGTTGTTGCTGCTCCGGGTCCTGGTCTACGGCGCCGCCTTCGTCGCGGGGGACCTCCTCGCCAGGCGCGTCTGCCCCCTCCAGAGGCGGTGGAGCCGTGCGGCGGTCGCTCTGCTGGGCGCGTTCGTGCTCTGCGCTGTGTTGTTCGCCGTCGACTTCTCCGTCAACAACGGCATGGACCCGGGCACCTACCTGAGGAGCAGGTGCCCGGGCGGCCACCTGCCGTGGTGGCCGTTCTGACGCGTTCCGAAGCGACGGCCGAAGATCAGCCGCACTACTACCTGCCGTGGAAATTGGTGGCCCACGAGGAGGTTGATTCTGGGCCTGCCACGGGCATGCCTTCTTTATCGGCGTGCCTGCCGCCGTCCGCCCCGCCTCGGCTCCGAACTGCGCCGATGGATGCGCATGCGCATCGCTCGGCAAGGAATGCCGAACTCCTTACGTTGCGCTCGACGGCGCCGGAACTATGCGGCAGGGAGCGGCCGTTGCGGGCGGCGTCGAAGTCCGGCTCATCGGCGGTACGGCCTGACGCTCAGCCGACCGTCTCACCGGGAGTGACCTGGACCGCCGTCCATAGTCAAAGGCGGAGTGCTGTGGCCACTGCCGTGGGGCCGTGGATGGTCGCACCGCGGGCATAGGCGGTGGTGTAGGAGTCGTCGCCGAGCGCGGCGCGGGCTGTCCGCTCGCACTGCTCGCGCATCGCCTGCAGTTCTGGTGCTCCGCGTTGCGGGTGGCCGACGCTTGCCCAGTATGCACCGCTGGTGCCGTAGACGGACGCCGCGTTTTCCGGGTGGCCGTCGGCCGCCAGCGCGGCCGCCAGGAGGTCCAGTCCCAGCGCGATGCCGAAGGCGTCGCCGAGGAGCTGTTTGCTCTCCAGCATGGCGCGCGCATAGGCGGCGGCTTCCGCGGGCGATCCGGAGAAGAGGGCGACGAGGGAGAGCTGGTAATCCAGATAGGAGCGGGTCCAGACCTCGCCGACCTGTACGCACCGTCCGCGTAACTCCATGGCACGTTCCCGGCCTTCGGCGAAGGAACCCAGGGCGGTGAGGGACAGGACCTCGATCAAGTGGCAGCGCAGCCGGTCCGAGGAGTCGAAGGCGTCGCCCGGGGCGGCGTTCAGCGCCGCGCGTACGGCGTCGAGGGCCTCATGCGGATGGCCGGTGAGCATGTTCAGAAGACCCGTGAGACACGCGGCGCCGATGTGCTCCTCCTTGTCGCCGGCGAGGTCCATCGCGGCCTGCACCTCGGTGCTGATCCGAGCGGCGAGCTCGTGGTCACCGAGCAGGGTGACGGTCGCCCCGAGGCCGATCAGGGCACGAGTGCGGGCCGGGCCAGGAAGGGTGTGGGCTTGCAGTGCGCGATCGAGGTAGTCGCGGGCCTCCTTGAGATGACCGCAGCAGGTCCAGAAGTAGACCAGCAGCGCGGCGAGTTCGGCGGCCTGGGCCGGGTCCTGGACAAGCCAGTGGTCCAGGGCGGAACGCAGATCGGGGTGTGCGTCCTCGATCATTCGGTAGCCGAGGAGCTGGCCGCTGCCCGGCCAGCCGGCATCAGCCCGTCGCGCGAGTGCGGTGAAGTACTCGCCGTGCTTCCTGGTGTGCTCGGCGACTTCGCCGAGCTCTTGCAACCATTGGTGGCCGTAATCGCGAATGGTGTCGAGCATGCGGTAGCGGTCGCCGATGTCACCGGTGGTCTTGTCGACGACGCTCTGGGTGACCAACCGCTCCAGAAGCGGCTCCAGCTCCTGGGCAGCCAAGGGCCCGCCGACAGCGACCGCTTGAGCCGCAGCGAGGTCGAAGGAGCCCCGGAAGACACTGAGGCGGGCCCACAGCAGCCGCTCCAGCGGGGCGCACAACTCATGGCTCCAGCCGATCGCGGTCCGCATGGTCTGGTGCCGCCGCGGCCAGACGAAACCGGAATGGGCCAAGATATCGAAGCGCGAGCTGAGCTGGGCGGCAACCTCGCCGACAGCGGTCGGGCCGACCTGGGCAGCGGCCAGCTCGATCGCCAGCGGGATTCCCTCCAGGCGGCGACAGATGGACGCGGCGGCCTCGAGTGCGCCCGGCTCGGCCGTCCAGGTGGGGCCCAGCCTGGCCGCCACCCGCTCGCTGAACAGGACGAGTGCCTCTGCCCCGTCGGCCGGCAGCGGCGCTACCTCGTGGATGTCCTCGACCCATGAGGCCAGCGGGCGGCGGCTGGTGGCCAGAACAGTCAGACCCGGGACCGTAGTCAGAAGGTCTCCCAGCAGGCGGGCGCACTCCTCGACGAGGTGCTCGCAGGAATCGAGGACGAGTAGCAGCCGTTTGTCCGCCAGCCACTCGCACAGCGCCTCCACGGGCATCTGGGGAGAGTGGTCGGCGAGGTCGACTGCGTCGCTGATGGTGGGGAGGAGCAAACGCGGACTTTCCAGCGTGCTCAGGTCGGCCCACCAGACGCCATCGGGGAAGCGTGAGACTCCGACGGCAGTTTCGGAACCGGCTCGTCCGCCGATGTCCCGTGCTTGCCCGATTTTGGCGCCGACCGCCACGCCCGCCGCTCGCTGCGCCAGCCGTGTCTTGCCGACCCCGCCGACCCCTGTCAACGAGACCAGCCGACGCCGGCTCAAGGCCGTTTCCAGCTCCGCCAGTTCGCGTTCCCTGCCGACGAAGCTCGTCGTCTCCAGCGGAATGTAACCCTTCACGGCGACAGCCTGGCATTGATTGGCTACGTAGGGAAACACCGCTCCCGAACCTGGCCGAGCCGGACTGCTGATGTTTGCACGTTAGGCGGTCAAGCTGTGGCGGTGACTGGTTCGGAGGCCTGTCCTTCGATGGGGCGGAGGCGGCAGCGGGCGAGGGTTTCGCTGCCGGTGTAGCGGCGGGCTTCGATCCACTCATCGGTCTGCTCGGCCAGGACGGCGCCGATCAGGCGGATGACCGAGGTGTGGTCGGGGAAGATCCCGACGACGTCGGTGCGACGGGGGATCTCCTTGTTCAGCCGTTCCTGCGGGGTGTTGGACCAGATCGACTTCCAGACCACGCGTGGGAACGCGGCGAAGGCCAGCAGGTCCTCGCGGGCGGCCTCGAGGCGCTCGGCCGCGGCGGGGAACTTCTCGTCCGGCGCGGCGATGGCGGTGGTCATCTGGGGCGGCCCCTGCGGAGGCATCTCGGCCCGCCGGCGACGGAGGTGACAGCGGCGATGTGGTCGCCGGTCGCGAGAGCGATGTCCGCCGCTTGTTCGGCGTACCCGCACCAGCGCACCGTCTCACCGGCCTCCCGCCAATGGTGGGCGAGTCGTCCGATGGGCTTGGGCCGCATGGTCTCCAGCGTGGCTGCCGCGCTCCGGTGGGCAGCCCGGCGCGCGGCGGGCACCGCACGTTTGTATACCGTCCGGGCAGCAAGTGCGTGACGGAAGGAGATCCGACCCTCGCCTGAGCCGTACTCGACGAGCAGGCCGCTGCGCCCGACGTCGGCGACCGCTGCTTCGACGGCCGGGCGATCGCGGAGTGCTTGGCTCCGCCCAGTCCGCTGACCGCGCCCAGGGTGCGTTCGTCCGCGGGCTCGCTCAGTACAGCAGCCGCCAGCAACCCGTTGTGCCTCGGCGCCGATCCGGGCAAGCCGCTCGGTGACGGCGTCTCGGATTGTCGGCGGCACCGCGATCTCCTCGAGCGTGCGCCGAACCCACTCACCATCCCGCCGAACGACGTCATTGCGGTCCCGCATGGGCGAACACATCGCTTCCCGCGGCCGCCAGGACGACAGGTCCACCGCGGTGCCGTTGGCCACAGTCCCGTTGACGATGGCCGGCAGCCCGTGCGGCCTTCGAGCACGAGCTCACCCTCCGCGGAGTCCTCGCGTGCGTCCGGGCCGGCCAAGGCGTGCACCCGCAGCGGTTGGCTGCCATCGGCGTCGGGCTGCCCGAAGGAGAATCGGTAGGTCAGCGCTTCGCGTTCGGCGCCGTCGAGGTGCACCTCGAATTCGTAGCGGACCTCGGGATGGAAGCTGGTTCGGGTGAGACGCCGGTGATGTTGGAGATCACGTCCACGACGAACACAGTGCTGCCTTCACCGGCCAAGACGTAGAGGTCGTCGATGAGAGCCGGCCTTTCCGGGCCGACAGCGGCGTGTCGTGGGGACCCGATGACGAGCGGTGGCCGGACAGGGGCAAGCCGCGTGGGCCTTGCGGCAGCGCCGGCCCGATGCCCCGTCTCAGTGGCGTCCGGCGGCGCTTTCGGCCGGGTGGCACACATCGCAGGTCACTCGCCGGGCGGACGGTGCGTCCGCCGGAGCCCCGGCGACGGCTTCCGACTCGATGTGGGCGTGGTGCCCGCACACTCGGGTGCCGCAATGAGCGAAGGCTGCCACGGCCTCCGGCGGTTCGTAGGCTCCGAGTGAGGCGGGACGCGAGAGGGTGCCGTCAAGGCATTGCAAGGAATTAGCTGATCTGTAGTACGAAACACCCATTCCACCTCAAATGTAGACATGAGGCGCTCTCCTCGCATGTGAGCGAAGTCCACCCGCGTGCCGCCTTGGGCCAATGCGGTGACCTCTGTCGCTGGGCCTGCCCGAGCGGTGTGATGACCCGTTCGAGTCACTGCCTTCGGCGAGTGCCGCGGCTCGGATCTGTCAGCGTGGTGTCCGCCCCCAGGGGCATCATGCGGTGCGACTGCGTAGTGCGATCTGAAGCAGCTCTCCGCCCGCACCCGTCAGTGCGCGATCTTCCGGCCACACGGCGTGAAGCTGCCGGTGAAGGTCTGCTCCGCTGACCGGGACCTCCACGATGCGGCCGTTGGCGAGGTCCTCCTGGACGGAGACCGCGCTGAGCACGGCCGGCCCGGCCCCTTCGATGACGGCACTGCGCACCGCGGCGTTGGCGTCGAGCACCATCAGCGGCCTGACCGGCCTGGCCTCGGACCGGGCGAGCACTCGTTCGAGGGTCTCGCGTGTGCCGGAACCTCTTTCCCGGACGATGAGCCGGGTCCGGGCCAGCTCGTCCAGGTCGACGGGCTCCAGCAGTTGCGCCCAGGGATGCTCGGGGGCCACGACGACGATGAGCCGATCGCTGCCGACCTGACGTGAGTTGAGCCCGGACGGAACAGCGGACGTCTCGATGAACCCCAGGTTGATGCGCTTCGCTGTGGCGAGCGCGGTGACGCGTTCCGAGTTGGTCACCTTGAGGGTGACGGAGGTGTCGGGCGCCACGCGTTGAAGAGCACTGATCCACCGTGGCACGAAGTGTTCGGCGAGCGTCATGCTGGACGCGAGGTGCAGATCGATGGCGCGTTCTCCGCGCAACGCGGCGACGCCGACCATGAGCGAGTCGACTTCGGCCAGTACCCGCCCGGCCCATTGACACACCGCCTTGCCTTCGACGGTCAGCACCGAGCCGCGGGTGTCGCGTTTCACCAGCCTGAGCCCGAGATGGCGCTCCAGTTGGCTCAGCCGCTTGCTCGCCGCCGGCTGGCTGATCCCCAGGCGCTCGGCGGCCTGCGCGATGCTGCCGAGCTCCGCCACTGACGTCAGCACGCTCAGATTGCTGAGGTCGGGGGGTGCCGTTCTCATAACCACAGTTTAGAGAGGCATTCCCGATCGGGTGGTACCCGGCGGGCTCCCGCCCGCCGAGGATCAGGGAGCGCGGGCGGTGGACGGGTGGGGCTTCTGCAAAGACGCAGACGCCCCGTACCGCGCCACTGCCGGCCGCGACGCCTGGCCCACGCCCGGAGCCCGGTGGCTCCCGGTGCGGTCAGGCGATGGAGAAGACCCGTCCTTGCGGCAGCCGACGACCGGTTCGTTTCTTCGGCTCGCTCGCCGCGACCCAACGCTTGGAAGAGAGCGCACCCCATGTCCCACCACCTGGACTCTCCGATCGCCCGGCAGGACCCCCGGCTGGACATCACCGATCTGTACGTCTTCCGGGGCGAGCAGGGCACGGTCCTGGTCACCAACCACAGCCACTCGCTCGCCGGCGAGGACATCCCGCGCGGTCTTCACCCCGAGGGGAAGTACGAGTTCAAGATCGACGGGAATGGCGACGCGATCGAGGAGGTCACCTATCGCTTCACCTTCGGCGAGACGGAGGGCGATGGCACTCAGCCGTACGAGGTACGCCGGCTGGCCGGGGCGGAGGCGCGCGATGCCTTCGGCGGCGGTGTTGTCCTCGCCCAGGGCCGTACAGGGCAGGTCGTCGAGTTCGAGAGTGGACGGGCCTGGGCCGGTAAGGCCGGCGACCCCTTCTGGATCGAGCCGGACGTCCTGCACGCGGTGGGGGCCGCCTTCGAGGCCGGCACGAGGATCGAGCTGGGCGAGTGGACTCCGGACCTGGCCACGAACCTGTTCGCCGGCCACACGGTGTACTCGCTCGTCCTGGAACTCATCGACGAGGAGCTTGCCCCGATCGCGGGGCCGGATCGCCGAATCGGTGTCTGGGGCCTCGTGTCTCTGGCGACGGACGCTGGGGGCTGGCGACAGATCAACCGCGCCGGGCTGCCGATGATCCACCCGCTGTTCACCCAGCTGGACGAGCACCTGGGCGATCACCTGAACGAAAGTCACCCTTCCGAGGACCGCGAGACCTACGGGAAGGTGATCACGGACAAGGTGGCCGGGGTCGTACGGGCCTACGGAAACGCCGAACACGCCGAGGCTTACGGCCGGACGGTGGCGGAGAGGTTCCTGCCGAACATCCTCCGCTACACGGTCGGCACGCCTGCGTCCTTCGGCTTCGCCGCCTGGAACGGCCGCTCGCTGATCGACAATGCTCCCGACGCGATGTTCTCCTTCGCTGCCAATCGGGCTGTCACCCTCGCCATCGGCAAGGAGTCGATCACCTCCAAGCCGCGCGCGACCTTCCCCTACGTCCCGACAGCCTGACCAGAGGCAGGTCTCCGGACTGCTCATGCGGGGGTGGCCGTGCCGGCCACCCCCGCGTCGCCCTGCTCCGTTCACACGAATCCGCCTTCGAGCGCGTCCAGTCGGCAGCCATTGCGAGCCGACCGGGTCCGGAGCTCCTGCGGGCGCGGCCGGTGAAGATCGGCGCGGGACCGACTCCCTGCTCTGGATCCCGATCGAGCGGACCAGCGGGGACGCGGGCGCCTGAGGCTTGGGCTTCAGCCCCGCGTCGTCGGTCGACCCCGCTCGACGATCTCGGCGACGGCCGCGAAGGGGTCGTGCTGCGCGATCTCGTTCCGGACGGCCTCCGCGCGCTCCCGGAACGACTCTTCGGACGTCACCCTGTCGACGGCGGCGCGGAGTGCGGCTTCCTCCGGTCGTGCCGTGCGCAGGTCGACCCCGGTGCCCGACCAGGTGACGCGCGCGGCGACCTCGGGCTTGTCCTCGGTCTCCCCTGCGACCACGAGCGGGACACCGTGCCGCAGCGCGGACTGCACCCCGCCGTACCCGGCATTGGTGACCAGGACGTCCGCCAGTGGCAGGAGGTGTTCGAAGGGGACGAATCCGGCGAGGCGCACGTTCTCGGGGACGCGGTCGCCCAGCGCGGCACGGACCAGGTCCGGGCCGTCGGGGCGTGCGGTCGCGGCGACGACGACGGCATCTGAGCCCTCCAGGGCCCGAATCGTGGGGACGACGAGCTGCCCGAGGTCTTCGTTCGCGACCGTTCCCTGTGTGACCACGACGACCCGCCGACCGGCCGTCAGGTCGGCCCACCAGTGCGGTAGCGGGAAGTCACCTGCGGGGCCCGGAGGGATGGCCCCGATGAGGCGGAACCCCGCGGGAGCGTCGCTGCGCGGGTACTCGAATGCCGGGACGCTCAACTGCAGCAGGTGGTCCGGGATCGTGCACCAGGCGTTGAACAGGAAGTCCGGCAGTGCGACGCCCATGGACGCGAACACGGCTTCGGCGTGCTGCTGCACGTCGGCCAGCGCCGTCCGGGCGTGGGAGCGCATCTGCGCGTAGTGGTCGCGTTCCTGCGGCGTGCTGGGCGCAGGCCGGGCCCGAAGGGCGCCGTGTCCACGCTTTCGAACGTCGGGGGAGCGATGCCGATCTGGACCAGGGTCGGCCGCCGGCCCCGAGGAGCGCGCAGTGCCATGGGAAGCGTTCCCACGATGGAGAGTTCGCCGATTACCGTGGTCGCGGGGAATTCCGCGAGCAGTTCGCTCAGGCGTGTGTCGTGGTAGGGCGCGGAGTTGAGGAAGAAGTGTTTGAGGACGTAGGAGATCTGCTCGGCGGGCGGAAGCTGCTCGTGCTCGGGCGGCGGTGAGCCTGGTGCCCGCTCCGTGTAGTCGATCTCCGAGGGGAACGGCTCGAACCGCGCGCCGGTCGCCTTCGCGCGCTCCTCGAACAGCCTGCCCGTGTAGAAGAGCACCTCGTGCCCGCGCTTGACCAGGTCGTCGGCGATCGCTGAGAGCGGCGCGAAGTGTCCCTGCGTGGGCAGCGAGGTGATGACGACCTTTGTCATGGTTCCGTTTCGTGCTGAGGGGCTGCGTCCGCATGGGGACAGGAGTACGTCGAAGACCGGACGATTCGGCAGCGTGGACGCGCACGGCCACGTCCACACTCGCTAATGGACCGGTCATCTAGAGGCAGAGTACTTGACGCGACAATCAAGTCACCGCTCGGGTCCGCGTGCCCTCGCCTCCTTGCGCGGGAGCCACTCCAGGCGGAAGCCGGCGTTGTGACGGCGTGGGTCTGGTGTGTCGGCCGCGAGCAGGGCTGCGGTCTCGATCTGTCGCCGCGCCAGGGCCATGGGCCCTGACACCTTGTCGGCGAGGCGGCTGACCCTCCTTATAGCCTCGGGCCTATGACCGACGACGCCTTCGTTCCGGACGACTTCGTCGTCCCCGTGGATCTAGCCACCGAGCAGTTCCGTTTGGAGCCGCTGGGGCCCCAGCACAATGCCGCCGACCATGCAGCTTGGACCAGCAGCATCGAGCACATCCGTGCGACGCCAGGCTTCCAGGACCGAGGGTGGCCTCCCGCAGACGGGATGAGTCTGGAGGCGAATCTGAGGGACCTGCATCGTCACGAGCAGGACTTCATCGAGCGCCGCGGGTTCACCTACACCGTTATCGAGCCTGCCACCGGCCAGGTGATCGGCTGCGTTTACATCTATCCCTCCCACGGAGACGCCCGGGCGACGGACGTCCGCTCCTGGGTTCGCGCCGATCGTGCCCATCTGGATGCGCCGCTGCACGCGGCCGTCACGACGTGGTTGTCGCACTGGCCTCTCGGAAGGCTCAACTACGAGCATCGCTGACCACGGTTCTACCGGTCAGGTCCGCGTCAGCCTTCCGCAGCAGGGCGATCGGGTCGTTCACACCGCGGGCGTGCAGGACGTAGGCCCATTGCAAGTCGCTGTCGGCCGCGGTGTCCTGATCGACGGTGACCTGCCGGGCGGGTCCACCGCTGGGCGTCCGGACGTTGGCCAGCAACTGGCCGGCGCCGAGGTGGGGGTGGGCCGGCTTCAGCCCGCAGGACGAGCTTGTCCTCCCAATCGAGGGCAGGTGATCGGCCCGGCACGCGGATCAGGTGGTAGGTCGGTACCTGTTCGAAGCCATCTCCGGCAACCCGAATGACCCAGAAGGGCTCCGCGGGCGCAGCCTCGAGGTATCACTGCGCAGAGTGCTGGCCAACCGTCTCACTGGGTGTGCGCACCCCCGTAGGCCAGTAGCCGCTTGGGCAGGGCACCACGCCCGCGGACGTGAGGTTACGAGTCTGCGAAGTCGCAGGCGCTCGGCCGCCCGGTTCCCGCCGACCGCGACGGCGATAGCCGTGGGCTCGTCGAGTGCGGTCCCCTGCGTGCAGATCATGCGGGTCCTGCGGCGCGGGGATGAGGCATTGTCGCGGTGCGGGCGAGGCGGCACAAGTTGGTCTGCCCGGCGGCTCAGCCCTTGGCCGTCACGCTCCCGGCCGCCGGGAACCCCTCTCCCACCAGTGCCAGTGCCAGTGCCAGTGTCGGCTGGGGAGCGGTGACGAGGAACGCGGCGATTCCCGGCCTCGTCGGTTGGTCCCGCCACCCGGTCTTGCCTGGCGTGCGGAGCGCGGTGGCCCCCCGTGGCCACCCCCGACGATGGGCCGTCTCGGGTCGCCCCGGGGTGACGATGGCCCGAACGGTGCGGGCCGCCAAGAGATCATCCAGCTGGCCTGGACCGGCGCCCGCTCAGCACGGATTGAAAATTTCTTCAATTCATGGATTAATGGCACAGGTGGTGCTCTCCTCGGTGCTCTCGGAACGGGGTGGCCCGCGCCCGCTGGACGGCGACCGGCATCGGAGGGTTCCTGTGGACGAGTTCACCGAGGCGTTGATCGAGCGGGTCCGGGCGGCGCGTGCGGCACTGCGCGCGGCCGCCGAGTCGACCGACGTCCTGGGGACGCGTGGGGCCCTGGACGAGTTGGAGAGCGCGTTGCAGCTGGCCCGCGAACACGGTGTCGAGGTCCCGCCGATCGGTGACGGTTCGAGCGGCCGGGTGGGGAGTTGAGCGCTATGCAGGTTCCGCTGTACCAGGCGAAGGCCGAGTTCTTCCGGATGCTCGGGCATCCGGTGCGGATCCGCATCCTGGAGCTGTTGCAGGACGGGCCGAAGCCGGTGCGCGACCTGCTGGCCAGCATCGAGGTCGAGCGGTCCAACCTGTCGCAGCAGCTGGCGGTGCTGCGGCGTTCCGGCATCGTGACGTCGGTGCGAGAGGCCGACACCGTCGTCTACTCCCTCGCCGGCGGGGATGTCGCGGAGCTGCTGCGCGCGGCCCGTCGGATCCTGACCGAACTGCTGGCCGGCCAGCAGGATCTTCTCGCGGAGCTGCGCGAGGAGGCGGACGCGGCCGAGACGGCTCAGACGGTCGAGACGGCTGCCTCGTGAGGGCTGCCGTCCTCGCCGTGGGTGCGCTCCTGCGGCAGGGCATCACCGGCGTCCTGCCGAACCGGGCCACGCTGGGCACGATGCGCCGCCACCCCCGCGGGGACCTCGTCGCCGGCCTGACCGTGGCAATCGTGGCACTGCCGCTGGCCCTCGGATTCGGCATCTCCAGTGGCATGGGAGCCCAGGCGGGGCTGGTCACCGCGATCGTGGCCGGCGCGGTGGCTGCCGTCTTCGGCGGATCCAACCTGCAGGTATCCGGTCCCACCGGGGCCATGACCGTGGTCCTGGTCCCGATCGTCCACGAGTACGGCGCCGACGGCGTGCTGACGGTGGGGCTGGTGGCGGGACTGCTCCTGATGGCGCTGGCCCTGCTGGGCGCGGGCCGCTGGATGGCGTACGTGCCGGTACCGGTGATCGAGGGCTTCACCGTCGGCATCGCGGCCGTCATCGGACTGCAGCAGATCCCCAATGCGCTGGGCGTGCACGCACCGTCGGGTGGCAACCCGGCCGTCGTGGCCGTCAGGGCCGCCGGGGATTTCGCCGCCCATCCCCACGGCGCGGTCCTCGGCGTGGCCGCCGGCGTTGCCGCCGTGATGCTGCTGGGGGCACGCCTGCGCCCCGGTGTGCCGTTCTCGCTGGTCGCCGTGGTCGCCGCGACGCTCACGGTGGCGGCCTTCGATCTGCCGGTCCCCACCATCGGCCCCCTGCCGGCTGGGCTGCCGCGGCCCTCGGTCGGCTTCTTCGAGGCGGGACACCTGAGCGCGCTGCTGCTGCCCGCGCTGGCGGTAGCGGCGCTGGCCGCCCTGGAATCGCTGATGTCCGCCTCCGCCGCCGACGGGATGAGCGTGTCCGAGCGGCACGACAGCGACCGGGAACTGTTCGGCCAGGGCCTGGCCAACGTCGCGGCCCCGCTGTTCGGGGGTGTCGCCGCCACCGGGGCGATCGCCCGTACCGCGGTGAACGTCCGCAGCGGTGCCGCCTCCAGGCTGTCCGCCCTGGTGCACGCCGCGGTGCTCGCCGCGATCGTCTTCACCGCCGCACCGCTGGTGGCGCACATTCCGCTGGCCGCGCTCGCCGGCGTCCTGATCGCCACAGCAGTGCGCATGGTCGAGGTCGGCAACGTGCGGGCACTGGCGCGCTCAGGCCGCGGCGAGGCCATGACCCTCACTTTGACGGCGGCCGTGACGCTGGTGTTCACGCTGACCACCGCGGTGATCGCGGGCATGGTCGCCGCGGGCGTCCTGGCTTTGCGGCAAGTCGCCCGCGCCGCCCGGCTCGAGCAGGTGCCGCTTCACGCGGACCTTGCCCCCGCCGACCGGCACGAGCAGGAACTGACGCTACTGGCCGAGCACATCGTGGCCTACCGGATCGAGGGCCCGCTGCTGTTCGCCGCCCACCGATTCCTGCTGGAGCTCACCGAACAGGCGCACGTCGAGGCGGTGATCCTGCGCATGTCCCGGGTCTCGGCGCTGGACGCATCCGGGGCGAAGGTCCTTCGGGACACGATCGAGCGGCTGACCCGGCGCGGAACCCTGGTCCTGGTCTCCGGAGTCCAGGAGGACCACCTCACCCGGCTGAACGCCCTCGGCGTCCTCGACCGGCTTCACGACGCCGGCCGCGTCTTCGCCGGCACCCCCGAAGCGATCGCCTACGCCCACCGGTACCTCCACACCCAGGGCCTCGTCGCCGCCGCACCGTCGAGCATCCCGGCCCCGGCAGGAACGCAGTGATGGCCAACGGCGCCGGCGCTCAGCAAGCGCACCTCACACCCCCATCACGGACCCGACAGGTCATCCGGCGGGGGCGCCCGGGCTCGAGCACGCATCCGACGCTGCTTGGGCAGCCTCGTAGATGTCACGGGCAGAAGGTGTCCCGGTGACGCGTGTGGCCACCGTTGGCAGGTGGCGGGCAGAGAGCCGGAGCTTTCATCTGACGCTGTCGCTGGAGCCCGGGGCGGTGACGGCCGCTCGGCTCGACGTGACCGAGGTCCTTACTGAGTTCGGATTCGACCGCCGCTCCGCGTTCAGCGACGCCGTGCTGCTGGTCGTCAGCGAACTCGTCAGCAATGTCCTGCGCCATGCCGGCGGCCGCTCAGCAACGGCGGAGGTGACGATCACGATCCACGGCAGCCGGCTGATGGTCGACGTGGCGGACCAAGACCCGCGGCTGCCGGACCTCTCGCCACCGTCGCTGGGCGCGGGCCTTCGAACCGTCGTGGAGCTGGCTGAGCAGTACAGCGGGAACCTCCGCGCGCAGGCTCTGCCGGACGGCGCCGGGAAATCCATGCGAGTCCGTTTCCAAACTCCGAGCACCAGGTGAGCATGTCTCACCCCCAGCTACCGCCGCGCCCTGTCCCAGACGCTGCCCCAAGGCTGCTGCAGAACGGAACCCACTGATGCCCGACAAGCCCACCTCCGAACCCGACGGCCTCGCGCCAGGCACCCCCCGGGATAAGGGCGCCGGCAGCGAGAAGTACAAGGAACGCGGTGTGATCCTCCGCGTGTTCGTGTACGTCATCGCCGGCCACGTCTTCGCAGGATTCCTCTGGCTGCTGTTCTACGTCGGCGCCCACTCACACAAATGACCCGAGTGCCGCGCACGCATGCCCGGGGTTTCCAAGGGGCCGCGGACCATGTGCGGGATCTTGAGACCACGATCAGCCGATGGCAGGCTCGTGCCGCCTATGTCGCGCTGTTGGGCACGGTCCTGGGTGGTCCTTCGGTCGACTCGCCCCTCCTGCCGGTGCCTTCCGCCCGCGCTGATCGGTGGGACCGCGGGAGTTTCAGCGCCTCCGTCGACCTCTGAAGGTGTGGTCACGTTGCTTCGCCGACGTTTGGTGCGGTGGCAGCATGCCCGGCCTAAGGCCGTCGGGTTCTTCGAGGAAACCGCGCAGAAGACCGCGATCGTCGAGGCCGTCTTCGACATCGGCACAGAGCTCGGCGTGCCGGCTTCCCACGTCGCCATCGCCTGGCTGCGCCAGCAGGGCGCGCGGGCGGCCACGGCGTACGTGCCGATCATCGGCCCGCGCAGCGCACCATCTGCTCGCCGCGATGGTTCACCCACGGCACCTCGTCACCGAAGGTGAGCCAGACAAGCGTTGCGGCTCGGCCGATGGCAGTGAGGGGACGCCCCTGCTCACCCAGCGCAGCGCGGGCAACCACGAGGCTCGACACGGCGCTTCCCCCTTCTCTGATGCTGACGGGGGTCCGACTGCACGCGCAGGCAGGGCGGCACCATCAGGAGAGCAGGATACGAAGCACCGTCTCGGCGACCTGGGGAAGTACGTGACCGCGGACGTGGGGATGTGCGTGATCGTCCACAGCGCCCTTGTCAGGGCCTCTCTTTGATCCTCGACGCCTGTTCAGACGGCTGCGAGGATGCACCTCGTGGTGAGTGACGAGGAGTGGGATCGCATCCGGAAGGACCTGCGTTTGGGACAGCGACTGGAAGGGCGGGTAAGCCTCGTTCCTCATCCAGGCGCCATCGGGTTCTTCGTGGATCTGGGCCTTCCGATCGGAGGTTTTGTCGACGTGCTGCTGCTGGCCGTCGAACCAGAGCGCTGGCCGGTGGTGGGAACGGTCGCCGACTTCGAAGTCTGGTGGGCGGATGATCGACCCCAGTTGCGGCTCAAGCCGGTCGACCGCAGCTTCCTGCGCGACGACTTCGACCAATGGCTCCTGAAGTGGCGTCCCAGTTGGCCCGATGAAGCCGGGCAGCCTCTGCCTGGCCGGGAGACAGCTGAGGAGACCCGGGCCCGCATCGAAGCATGGGTGGATGCGACGGCGACCCCGATGCGCGAGCCGGCCGAATCTGTCGACTTCTCCGCGAGGACCGAAGAGTCGCTGCGTGCGGCAGGGTGGTGGCCCGGACGCCAGGTCGCTACCGACGTCTGGCGGGCGACCTTGGAAGAGAGCGGTCACGTCCGCATGCACGAGGCAGCCGAACGCTTCCTCGCCGAGTTCGGGGGGCTGAGCATGGGTTCGCACGTCTCGTTCGACCTGGACGCGCAGTGCCTGGCAAGCGAGACGGACCGCTTTGCCGAGTGGGGCGAGGAAATCGGCCGCAGCCTCTTTCCCATCGGTGAACTTGACGAAGGCCGGTTCTTCCTGGCCATCGACGAGAACAGCGAGATCTACCTCGTCGAGACCTGGGTTGCAACGTTCGGCCCGGCTCAGGGAGCGCTGGAAAAACTTGTCGCAGGCACTCCGCCCACACCCGTCGCAGAGCCGTAGCGTCCCGCCGCCCGACTGCGCGCGGGCCGCTCGCCCCGCGCCCGTCGCCGTTCGTCCGGCTTCCCGCGGTGGTCAACGGGTGTCCGTCTCCTGCCAGATGCCCCGGGCTGCCGCGCCCGCTGTCGGCGACGGCTGAAAAGTGGACCAGTGGCGGCGCTTGAAAGTTGACCCCCTTCAAGGGTCTGGCTCGTTGAGTCAGGCCGGGAGGATGGGTGATCAGCGTGGAGGACTGGGCGGAGATCCGCCGGCTTCATCGCGCCGAGCAGATGCCGGTGCGGGCGATCGCGAGGAAGCTGGCCATCGCGAGAAACACTGTCCGCAGGGCGATCGCGGACGATGCGCCGCCGAAGTATCAGCGGGCGCCGAAGGGTTCGATCGTAGATGTGGTCGAGCCGCAGATCCGTGAACTGCTTGAG